>NZ_JBBKZT010000001.1:0-849741 GCF_037889975.1 Variovorax rhizosphaerae | reverse complement strand
ACCCATGGGCGGCGATGCTGCGCTACATCAGCCACCGCATCGCACCCACCATCGGCCCCTTCAGGCCTCCGAATAGGCTCCCGGGGACTGGGTAACCGCCGGATTTAGGATGACATGGGGTTGGCGCTGGCGCCACCCATTGCGAAGACCAGCCCGCTGAGCGCGGCATTGAAGATCAGGCCCCCCGCCGTGGTGTACGCGAGATACCGCAGCCGTCCGATCCTTCCCTTGGCCGACCACAGCTTGATCGGCTGGACTTCGTTGCCGTTGCCTCCCACATCGGCCACGGCCGCGTTGGGTGCTGCGTATGGATTGATTGCTCCTGACATTTTTCTACTCCCTTTGGTTGATGAAAACTCTCTTGTCGTTACCGGTGGCTGCTACAGCAGCCCCGCCCGCTTGACCGCGTGATACCGATTGACCAAGGCCACCGCGAGCTGCGCCGGCTCGACATCGATGGACAAGGGATCATTCCCCACCACCCGCGCAAACGCATCGCGCCGCGACTGGTCGAACAGATGCGCGGCGGCGACGTCGACCGCGTCGCGTGCACGCACGATCGGCTGCCCGGCGATGCGGCCGAGCACGCGCTCGCACAGGCTGGCCACCAGCACCAGATGGTTGCGCCGCAGCAGCTTGATCGCAGGTCGCAGTTCCGCCGCATCCTCGTCGCGGAAGTTGGTCAGCACGATCACCAAGGCGCGGCGGCGCTGCACGCGCAGCAGTTCCTGCGCGGCCAGTTGATAGTCGGAATGCGTGGCGCCGGGCTGGATGTCGTGCAGCCGGTTCATCAGCGCGTTGAGCGTGGCGCCACCCTTGCGCGGCGCGAAGTCGCGGCGCTGCTCCGGCGGCCCGCCGAAGGTCATCGCGCCGACTTCATCGCCCTCTTTCAGCGCCACGTAGCTCAGCAGCATCAAGGCATTGAGCGCCTCGTCGAAGTGGCTGCCCCCGCGTGGTTGCTGCGCCCGCATGCCTTCGTCGGCCCGCATGCGGCGGCCGCAGTCGAGCAGGAAGTACACGCACTGGTCGCGGTCGTCCTGGAACTCGCGCACGATCGGGCGCTGGTGCCGCAGCGTGGCCTTCCAGTCGATGTGGCGCAGCGAGTCGCCGGTGCGGTAGTCGGCGAGCTGGCGGAAGTCGGTGCCCTGCCCGCGCTGCTGAAAGGTCTTGATGCCGATCTGCGCGAGGCGCCGGTCGCCCGACAGCCAGGCATAGCGCGCCAGCGCGGCGAAGTTGGGATACACGCGGATGCGCTGCGGCTGGCCCAATGGCTGGCGCACCTCGAAGCAACCGGCGCGCGTGCGCCAGCGCAGTTGCGTGACGCCGAACTGCGCAACGCCGCGCGTCAGTGCGGTGGCCGTGTAGCGCAGCTCCACCCTGGCGCTGGCCGGCACCACCACGTCTTGCGGCAGGACTTCGAAGCTGAAGTGCGGATCGACCTCGTCGAACACCGCGACCTGCCAATCGACGGTGCCTTCGTTCACCAACGTCAGCGACAGCACCGTCGGCACGCCGAGCGAGAACGCACCGGGCAACTGCCGCTCGACACGCAAGGGCGCCGCGCGCCATTGGCGCCAGCTCCGCCACAGGTCGACGCCTGCATAGCCGATGCCCGCGGCCAGCAGCACACCACTCGCCAGCCCCACCCACTCCGACGGCACGCCGGCCATCGACGCCACCGCGGCGAGCACGGCCAGGCCGGCCAGTGCCTGCACGGTGGCGCGGGTGGGGATCAGCAAACGGCGCATCGCGTGACTTGCCTGCGAACTCAGAGCCTGGGCGCCTCGACGCTGTCGAGCGCGCCGCGCAGCAGGTCGTCCACGCCGCGGCCTTCCAGTTGCGCATCGGGCGAGATCATCACGCGGTGGCGCAAGGCCGGCAGTGCCTGCCTGGCCACGTCATCGGGCGTGATGAAGTCGCGGCCACACATCAGCGACGTCGCGCGTGCGGCGCGGATCAGGGCCATGGTGCCGCGCGGACCGGCGCCGGAGGACAGCCCCGGCCAGTCGCGCGTGGCGCGTGCGATGCGCACCGCGTAGTCGACCACACGCGCGTCGGCATGCACGAGGCAAGCGAGTCGCTGCAGTTCGATCACATGCGCCTCGGCCAGGCAAGGCGTGACGGCGTCCAGCGGAAACTGGTTGCCGGCGCGGTGCTGCGTGGTGAGTTGCACGATCGCGTTCTCTTCCTCGTGGCTCGGGAAGCCGATGTCGATCTTCAGCAGGAAGCGGTCGAGTTGCGCCTCGGGCAGCGGATAGGTGCCTTCGGTGTCGATCGGGTTCTGCGTGGCCATGACCATGAAGGGCTTTGGCAAGGGCAGCGCCTTGCCTTCCAGCGTGACCTGGTACTCCTGCATGACTTCGCGCAGCGCGCTCTGCGTCTTGGCCGGTGCGCGGTTGATTTCGTCGGCCAGCAGGAGATTGGTGAACACGGGGCCCTGGTGCACGCGCAAGGTGCCGATACCGCTCTCACCCCGACCAGACGGGTCGAGCACCGAATGGCCGGTGATGTCGGAAGGCATCAGGTCGGGCGTGAACTGCACGCGTGCATAGCGCAGCGACATGGCCTGCGCGAGCGCGCGTGCGAGCAGCGTCTTGCCGAGCCCGGGCACGCCTTCGATGAGCACATGGCCGGAGGCGACCAGCGCGACCAGCACCTGGTCGATCGCCTCGGCCTGGCCGACCACGGCCTTGCCGACCTGGGCACGCAATGCGTCGAGCCAGCCGGAAGCGCGGGTCAATTCGTCGGGGGTGATTTCTGACATGGGGAGTCTTTCGAATAGATCAGTGAGATGTGGATGCGTGCGGGATCGCATTCGCATCGAGGCGGCGCAGTGCCGTCTCCAGAAGCTCGAGGTCGGCCGCCAGTGCGCCGGGGCCGCGCTTGCGCAAGGCCATCGCCTCCGACAGCGCGCGTGCATCGAGGCCGGTGGCTTGCGCAATGGCGGCGGTGAGTCGTTCCGCATCACCTATGGCATGGCGGTGCAGATGCCGCTGCGCCGATTCGTCGAGGGCGCGAACCTGGGCCGCATGCAAGGCATCGCCGCCGTGGATGTGCAGGAACTCGGCGGTGCCGCGCACCTGCTCGGCCATCGAGCGACGCTGCGTGCCGGCCGATGCGATCAAGGGCCCGAAGCGCACGCCCGCGCGCCACAGCGCGAAGGCCAGCGCCAGCAGGCCGAGCAGGATCGCGGCCTGGCCGTTGTGCCAGAGCCAACGCAGGAAGGGCTCGCGCGCCTCCTCGACGACGAACCAGAACTCGGCGCCGCTGCGGGCCTGCAGGGCGGTGGCCACGAGCAAGGGGTTGTCGGCGCGCAGCAGGTTGAAGTTGTTGAGCGCACCCACATAGTTGATGACAGTGACAGTCCCTCTGCCCACAGGCACGCGCAACATCTCGATGCCGGCCGGACTTTGCACGGACCAGAGCGCCTGGGTCTTGCCGATCGGCGTGAACTGGCGCCTGCCCGGTTCGAAGCAAACGCGAAAACTGCGCACGCCGTCGTAGCTCGCGGGCAGCGACTCAGGCTCGGTGAGGCTGCGGCAGTTTTCGTCCTTCAGCAATGCGGCGCGGGACCCGGGCGCCTGCGCCGGCTTCGGACCCGGCTTGGGGATGGCGTAGTAGTTGGCCTTGATCGGCAGCCAATCCTTCAGCGACTTGTGCTCGTCAAAGATGTAGTCCGGGATGACCAGGTGTCCACCCTGCTCGACCCACTCGCGCAGCCGTCCGGCTCGGTCCGGAAACAAGTCCCATCGCTGCGACAAGAGCACCAGTCGCGCCTCTTTCGGTGGCAAATGGTCGAGCGCCTGTCGCTTGACCACCTTGGCGCCCAGTTCGCGCAACAGCTTCTGCGCCAGATAGAACTGGTTGGTCGCTGCCTCGCCGCGCGCGGGGGTGGGGTTCGCGGTGTCGGCCCATTCGGTGGCGCTGACCAGCCATGCCCCCGCCGCCAGCAGCAGCAACGCGATCAGGATGCGAACCAGGTTGTCCTTCATCGCACCACTCCCGTCGGTGCTGCAGCGGGCAAGTGCTGGTCGAACTCACCGCACAGCGCCAGCACGCCGGCCGTTGCAGGCAGGCGGTCGCCGTACGCGGCCAGTTGCCACGCGTCGACCAGCCGTGCAAAGAAGGCTTGCGACGCGGGCGCCAGCGTGCGCGAGGCCAGCGCGACGCATTCGCCCTCGGTACTGGCCGCGCGCACCGGCACGGCCTGCACATGCACCAGCCGCGACAAGGCGCCGCGATAGAGCAGCGACAGGGCGGCGCGTTGCTGGCCGCGCTGCCAGAGCCCTGCCGCGGCATCGCCGATGTCGGCGGGCAGGGTCTCTGGTCGGATGTCCAGCGCGCCGACATGACTGGGCAAAGGATCCATCGCGTGGCGAGTCCCGTCGGCGCGCACCTTGACCCAGCGACGGAGGCTGACCGCCACCCAGGCAAGCAACAACGCGCCCAGCACCCACACCAAGACGCGCGCGCCTTCGCTCACCGCGCGGAAGAAGTCGGACAGCCAGCCGGCGCCGGAATCGTCTTTCTTCTTCGCCTCGGGCTTGTCGGCCTTGTCCTTCTCGCCCCGGTCCTTGAAGCGCAGTTCCTTGGTGGTCTTGGTGCCGGGCAGGTTCGGATCGGCGCGAACCACGTCCGCTGCAGCTTGTACCTGCTCGCGCGTCGGCGCATCCGCGGAGGGCGCGGCCTGCGCCACACCGCACGCAAAGGCGCAGGCCAGGACGAAAGCCATGCATCGGTCGCGCACCCGGTCACTCCGCGAAGTCACGCCGGAACTCCTGCTCGATGTCCCAGGCCTCGAGTTCCACGCGCCGGTTCAGGTACATCGCGAATCCCGCCCCGACATAGAACGGCTCCAGCAGCCCGACCACGGTGGCATAGGCGCTCGCAACCAAGACGCTGGACAGCACCGAGTCATCGACGATCCAGCCAAACACGCTCCGCAGGCTGCCTTCCGGCGCAAACCACAGCGCGATCGACAACACGGCCATGTACAGGGCCATCTCCGCGTTGGCAAACGCGAACTGCAGGCCGGTGGCGGCACCGCGCCGGCCGCGCAGCATCTGGTCGCGACGCTTGCGTCGCGCGCCACCACGCTGGCCTTCCAGTTGCTCGATCGCCTGCGTATAGGAGCGCCACGGCGACAGCCGGCGCCAGAACAGGCTGCGCAACAGTTGTCCGCCCCAGACGGTGCGGCGCTGATCCCACAGGTCGGCCCATCGCGTGGCTTGGCCGAACACGGCGCGCGACAGGATGAACAGCAGGCTGCGATCCAGCCAGGGCTTCAACATGAAGATCAACGTGGCCGGCAGCCAAGTCGCGAACTCGGCCGTGCACAGCGCCAGCAGCACAACCACCGCGTAGAGCGGCAGGAAGCTGCGCCACACCGACGACGCATGCTGCCGCACCAGGGCCGCGCCCAGGTCGGCGGCCTCGGCCATCGTGCGCGGGCGCAGTGCGATGGCCAATCCATCAACGCGCATGGCCCACTCCCGTGTCCTTCGCCTGCGCGGCACGACGTGGCCGGCCCTGCCAGCTCAGGTAGGCCAGCACCAGCACCCAGCAAGCTGCACCCACGCCGTACTTCACCCCCGGCGTCACCCATCGCGCCGAAGACCAGAAGGCCTCGATCGCCGCAGCCACCAGCAGCATCCCGACCACGCCATAGATCACCACCACGGCATGGTGCGCGGCCAGCCGCAAGGACTCCAGTCGCGTATGCCGCCCCGGCGCGATCCAGGCATAGCCGAGCCGCAGCCCCGCCGCCCCCGACAGCACGATGGCCGTGAGTTCGAACGCGCCGTGCGTGACGACGAAGGACAGGAAGTTCTGCGCATGCCCGGCCTGGATCAGGTAGCCGCCCACAGCCCCCGCCTGCACGCCGTTGTAGAGCAGGAAGAACGCACTGCCCACGCCCGCGAAGATGCCCGACGCGAAGCAGCGGAAGCCCACGCCGATGTTGTTCATGACGTAGTAGCCGAACATCGTCCAGTCGTCGTCGGCATCGCGCTTGCGGCCGAAGGCGTCGGCATCGTCGCCGTACATGTGCTCGAAGTTCTGCACCTGGTCGGCGTCGAGCAGATGCAGGATGAAGCCCGGGTCGCGCCATGCCGCGAAGCCGGCCAGCAACAGCGGCAAGGTGAACAGCAAGGTCGCTGCCAGCAGGAAGCCGCGATGCGCGCGCACCGCCTGCGGAAAGTCGACCAGCACCAGCCGGCCCAGCCGCGCCATGCCGTAGTCGTGGCGGCGATAGATCAGCCGGTGCGCGCTCTGCGTCAAAGTCTCCAGGCGCTGCGTCATGTGCACCGGATAGGCGCGCGCCTGTGCCAGCGCCAGGTGCTCGCAGACGCGCCGGTACAGCGTGGCAAGCCGTGCGCCATCGAACTTCCGTTTGCGCTCGGCGATGCCGACCTCGGCCTCCAACTCGGCCCACAGGGGCGCGTGCATCTCTTCGAATTGCAGCGGCGTCATGGACGCGCTCCCTTGTCATTGCCGCTGACGTTGCGCCGCCCCAGCACCCATTGCGCGACGCCGAGCAATCGCGGCGAGGCCTTGGCACCCGGCGCGCCCGCCGGAAGCACCGACTGCGCAATCAGCGCCAGTTCTTCCAGCCGCTCAGGCGTCAGGCGACGCGTGCGGCCGGCCCACGACACGATGGCCGCCTGCTCACGCATGTTCAGCGGGCGCAGCGGCGCGAGCGGCTCGGCCCCCGGCACCTCGCCATGCAGGCTCACGCTGTCGGTGAACACCACCAGCGTGCCGGCCGCCAGGTCGCCGAGACGCTTGCTGTCGCGGCGCAGCAGCATGCTGGTCAGGCCGGCGCCATACAGCGCGGGCAGGAAGTCGGCGGTGCGCAACAGGTTGCGGATCAGCGCAGCGGCCGGCGTCACCGGCAGGCCGGAATCCATCACCACCCGCAAACCCAGCGCACGCTTGCCGGGCGTCGCGCCGCGGCGCGAGAGTTCGAACACCACCGGGTACAGCCACTCCAGCGCGAAGTAGCTGACCAGCATCAGCGCCGTGCCCACGCCGCCCATGCCCCCGGTGACGATGGCGAGCACGATGAAAGCCACGAGCCGGATTGCCAGGTCGATCAGGTACGCCAGGCTGCGCGCCATCAGGCCGGCCGGACGCAGCGACAGGGCGATGCCTTCGGGCGTTTCCGCGGTATGGAGCGTGTCGAGGCGCACGGGAGGGATTGTCGGCTCAGGCCTGTTCAGGCGCGTACGACGATCGTGTCCGCGATGATGTCGTGCAGGCAGCGACGCGATTTGCGGAAGATGAACAGCGCGTCGATGAACACGTAGAGCAGCAGCGTGCCGGTGGTCACGCCGGTCACGGCGTCAAGGCAACAGCGCAGGCCGATGACGCGGGCCGTCGACACCCGCGCGCCGTCGGGCCGGGCGATGCGGATCCTGAAGAGTGCCTTGCCGATGGTCTGCCCGCGCATGACCAGCAGGTAGCCGTTCAGCAGCAGGAAGAGCACGAGTTCCATTCCGAATTCCTCGACACGCAGCGTCCAGAGACCTCCCGTGTCGGCGGCCGGATCGACCAGCGGCGAGAAATCGCCGAGCAGGTGGGTCGCGAAGCTCAGGATGACGCCGTCGACGATGTAGGCGAACAGACGCGTCCAGCGCCCCGCCAGCTCTCCCCGGCGATGTTCTGACTGCACGTCCTCGACGTGCGATTGCGGCGGCGCGTAGCGCTCGTCCTGCGATGTCGGCTCCATGAACCCTGCTCCCCTCCCGCTGTGCGGGCCCTTGAATGGTGAGCGCGGATTCTATGTAGCCGTTTCAAACGGTCAGAACGGAATTTTCACGTTCTGGCAACCTTTGATGCCCGAAGCGCTCAGCCTCGGTTTGCCGAGGCGGCAATCGGTAAATTTGTCGCGGGTGCGGGGGATGCTGCACCCGGCGCGCTGGTGGGCGATACCGTCGCGGCGGGGGTGGGCGCCGGTGCGGATGTTGCTGTCGGTGTTGTTGGCGTCGCTGTCGCTGCGGGTGTCGCTGCGGGCGTCGCTGCGGGCGTCGCTGTAGGCGTCGCTGTGGCTGTAGGCGTCGCTGTGGCTGTAGGTGTCGTTGTCGCTGTAGGCGTCGTTGTCGCTGTAGGCGTCGTTGTCGCTGTAGGCGTCGTTGTCGCTGTAGGCGTCGTTGTCACCGGTGTCGCATTGGAGGCCGACGTCGAGGTCGACGCCGTAGCTGGCGGCGACGAGGACGCCGTTGCAGTCGCACTCGCCGACGCCGCCGACGCGCCTGCGGGCGTCGTCGCGGAGGCGGGTGCCGGCGCAGTCGTCGCTGCAGGCGCCGAGCTTGGCGACGCAACCAGCGCAGCGGCAGAAGCAGCCGCCGCTGCCGCCGTAGGCACCACCAAGGTCGGCGCAGGTGCGGCCACCGGCGCCGGCCCGTCTGCCTCCGCCTCGGTGTCCGCCACCAGGTACTGGTCCAGCAGCACGAAGAAGCGGTCATAGAAACGCGCGTCCGAAACCGTCTCGCTGGCCACCTTGACCATCGCATCGTCGCTGGCGGAAATCGGCAGCGACAGGGATCCCAGCACGCCCACGCCCACACTCGCGGAGTTGTTGGTCTTCTTCAGGCTGTACCGGTCCTGCAAGGCGCTGACGAAGGCCAGCGTGCTCTCGCGCTTCGCCTTGCCCTGCGCCTCCTTGGCGCAGACCACCCGGACCTCGACCTCCAGGTGCACCTCATTGGCCGGCTGGAAGTGCTTGCGCCCTGTCACCAGGTCGGCGTTGGCCGCCGTGATCAGGTAGCCCTGGCTCAGCAACGCACGCCGCGCCGCCTCGCAGGTCTGCGCCGTGGTGGTGGGAAAGGTCCGCGTGTGGGTGGTGGTGGAGTCGAACTCCTCGGTGTCCCAGGAGGTGCGCTTCGCCGAGAACATGGTGCACCCCGCCAAGGCCACTGCCGACAGCAGGGCAAGCCACGCCCCCCAACGCGGGCGCGAAACGGAATCGGGGAGGCGGAAACGCTTGGACTTCATGGGACTGGAATGCTACCCGGCGGATCACCGGCACAGCTTCGAGCATGCGCGCTCGCCAAGCGTTCCCTGTCCACCCTCGAGCATCGCAAAGTACCGCTCCATTCCAGAAACGCCGCGGAACCGGCGCTCCGAGAAACCCTTTGAGGCTGATCGGTTCAGCCCAAGTACTGGACAACAACCATACAACCTTCGCCGGGCCGCTGGTGTTGCCCCCGGCAGGGGTGAGCGCCGCAAAGCGGCGACCTGGGGTCGAGCCAAGTGATTTCAGGGATAGAGGCCGCGCTCCTGACGCGCCATCAGGATCCGCTCGCAGGCCACCGCGTAAGTCGCGGTGCGCAGCGTGATCTTGTGTTTGTCGGCCGTGTCCCAGATGTGGTTCAACGCATTCATCATGATGCGGTCCAGCCGCACGTTGATCTCGTCCTCGTCCCAGAAGAAGGACGAGAAGTCCTGCACCCATTCGAAGTACGACACCGTCACGCCGCCGGCGTTGCAGATCACGTCCGGCACGACCAGCACGCCGCGCTCGGCCAGGATGTCGTCGGCCTCGGGCACCGTCGGGCCGTTGGCGCCTTCGAGCACCAGCTTGGCGGTGGTCTTCTTGGCGCGCTCGGCGGTGATCTGGCCTTCCAGTGCCGCAGGGATCAGGATGTCGCAGGCAACGTCCCAGAACTTGTCGTTGGGCACCACGTCGCCGCCCTTGAAGCTCACCGCGCCGGCCACCGTGCGGGCGATCGGGATCAGCTTCGAAAGGTCGAGCCCGTTCTCGTTGACGATGGTGCCGGTGTGGTCCTGCACCGCGACGATCTTCGCGCCCGCCTCGGCGAACAGTTCTGCCGCGACCGAGCCCACGTTGCCGAAGCCCTGCACCGCGATGCGCGCGCCGCGCAGGTCGAGGCCGAGGCGGCGTGCCGCTTCACGGCCGGTGACGAACACGCCGCGGCCGGTCGCCTTCACGCGGCCGAGCGAACCACCCAGGTGCAGCGGCTTGCCCGTGACCACGCCGGTGGCCGTGCCGCCGACGTTCATCGAGTAGGTGTCCATCATCCAGGCCATGATCTGGCCGTTGGTGTTGACGTCTGGCGCGGGGATGTCGGTGTGCGGGCCGATGATGATGCCGATCTCGCTGGTGTAGCGGCGCGTGACCTTCTCCAGTTCCTTCAGCGACAGCGTCTTCGGGTCGACGCGGATGCCGCCCTTGGCGCCGCCGTAGGGCAGGTTCACCGCGGCGGTCTTGACCGTCATCCAGGCCGACAGGGCCATCACTTCTTCCAGCGTCACGTCCGGGTGGAAGCGCACGCCGCCCTTGCCCGGCCCGCGCGACATGTTGTGCTGCACGCGATAGCCCTCGAAGTGCGCGACGGTGCCATCGTCCATCTCGATCGGCACGTCGACGATCAGCGCGCGCTTGGGGCGCTTCAACGTTTCAGACCATCGCGCCAAGTCGCCGAGATAGGGGATCACGCGGTCGACTTGCTGGAGATAGGTGCCCCACGGACTGTTGGGCGTGGGATTGACGAAGGAAAGTTTTTCGCTCATGACGAAGCCTTTGTTGCCTTGGGTGAATGGATGGGCGCAACGATAGACCGATGCTCCCCGCCGCGCCATGCTTATGCGTGGATGCGATGGCTGTTATGCGAAAGAGGTAAGGGGAATCCCGGTGGAAAGCTTGCTTTACATGCGATGGGTGCGTGTGCAGAATGGAAAGCACGCTTTACAGGGAAGACTTCATGAAATGGTGCCGTTACTACACCGAGCTCCTGGGTGCGATGGGGTTGTACGCCGTCGTCCTGACGACATCCCTGCTCGCATTGAAGCGTGTGCCGGTCGAGGACACCGGCGTGCGCATCGCGTTGAGCCTGTCGCCGACGTCGGCTTTCCGCGCGTGACGATGTTCTGGGTTTGGCCTGCGATGGCGGTCCTGTGGATCGTGGGCTTGCAATTGGCCTCGCGGCGCTACCGTTGAAGAATCGGATCAAGACCCTGCGTGCCGAACACGGCTGGTCGCAAGGCGACCTGGCCGAGTTGCTCGGCGTCTCGCGCCAGACCGTCAACGCGATCGAGAACGAACGCTACGACCCGAGCCTGCCACTGGCCTTCGTCATCGCGCGCGTCTTCGAATGCCCCATCGAGTCGATCTTCGAAGCAGAGTGACGCCACGAGGTATCTGCGTTCTCGCGCTTGAGGCTGTCGATCGAAGTCACCTCGCAGGCCGAAGGCGCGACGTAGTTGGGCGCGGCCTAAGCCGGTGCCTCTGGCGCCAGCAGCACTTCGTGTTCCGCGTCCGGCTTTCGCGTGGCACGGGCGATGTTGTCGAAGGCTTCAGCCTCAATGACGGGGCCGACATCGGTCGCCAGCAACGACGGATCGCCGCCGCTCAGTTCGGCTTGCGGATCATCTCGATCACCTGGTCCGCAATGCCTTCGTGCACACACAGCAGGCGCGACGCGGAGCAGCGCTGGCCGGCGGAGCGCAAGGCGTTTTGCACCACGGCATCGACCACCTGTCCAGGCAGCGCGCTGGAACCGAGCGCCATCACGCCCTTTCGGCAAAGGAATCGGAAGTCGTGATTTCCTCCGCTGGGCAGCAGCCCCCTCATTTGAGAGACTGTTGTTCACATATAAATCCAGGGAGGAAACACTGATTCGAAACGCTTTTCTTGCCGCGGGCATCGCGGCACTGGCTCTTCTGACCGGCTGCGTCGGCCCCGTTCCAAGAATCGAGGCCGCGCCAGCGAAGTTGACGGAAATCAAGACCATCGCCGTCGTGCGCACCCCCGAGCCGAAGACGTACACGGTGATGAACATTGGCCACCCAGGCACCGCCTTCGGATTGGTTGGCGGGCTGATCGCCGCGGCCGACCAGATCAGCAAGACGAACACGCTGTCCAAGGCCTACCAGGACCAGGGCACCAGCACCTCCGCGGCCTTGACGACCGAAGTCGTGGGCCAATTGAAGGCACAGGGCTACACGGTCAACGAGCAGGACGCGCCCTGGAACGAGAAGGACGGCCGGTTCAGCCTGCAGTTCGACCAGATCCAGTCGGACGCGGATGCGGTATTGGTGATTGCGCCCACCCTGGTGGGTTTCGTGTCACCGCAAAACAGCACGGAGTACTTGCCCACGGTCACCGCTGTGGCCACCTTGCTGGGCAAGGACAGGGCAAACCCGCTCTACCGCGGCTTCCACTCGGTGGGTTGGCGCCCGACGGCGGAGGGCTGGCGCAACAGGCTGCCGAAGACGACGTATCCGAACTTCAGCGCGTTGATGACCGATACCAGGGCCAGCGCAGATGCCTTGAATGGCGCGGCTGCGGACGTTGCTTCTTCTGTCGCCGTGGACCTGAAGCGCAGTTCCCGCATGGTCGCCGCGAACTGATCGGGTAGCGAGGCCGGCGTTCCGACGCGGGCCATCGAAGCGACCGAACAACGCCTCCGCAGTCTCTTTCAGAGTTTCGTTTTCCAGCGTCTTCTTGCCAAGGACGCGTGACGCGTGCCGAAATTGCCAAACTTCTACTTGCAGCCAAAGGGTTTGCGGCTGGAGGGGATGCACGGTGGCTTGCCTGGTGGCGGAATCTTGTCTGAGTGCAAGATCGCGCCGCCCTGGCCGACAGCCACAAGCATGTTCAATCCGTACTCCACGTCCCGGAGTTCGGTGAAGGTGGGTGCGGGTTTGAGTGTCCATGGCCCGCCGTTGATGGAGGCGAGGATTGCGCTCGGAGGGTGGGCAACAGTACCGGTTGTGAGTCCGACGGCGACGAAGGTCTTGGGCGGGAGGTCTGTGTATCCGATCCCGGAGAGCTTCATTCCGGTGACCGGGATGGGGGCGGACCAGGTGGTTCCGTCGGCGGATTCAAACAAGGCTCCGGCATCCACGACCACGAACTTGTTGTTGCCGTAGGCCACGCCTGCGAACGTTCCGTTGACTGTGCCGATCCCTCTTTGGGTCCAGGTGAATCCGCCGTTGTCAGAAGTGATGATCGTGCTGTTGTCGCCAACTGCAACAAAGCGTCCCTTGCCGTACGCGACGGCTTGCAGGTACGGCTGGGGATTGGGAACGATTGCGCCTGGGTTTCGCTTCGTCCAGGCGATACCGTTCGACGAAGTGAGTATTTGACCTGTGTCTCCGACAGCAATGAAGAGTGATCGGCCCTTGTGCTCGCCGAAGGCGATGGCTCTGAGCCAGATGGTGGAGCCGGAGTAGATCTGAGGTCGAATGTTCGTCCAGCCAGATCCCGTGGTGCTTGTTCGCGTGTCCGCGCCCACTGCGACAAATCGGCCGTTGCCGAACGCGACCCCGTGGTGGCAGGTGTTGGTGAACTCCGTCGTCCAGTGGATGCCGTCCGTGGATGAATGTGTTTCCCCTTCGCCAAAGATCACGAACTGGCCATTCCCGAAGGCAATGCCTTTGTTGTTGGACGTCGATGCGGGCTGGGTGGAATGTGGCGGAGGCGGCGCGGGCGTTACCGTCCAATGGTCCAGCGGGCCCCCGCGGGCAGACGGGAACATGACTGCGGCTGCAAGCATGGCCAAGAGCGAGCGCAGCAGGAAGGCGCGGTACCGCGAAACGATGGCGTACGACATGGCGATCCTTCGCGTTGGATGTTCGAGGGCCGGCGGCCCCTTGTGGATGGGACGCTGAAGCTCGACGTATGCGTCGTCATCCCCGAACGGGTGGAGAGTGCCGTGGCACCTCCCGAGTTCGACACCAACCGCTGTCAGTCCTTGATCTGTATAGGGCGCCCTCACGGATTGCCACTACGCCGGTTCATTTGGGCGTAGTGGATGGGCTTCTTGATGTTCAGTGCGGCCAGCACTTCGCTCTGGCGTAGCACGACAGCACACCGTGAAGGTTCGCCGCATATCGATCCGTCAGTGCCATGGTCGCTCACCTCGCGATCGGTTCGCCGGTGACCGTATTACTTGTTTGGTTCCGGCCCTTCCGGCTTAGGCAACGCTACCAGGCACCTCCGGAAGGAGAACTCCAGCACCCGCAGAATTCGACTGGCCATGGTCTACATCATCTTCCTGGTTTTGATTTTTCTTTTTGGGATGGCTCACAGTCGGGATGATCGGATGGGCCAACAAAATCGCAATCACGAATCAGCCGAGATTTGAGATATTCCTGGGCACGATCAAGTCACCGACTGTCGGGTCTTCTTGAGCGAAGCGGGGGCTCCGCCGCCGCGCAATCATCATTTATTGATTCCTGGCCCACGCTAGCAAGATCAGCTGCCTTCAGTGCGGTTTCTGTTGCCTCGCGGCAACCATGACGCCAACTCCATCACATCGGGAATTGCTCTCTGTCCGATTTCTGGCAGCATCATTTGTTGATCTAGCCAGCGGATTCAGGTGACTTCTACACTAGATCCTCTAGAGCATTTCCACACTCCGTAACACGCGCCGACGACGGTGCCCCCTCCGCCACAGCAATACTCCACATTGCCCAGACACTTGCTACCGCCAGTGCAAACATGATTAGCGCGCAAGGATTGAATGGGTCGCTTGTCGTAATTTGAGCCGATGGTCTCAATATCAACCACACGCGCGCCTTTCCTCACGAATATGACTGTTACATCATTTGGATTTTCAACTATGTGGACATCTTGCAAGCAATGGATGATTTTTATTAACTCATCCTCATCCGGCGAAAGAGTCAATTCGCGAGCCGCTCTAAACTTGACCGCACCAAAAAATCTTACCCATTCTTCATCTCTCATCCCCGTTGGCATGGTGACGTTTACCATAGTTTGTCCTCCAGTCTATTAAAATACACCAACAAGACGCGAACAACAATTGGAAATAAAACAAAAGCGCCAGCCACCAGAAATGACAGAAACAGCACCCATCTTTTCATTGGGAAGAGTGGATCAAAAAAGAGGCGAGTTAGTCGCGCCTGTACTTCCAGAGGCAGGAGACGAATCACTGCCATGACTCCAAACTCGAAATCGTCCTTATTGAAGTCATCCACAATTTCCTTTACCCTTTCTTGCGCCAAGTCCCGATCTTGGGGGTTCCATTTCGAGCTATTGGACTCTTCCCTCACAACGAAGTCCAGCGTATTGACTATGTGTGCTCGCGGAATTCCATGAGGCCATTCCGCCAAAGTCTCCGCCAATTCCTTCCTAGGTGGATCAAACAGAACTGGCGGAAGCCAAAATCCGTAAATCCATCCCGCAAACATGCCCAGAATTAACCCTGCCAACTCGATCATCAAGATCTTAATGGCGTCGAAATGAGATCCGAGGAACCAGAAGCTCATTACGTGATTATCGAAGTAACAAATTGCCGCCCAATACCAGACGGTGCTTTCGGCGCATTTTCCAATCCCAATTTGAAGCAAATGAATAAGAAACGCAAATCCCGAAACGGCCACCAAACCCCAGGTCGCCATCTTCTGCGCTCTTGACAACGAGCCCAACGCCACCCAGCCAATTGAATTTACGGCTCGGATATAAGTCTCAGGAGACCATCGAGCCCATGCCATCAAGCCAAGGATTGTAGAAATTGAAAGGCCGTATTCGAAAAAAATCGGAGTCCAACGAATACTCGGGCTCCTATAGTTTCCCAAGAGATACAGAGCCCAAATGCCTTCCAGAATCAGCGGAGCAATCGCAGCAGCAATGACTGCAATCAAAATAGTTTTGCTGGGACCGTAGCGCATGGCCGCCTCCAACAGTCTTATTGTTTCGACGTGATGACTTGGGACGCGTCGTGAGGATACTTGTCTCCAATCGAACGTTGTACTAGCCACTTGGCTGCTGATTATTTGCACATGTAGAAGGCCACCCACATACATGGGCGACCCTCAAATCCAAAGTGCAGCACCCCTTGACGTAAGGTGTTCACATGCAAGACCGAATCAGCCCCGCCAACTCCAGCCCGAGGACCGCGTGACCATAGCGAGCACGCTTCTGCGCAATTGCAGAGTGCGGGCCATGGCACGCACGCAGCAACGCGCCACTTCGATCATCACTCGAGAGCTCGTGCGCAACACGCCCGCTGGCATGACCTACTGCTCAAATGGACGCCCCTGCCTGCCGCGCGGCAACCTGCCGTCCCCTCAGCCGCGCCCTCCGAATATCGCCGTGCCAATCCGCACCATCGTGCTCCCGGCCGCGATCGCCGCCTCAAGGTCGGCCGACATGCCCATCGACAGCACATCGAGCGCAATACCGTCCGCCCGGATCTGCGCGAACACGGCGGCGGCCCGCAGGAACAATTCGCGCTGCGCCTGGAAACCCTCCGCCGGCTCCGGGATCGCCATCAGCCCCCGCAGCTTGAGCCGCGGCAGCTTCGCCACGGCCTGCGCCAAGTCCAGCGCCTCCTCCGCCGCCACGCCCGACTTGTTCGCCCCCCTGTCCACATTCACCTGCAGGCACACCTGCAACGGCGCCAACCCGGCCGGCCGCTGCTCGCTCAGCCGCTCGGCAATCTTCAGCCTGTCGATGCTGTGCACCCAGTCGAATCGTTCGGCCACGGGCCGGGTCTTGTTGCTCTGCAACGGGCCGATACAGTGCCATTCGATTTCGTCGCGCAGATCGGTGAGCATGTCAATCTTGGCCAGGCCCTCCTGCACGTAGTTCTCGCCGAACGCCCTTTGTCCGGCCTCGTGGGCCTCCCGCAACGCCTCGGCGGGAAAGGTCTTGGATACTGCAAGCAGGCGCACGCTTGCAGGATCGCGCCCAGCCGCCGTGCAGGCCGTCACAATCCGCGCCTGAACTTGCTGGAGCTTGTTCGCAATCATCGTCATAATCGTCAGAATCGTATCAAAACGTCACCGGGCGAATTTTGCCCAGCGCGTCACTGCTGATTGAGGAGCCTCGTGGACATTACCCAATTGCTGGCGTTCAGCGTCAAGAACAAGGCATCGGACCTGCACCTTTCCTCGGGGCTGCCCCCGATGATCCGGGTCCACGGCGATGTGCGGCGCATCAATGTCGACCCGCTGGACCACAAGCAGGTGCATGCCATGGTGTACGACATCATGAGCGACATCCACCGCAAGCACTACGAGGAGTTCCTGGAAGTCGACTTCTCGTTCGAGATCGAAGGCCTGGCGCGCTTCCGGGTGAATGCCTTCAACCAGTCGCGCGGCGCGGCGGCCGTGTTCCGGACCATTCCGTCGAAGATCCTCTCGCTGGAGCAACTCAACGCGCCCAAGATCTTTTCCGACCTGGCCCTGCGCCCCCGCGGCCTGGTGCTGGTGACCGGCCCGACCGGCTCGGGCAAGTCGACCACGCTGGCCGCGATGGTCAACTACCTCAACGAAACCGAATACGGCCACATCCTGACGGTGGAAGACCCGATCGAATTCGTCCACGAATCGAAGAAGTGCCTGATCAACCAGCGCGAAGTCGGGCCGATGACGCTCAGCTTTGCCGCCGCCCTGCGCTCCGCGCTGCGTGAAGACCCCGACGCGATCCTGGTCGGCGAAATGCGTGACCTGGAAACCATCCGCCTGGCCATGACGGCGGCGGAAACCGGCCATCTGGTGTTCGGCACGCTGCACACCTCGTCGGCCGCCAAGACCATCGACCGGATCATCGACGTGTTCCCGGGCGAAGAGAAGGACATGATCCGCGCAATGCTGTCGGAGTCCCTCCAGGCCGTGATCTCGCAGACGCTGTGCAAGACCAAGGACGGCCAGGGCCGTGTCGCGGCGCACGAGATCATGCTGGGCACACCGGCCATCCGCAACCTGATCCGCGAAGGCAAGGTGGCGCAGATGTATTCGTCGATCCAGACCGGCCAAGGCCAAGGCATGCAGACGCTGGACCAGAACCTGACAGACCTCGTCCGCCGTGGCGTCATCAGCGCGGCAGAGGCGCGCGGCAAAGCCAAGATTCCCGAGAATTTCCCAGGCTGAACATGGCGCTCACCCGAGAACGCGGCGCTGCGTGCCGCTCCTCCAAGCCCCTCTCGCCGGTGGCGACACCCGCGGCCCGGCAAAGCCGGTCCCTGGAAAGGGGTTACGGTTGTTCCGGGGTATCGACATCATTCATATGAGCTTTCCACCACGCTATCGCGTGACCCGCGACGCATGAAACCCGAGCGAGCAATGCCTGTTAGTGGGCACCCGCGGATCCGGCTTTGCCGGGCCGCTGGGTGCGCCCCCCTTGAGGGGCTGGGGGCCGCGGCTCCAAGCCAGCCTGCGCAGGCTTGGACGGGGCCCGCAAGAGCAGCCGCCTCTGGCGGCCGCGCGGGCGCCGCAGGCGCTGCGGGGGTGGGTTTCATTTCAGCGTGACCCAGTAGGCACAAACAGGAGTTCGTCATGGAACGCGATCAAGCCAGCCAGTTCATCAACGACCTGCTCAAGCTCATGGTGAGCCGCAACGGCAGCGACTTGTTCATCACGGCGGACTTTCCGCCGGCGATCAAGGTCGACGGCAAGGTGGTCAAGGTCTCCGGCCAGGCGCTCGGTGCGCAGCACACGCTGGCCCTGGTGCGCTCGGTCATGAACGACCGGCAGACGGCCGAGTTCGAGCGCACCAAGGAGTGCAACTTCGCGATCTCGCCGACCTCGATCGGCCGCTTTCGCGTGAACGCCTTCGTGCAGCAGGGCAAGGTCGGCATGGTGATGCGGACCATCCCGCAGAAGCTGCCGACCATCGACGGCCTGGGCATGCCGCAGGTGTTGAAGGACGTGGCCATGACCAAGCGCGGCCTGGCCATCCTGGTCGGCTCGACGGGCTCTGGCAAGTCGACCACGCTGGCCGCCATGGTCGACTGGCGCAACGAGAACTCGCAGGGCCACATCGTGACGGTGGAAGACCCGATCGAGTTCGTGCATCCGCACAAGAACTGCGTCGTGACGCAGCGCGAAGTCGGCATCGACACCGACAGCTGGGAAGCCGCGCTGAAGAACACGTTGCGCCAGGCGCCGGACGTGATCCTGATGGGCGAAATCCGCGACCGCGAAACGATGGACCATGCCATTTCCTTCGCCGAGACCGGCCACCTGTGCCTGGCCACGCTGCATGCCAACAGCGCCAACCAGGCGCTGGACCGCATCATCAACTTCTTCCCCGAAGAGCGCCGCACGCAGCTGCTGATGGACCTGTCGCTGAACCTCAAGTCGCTGGTGTCGCAACGCCTGATCCCGACCGAGGACGGCCGCGGACGCGTGGCGGCGGTGGAGATCCTGCTGAACACGCCGTTGATCTCCGACATGATCCACAAGGGCGAGGTCGGCGAGATCAAGGAGATCATGAAGAGGAGTCGCAACCTCGGCATGCAGACCTTCGACCAGGCGCTCTACGACCTGTTCGAATACAACGCGATCTCGCTGGAAGACGCTCTGCGCAACGCCGACTCGCAGAATGACCTGCGGTTGCAGATCAAGCTCAACAGCCAGCGCGCGCGCGCCTCGGATTTGTCTGCCGGGACGGAGCACTTCGCGATCGTTTGAGGTCTGCGCTCGTTTGAGGTCTGCGCTCGTTTGAGGTCTGCGCTCGTTTGATGGCTCCGCTCGTTGAGGCCTGCGCTCGTTTGATGGCAGTCGAATGCGGACTGCCGGACGCAGAGGACGCGAAAGTTCCGCGAAGGACGCGAAAGAAGACCGAAAAGAAGTTCGGATACTCCCCGTTCGGATCGAGTTCTTGCGCCCACTCTTTTCGTGCTCCTTGCTCCTTGCTTTTTGCTTTTTCGGGTCCTTCGCCTCCTTCGCGTGAGCTTTGAGTCCCGCGTCCGGCCAAGTCCGATCCCGCTTTCGTGTTGCCCGTGCTGCGCGACGCCAAGGCGAGCATTGATAAGCTTCCCGGATGACCTCTCTCATCTCCCCCAAGACCTACGACGCCATTCCGCCACGCAAGCTCGCCTTCCTCGGCCTCGGCGTGATGGGCTATCCGATGGCAGGGCACCTTGCCCTCGCGGGTCACGACGTCACCGTCTACAACCGCACCGGCGCCAAGGCCGCCGCGTGGGTTGCCCAACTCACCGAAGCCAAGGCGCCCGGCACGCTGGGCCATGCGAGCACCCCGCGCGAAGCCGTCGCGGATGCCGACATCGTGTTCAGCTGTGTCGGCAATGACGACGACTTGCGTTCCGTCGTGCTCGGCGAGACCGGCGCATTGGCCGGCATGCGCAAAGGCGCAGTCTTCGTCGACCACACGACCGCGTCGGCCGACGTGGCGCGCGAACTATCCAAGGCGGCGCTGGCCGCGGGGCTGCAGTTCATCGACGCGCCGGTTTCCGGCGGACAGGCCGGCGCCCAGAACGGCGCGCTCACGGTGATGTGCGGCGGCGACGCGGCGGCCTTCGAGCAGGTCAAGCCCGTGGTCGAGCACATGGCGCGCGCCGTCACCTTGCTGGGCACCAGCGGCGCGGGCCAGCTCGCCAAGATGGTCAACCAGATCTGCATCGCCGGGCTGGTCCAGGGCCTGAGCGAGGGCATCGCCTTCGGACAACGCGCGGGCCTGGACATGGAAACCGTGCTCGCCGTCATCGGCAAGGGCGCCGCGCAGAGCTGGCAGATGGACAACCGCGGCAAGACCATGATCGACGGCAAGTTCGACTACGGCTTCGCGGTGGACTGGATGCGCAAGGACCTGGGCCTGGTGCTGGACGAGGCGCGGCGCAATGGCGCGACGCTGCCGGTGACGGCGCTGGTCGACCAGTTCTACGGCGACGTGCAGCGGGCCGGCGGCCGGCGCTGGGACACGTCGAGCCTCATCACTCGACTGGGAAGGTGAGGAATCTTTCTACTGCGGCCGCCGATCTCGGGCCTGCGGTGCTCGCCGTACGGGAGTACGGCTGCGCTGCGCGAAACGACCTCCCGGCTGGTCAGGTCGCCCGAAGGACGGCTTCGAAGGAAGTGACTCGCGCGACCGGCGTCTCCTCCATCGGACGGTGGCCGGCGTTGCCGCGCATCGATACGCTTGCAGGCGTCTGATACTTGCCCGGAAAGCGCCAGCCCAGGATCACTTCAGAGCTCCAGCACCAGCCGCCCGTCGCAGGCGCGTGAGCAGCAGGCCATCATCTTCGTGCCAGCCTCGCGCTCGGCGCGGGTGAGCACGACGTCGCGGTGGTCGATCTTGCCGGCCAGCACGCGCACCTCGCAGGAGCCGCACAGGCCCTCCTCGCAATCGCTCTGCACATCGATGTTGGCGGCGCGCAGCGCTGTCAGGATGGTCTGGTCGGCGGGCACCTGGACGGTCATGCCGGAGTCTTTCAGTTCAACCTCGAAGGCGTGCTCTTGCGAGGGGTCGAGCGTGCCCAGGGTGGACTCGAAGTGCTCGACGTGCAACGCATCCTCGGGCCAGTGGGCGCAATGCGCTTCCAGCGCCTGGAGCATGCGCACCGGGCCGCAGGCGTAGACCTGAGTGTCCGCATCCGGCTTGGCGAGCAGCGCGGCCAGGTCATTGCGCCGGCCTTCGCTGCCGGCATGGACGTGCAGTCGCTCGCCATGCAGTGCGGCCAGTTCCTCGACGAAGGCCATCGTGTCGCGCGAACGGCCGCTGTAGTGCAACTGGTAGTCGATGCCCAGTTCCTTCGCGCGCCGCGCCATCGCGCTGATCGGCGTGATGCCGATGCCGCCGGCGATGAAGATCGCCTTGCGCGTCGATTCGTCGAGGTGGAAGTGGTTTCGCGGGCCGCGGATCTTGAGCTTGTCGCCGGCCTTCACGTGGGCATGCACCCATTCCGAGCCGCCGCGTCCCGAAGGCTCGCGCAACACGGCGATCTCCAGCGCATGGGCATCGGCCGGGTCGCCGCAGAGCGAGTACTGGCGCGACAGGTCCGGATGCCCGCATTCGATGTCGATGTGGGAGCCCGGCGCCCAGCGAGGCATGGCTCGGCCGTCGGGTGCAACGAGGCGCAGCTTGACGATGCCGTCGGCCACGGGCGTCGCGCTCTCCACGACCACTGGCCGGGTGATCGCGCCCTTCGACGGCTCGCCGATGCGCACCGGCACCGGCTCGTCGAGACGGCGCAGCGCGGGCTGCGTGCGCTCCGGGTTGTGCTTCGGATCCCATTCGACCCACAGGTGCTCCGGGCCGCGGAACGAGGTGTTGGGCACGTAGCTGAACTGCTGCGGCGCCAGGCGCATGTGCGGCAGGCGGCGCGCGAACTCCTCGAGGAAGATCTGCATCTCCATGCGCGCCAGGTTCTTGCCCATGCATTGGTGCGAGCCGTAGCCGAAGGTCAGGTGGTCGCTGGCGTTGTCGCGGCGGATGTCGAACAGGTCGGCATCGGCGAAATGGCCTTCGTCATGGTTGGCCGACGAGGTGACGATCAGCAACTTCGAGCCGGCCGGCAGGTCCACGCCGCCGACCTGTGCATCGGCCGTGACGATGCGTCGCCAGGCCGCCACCGAGCCGTTGTGGCGCAGGCATTCCTCCACCGCGTTCGGGATCAGGCTGGGGTCTTCGCAGACCTCGCGCCACACGTCCGGGTGCTGCAGCAGCAGCTTCATCGCGTTGGCCGTCGCGTTGGCCGTGGTCTCGTGCGCGGCGACGATGCCGGCCATCATCATCGAGTGCAGGTAGGAGTCGGTGACGACCTCGGGCAGTTCGCGCTGCCGACGCAGGCCGTATTGCATCCAGCCACCGCCCTCGGGGTTCTCGCGCATCTTGTCGAGCACCTTGCCGGCGTACTGCCAGAAGTTGCCGACCGCATGCGCCACCGCCACCTGCTCCTCCGGCTTGGGGCGGCCCCAGGTGTTGACGGTGTGCGCGATCGAGTACTTGCGCAGCGTGTCCATGTCTTCCTCGGGCACGCCGAGGAAATGCAGCGCCACGGTCAGCGGGATCTCCCACAGCATCTGGTCGACCAGGTCGGCGCGGCCGTCGTCGATGAAGCGGTCGACGTACTCGCGCGCCAGCTCGCGCACCATCGGCTCGTGGTGCTTGAGTTCCTCAGGGATGAAGGAATGCATCAGCGCGCGGCGGCGCGGCATGTGGGCGGGCTCGTCCTCGTTGACCAGCGTGCGGTTCAGCGCGAAGCCGTAGGAGGCCAGCACGGCATTGGCTTCGTCGCCGGTGGGCGTGATCTTCTCCAGCGCGATGGCCGGGCTGAAGGTGATGTTGTCGCGGAAGATGGCCTTGATGTCGTCGTAGCGCGTGACGACCCAGTAGTTGAGCTTGGGGCTCCAGAAGATCGGCTCCTGTTCGCGCGCCCAGCGCACATATTCGGGCGGGTCTTGCTGGTAGCCGTTCTCGAAGGGGTCGAAGTCGGCGGCGCGCTGGCTGACCGGGCAGCCGGTGGGCGTGCGCTCGGCGGACAGCGGGCCGTGGGCCACGGGGCAGCCGCTGGTGCGGCGCGCGGTGTCGACTTCGACCGGATTCATAGTTGCGGCCTCCAAAGGTGTGAAGATTTCGTAGCGAAGGCGCCTGCCGGGAGGCCTGTTCGCTGAGCGGAACCGTACTCCCGTACGGTACGCACCGCAGGCCAGTGATCGGTGGCCGCAGTAGTCATCCCTCTCAGTCGAGCGAGATGTTGAGGTCGCGAATCAGCTTCTGCCACTTGGCCTGTTCCGTCTTCAGCAGCGCCGCGAACTGTTGTGGTGTGTCGCCCACCGGCTCGACGCCGAAGTCGATCAGGCGCTTGCTCACGGCCGGATCCTTGATGGCCGCGACCACCTGCTTGTTGAGCGCAGCGATGGTGTCGGCCGGCGTGGCGGCGGGCACCACCATGCCGACGATCGCGGCCGCCTCGACGTTCTTGACGCCCAGTTCAGCAAAGGTCGGCACGTCGGGCAGTTGCGGCAGGCGCGTGGCATTGGCCACGGCCAGCGCCTTGATCTTGCCGCCCTTGATGAAGCCTGCGCCGGAAGCCATGTCGATCATCATCGCGGGCACCTGACCACCGGCGAGGTCGGCCAGCGCGGGCGCGGCGCCCTTGTACGGCACGTGGGTCATGCTCAGCCCGGTTTCCGACTTGAGCAATTCCATCGCCAGGTGGTGCGGGCTGCCCGCGCCAGCCGAGGCGTAGTTGATGCCGCCGGCCTTGGCCTTGGCCTCCGCGATGAAGTCCTTCGCAGTGGTCGCCTGCGTGCCGGGGCCGACGACCAGGATCATCGGGAAGCGGCCCATCAGGGACACGGGTGCGAGGTCCTTGGTCGGGTTGTAGCTGAGTGACTTGTAGAGCACGGGATTGAACACCAGCGTGCCGTTGTCGGCGGACAGCACCGTGTAGCCGTCCGCCGGCGAGCGCGCCACGTCCGACGCGGCGATGGCCGTGTTGCCGCCCGGCTTGTTGTCGACCAGCACCGGTTGCTTGATCTGAACGGACAGTGCCTGGCCGATGGTGCGGGCCAGGAAGTCCGAGCCGCCGCCCGCCGGGTAGGGCACCACCCAGCGGATCTGCTTGGAGGGATAGGTTTGTGCCATCGCGTTCGAGGTGGCGAGCAGGGGAAGGGCCAGCAGGCAGGCGGTCAACAGCTTCTTCATCGAGGGGTCTCCTGAGTTTTTGGGCCTCAGGACACATCGACCTGAGCGGGGTATGTACGAATAGCGTAAGTTTGATACGCAATGCGTAATTGCGTTTTGGTGTTTACCCTTCCATCCCATGTCCGACCTCTCCGCCATTCCCAACCGCCGCCAACGCGTGCAATCCGCCGAAACCGGCATGGCCGTGCTGAAGGGACTGGCGCGGCTGGGCGGGCGCGCCAGCCTGACGGCGCTGGCCGTGCACGTCGACGAGAGCCCGGCCAAGGTGCACCGCTACCTGGCCAGCCTGATGGAAGAAGGCCTGGTGGCGCAGGACGCCGGCTCGCAGCACTACCACCTGGGCGCGGAGGCGATCCAGATCGGGCTCGCCGCGATGCGCCAGGCCGACCCGATCCGCGTGGCCGAACCTTCGTTGATCCGCCTGCGCGAAAGCCTGGAGGTGACCTGCTTCGTCGCGGTGATGGGCAACAAGGGGCCAACCATCGTGCGCTTCGAGGAGCCGGGGCTGCCGGTGACGGTGAACGTGCGCGTCGGATCCGTGATGTCGATGCTGTGGTCTGCCACCGGGCGCGTGTTCCTGGGCTTGCTGGATGGGTCGCGCGTGCGGGCGCTGGCGCAGGAGGAATGGGCGACGGCTTCGGCTGACATGCGCGCGATGCTCGACGCCACGGACCCGATCGGGCAGGTGTGCGAGGAGTTGCGGCAGCACCAGTGCGCCACGGTGCGTGACACCTACCAGCGCGGCATCAGTGCGGTGGCCGCGCCGGTTTACGACCATGCCGGGCATGTGTGCGCGGTGCTCACCGCCCTGGGCGCGACCGGGGGCTTTGACCCGTCGGTGGATGGCGTGATCGCGACGGCGGTGCGGCGCGAGGCGGCCGCGGCCAGCGCGCTGCTGGGCGGCGAGCGCTTCGTCGTCGTCAGCGCACCGTGAGGGCGCGGTAGACCTTGCCGAGTTGCGCCGGCAAGGCCGTGACGTCATCGATGACGAGGTAGCGGTCGGGCGCGCACATGGTGCGCAGGTAGTCATGCCCGGCCGGGTCGATGGCGATGCAGAAGGTGTCGATGCCTGCCTGCCCGGCCTCGCGCAATGCGCGGGCGGTGTCGTGGATGCCGTAGCTCGCATCGCCGTGCACGGGGCCGTAGTCGCTGTCCTGCGGATAGCCGTCGGACACGACGATGAGCACGCGCGTGGCGGCCGGCTCGTGCGCCAGCCGCATCGTGGCATGGCGGATGGCTGCGCCGGTGCGCGTGGCACCCATCGGTTGCATCGCGGCGAGCGCGGCGGCCGTGCGGGCGGACCACGGGTCGTCGAAGGCCTTGGCGACGTGGAAGGCGACGTTGTGCCGACCTTCTCCGGAAAAGCAGTAGACGGCATGACGGTCGCCGAGTTCGTGCAGCGCATCGCACATCAGGCCGAGCGCATCGGCGGCGATGTCGATCACGCGCCGGCGCACGGGGCGCTGCGCGGCGGGCGCGGCGACGCGGCCCTGGTAGAGGTAGTCATCGTCGTCATCGTCTTCGCTCGCGGCCTGCGCCGCGGGATCGGGCACAAGAAAGCCGGTCGAGCCGCTCATGTCGACCAAAAAGGCGGCGCACACGTCGCGGCGAGGCTGCTGCGCGGCGATGAACACGCGGCCCTCGGCGAGGCGGCCGGCGCGGCGTTCGACGGTCTCCGCGATGGCTGCGTCGATGTCGACCTCATCGCCGTCGAGCCGGCGGTGCAGGCGCTGGCGGAAGGCCGGACGGATCGCCGCGAACTGGCGGCGAACTTCGTTGCGCAACGCGGCATGTCGCTCGCGCAGGTCATGCAAGAAGCGGAGGTCATCGCCGCGCAGGCGCTGCTCGCGGACCTGGCACCAGTCGGGGAGATAGCGGCGGCCGATGCTGTCCCATTCGTCGTGGAAGTAGCTGTGCGATGCGGCTGCGGTGGGCGATGGCGGGGTGCGCTTCGCTTGCAGCTGCGGCGTGGTGTCGGCAGCGTCGATGCTGAAGGCCAGCGCCGCGCTCCATCCGCCATCGGCGGCATCGCCATGGCTGCTTTCGCCAGCGGGCGCATCGGCATCGGTGGGGCCGGCGGGGAGTCCTTCGAACGGCCCCGGGCCATCTACCGGGACAAAGCGCGCCGCTCGCCTCTGTCGCCCGGCTGCGTCGAGCACGGCGCAGATGGCCGCCGTTGCGCACAGGCTGGCGCGCGCATCCGCGGTGTCAGCTTGCACTGTCGCCGCGAGGTCCAGGATGCGATCGAGCATGGAGTCGCCGCACAGGCTCGCGGAATCAGCAAGACCGGAGAGATCGGCACGATCGCCACCCAGCGTGAACCGCGCAAGCCCACCAACCAGCGCATGCATCGGCCGCGACGCGTCGATGACGCGCGAGTGCCGCGCCAAGGCATGCGCCTGGACACGCCGCAAATCGCCAACAGCGCCGGGATAGCGCTGCACGATCATGCTGTCGATGCGCAGGCTTTCGAGCCAGCGGTACACGCGCCGCGCCAGCGTCGGGCGCGGCCATCGGTCGAAGTCCGGCGCTGTGGCGGCCTCATCCAGTTGGCGCAGCACGGCAATGCGGCAGGCGCCATGGTTCTCGCGCCGCGAACCAAAGCCATCCGTTACCTCGGGCAGCCGGATCGCCCGGGCATCCGCAGCGCCCTCGCCTTGCAGTTGCACGGCCCTGGCCTGCCCGGCCAGCCCTTGCGCAAAAAGCGCCATCGCGCGGTGCACCTGTTCGAAGCGAACCGCGTGCGCCGCGCCGATGTCGTTCATGGCAGCAGCACGTCGACGATGTCCGCCACCGCCTGCTGCACGTCCGCCTCATCGCTGATCGCATGCGTGATCGCGATGTCGCAGGCGCGCCGCGCCGCGATGCCGCCGGCGATCAGTTGCCCGGTGTAGACCAGCAAACGCGTGCTCACGCCGTCCGCCAGACCGTGTTCGCGCAGCGCGCGCACCTTGTCGCCGATGGTCGCGAGCCGATGCGCCGTCGCGGCATCGACGCCGCTTTCGTGCGCGACGATGGTCGCCTCGACCTCGACCGCCGGGTAGTGGAACTCCAGGCTCACGAAGCGCTGGCGCGTCGAGGGCTTCAAGTCCTTCAGGCTGCTCTGGTAGCCGGGGTTGTACGAGATCACGAGCAGGAAGTCGGGATGCGCATCCAGCAGTTCGCCGGTCTTCTCGATCGGCAGCACGCGGCGGTGGTCGGTCAGCGGATGGATGACGACGGTCGTGTCCTTGCGCGCCTCCACCACTTCGTCCAGATAGCAGATCGCGCCGGTGCGCACGGCCCGGGTCAGCGGGCCATCCGTCCAGACGGTGCTGTCGGCAGAGAGCAGGTAGCGCCCGACCAGGTCGTTGGCCGTGAGGTCTTCATGGCAAGCCACGGTGACCAGCGGCTGGCGCGACAGCCGCCAGGCCATGTGCTCGATGAAGCGCGTCTTGCCGCAGCCGGTCGGCCCCTTCAGCAGCACCGGCAGCCGCGCACGCCAGGCCGCCTCGAACACCTGCACCTCGTCGTCGACGGGCAGGTACCAAGGCTGATCGCCGGCTCGGCTCATGTCATCAGTGGCGCAAGAAGGCGTGAAGAAACCGTAGCGAGCGGCCCGAGGTCGCGTCGAGGACCGGAACCGTACTCCAGTACGGTGAGGACCGCAGGCGTGACATCGGGTCGCGCAGTAGATTTATTCATGCCTTCTTCAGTCGGCCGCGACTTCCAGCATCAGCTTGCCGAAGTTCTCGCCCGCGAACAGCTTGTTCAGCGCCTCGGGGAAGGTCTCGATGCCCTTCACCGTGTCTTCCTTGCTCTTCATGCGGCCGTCCTTCAGGTAGCCGGCCATCTCGGCGATGGCGATGTGATACCGATCGGCATAGTCGAATACGACGATGCCTTCCATGCGCGCGCGGTTCACCAGCAGGCTCAGGTAATTGCGCGGGCCGGCGGCCGGCATGCTGTTGGCGTTGTTGTACTGGCTGATGGCGCCGCAGATGATGATGCGGGCCTTGCGCGCCAGCTTGGCCAGCACCTGGTCGAGGATCTCGCCGCCGACGTTGTCGAAGTAGATGTCCACGCCCTTGGGGCAGTGCTCCTTCAGGCCCGCGCGCACCGCGCCTTCGCCGGCCTTGTAGTCGATGCAGGCGTCGAAGCCCAGTTCCTTCACCACCCAGTCGCACTTGGCCGCACCGCCCGCGATGCCGACCACGCGGCAGCCCTTGATCTTTGCCAGTTGCCCCACCGTCTGGCCGACCGCACCGGCCGCGCCGGAGATGACGACCGTCTCGCCCGGCTTCGGCTGGCCCACGTCCATGAGCCCGAAGTAACCGGTCATGCCCGGCATGCCGAGCACGTTGAGCCACTGGCCGATGGTGCCGGCGCGCAGGTCGATCTTGACCAGGCCGTTCCGCTTGATCTGGTCCTGCTCGATGAGCATGTATTCCTGGACGCCGAGCGTGCCGTAGACCGTGTCGCCGACCGCGAAGGCCGGGTTCTTCGACGCAACCACGCGGCCCACGCCGCCGGCGCGCATCACCTCGCCGATCGCAACCGGCGGGATGTAGCTCTTGGCATCGTTGAGCCAGCCGCGCATGGCCGGGTCCAGCGAAAGGGTCAGCGTCTTGACCAGCACGCCCCCCTCGGCGGGCTCGCCCACCGGCTCGGAGGTGAAGTTCCAGTGCTCGCGCGTGGCGGTGGTTTCGGGGCGCTTGGCGAGGCGGACCTGGCGGTTGGTGAGTTGGTTGGCGGTCATGGTGATTTTCCTGGGGATTGCGTGAAGGAGTCGGATGCTAGCCGCGGTATGCGACGTCCGGCGTATCGCGCGCGACAACCGGCATGCGCACAATGGCCGCATGAACCTCCAGGCGCCCCGGATCCAGACTCTCGGCGAGGAAATCGCCAATGCGGTGAGCCACGGCCTCGGCCTGCTGCTGGCAGTGGCTTCGCTGCCGATCCTGGTCCACCACGCGGCAATGAATGGACAGGCCGCCAATGTCGTCGGCGCCGCGCTGTTCGCCGGCACCGCCATCGTGCTGTACCTGATCTCGACGCTGTACCACGCGCTGCCGGCCGGTCGCGCCAAGGCGCTGCTGAACCGGCTGGACCATGCGGCCATCTACCTCTTCATCGCGGGCAGCTACATGCCTTTCCTGCTGGGCGTGCTGCGCGGGCCGGTCGGCTGGTCGCTGTTCGCCGCCGTCACCGCTGCTGCAGTGCTCGGGGTGGGCGCGAAGCTGTTCGACCGGCTGAAGCATCCGCTGTGGTCGACCGGGCTGTATGTGGCGATGGGATGGATGGCGTTGGTTGCCGCCGCGCCGTTGTACGAGCGCATGGCACCGGCCGGGCTGGGCTGGCTCGTTGCCGGCGGGCTGGCGTACACCGCGGGCGCCGTCGTTTTCCTGCTGGACAACAAGCTGCGCTATGCGCACTTCGTGTGGCACCTGTTCGTGTTGGCGGGCACCGCCTGCCACTTTTTTGCTGCGCTCTGGCACGCGTATTGACGCGCCCCTGGCGCGCTGCGCACTTCGTGTCGCTCCCCCAGCGGTCCGGCGACGGCGGTTCCGCGGTGTTCCACGAAGATCACGCTCCAAGTCTCTAGGCAAGCCGAACGGTGATCGCCAGCCCCGGATGCGCGTTGCGCACCTCCAGCGTGCCGCCATGCGCTTCGGCCACCAGCCGGCACAGATACATCCCCAAGCCGACACCGCCGGTGGCACGTTGCCGCGCGCTGTCGGTGCGGTAGAACGGCTCGGTCAGGCGCTCGAGTTGCGCATCATCGACGCCGGGACCAAAGTCGCGCACCTCAAGCCGCATGCCCTGCCCCTCCGCGCTCAATGAAACTTGCGGCGGCCGCGGCGCACCCGCGCTATAGCGCAAGGCGTTGTCGAGCAGGTTGCGCACGAGCAAGCGCACGCGCGTGCGATCGAGCGCACGCGGCGACAAGTCGGCGGCCAGATCGATCGCGATCGAGTCACCATTCGGCAGTTCAGCCGCGACTTCACGAACCAGCGCGGCCAGGTCGATCGGCTCGCGCTGCAGGGCGGCATGCGGGCTCGCCAGGCGTTCGCTTTCCAGAAGGTCGCTGATCAGGTCGCGCATCTCATTCAGGTCACGCAGCAGCGCATCGCGTTCGGCGGCGCCCTCGGGCGTCTCGGGCAGCAGTTCGGCATTGAGCCGTGCGCGCGTGAGCGGCGAACGCAACTCGTGGCTCAGCGCCAGCAACAGTGCACGCTTGGCGTCGAGCATGCCCTGGATGTCATGCGCCATCGTGTTGATGCGCTGCGCGAGTTCGCCCAGGTCGTCGCGGCGGCGGACGGGAATCGGCTGCGCGAACTCGCCGCGCCCGAAGCGCTCCGCCCCTTCGCGGATGTCGATGAGCGGTCGCAGCAATCGGCTCACCGCCGCATACACCAGCAGCACCAGCAGCAGCAGGGCAGCCAGCGTGATCCAGCCCATGAAATGCGGCGCACCCTCCCAGATGCGCGGCGCCCAGCCGAACACGATGCGATGGCCGTCGGCGGTAGGGCGCACGAACCAGCGGTCTTGCGAGAGTTCGCGTTCGCGCCGCCACGGACCGGTCTTCTGGTCGGGGTGCGAATCCCAGTTCACCGTCGGCCCCGTGATGCGGATGCTGATCGGCAACCGCTCCGTCAGCCCCTTGGCCCGCGCCGCGTCCGGCGGCGTGCCGATCTCGGCGGCGAGCCGGTCGACATAGTCGGTAAGCATCGGCCGCGCGGCCTCGGCCCAACCGCCGGAGAAGGACTTCTGCATGCCCCCAATGAACACCCCCGCCATGAGCAACGCCAGCACGAGGAACCACATCACCAGCCGCACGCGCAAGGAGCGCCGCCAGCGCCGCCGGACGCCGTGCACCCGGCCTCTCACGCGCCCTCGCCCCGCGCGACAGCCAGTGTGTAGCCCGCGTTGCGCAGCGTCTTGATGCAGTCCAGCGGCTCCAGCTTCTTGCGCAGCCGGCTCACGACGATGTCGACCGCACGGGTGTACAGGTCGGCCTCATGGCCGCGCAGGCGGTTGAGGATGTCATCACGGCTGAAGACCTTGCCGGGCTCAGCGGCCAGCAGCGCGAGCAATTCGAATTCGGTGCCGGTGAGCTCGATGCGCTCGCCCTGGCGCAGGACTTCGCGCCGGTCCAGGTCGATGAGGAGGCCATCGAAGACATGGCGCTGCGGCGATGCGACTTGTGGCTCGGCCGGACGCGTGCGCTGCCGCCGCAGGATGGTCTGCACGCGCGCCACCAACTCGCGCGGCTCGAAGGGCTTAGGCAGGTAATCGTCGGCACCCAGTTCGAGGCCCACAACGCGATCCATCACCTCGCCTCGCGCAGTCAGCATCACGATCGGGATGTCGCTCTCCGTGCGGATCTGGCGGCACAGCGCGAAGCCATCCATCTCGGGCAGCATCACGTCGAGGATGGCCGCGTCGTAGTGGCTGGCACGCAGCTTGGCCAGGCCTTCGCTCGGCCGCGTGGCGCTGTCCAGCGCGCAGTCGAAACGCGCGAAGTAGGTGGCCAGCGGCGCGGCCAGGTGCTCGTCGTCGTCGATCAGGAGGATGCGCGGCATGGCCGGATTGTGACGGCCCGCCGGCACCGGCACACTGCGCCGCGCATCACCAGGCATCACGCGCACCGACCTGCCCGAGGTGCGTCGCGCCGAAGCCGCTCCCGTACTTGAGGCCATAGCCGAGCAGGCGGTCGAAGCCGATGTGCGCGAGCCAGATCAGTCCGCCAGCCAGCGCCACCGGCTGCGCCCCGAGGACGCCCAGCGCCACCAGCGCGGCCGGCCCGAGCGTCGAATGCGCGGCGTTGTAGATCGCCGCGCCGCTGCGGGCGCCGGCCAGATAACCGAGCAGCGAAAGGTCCGGCACGAGGAAGAGCAACGCAAACGCACTCCAGCCCGCGCCAAGCTGGTCGTAGGCGATGAGCGCGCCGACCAGCAGCACCGCGCCTTCGAGCCGCAGCAGCGCACGCACGCCGCCACGCGTGGCGCCCGGCAGGATCGGCGCCACCGTGGTCCCGCGATCCCGCTGCCCGGCGCGACGCCAGAGGCGCGCCGCCCCGAAGCCCGCAGCCTCAGCCACGATGACCCCAGCGACGCCCGCGGTCCATGAACTCGCGCACCTTCTGCTGCTGCGTCGGATTCAGGTTGTCGAAGAAATCGGCCGCGGCGGCGATGACCTCCGGGCTGCCGGTGCGCACCGCCGCAGTCTTCTCGTCGACCAGCTTGCCGGCACCCGCCTGATCGAGCTTGTCAGCCGCGAACAGCGCCTTGAACTGCGCCCGCGGATCGCCGTTGCCGCGCATCGCCATGCGCTGCGCTTGCAGCTTCTCGGCCAGCACGTCGAGCTTCTGTTTCTGCGTGCTGTCGAGTTCGAGCTTGCTGCTCACGCGCTCGACCACCTTCGCGCGGAACTCGGCCGAATCGCCCTTGCCCCAGCCATGGCAATGCGCCGCGTAACCCGCAATGCTGCCCACCACCAGTGCGCCGCCGAAGAGGCCGAAAAGAGAACGCTTGATCCATTGCTTCATGAGACTTCCGTGTGTGTGAATGAGGAAGCCCAATGGTGCGATCGACGCGCCGCGCAGTCCTTTCGCGGCGGTATCGCAGTGTTTCGTTTTATTGCGACGCGGGATTCGCAACGCGCGGCCCGCTTGCGGGCCTTCAGCGCGCGAGCATCGCCGCCGGGCTGTCCGCTTCCAGCACCTCTTGCGCCCAGGGCACCAGCTTGGTGGTATCGGCGCGCAGCACCTCCTGCTTCACGGTCAGGATCTGCGACGGATGCATCGAGAAGCTGCGCAGCCCCAGGCCGAGCAGCAGCCGCGTGAACTGCGGATCGCCGGCCATCTCGCCGCACACGCTCACGCCCTTGCCCTGGCGCCGACACTCCGCAATCGTGTCGGCCACCAGCTTCAGCACCGCCGGATGCGCCGGGTCGTAGAGGTGCGCCACAGCCTCGTCGGTGCGGTCGATGGCCAGCGTGTACTGGATCAGGTCGTTGGTGCCGATCGACAGGAAGTCGAAGTACTTCAGGAAGGTTTTCAGCGTGAGCGCGGCCGCCGGAATCTCGATCATCGCGCCGAGCTTCACGTTGCCGTGCACCGCACCACGGTTGTCGAGTTCCGCGCGTGCAAAGTCGAGCAGCGACAGCGTCTGCCGGATCTCGCTCGCATGCGCCAGCATCGGAATGAGCAGATGGATCTCCCCGTGCGCGGCCGCACGCAGGATGGCGCGCAACTGCGTCAGGAACATGGCCGGATCGGCCAGGCTCCAGCGTATCGCGCGCAGGCCCAGCGCCGGGTTCAGGTGTTCCTGCTTGCTGGCCGACTTGCCATCGAGCGGCTTGTCCGCCCCCACGTCGATGGTGCGGATCGTGACCGGCATGCCCTGCATGCCCTCGACCGCGCGCTTGTAGGCCTGGTACTGCTCTTCCTCGTCGGGCAGCCGGGTCTGGCGCGGCGTCTCGCGCCCCATGAACAGGAACTCGCTGCGGAACAGCCCCACGCCCACGGCACCGGCCTTGACCGCGCCGATGGTGTCCTCGGGCATCTCGATGTTGGCCAGCAGGTCGACCCGCTCGCCGTCCAGCGTGACCGCCGGCTTGTGGCGCAGCCGCGAGAGCCGCCCGCGCTCCAGGTCGCCCTGGCGCTGCTTGAAGCCGTACTCGGCCAGAATGATCGGCGACGGATCGACGATCACCACGCCGGCATCGCCGTCGATGATGACCCAGTCGTCCTGCCGCACCAGCTGGCTCGCGGTGCGCGCGCCGACCACCGCCGGGATGTCCATGCTGCGCGCCACGATCGCAGTGTGCGAAGTGCGCCCGCCCACGTCGGTCACGAAGCCGGCGAACACGCTCTTCTTGAACTGCAGCATGTCGGCCGGCGACAGGTCGTGCGCGATCAACACCAGCGGCACGTCGATGCCATCGCCGGCGGTCGGGTCGTCTTCGCCGTCCTCGTTGCCGGTCGAGCGCTTGCGCCGCGGCGGCGTCGGTGCGAGCACGGCGGCCGTGCCCTTCATGCGATGCAGCAGGCGCTCCACCACCTGCTCGAGGTCGGCCTTGCGCTCGCGCAGGTACTCGTCCTCCATCTCGTCGAACTGCCGCGCGATGATTTCGAGCTGCGTGGTCAGCGCCCATTCGGCGTTGTAGAGCCGATCGGTGATCCAGTGCTTGACGCCATCGGTGAGCGCTTCGTCCTGCAGCAGCATCTGGTGCACTTCGAGCAAGGCCGACAGCTCGTGCGGCGCTTCCTTCGGCCCCATCTGCGCGATGTTGGCCTGCAGCTTGACCAGTTCCTCGGCCACGGCCTTGCGCGCGGTGCGCAGGCGGCCGATCTCTGTCTCGACTTCCTCAGGCTTGATGAAGTAGTGGGCAACGTCAATCCGGCTCGACACCACCAGCACGGCCCGTCCGATCGCGATGCCGCGAGCGACCGGGAGACCGTGGACCGCGAAGGTCATAGTCCGGCGCCGGGCCGCTCCAGGCCGGCCGCGCCCGGTGAGGGAGCAGCAATGCCGCGAGGTGCAATGCGCGCTGGCAAGATTATTCGCCTTCTCCGAACTTGTCGTCCATCAATGCGACGAGGGCGTTCATCGCCTCTTCCTCGCGCTCCCCGTTGGTTTCGATTTCCACCGTGATGCCCATTCCGGCCGCCAGCATCATGACACCCATGATGCTCTTGGCATTGACCCTGCGGTCGCCTCGCGCCATGAAGACTTCGCACGGGAAACTGCCGGCCAGTTTGGTGAATTTGGCCGAAGCGCGGGCGTGCAGCCCGAGCTTATTGCTGATGGTCACGGATTTCTTGATCACTGTGTTTTCTTCTCGCCTGATTCTGGGGTGCCGCCACCGCCACCTGCATGACACCGGCATTGCCGCCGGCGATGGCGCGTTGCACCAGCGCATCGAGCGGTTCGTGCCGGTAGGTGACCGCGCGCAGCAGCATGGGCAGGTTGACGCCTGCCACCAGTCGCGAGCGTGTGCCATCGATGAGCTTCTGCGCGACGTTGCAGGGCGTCGCGCCGAACACGTCGGTCAGCACCAGCACCTGCGAACGCGGCGCGTGGTACTGCTGCTCGAGCATGATCCGTGCCGCCGCCAGCGATTCGTCGGGCGAAACGTTGGGCAGCACGTCGAGCGCCACGATGACTTGCTCGCAATCCGGGAAGACATGCAACGCGCACTGCCTCAAGGCCTGGGCCAGCGGTGAATGCGCGATGATGAAAATGCTGTTCATGCAGGGACGGTGGGTGGTCAACAATTATGCGGGGCCGCCCTGAAACTTTCGCGGTAAGACAGCACGGCCCGTGAGCAAAACGCACCGATCGTGCATTTGCGAGGGCCAGGTGTGTCGATTCCGGCACGGTGCCCCCACTCAGCGCAGGCGTAATCCGTCAAAGAATGTGCCCGCTGCATCGGCCGCCGAAGGCTTGCCCAGCACGGTGGCCTGGAAGATCGCCACGCTCCCGTCGCGCTGGAGCTGGGCGAACCAGCGCACGCGGGCCTCGTTCGGTTTGCCGGACGCGTCGGCGCCATGGGCTTCGATCTGCCACGGTGCGGGCTTGGGCGCCGCACGCACCACGCTCACCGGCGACTCGCTGACCTGGCCTCCAGTGGCTGCCTGCCACTGCGCACGCGTGCTGGCGCGCCACGCATCGAGCCAGGCCTCGGCCTCGACAGCGTTGCCTGCCCGCGCCGTCGCGATCGCAAACGTGGCGTCGCCCGCCTCGCAGCCGGCCATCTGGACGCTGACCGTGGTCGCGCCCAACGGGATCGAGCGCTCCGCACGGTCCGGCTTGCAGGGCAGCAATGCCGTGAGTTCGCCGTCCGCCATCGGCACGTCGCGCCAGTTGAAGGTCGGGCTGCATGCGGCCAGCAGCACAACGGCAGCGGCCGGCAGGGATACCCCAGCGGAACTAAAATCGCGTCGCCTCATCTGCCTTGGTACCCATGAAAAAAGCCCTCTATGTTGCCGCAACCGCGATCGCCCTGGCAGCCGGCGTTGGCGTGTACCTGCAATCGGGCGCCACGGCCGCCCCGGCATCGAAGTTCGTGCTGCTCGACGGCAGCCAGAAGACCACGGCGGACATGAAGGGCAAGGTCACGTTGGTCAACTTCTGGGCCACCAGTTGCGTCACCTGCGTCGGCGAAATGCCCAAGGTGATCGCCACCTACGACAAGTACAAGGACAAGGGCTACGACACGCTGGCCGTCGCGATGAGCTACGACCCCCCGAGCTACGTGGTGAACTTCGCTGAAACGCGCAAGCTGCCCTTCAAGGTGGCGATCGACAACACCGGCGCGGTGGCCAAGGCCTGGGGCGACGTGCAACTCACGCCGACGACCTATCTCGTCAACAAGCGCGGCGAAATCGTCAAGCAATACGTCGGCGAACCCGACTTCGCCGAGTTGCACCGACTCATCGAGAAGCTGCTGGCCGAAGCCTGAGGGAGTTCAGTGCGTCTGGAAGACGTGAAGATATGAGGTCGGCGGAATCGGGCCGGGGAGCGGAGCCGCACCACAGTACGGTGACAACGACGTTGCAGCAGAGGCAGACAACTGCCAGAAAGCACTCGCGATGCCGGCGCCAAAACCGCGGCCTGCGCTCGAAGGCCGCAGCAGAAACGTTCCGGGTTACTTCGACCGGAAGGCGTCGTGGCAGGACTTGCAAGTCTCGCCCGTGGACGAGACCGCCGCCTTGAGCGCATCGAGGTCACCGGTCTTCGCGACGGTCAGCAGCTTGGCGGTTTCCGCCACCAGCTTGTCGCTGGTTTCCTTGAACTTGGCGGTGTCCTTCCAGATCTCCGGCTTCGCCTTGCCGCCTTCCGTTCCGGGCGCATAGGCACCGCTCCACGGCAACTGCGAGATCGTCGCCACCAGTTCGGCATTGGCAATGACGGCGGCCTTGTCGTAGGGCGCGCGGCCGTTGGCCATCGCCGCGATGCGACCGAAGTGCGCGCCCTGGAGGGCCATGGCGCTCTGCCGGTACTTGATCGCATCCTCCGGCTTGGCGAACTGCGCGGCAGCCGGGACCGACAGCGCGGCGCAGGCCACCGCAACCGCAAACGTGGCAAGTCTCTTCATCGTGGAATCCTTCCTGTTGTGGGGCGCTATGGGCCGCCCCGGCTGCCAGTGTAGGACCGCGCTCCAAACCGCGCATAGCGACAACCCGCAGACGGCGAGCCCTGACTTTTGCTAATCTGCGCGTTCCGCAATCCCTCTGCTGCCTGATGAGCGTTTCGTTCGAGCCGTCCACCCGCCGCGCCGCGTTGGGAGACGAGCTTGCGCGCCCGACCCGGATCTGGGACCTGCCGACTCGCCTGTTCCACTGGGCGCTGGCCGCCGCAGTGGTCGGCCTGCTCGCGACCGGGATGAGCGGCATCATGGAATGGCATTTCCGGCTCGGCTATACCGTGCTCGCGTTGCTGCTTTTCCGCTTGCTTTGGGGCTTCGTCGGCGGGCGCTGGTCGCGCTTCGCGTCCTTCATCTATTCACCGCGCTGGGTGCTCGCCTACCTGCGTGGCCGCTCTCATCCGGACCACCTGGTCGGCCACAGCCCGCTCGGTGCGCTCTCTGTTTTCGCAGTACTCGGGATGCTGGTCCTGCAGGTGTGCACAGGACTGTTCTCGGACGACGAGATCTCCGCGTCCGGGCCGCTTACCCGATTTGTGTCCAACGCCTTCGTGAGCCTGGCCTCCCAATGGCACGCGGTGTTCGGCAAGTGGGGCGTGATCGCGCTGGTCAGCCTGCACGTGCTGGCCGTGCTGTACTACGTGCTGGTGAAGCGCCAGCGCCTGGTCGGCCCGATGATTTCCGGCGACAAGTTGCTCACCGGCCTGCGCGTGGCGGAAAGCCGCGACACCACTTCCACCCGGTTCACCGCGCTCGTCCTGTTCGTGCTGTGCGCGGTGTTCGCGGCCTGGATCGCTTCCTTGCGCGCATGAGCCACTCCGTCTCCCGCCCGCTCCCGCTGGCCGATACCCCCGAGATCATCCTGCTCATGCCCGATGAGCCGCATGAGATGGAAGCCGCGCGCGCCATCTTTCGCGAGTACGCAGCCTCGCTCAGCTTCGACTTGTGCTTCCAGAATTTCGAGGAGGAATTGTCCGGGCTTCCAGGCGAATACGCCGAGCCGCGCGGCGCGTTGCTGATCGCGCTGGTCGATGCGGCGGATGTGGTGCCGGACATCGGTGCGCCGCTGCTGACGCGCAGCGACGGCAAACCCGCCTACGTTGCCGGCTGCTGCGCGCTGCGGCCGCTGGACACCGTCGACGAGCCGAATGCCGCCGAAATGAAGCGGCTCTACGTACGGCCCGCCTTCCGCGGTTGCGGGCTGGGCCGGCAACTCGCAGAAGCCGCGCTGGACGCCGCCCGCAGCGCCGGCTATGCCTGCGTGCTGCTCGACACCCTGGACGAGATGGAACTCGCCCGCGCGATGTACGAGGACCTCGGCTTCGAGGAAGTGCCGCCCTACTATCACAACCCGATTCCGGGCGCGCACTACCTCAAGGTGGAGCTTTAGCGCCTGATCTTCAGCCCTTGGCTTGCGCCAGGATCGTCTCCGCGTTGCTGACCTCGAACTTGCCCGGCGCCTCGACATTCAGCGAAGCCACCTTTCCGTCCTTCACCAGCATCGAATAGCGATTGCTGCGCAGGCCCATGCCGCGGCCGGTGAGGTCGAGCGTGAGGCCGGTGGCCTTGGCGAAGTCGGCGCTGCCGTCCGCCAACATGCGCACCTTGCCGCCGGCCTTCTGGTCTCGCGCCCAGGCGCCCATCACGAACGCATCATTCACGCTCACGCACCAGATCTCGTCAACGCCAGCGGCCTTCAACTCATCGAAGTGCTTCACATAGCTCGGCACATGTTGCGCCGAACAGGTTGGCGTGAACGCACCCGGCAGCGCGAACAGCGCGATCGTCTTGCCGGCCGAAGCCTTGGCCACGTCCACCGCGTTCGGCCCGATGCTGCAGCCTTCGCCCTCGACTTCCGAATACTCCATCAGCGTGGTCGCGGGAAGGGTGTCGCCAACTTTGATCATGAAAAATGCTCCTGTGCAAAAAGAAAAACGGCCCACATTGTGGGCCGTTTTTTTGGGGTCCGTGAAGACCGGGGGATCAGACTGCAGCAGCCTTCTCAACCAAGCGGGTCACAACCCAGTTCTTGGTCTTCGAGATCGGCTTGCTTTCCGTGATCTCGATGGTGTCGCCCAGCTTGTACTCGCCCTTTTCGTCGTGCGCGTGGTACTTGCTCGTCTTGGCAACGATCTTGCCGTAGAGCTCGTGCTTCACGCGACGCTCGACCAGAACGGTCACGGTCTTCTCGCGCTTGTCGCTGACCACCTTGCCGATCAAGGTGCGCTTGAGGGATCTTTTAGCTTCCGTCATGTTCACTCCTTACTTGGCGGCTTGGGCTTCTTGCTTCTGGGCAAGAATGGTCTTCGCGCGAGCGATGTCGCGACGCGTGACGCGCAGCGTCGAGGTGTTCGACAGCTGTTGCGTGGCTTTCTGCATGCGCAGGCCGAAATGGGCCTTTTGCAATTCCTTGATTTCGGTCTGCAGGCCGGCGACATCCTTGTCGCGCAGCGTTGCGGCCTTCGATACCTTGGCCGGCTTGGCGGCTTCGGCTTTCTTACGTGTTGCCATGTGATGTTCTCCTCGTTCAGGCGCCGAGTTGGCGCGATACGAACGTGGTGCGCAGCGGCAGCTTGGCGGCAGCCAGGCGGAACGCTTCGCGGGCGAGTTCTTCGGGCACGCCGACGATCTCGAACACGATCTTGCCTGGCTGAATTTCAGCGACGTAATACTCGGGGTTGCCCTTGCCGTTACCCATCCGCACTTCTGCGGGCTTGTGGGAGATCGGCTTGTCGGGGAACACACGAATCCAGATACGACCACCGCGCTTCACGTGGCGCGAAATCGCACGACGTGCGGCTTCGAGCTGGCGTGCCGTCAGACGGCCGCGGTCGGTGCATTTCAGGCCAAAGTCACCGAAGGCAACCGAGTTGCCCCGGGTTGCGATGCCGGTGTTGCGGCCCTTTTGTTCCTTGCGGAACTTTCTGCGTGCAGGTTGCAGCATGTTTATTTACTCCGTGAGGACTGCTCCAGCCGCTTGCGCGGCCGGGAAAGACCGATTACTCGGTCTTGGCACCGTCAGCTGCTGCAGCTGGCGCGGCTTTGCGGACGCGCTTAACGGCGGGTTTCGAGTCTGCACCACCGGCTTCGGCGGGCTTGTCACTGCCATCGGCCGGTGCGGTGTTGCCACCGATCGGGCCACGGGCACCGGCACGCGCCGGACCACGACGGTCCGAACCCGGACGGTCGCCACCCGGGCGGCCATCACGGCGCGGACCACGCGGACGACGTTCGTCGTCCGGACGCGGCGTTTCGACGGCCGGCAGGTCGTTACGACCCAGCGTGTCGCCCTTGTAGACCCAGACCTTGACGCCGATGACGCCGTAGGTGGTCTTGGCTTCCGAGGTGCCGTAGTCGATGTCGGCGCGCAGCGTGTGGAGGGGCACGCGACCTTCGCGGTACCACTCGCAACGAGCGATTTCGATGCCGTTCAGGCGGCCCGACGACATGATCTTGATGCCTTGGGCGCCCAGGCGCATCGCGTTCTGCATCGCACGCTTCATGGCGCGGCGGAACATGATGCGCTTTTCGAGCTGCTGCGTGATCGAGTCGGCGATCAGTTGCGCATCGATTTCAGGCTTGCGCACTTCTTCGATGTTCACTGCGACCGGCACGCCGAGCTGCTTGCCCAGTTCGCGCTTGAGGTTCTCGATGTCCTCGCCCTTCTTGCCGATCACCACGCCCGGACGTGCCGAGTAGATCGTGATGCGGGCGTTCTTGGCGGGGCGCTCGATCATCACGCGGGAGACCGATGCGTTCTTGAGCTTCTTCTTCAGGTACTCGCGCACCTTGATGTCTTCGGCCAGCATGCCCGCGAAGTCGCGGTTGTTGGCGTACCAGCGGCTGGACCAGTTGCGGGTGACCGCAAGGCGGAAGCCGGTCGGGTGGATTTTTTGTCCCATAGTCTTCCAGCTCTTTAGTTGCCGACCGTCACGTACACATGGCACGTGGGCTTGCTGATGGAATTGCCGCGACCCTTGGCCCGAGCGGTGAAACGCTTGAGCGTTGCGCCTTGTTCGACGTAGATGGTCTTGACCTTCAGCTCGTCGATGTCGGCACCGTCGTTGTGCTCGGCGTTGGCAATCGCCGACTCGAGCACCTTCTTGATGATCACAGCCGCTTTTTTCTGCGTGAATTGCAGAACGTTCAGCGCGTGATCGACCTTCTTGCCGCGGATCAGGTCAGCAACCAGACGGCCCTTGTCGACCGAGAGGCGAACGCCGCGGAGGACTGCACGTGTTTCAGACATGGTCGTTCCTTACTTCTTCTGGACTTTCTTGTCCGCGGGGTGCCCCTTGAACGTGCGGGTGAGCGCAAATTCGCCGAGCTTGTGGCCGACCATTTGATCGGTGATGTAGACAGGCACGTGCTGCTTGCCGTTGTGCACGGCAATGGTCAGGCCGATGAACTCGGGCAGGACCATCGAGCGACGCGACCAGGTCTTGATTGGCTTCTTGTCCTTGGTCGTCACAGCCTTGTCGGCCTTGGCCACCAAGTGGTGGTCGACGAATGGACCCTTTTTGAGAGAGCGAGTCATGAGGCTGTCCCTTACTTCTTGCGACGCGACACGATGAAGACCTGCGTGCGCTTGTTGTTACGGGTACGGTAGCCCTTCGTGAGGTTGCCCCACGGGTCGACCGGATGACGGCCTTCACCCGTCTTGCCTTCACCACCACCATGCGGGTGATCCACCGGGTTCATCACCACACCGCGAACGGTCGGGCGGATACCCATGTGACGCTTCACACCGGCCTTGCCGAGGCGGCGCAGGCTGTGCTCTTCGTTGGCGACTTCACCGATCGTTGCGCGGCATTCGACGTGCACGCGACGGACTTCGCCCGAGCGCATGCGCACCTGGGCGTAGACGCCTTCGCGCGCCAGCAGCGTGGCCGAGGTGCCAGCCGAGCGTGCGATCTGCGCGCCCTTGCCGGGTTGCAGTTCGATGCAATGGATGGTCGAACCCACCGGGATGTTGCGGATCGGCAGCGTGTTGCCGGCGCGGATCGGGGCTTCCGAACCGCTCAGCAGCGTTGCACCGGCTTCCAGACCGCGCGGGGCGATGATGTAGCGGCGCTCGCCGTCGGCGTAGCAGACCAGCGCGATGTGGGCGGTACGGTTCGGGTCGTATTCGATGCGTTCGACCTTGGCCGGGATGCCGTCCTTGTTGCGCACGAAGTCGACCACACGGTAGTGGTGCTTGTGACCACCACCCTTGTGGCGCGTCGTGATGTGACCGTTGTTGTTACGGCCAGCCTTCTGGAATTGCGGTTCCAGCAGGGCTGCGTGCGGAGCACCCTTGAACAGGTGGTCACGCGAGATCTTCACCGCGCCGCGTTGGCCCGGCGAAGTGGGTTTCATCTTGATGACGGCCATGATTAAGCGCCTTCCCCGACGAGGTTGAGCTCTTGACCGGCCTTCAGCGTCACGTAGGCCTTGCGAACGTTGTCGCGGCGACCGATGGACTTGCCGAAGCGCTTGGTCTTGCCCTTGATGTTGAGCACCGACACGCCCTGGACTTCGACCTTGAACATCAGTTCAACAGCGGCCTTGATCTCGGGCTTGGTGGCGTCCTGCAGCACCTTGAAGGTCACTGCGTTCGACTTCTCGCCGACCATCGTGGCCTTTTCGGACACGATCGGTGCGACCAGCACCGACATCAGTCGGCCTTCGTCGAACTGGCGTTCTGCGGGCGTAGGATTCATGCGGCTCATGCGAACATCTCCTTGAGCTTGTCGATGGCGGCCTTGGTGACCAGCACCTTCTTGTAGTGCACCAGCGAAACCGGATCGGCGTAACGCGGCTCGACGACGAGCACGTTCACCAGGTTGCGCGAGGCGAGGTACAGGTTCTCGTCGACTTCGTCGGCGATCACGAGCACCGATTCAAGGTTCATGGCCTTGAACTTGGCGGCCAACGGCTTGGTCTTGGGCGAGTCGACCTTGATCGAATCGACCACGGCCAGACGGCCTTCGCGAGCGAGCTGCGAGAAGATCGACGCCATGCCGGCGCGGTACATCTTCTTGTTGATCTTCTGCGAGAAGTTTTCGTCAGGCATGTTCGGGAAAATCCGGCCACCCCCGCGCCACAGCGGCGAGGACGTCATACCGGCACGGGCGCGGCCCGTTCCCTTTTGCTTGAAAGGCTTCTTGGTCGAGTGCTTGACCTGTTCGCGGTCCTTCTGGGCGCGCGTACCTTGGCGGGCGTTGGCCTGGAATGCAACGACGATCTGGTGGACCAGGTCTTCGTTGTAGGCACGGCCGAACACGGTCTCGGGGGCGTCGTACTTGGACGCGGCCTGGCCTTGTTCGTTCAGGAGTTCGAGTTCCATTACTTCGCTCCTTCTGCAGCGGGCTTGGCCTTGACAGCCGGGCGCACGGTGACGAAGCCACCCTTCGAACCCGGGATCGCGCCCTTGATCAACAGCAGCTGACGTGCTTCGTCGATACGGATGACATCGAGGTTCTGGGTCGTCACGGTGACGTCGCCGAGGTGGCCCGTCATGCGCTTGCCCGGGAACACGCGACCTGGATCCTGCGCCATGCCGATGGAGCCGGGAACGTTGTGCGAACGGCTGTTACCGTGCGACGCGCGTTGCGAGCTCATGTTGTGACGCTTGATCGTGCCAGCGTAGCCCTTGCCGATGGAAGTGCCTTGCACGTCCACCTTCTGGCCCACCGCGAACACGCTGCCTGCGGCAATGACGCCACCAGCCTTGTGCTGACCAGCCGTGTCGGCGGTCACGCGGAATTCCTGGATGATTTCACCGGCTTCCACACCTGCCTTGGCAAGGTGGCCGGCTTGCGGCTTGGTCACGCGCGATGCTTTGCGCGAACCGAACGTCACCTGCAGGGCAACGTAGCCGTCATTCTCTTCAGACTTGATCTGGGTGACACGGTTGTTGGACACATCCACCACCGTGACAGGAACTGCGTCCCCATCATCGGTGAAGAGACGCATCATCCCCACCTTGCGACCCAGCAACCCGAGGGAGTTGCTCAGACTCATATGTTTTCTCCAAAAATGGAAGTCTTCTTCCGCCACTGCCACTTCAATTGGCGACAGCGTTTTGCCGAATTCCTCAAGCAAAAGCCCGGGAGCCCGGTAACGGGAGAAGGTTGATAGGACCCGGCCAGTCAGACGCCCAAGTTGGACGCACGAAAGGCAGAGCCAGCGATTATAGCCCGCGCTCGGGTTTCTACGCAAGCCGCAGTTTCGCCGGGGGCGTCGCGGTCAGCGTGCCGGCATGGAGATGACAGCCTCTCCGGTCGGCTGCTTCTGCAATTCGCCAGCGGAGCGCAGCTTCGGAGCAGAAGCTCCGACCTGCACAGGAATGGAGATCGCGCTGGACAAGCCGTTTTGCGTCGTGAAGACATTGACGTAGGCGATCCCTTCGCTGCCGGGCGTCGCACGCAGGGTCACCGTTGTCGTCTGGCCCGGAGGAAGTTGAAGGTCGCCCGCACCCGCGAGCGTCAACCCGGCATCCGCGCTGAAGCGAGCGGATCCGCCGGCGGGGTCCGTGATGCCGTCGAACTGGATCTCCACCGTAGCCGCCTGCCCGACGCCGACGGAGCCATCGACGGAATATTGGACGTCCACGCCCGACCCGTTCTTCTTCTTGACAGCGCGAGTCATCTTGCGCTTCACCCCGGTGTCGGCCTCGACCTTTGCATTGGACCTGGTTGGAACATCGGCGAACGTGATGCCCGGTGCCAACAACGCCAGAACGAGAACGGTTGTGGCACGCCAGTTACAAGATTTCATCGCCGCGTTCCTCAATTGATCGAGACGGTAAAGCATGTCACCTGTGCTCTTGGTTGCAGGTAGTCGTTGAAATCATTGATCACGATGATGTTGTCTCCCGCGCGCATGCCCACGGTGGCCGTCTCGGTCGGCGCAACCACATCGCTGACGGCCAGCAATCCTGCGCTGTCCACCTCGAAGTCCGGGTCGGCGTTGGGGTTGGTTGGCGCCGTCACCGTGATCACGTGGTTGCCTGCCGCAAGGAGGCGCACGCGCAAGTAGACGTAGCTGCCCAGCTTGTTGACGTACCCGGCCACGTTGTTGACGCAGGCCTGAGTCGTGCCGCCGACGTTGGCGTTGGCGTAGAGGGGCAGCACATTCGGGACGGCAGGCACGCCACCCGCATTGGTCTCCGCGCTGCCAAAAGGATCGTTGGCGGCGGCGCTGATGTTCTGTGCGCTCAGCAATGCATTCAACGTGGACAAGTTGCCCGGCGAGGCCGCGCCGAAGGCTGCCGAGAACGAGTGAATCGATGTCATGGCGACGTTGGTCTTCATGCCGCCGATCATGGTGGCGTGAATAGGCTGGAATCCGATCTTTTGATTGAGGTTCCACAGGATCGTCTGGATTGAAGTCTCGCTGTACCAGCCTGGATTGGTGGCGGGGCCCACGGTGAGATCGATCGATGTCGAACCGGCTTGCCCGGGGCCGCTGGAGTCGGTGTAGTTGCTGCGGCCCAAGGCAATGCCCGACCAGGCGTCGCCCCAGCCTTCCGAGAAGGCAACCCGCCGGTCCAGGCGGTCCCCGCCGGAATGGCTGCCTCCGGGGGAGTCGTCGCGGCTGAAGACCGCCTGATAGTAATGCCCCCACTCGTGCGCAATGACGGAGGCGTCGTACTCGTCAGTGTCCGCGCCGTCCTTGCCCACCACGGAGATGGATCGCGGGTTGGTTGCATCGGAAAACGCTGTCGTGCCAATCTGTCCGATGGCCGGATTGCCGGACGTGGACACGTTGAGGGGACTCCAGAAAACCTGCAGGGTCGGAAATGCCGAAGCGGGTGCAACGGACAGAACCTTCTGCATCGATGTGTTGATGGTGTCGAGCAACGCGAACGGTGCCGCTGCGCGAGTCGATGTATACGACGCGCCGCCCCATCCGGAGGCGGCATGAAGGTTCTGCGTCATGGCAGCCGCGCCCGAGGAGAATTCGGCCGAGTCCATCACGTAGAGTGCGTTGTCCCGCGTGTTGTCCCGCACGCTCACGTCCCACGTTGCGCTACTGCCGGTCTGCAACATCTGCGCCTTGACGCGGACAAAAACGGAGGTGTTGGTTGGCACCGACACTGAGTACCCACCCTTGGCGTCCGTGGTCGTGGTGGCCAGCACAGCCTTTGACGAATTCAATACCTCGACGACCGCCCCGCGGATGGGCTTGGACGTGGTGGATGCGTAGTCGAGCGCGCCCGTGTTGTTGGGCACGTAGTCGTAGGTGGCGGTGCCATTGACCGGAACGGTTGCCGCGGTCACGGGAAGAGGCACGAAACCTCCTCCGCCACCGCCTCCTCCGCCACCGCAAGCGGTCAATACGAGGGCGGCGACGATAGCCACGCACCGCAACACGAGAAATTTACTCAAGCAGAGCCTCCATGATCACCAGGTAACTTCGGGGCATCGCCCAAGCCGGCAGAGGATGCCACATGCAGGCCCCAAAACAAAAACCCGCGGGCATTTCTGCGCGCGGGTTTGTAAATCAAAGTGACGACAAGCGACTTATTGCAGCTTGATCTCGACGTCGACACCGGCCGGCAGGTCGAGCTTCATCAGCGCGTCCACGGTCTTGTCGGTCGGGTCCACGATGTCCATCAGACGCTGGTGCGTGCGGATTTCCAACTGGTCGCGGCTGGTCTTGTTGACGTGCGGCGAGCGCAGGATGTCGAAACGCTTCATGCGGGTCGGCAGCGGCACAGGGCCCTTGACGATCGCGCCGGTGCGCTTGGCGGTGTCAACGATTTCGGCTGCGGATTGGTCGATCAGCTTGTAGTCGAACGCCTTCAGGCGGATGCGGATTTTTTGCTTGGTGGCCATGATGTATTCCTCTTCGTCAGTCTGATCAGACGTCCAGGATCTTGGCAACGACGCCCGAACCCACGGTACGGCCGCCTTCACGGATGGCGAAGCGCAGGCCTTCTTCCATCGCAATCGGGTTGATCAGCTTCACGGTGATGCTGACGTTGTCGCCAGGCATGACCATTTCCTTGTCCTTGGGCAGCTCGATCGCGCCGGTCACGTCCGTCGTGCGGAAGTAGAACTGTGGACGGTAGTTGTTGAAGAACGGCGTGTGACGGCCGCCTTCGTCCTTCGACAGGACGTACACCTCGGCGGTGAAGTGCGTGTGCGGCTTGATCGAGCCCGGCTTGCACAGGACTTGGCCACGTTCGACTTCTTCGCGCTTGGTGCCGCGCAGCAGCACGCCGACGTTGTCGCCCGCTTGACCTTGGTCGAGCAGCTTGCGGAACATTTCCACGCCGGTGCAGGTGGTCTTGACCGTCGGGCGGATGCCCACGATTTCGATTTCTTCACCAACCTTGATCACGCCACGCTCGACGGCGCCGGTCACGACCGTGCCGCGACCCGAGATCGAGAACACGTCTTCGACGGGCATCAGGAAGGTGCCGTCGACAGCGCGTTCGGGCGTCGGGATATAGGTGTCGAGCGCTTCAGCCAGCTTCATGATGGCTTCTTCGCCCAGCTTGCCCTTGTCGCCTTCCAGGGCGAGCTTGGCCGAGCCGTGGATGATGGGGGTGTCGTCGCCCGGGAATTCGTACTTGTCCAGCAGTTCGCGGACTTCCATTTCGACGAGTTCGAGCAGCTCGGCGTCGTCGACCATGTCGCACTTGTTCAGGAACACGATGATGTAGCCCACACCCACCTGGCGAGCCAGCAGGATGTGTTCACGGGTCTGGGGCATCGGGCCGTCAGCGGCCGAGCACACCAGGATCGCGCCGTCCATCTGGGCAGCGCCGGTGATCATGTTCTTGACGTAGTCGGCGTGGCCGGGGCAGTCGACGTGGGCGTAGTGGCGGTTGGCCGTTTCGTATTCGACGTGGGCGGTGTTGATCGTGATGCCGCGAGCCTTTTCTTCGGGCGCCGCGTCGATCTGGTCATACGCCTTCGCTTCGCCGCCGAACTTGGCCGACAGCACCGTTGCGATCGCAGCGGTCAGCGTGGTCTTGCCGTGGTCGACGTGACCGATCGTGCCGACGTTGACGTGCGGCTTGGTGCGGGTGAACTTGCCTTTTGCCATTTTTCAATCCTTGAAAGAGCATTCCCGTGGTTGGGTTTTATGTCTGCATCCGATTGCTGGTTCGCCCCGCACGGGAACAGGGCGGCACCGGATCGCAGACAAGTCGGGCAGCGCCTGGCGCCGCCCCACATTCTTGGAATTACTTCGCGCGAGCAGCCACGATGGCTTCGGCGACGTTGCGCGGAGCTTCAGCGTAGTGCTTGAACTCCATCGTGTACGTGGCGCGGCCTTGCGACATCGAACGCAGGGTGGTCGAGTAGCCGAACATTTCCGACAGCGGCACTTCGGCCTTGATGGCCTTGCCGCCACCGATCATGTCGTCCATGCCTTGCACCATCCCGCGACGGCTGGACAGGTCGCCCATCACGTTGCCGGCGTAGTCTTCAGGCGTTTCCACTTCCACGGCCATCATCGGCTCGAGGATGACCGGGCTGGCCTTGCGGCAGCCTTCCTTGAAACCGAAGATCGCGGCCATCTTGAAGGCCATTTCGTTCGAGTCCACGTCGTGGTACGAACCGAAGTGCAGCGTGACCTTGACGTCCACCACCGGGTAGCCGGCGAGCACGCCCTGGCCCAGCGCTTCGATGACGCCCTTTTCGACCGCGGGGATGTATTCGCGAGGAACCACACCGCCCTTGATGGCGTCGACGAACTCGAAGCCCTTGCCGGCTTCCTGCGGTTCGATCTTGAGCACGACGTGACCGTACTGGCCCTTGCCGCCCGACTGGCGCACGAACTTGCCTTCGGCTTCGTCGACCGACTTGCGGATCGTTTCGCGGTAAGCCACTTGCGGCTTGCCGACGTTGGCTTCCACGCTGAATTCGCGCTTCATGCGGTCCACGATGATTTCGAGGTGGAGCTCGCCCATGCCCGAAATGATGGTCTGGCCCGATTCTTCGTCGGTCTTGACGCGGAACGAAGGATCTTCCTGCGCGAGGCGCTGCAGGGCGATGCCCATCTTTTCCTGGTCGGCCTTGGTCTTCGGCTCGACGGCTTGGGAGATCACCGATTCCGGGAACACCATGCGTTCGAGCGTGACGATGGCATCCGGATCGCACAGGGTTTCGCCCGTGGTCACTTCCTTCAGGCCAACGCAGGCAGCGATGTCGCCGGCGCGGATTTCGCTGACTTCTTCGCGGTTGTTCGCGTGCATCTGCACGATACGGCCGATGCGTTCCTTCTTGCCGCGCACCGGGTTGTAGACGCTGTCGCCCTTCTTCAGCACGCCGGAGTAGACGCGCACGAAGGTCAGCTGGCCCACGAACGGGTCGGTCATCAGCTTGAATGCGAGGGCCGAGAACTTCTCGCCGTCGTCAGCCTGGCGCACCACCGGGTGCTCGTCGTCGTCCGTGCCCGAGACCGGCGGAATGTCGGTCGGTGCGGGCATGTATTCGACAACGGCGTCGAGCATGGCTTGCACGCCCTTGTTCTTGAACGCCGAGCCGCAGAGCATCGGCTGGATTTCGCCAGCGATCGTGCGGGTGCGGATGGCGAGCTTGATTTCTTCCTCGGTCAGCTTCTCGCCTTCGAGGTACTTGTTCATCAGCTCTTCGCTGGATTCAGCGGCGGCTTCCACGAGCTTCTCGTGGTATTCGTTGCAGACGTCAACCAGGTCGGCCGGGATCTCACCGTAGGTGAAGGTCACGCCCTTGTCTTCGTCCCAGATGATGGCCTTCATCTTCACGAGGTCGACGATGCCCTGGAACTTGTCTTCGGCGCCGATCGGGATCTGGATCACGACGGGGTTGGCCTTCAGGCGGTCGATCATCATTTGACGAACGCGCAGGAAGTTCGCGCCGGTGCGGTCCATCTTGTTGACGAACGCGAGGCGGGGCACCTTGTACTTGTTGGCCTGGCGCCAGACGGTTTCCGACTGGGGCTGCACGCCGCCGACGGCGTCGTACACCATCACGGCGCCGTCGAGTACGCGCATCGAGCGCTCGACTTCAATCGTGAAGTCCACGTGACCCGGGGTGTCGATGATGTTGATGCGATGTTCCTGGAAGTTCTGGCCCATGCCCTTCCAGAAACAGGTGGTCGCAGCCGAGGTGATCGTGATGCCACGCTCCTGCTCTTGCTCCATCCAGTCCATCGTTGCGGCGCCGTCATGCACTTCACCGATCTTGTGGTTCACACCGGTGTAGAACAGGATGCGCTCGGTCGTCGTGGTCTTGCCAGCGTCGATGTGCGCCGAGATACCGATATTGCGGTAGCGCTCGATGGGGGTATTGCGTGCCATGAGAATTACTCCGTTAACGGCGGAAAGCCCGCCCACCACATGGCAGGTCGGGCTTCAAGCCTGGTCTGATTGAAAGGACGGTGCTTAGAAGCGGAAGTGGCTGAAAGCCTTGTTGGCTTCTGCCATGCGGTGCACTTCGTCACGCTTCTTCATCGCGCCGCCACGGCCTTCGGTGGCTTCCATCAGTTCGTTGGCCAAACGCAGGGCCATCGACTTTTCACCGCGCTTGCGTGCGGCTTCCTTGATCCAGCGCATCGACAGGGCGAGGCGACGGACCGGGCGCACTTCGACGGGCACCTGGTAGTTCGCGCCACCGACGCGGCGCGACTTCACTTCGACCATGGGCTTCACATTGTTGATGGCCATGGTGAAAGCTTCGACCGGGTCCTTGCCCGGGTTCTTCTTTTCGATCTGTTCCAGCGCGCCGTAAATGATGCGCTCGGCAACAGCCTTCTTGCCGCCTTCCATGATCACGTTCATGAATTTGGACAGCTCGACATTGCCGAACTTCGGGTCCGGCAGGATTTCACGTTTGGGGACTTCGCGACGACGTGGCATTTTTCTAACCTCTTTGCTTCAGTTGGCACCGTTTCCGGCACCGCGAGAGCTAACAAAAACTCTCACTTACTCGACCCGAACCTGGGTCACTTCGTTCGATGCACCCGCCAAGGTACGCCGAACACCGCTGAATGAGAACGACAGAAGGACGAATCCTTCGGGAAAACAGAAGACCTATCAGGCCTTCTTCGGACGCTTCGCGCCGTACTTGGAACGCGACTGCTTGCGGTCTTTCACGCCTTGCAAGTCGAGCGAACCGCGCACGATGTGGTAGCGAACACCGGGCAAGTCCTTGACACGACCGCCGCGAACCAGCACGACGCTGTGTTCCTGCAGGTTGTGGCCTTCGCCGCCGATATAGGAGATGACTTCGAAGCCGTTGGTCAGACGGACCTTGGCAACCTTGCGGAGTGCCGAGTTGGGCTTCTTGGGCGTCGTGGTGTAGACGCGGGTGCAGACACCGCGACGTTGCGGCGAGTTCTGCATGGCAGGGCTCTTGGAGTTGATCTTTTCAACTTCGCGGCCCTGACGCACCAATTGATTGATGGTTGGCATGAATGAATAGTCCAAAAATTCTGCAGCGTGGACTCCTGTCGTGACACAGGAACTACAGATGACGAAAACGTGAAACCCTTCGGAATTTTCCGAAAAGCCCACGATTATAGCAGGCGCGCGCTACTTGATCCAGAGGCGCATGGCATCCCAGGCGCGGCCCATGATGCCGGCCTGCTCGACGGCCTCGAGCGCCACGAGCGGAACTTCCGTCACCGGCTGGTCGCCCAGCGCGACCTTCAGCGAGCCGATGGGCTGGTTCCTGGTGAACGGCGCCACCAGCGGGTCAGGGCGTGCGATCTGTGTCTTGATCTTGCTGGCCGAGCCCGAGGGCACGGCAACGACAATCGGTTCGACGCGTCCGATCTTCATCGTGCTCTGCTTGCCCTTCCACACCGCCGGCGTGGCAACGGGCTGGCCGCCATCGAACAGGCGGACGGCGTCATAGGCCGTGTAGCCCCAGTTCAGCAACTTCTGCGATTCGTTGGCACGTGCATTCTCGCTGGAAGCGCCCAGCACGATGCTCACCAGTCGGCGACCACCGGCGAGGTTCGGGAAGTCGCGCTTGGCGGTGACGATCATGCAGTAGCCTGCCGCCTCGGTATAGCCGGTCTTGAGGCCGTCGACGGTCGGGTCACGAAACAACAGCAGGTTGCGATTGGTGTCGTTGGTCGACGGGGTGCCGGGATAGCGGTACTTCTTGATCGCGTAGTACTTCACATCATCCGGATAGTCGCGCAGCAGGCGCGTCGCGAGGATGCTCAGGTCGCGCGCGGTGGTCGTGTGACCGGGGGCGGTGAGACCTTCCGGGTTCTTGTAGGCAGTGTTCTTCATGCCAAGCGCCTTGGCCTGCTCGTTCATGAGTTCGACGAAATGCTCGACGGTGCCGCCCACGCCCTCGGCCAGCGCCACGGTGGCGTCATTGCCCGATTGCACGATCAGGCCTTTGATCAGGTCTTCCACCGGCACCTGCATCTTCGGGTCGATGAACATGCGCGAGCCAGGCATCTTCCAGGCGCGCTGGCTGACCGGCAGGGTCTGCGCCAAGGTGATCTTCTTGGCACGCAACGCGTCGAAGACGACATAGGCTGTCATCAGCTTGGTGAGCGACGCAGGTTCGACCGGGGCGTCGATATCCTTCTGCGCGAGGATCTGGTTGGCTGTGACATCCAGCAGGATGAAGCTCCGGGCCGCGACCTCCGGCGGTGCTGGCACCTGGGCGAATGCCGTCACGGAGAACGGCAGAACGGCAACAAGCAGAAGCGCACGCAGCGCTTTCGTAAAACGAGTCATGGAAGGGCGGGGAACGAGGGGAAAACTAGCCCGCGCGCAGGTGGCGGGCGACGAGATTCTTGAGCAGCGGCAATTGTCCGTGAAAGAAATGACCGCCTCCGGGAACGACTGTGACAGGAAGTGCCTGCGGGCGTGACCAATCCATCACGGCGGCGAGGGAAACCGTATCGTCCTGCTCGCCGTGAACCACCAGCACGCGGTCATGCGAGGCGGCCGGCAAGGGTGGCGGTGGGACGCGCTCGACGCTCGGGCCGACCAGTGCGATGCGCTGGACATCGCGGGCGTCCCAAAGCGATTGCAGCGCGTTGATGGCGACGAACGCGCCAAACGAGAATCCGGCGATGGCCAACGGTCCGTCAGGTGCGACTTGCTGCACGACGGCCAGCATGTCCTCGGCCTCGCCGCGCCCCTCGTCGTGCACGCCTTCGGTGACGCCGACGCCGCGAAAGTTGAAGCGCACCGCCGTCCATCCAGCACCGATGAACGCCCGGGCCAAGGTCTGCACCACCTTGTTGTCCATGGTGCCGCCGAACAGCGGATGGGGATGCGCGATGACGACCACGCCTTGCGGAATGGTGCCGGCAGTCGGCGCATCGCGCAGGGCCTCGATGACGCCCGCGGCGCCGCGCAACTGGATCTTCTCGGTGCGGGGATTCATCTTCAGCGCCCCACGTCGGGCGGCAGCAACAGGCGCTCGACGACCTGGCCGTTCTTCAGGTGAGAGTCGATGATCTCGTCGATGTCTTCCATGTCGACGAAGCTGTACCAGACCGCCTCGGGATAGACCACGACCACGGGACCGCCCGCGCAACGATCGAGGCAGCCTGCTTTGTTGACACGAACCTTGCCCTGGCCAGACAAATCCTCCTGCTTGACGCGCATCTTGCAGTGGTCAAAGCCGGCCTGGGCGTTGTGCTGGGAGCAGGAGTCCTCGCCGTTCTTGCGTTCGTTCAGGCAGAAGAAGATGTGGCGGGCGTAGTAGCCGCTCGGGGCGGGAGGCAAAGACGTGGGCATCGGGCGATTCTAGGTTTGCCTGCCGCGGCGCGTGAGGGCCAGCACGACGTAGCCCAACGTGGCGAAGGGCCAGACCCAGCCCAGCCACTGCACCAGGCCATTGAACCGGATGAAGCGGCCCTGCTCCCAAGTCGCCAGCGTCTGGGCGAAATAGGCACTCTCGGGTGCCTGGTTGAGCAAGCCCAGGTGCACCACCAACGCCAGGATCAACAACCCGCCACACATCCGCCGCGGCAACCAGAGTAACGGCACTCCTGCCAGCACGGCGGCGACCATGCCTCCCTGCACGGGCAAGCTGAGCCAGGACCAGGCGTGCGGCGGCCCGTAGCTCAAGGCCGCCGACAGTGCGCTGGCCGCTATGCCGGCCAGCAAGGTCAGCGGCAGCAACAGCGCGCGCTGTGCCACGCCGCGCACGATGTAAAAGCCCAGCAGGCATGGCACCAGCGCGCCCAGCATCACGCAGAGCAACTCGACGCCCGGCACCAGCGGTTCCAATTCGAACTGGCGCACCGGCATCCAGTCGATGAAGGGCGTGTCCATCAGGAGCTCGGAGGTGGCGGTTTCGAGCCGCTCGAAAACCTGACCCAGCCCGAAGGTCACCGCCGCCGGAAACAGCAGCGCGATCGGCCACAGCGCGATCAGCACCAACGCCCCGCGCGGCTCCTCGACGAACCATTTCGAGCGCGCGGCGTGCCAATGCGCGATCACGCCAAGTCGCTCCAGCCCGGCCGCCAGCACCGCGCCGGTCAAGGCACCGGCCGAGTTGAGACTGAGGTCCACGTTGGAGGGAACCCGGTCGGGCAGGTAACTTTGCAAGGTTTCCATGGCGAACGAGATGGCCATGCCGGCGAGGGTGGCGCGCAGCACGGCACCGGGCGCGGCCAATCCCGCGTTCGTACGTAACACAGTCACGCCAGCGAGGAATCCGAAAGGGATGTAACCAGCGACGTTGACCGCCAGGTCGAACCCGGTCCAGTACTTCGGCCACGGCGATGCCAGGTAGGCCCAGGGCGCAATGCCCTGGTCGCGCCAGTCCGCAAACGGATAAAGGCTGGCGTAGACGATCAGCGCCGCATAGGCCAGCGCAAGCGGGAGTGCGGTTGTCTTGTGCGCGGCCACCGGGTCAGAACGGGCGCACGACCACGAGCAGGACGATCGCCAGCAGCAGCAGCACCGGGGCCTCGTTGAACCAGCGGTACCAGCCATGGCTGCGCCGGTTCTCGCCCGCCTCGAAGCGCCGGAGCAGAACGCCGCATCGATGGTGGTAGCCGATGACCACCAGCACCAGCGCGAGTTTGGCGTGCAGCCAGCCATTGCCAGGCCCGCGCCCGACGCCGAAGCCGAGCCAGAGCCACAGGCCGAGGACCAGGGCGGGAACCGCGAGCACGGTGGTGAAACGCAGCAACTTGCGCCCCATCAGCAGCAGCCGAGCCCGTTCGGCGACCGACTCCGGCGGCACCATGGCCAGGTTCACGAAGATGCGTGGAAGATAAAAGAGACCGGCAAACCAGCTTGCGACGAAGACGATGTGCAGTGACTTGACGACGTTGAACCAGAGCATCCGCAGAAGTTTAGTGGCGGCTGCGTCAGCGCCAAGCGGGCAAAAAAAAGCCCGGCGTCAAAACGCCGGGCCAGGAAGCCCTTTTGCTGTCACACATCAAGGCACCCGCTCAGGGAGGAAAAGCGGGGGACGACAAGTCGCCCAAGACAGAATTTAACAAAGCCGCCTGATCCTTTCAACCCATTGGTAACTATTTTTTGACGTTTGTGGCGCAGGAGATACAACAAAACGTTTCAAAGGAACAAAAATTTCGGACGAACGGTCGTGCGGAAACAACGCGCCGACCACGGCTCGGCTTCAGGCACAATTTTCTGCATGACCTCCCCCGCCTCCTTCCCCGCCGCCCGGCCGCGCAGGCTTCGCCGGGACGCCTTTTCGCGCAACCTGATGCGCGAACATGCCGTCACCGCCCATGACCTGATCTATCCCGTGTTCGTACAGGAGGGCCATAAACAGCGCCACGCCGTCGCTTCGATGCCGGGCGTCGACCGGTTGAGCCTCGACCTGCTGCTGCCGGTGGCCGAGGAATGCGTCGCGCTCGGCATTCCGGTGATGGCCTTGTTCCCGGTGATCGACAGCAGCCTGAAAACGCCGTCGGGCGACGAGGCCTTCAATCCGGACGGCTTGATTCCCCGGGTGGTCGCAGCGCTGAAATCGCGCTTTCCGGAGCTGGGCGTGATGACCGACGTGGCGCTGGACCCCTACACCAGCCACGGCCAGGACGGCCTGTTGGACGACACGGGCTACATCCTCAACGATGAAACCGTTGAAGTCCTGACGAAGCAGGCACTCACTCAAGCCGAAGCCGGCGTGGACATCGTGGCGCCCAGCGACATGATGGACGGCCGCATCGGCGCGATCCGCGACGTGCTCGAAGCCGACGGGATGATCCACACCCGGATCATGGCCTACAGCGCCAAGTACGCCAGCGCCTTCTACGGCCCGTTCCGCGACGCGGTCGGGTCCGCCGCCAACCTTGGCAAAAGCAACAAGAAGGTCTACCAGATGGACCCCGGCAACAGCGACGAGGCGCTGCGCGAAGTCGCCATGGACATTGCCGAGGGCGCCGACATGGTGATGGTCAAGCCCGGCATGCCGTACCTGGACATCGTGCGTCGCGTGAAGGACGAGTTCCGCGTGCCGACTTTCGCCTACCAGGTGAGCGGCGAATACGCGATGCTGAAGGCCGCCGCCCAGAACGGTTGGCTCGACCATGACGCGGTGATGCTGGAAAGCCTGCTCGCCTTCAAGCGCGCGGGCGCCGACGGCGTACTCACCTACTTTGCGCTTGACGCCGCCCGCTTGCTACAAAAACAATAGCATTCTTCGCCCGATCCATGGGCTTAAACCCGGCTTCGACCGGCGAACCACCTTCGACCGATGCGCAGCTTCGAGATCAACGGCCCCCACGTGCGCGAGCATGATGCGTTGGCGCCGCTGGCCTTGCCGGGCGCCTGTAGCGGCGGCAGCTACCTCTGGATCTCGCTGACGCGGGAGGAATTCCGGGCCCAGCTCGACACGGTGCAGGACATCCTGCAGAGCCTCTGCGGGACGCAACTGGTCGACCTGCACGTGCTGGACCTGCTCAACGACCAGTTGCCGTCGCACTACGACTACACCTCGATCTACGACGTGCTGGTGATGCGCCGGCTGGCGACCCACCCAGGGAGCATGGGCGCGTTGCCGCAAGCGCCGGCGCAGGGTGACACGGGCGGCGCGCCCGAGGGGCCGTCGCTGCTCAAGCGCATCGACACCCGGCCCGTCGGGTTTGCCGTATTCGACCGGGTGCTGCTGTCCGTGCACCCGGAAGACGGCGCGGTGCGCGACGCCTACGCGTCCAAGCTGCTGGCAGCCGGCACGCCGGGCATGGCGGTGGCGCCAGCGCCCGATGGCCGGCCGGCGAGCAAGCGCCTGCCGACCGGCCCGGCCGACCTGATGCTGCGACTGGTCAACCAGATCGTCGACGGGTACCTGGAGCTGCGGCGCGAGATGACCCGCCAGATCGACCACTGGCAGGCCGAACTGATCGACGTCAGGAGCCGCTTCTCGAACTGGGGGGCGCTGATGCAGGCGCGCCAGTCCCTGCACAAGCTCGACGAGATCTGCGAGGACCAGCGCGGCGCCATACAGGACTGGATCGACGCGCTCGAGACGCTACCCACGCCCGACGATCCGGCCGAGCGGCGCGAACGCGAACTGGTGATGATCCGCAGCCGCGACGTCTACGAACACATCGAACGGGTGCTGCACCACGTGCGTCGCCTGGAGCAGAACGCGGAAACCGCGGTGCAGATGCACTTCAGCGTGCAGAGCCACCGCACCAACGACATCATGCGGGTGCTGACAGCGCTCACGGCGGTGTTCCTGCCGCTGAACCTGATTGCCGGCATCTTCGGGATGAACTTCGAGTTCATTCCGCTGGTGCACAAGGCGGATGGATTCTGGATCGCGATGGGGGCGATGGGCGTGACCGCGGTGGTGCTGGTGGTCGTCTTCTGGCGAAAGCGCTACCTCGCCCGGACCGCCCGCTAGCAGAAATTGAACGAAAAAAGGCCGGGCGGCGCTTGCGCACCTGCCCGGCCTCTTGCGTCGACCCTGCGGATTTACATCCGGGTCGAGTTCCGCGTGGCGATCTCGGCGCGGACGTCGATGGGGTTGCGCATCGTCGACACCAGCTTGCTGTTGACGCGCGAACTGGCGTTCACGTTCTGGTCGGGCGCCGACGCGGCGCGAACCGCTTCGGCCTTCACGGCGATGCGATCACCCGAGACCTGGACCGTCTCCGCACCGCGCGAACCGCGCGTCACGTTCTGGTCTGGTGCGCGGGCGGTGCGCATCGCTTCGCCTTGCACGTCGGCACGGTTCAGGCCGGACACCGGCGCTTGCACGCCTTCGTAGGTCTCCGCCTGGACGCCCGCCGCGGCGATGAGTCCGACCACTGCCAATGCGGCAGCCGCGAGGAGGTTCGAGATCTTCACGGGGTGCCCTGGATCAGTTGGCAGCGACGGCGCCGGATTGCAGCGCGGCCTGGCGCTGTTCGGCCGGGCGACGAACCTTGTTGTACTGCGCCGGCACGGTGTCGCGGTAGAACGCGCGACGGTCCAGGCTGGCGAACGGGTCGTGTGCCTTGGCAACGGCCTCGGCGCGGACGACGCCGCGGTCGACGGTGCCATTGGTGGCAGCCACGACGCTGTCATTGGCGCCATCGGCGTACGGGTTGGCCGAGTGGGCGGCGACGGTCGCTTCAGCGGCGACTTCGGCACGCGAGCGCTGGTTCGTCAGCGGGTGCACGCCTTCGTAGGTTTCAGCGTGGGCGCCGGCAGCGGCGAAAAGGGCGATGGCGGCGGCGGCGATGATGTTCGAGGTCTTCATGATGATCTTTCCTTGGTTGAGACTGGAGTTACAGATGGGACGTCAACGATGCCGTGCGCGAGGCAACGGGCATCATGTGCAGCGCGCGCGCTGCGGCAAACGTTTCTGCTTGCGCGCGGGTGACAGTCAGCAGGGCCCTGAAAACGTCGATGAGCTTGGCGGTCATTTCTTCTTCCTTCATTTCGTCGGATTTGCGGTAGTGCGCCTCCGTGCATCGAATTTTGGACGCGTTACCTAGGTAAAAACCCTCGAAAATCGAATCACCGCGTTCACGAACTGGAAACAATGGACAGTCTCGACCTCATCAAGACCTTCAGGGAAGTGGCGGCCTGCGGCAGCTTTTCCAAAGCCGCCATCCGGCTCGACATGTCAAAGGCAACGGTCAGCAAGTACGTCGCCGAACTGGAGACGCGCTTCGGCGTGCGCCTGCTGAACCGGTCCACCCGCTCGGTCAGCCTCACCGATGCCGGCGCCCTGCTGCTGGAGCGCAGCAAGCCCGTGCTGGAGATGGTCGAGTCGACCCAGGCCGAGATGCAGGGCCTGGCGGAACAGCCACGCGGGCGGCTGCGCATCTCCGCCACGCACGGCATGGGCCAGGGCAACCTGCCGGGGATGCTGGCGCAGTTCATGGGCCACTACCCGGACGTGCATATCAGCCTGCAATTGACGAACCGCACCGTCGATATGGCCGAGGAAGGCATCGACCTGGCGCTGCGCTTCGGGCCGATCACCGACGACAACCTCATCGTGCGGCGGCTGCTGCTGGTGGACCTGGTGGTCTGCGCCTCGCCGCGTTACTGGAAGAAGCACGGCAAGCCGGTGCATCCGTCGGACCTCGCGAACCACGATGCGCTGACCAACTTCAACCAGGGCCAGCATCCGCAGTGGGTCTTCGTGGTGGATGGCAAGCCGGTCCGCGTGAACGTGAAGAGCCGCATGGACGCCACCGAGGGCGCGCCGCTGATCGAGGTCGCGTTGCATGGCTATGGCGTGCTGTACCTGCCGGCGTTGCTGGTGCAATCGCACATCGACCGAGGCGAGTTGGAGCCGGTGCTGCAGCCTTACGTGCGCAGCGACATGTGGTTGTCGGCGGCCTACTTGCAACGCCGCCACAACAGCGCCGCGCTGCGGGCGCTGCTGGACTTCCTGGAGACGCGGATCAAGGGGCCGGCCAAGATCGTGCGGCCGAAGAAGGCCTGACCCGTTACTGCAGCCCGAAGAGGCCGGCCGCGTTGCCCCAGGCGATGCGCTGCGCCACGGTCGGTGGCAGGTCGCCGAGCCAGCCGCGATAACCCTGCATGAGTTCGTCGTAGGCGCTCCAGCGCTGGTTGACCCAAGTGTCGGAGCCGACCATGAAACGGCCGGGGTGCTGCAGGATGAGCTCGCGCCATTCGGCGCACAGCTTGCCGTCGGCGCAGGTCAGGCCGGGGCGGTAGGACAGCTCGCCCATCAGCAGCGGATAGCGTTCGAGCAGCGCCCGCACGCGCGCCACCGGCGGGCCGCCAATACCGGTATGGGCCCAGATGAGGCGCAACTGCTGGCCGCCAGAAGGGGCGTTGGCCATCAGCAGGTCGATCGCCGTGTCGTCGACGTGGGCCAGCACGGCCAGGCGCTTCTGCTCGGCCAGCACCATGAGCTTCTTCGCGACGGGTCCGTTGGCGTTGGCGCTTTCGTACAGATGGAATTCGCCGATGCCGCGGTACGGGCCGCTGGCCGTGCCGCGTGCCAGTTCGGACTGCACCATCTCGTAGATCGACTTGTCGAGGAACCAGCTGTTGTAGTCGTCCCGGTTGCGATAGAGCCGCACGAAGGGCACGACGGTGACGCCGGCCTCGCGCGTCTCGCGCGCCGCGGCAAGCGTCTGCGTGCCGGCGTTGGGGCGTGAGTTGGCGATGATGGCTTTCACGCCATTGCGCTGCATGCGCGCCAGCGCCTCGGTCGGCGGGTAGGGTCCGGTGTTGCCGTCCCACGCCTCCTGGTTGTAGTGCAGGTGCGTATCGAACAAGGGCCCGGCGTAGTCGGCGGCCTGCGCGGCCAGCGCAACCGCTGCAAGCAGTGCAATGGCCAGTGCGCGCACGCTGTCAGCCGACGTGCTTGGCGAAGAAGGCCAGCGTGCGCTCGCGCGCGAGCTTGGCCGCCTCGGCGTTGTACGAGCCGCGCTGGTCGCAGTTGAAGCCGTGGCCGCATTCGTACACGTGCACCTCGACTTCAGGATGTGCCGCGCGGAACGCATCGACGGTGGGCATGGGAATCCAGTGGTCGTTGTTGCCGAAGTGGACCAGCACCGGCACCTTGGGTTGCAGCGCGCTTTCCTCCGGCGTGGTCATGCCGCCGCCGTAGTACGGCGCGGCGGCGGAGAGGCCCGACACCACGGCCGCCGAGCGCCAGGTCAACAGGCCACCCCAGCAGTAGCCCACGATGCCGACCTTGCCGGCCTTGCCCGCGTAGTCGACCGCGGCCTGGATGTCCTGCAGCACGCCCGGCGGCGGCAGGGCCTCGACGGCCATCTTGAGCGCGAAGCCGGCCTTCATATCGTCTTCCGAGTAGCCCAGTTCGACGCCCTGCTTCACGCGGTGGAAGGTAGCGGGCGCCACGGCGAGATAGCCCGACGCCGCATAACCATCGGCCACGGCCCGGATGTGCGAGTTGACGCCGAAGATCTCCTGCACCACGACGACGGCGCCCTTCGGCTGGCCCGCGGGCTCGGCCACATAGGCCGGGAAAGTGAAGCCGTCCTTGGCAGTGAGATCGATGAATTGGCCCATGGTCATTTGCTCCGTTGGTGGTGATGGTTACTTCAGCGCGCTGGCGAGGAACTCGAGCCGGTCCTGGCCCCAGAAGATCTCGCCGTCGAGCACATAGCTGGGCGCGCCGAACACGCCGGCGTCGATCGCCTCCTGCGTGTACTGCTCGTACGCTTCCTGCGCGGCCTGGCTTTGCGATTGGTCGATGAGGCGCGCGGGCAGGCCGCCCTTGACCACCAGGCCCTCGAGGTGCTTCGGGTCGGCGATGTTGAGTTCGTCCACCCATACCGCCGCAAAGATCGCGCTGCACAACTTCATCGCGGCATCGGTGCCTTCGTTGAGGTCGGCCGCGATGATGAGCTTGGACGCATCGTCCGTCGCCACCGGGAAGAACTTGGGCTTGGGCGTCAAGGGCATGCCGAGGTGGCGCGAGAAGCGCGCCAGCTCCACCAGCCGATAGGCCTGCCGCTGCGGCGCACGCTTGCCGAGCGGCAACCCGCCCGAGACCGGGAACACCGCGCCCAGGTCCACCGGCCGCACGCGCACGGTCGCGCCGGCGGCCTGCGCGATGGCGGCGAAGCGTGTGTGGCCGAGATAGGTCCAGGGACTCTGCGGGGTGAAGTAGTAGTCGATGGTTCGGCGCATGCCGTCTCCTCGATGATGTAATCGGGCGGTCGAGGGGTTTTAACTGAGGCACGGATTCTGTGCAGGAGATGGGCTTTGAACAAGGTTCTGTTGGTCACAGGCGGCAGTCGCGGCATCGGCGCGGCGACGGCCCTTCTTGCTGCGCAGCGCGGCTGGGCGGTGGCGGTCAATTACGCGAGCCAGGCAGCGGCGGCGGATGAGGTGGTGAACGCGATCCGCGCGGGCGGCGGCACCGCGATGTCCGTGCAAGGCGACGTCGGCGACGAAGCGCAGGTGCTGGCAGTGTTCGCGCGCGTGGATTCCGAACTCGGCCCGCTCAACGGGCTGGTCAACAACGCGGGCGTTGTCGACATGCAGGCGCGCGTCGACGAGATGAGCGTGGCGCGACTCGAACGCATGATGCGCATCAACGTGATCGGCAGCATCGTCTGCGCGCGCGAGGCCGTGAAGCGCATGAGCACGCGGCATGGTGGCCAGGGCGGCGTCATCGTCAACCTATCGAGCGCGGCGGCGCGGCTCGGTTCGCCGGGGCAGTACGTCGACTATGCGGCGAGCAAGGGTGCGATCGACAGCTTCACCGTCGGCCTGGCCAAGGAAGTGGCTGATGAAGGCATCCGCGTGAACGCGGTGTGCCCCGGCCTGATCGAGACCGAGATCCACGCCTCCGGCGGCCTGCCCGATCGTGCGAAGCAACTCGCACCGACCGTACCGATGAAGCGCACCGGCAGCGCCGAAGAAGTGGCGCACGGCATCGTGTGGTTGCTGTCGGACGAGTCCAGCTACACCACGGGGACGATCCTCGACGTGACCGGAGGGCGATGAAGTGATACCCACCCCCGAATGCGCCTGCGGCGCTCCCCCTCAAGGGGGCGCACCCAGCGGCCCGGCAAAGCCGGTTCCGCGGGTGCCCACGAACAGGCATTGTTCGCCGACCCTTCATGCGTCACTGCAGACGCGCAGCGTCGGGGATCACTGACATGGCCACTGCCGCCCAAACGATGGACCTGATCAAGCCGCTGATCTCGCTGCTGGCCATCGTGAATCCGTTGGCGATCGTGCCGTTCTTCATCCACTACACGCAGGGCTTCACCGACGGGCAGCGCCGACGGACCATCCTGGTGTCCTCGTTCAGCGCGTTCATCGTGATCGGGACCTGCGCGTTGCTGGGCTTGCAGTTGCTGGCCTTCTTCGGCATCTCGATCGCGAGCTTCCAGGTGGGCGGCGGCTTGCTGCTGCTGCTGAGTTCGCTGTCGATGCTGAATGCGCAGCCGGCCGAGATGAAGACCACCAGCGAGGAAGTCCGCGCGACCGAGGTCAAGGCCTCGCTGGGCGCCTCGATCGCGGTGGTGCCGCTGACCATTCCCTTGCTTACCGGGCCGGCCACGATGTCGACGGTGGTGATCTATGCCGAGAAAACGCGGCACTTCTGGGAACTGCTGTTGCTGGTGACCTATGGCGCGGTGATCGCCATCGCCACGGCGGCCGCGTTTTCGCTGGCCCAGCCGATTGCGCGCGCGCTGGGCAAGACCGGCATCAACGTGATGACGCGGCTGATGGGGCTGATCTTGGCGGCGCTGGCGATCGAGGTGATGGCGGACGGGTTGGGCAAGCTGTTCCCGATCCTGATGCGTTAGCGACTTGGCAATCGAACGCATCACTGCGTTGGATCGCCTTGCCGTGCTAAAGCACTGTCTGCGGCGCTCCGCCTTGTTCTGCGCTCGATTGCCAAGTCGCAAGATGCGTTAGTTCAGCCGCGCGAGCGCCTCACGCACGTCGGCCGGCGAGCGCACCTGAACCGCCTGCAAACCGGCGGCCACCGCGCCGACGACGTTCTCGACCAGGTCGTCGAAGAACAGGATGTTCGAAGGCGCCACGCCGATGGCGTCGGCGATGTGCAGGAAGGCCGCGGCTTCCGGCTTGCGCATGCCGATGTCCGAGGACAGGAACACCCGGTCGAAGCTGGCCGCGATGCGCGGATAGGCGGCGTTCCAGGTGCGCTGGTGTTCCGCATTGGTGTTGCTGAAGGCGTAGCAGGGAACGTGCTTGCGCGCCCGCTCGATGGCATCGAGGGTTTCGGTGATCTCGGCGCCGAAGATGCCGTTCCAGCCCTCGGCGATCTGCGCGTCGATGGCGCTGAGCTTGAGGTTGCGGCGCAGGCCGTCGTAGTAGTCGGCGGGCGTGATCTCGCCGCGCTCGAACTGGCGGTAGGGCTCGTCATTGCCGAAGCGCTCGCGCAATTCGCGCAGCGGCAATGTGGAAAACGGTGCCCAGTGCCGGATGGCCAGTTCGAAGTCGAATTCGATCACCACGTTGCCCAGGTCGAAGAGCAATGCATCAACGCGCGACACGGGCATCCCTCGAAGTCTCCAGGTCGACGATGCGCGGCTGGATGGCGCCGGCCTTGTCGACGACCAGTTCGCCGATCGAGATCGGCAGGCTGAAGCGTCGCGGCCCGGCACTGCCCGGGTTGATGTAGAGCACACCTTGGCGCGACTCGATCTTCGGGCGATGCGAATGGCCAGTGACCACCACCTGCACGCCGGCCGCGGCAGGATCGATGTCGAGGTCCTCCAGGATGTGCAGCGCGTAGATGAAGATGCCGCCGACCTGCACCATGTCGGTGTCGGGCACGGCATCGGCCCAGGGCTGGCGGTCGTTGTTGCCGCGCACGGCCGTAAGGGGTGCGATGGCGCCGAGGCGCTCCAGAACTTCAGGGCCGCCGATGTCGCCGCCATGCACGATGTGGTCGCAGCCCTTGAGAAAGGCCAGCGCCTCGGGGCGCAGCAGGCCGTGGGTGTCGGAGATGAGGCCGATGCGTGTCATGTGCTTGCTACTTCAATCCGTCGACCCATTGGACGATGTCGTTGACGGCGGCATCGGTGGCGGCGGCCAGCGCCTTCACGCCGCCGGCCGCGTCGGCGGTGGCGGCCGGGCGCTGCACGGTGAAGGTCTTCTGGCCGCGCACGCGGTCGCCGCCCGGCGCGCCGGTGACCAGCGTGGCGCGCAGGCGCACCAGGCCGACACTGCTGGAAGGCGTGTCGAAAACCTGGCTGAATTCCTCCACCGTGACGCGCAGGGTGTCGGGCGCCTTGCCTTCGGTGCTGGTCATGCTGGCGTTCTCTTCGGCATTGAGCACGAGGCGGCGTTGCGACAGTCCGTTGCGAATGCGCTGCCGCACCATCTGCGTCGGCGCCATGCTCCAGCGCGCTTGGCCATAGGGGCGCAGCTCGTTGGCGTCGGCATAGCCGAGGCGGTAGAGGATCTGCGTGCCGTCCAGGCGCGGGTTGGTCTCGAGTTCGGTGAGCGCGATGGTCGGCAGGCTCGGTGCTGCGGCCGGAGCGGGCGCGGTGTCACCGGGGCCGAAGTCGTACATCACGACGCGCGAGGGCTTGTCGGGCAAGGCGCCGCAGCCGGCGAGCACGGCGCAGATGCCGAGAAGGACAGCGGCACCGCGGACGCGGCCGGAGAAAGTCTGGATGGCAAGGGTCATGCGTGTCACCTTCAGGGCCGCGCGCTTGCAGCCGGCGCGGAGAAGCCGGGTTCGCCCGGTCCGGGCGCGACGCCGCCGTTGCCGTACAGGAGCGACTGCGGGTTGTCGTTGATGTTGTCGGCGGTGCGGCCGAGCCGGCGCACGGTGCGCGAGGCATCGTCGGCCACGCGGTTGATGCGCGGCAAGGTCGCGCCGTTGAAGTTCTCGATCGCCACCGACAACGACTTGGCACCATCGCCGACCTTTGCCAGCGCGCCGTCCGGCTGATTGAGGCGAGTGACCGTGGTGTTCAAGTTGTTGGCCGTGCGCGAGACGTCGCTGGCGGCCTTCTTCACGCGATCGAGCGTGTCGGGCATGCGCTTGAGCGCGGGGCCGAGGTCGGCCTTGATGGTCTTGTCGAGCGTCTGCGTGAGGCGGTTGGCGCCGGCGGCCGCCTGTGAGATGTTCTCGAGCGCATCGGCGATGCGCTTCTGGTTCTCGTCGGCCAGCAGCGCGTTGGCACGCTTGGCTGCGATATCCACCTGGGTGAGGATGGCCTCGCCGCGCTCCTGCAGCGACGCCAGCAAGGACGGCCTGAGCGGAATGCGCGGCGGGTTCTGGTTGTCCGGCGCGAGCGCCTCCTGGGACTCGCCCTTGTCGTCCAGCGCGATGAAGGCCAGGCCGGTCACGCCCTGGTAGCTCAGCGACGCGAAGGTCGACTTGGTGAGCGGCACCTTCTCGTCGACACTGATGCGCACGCGCACGTTGCCCTTGACCTTCGGGTCGAAGTCGATCGACGCGACCTTGCCGACCGCGATGCCCCGGTAGCGCACCATGGCCTGCGGCTGCAGCCCGCTGACCGCATCGCGCGTGGACAGCTCGTAGATATTGCGCACCGTGTCGTCGCGCGTGAGCCAGACCACGAGTGCGATCAATGCGGCCAGCAGGCCGATCACGAATGCGCCGGCGGCGATGGCATGGGCCTTGTTTTCCATGATCCTGAATCCTCAGTTGGCTGCGCCCGAGTGCGCCGTGATCGGCGTACCAGGCAAGGCGAGACGACGCGGTGGGCAAATGCCCACAAGGAGGAGCAACGCCGCATGGTGCGTCGAGCGCGGTGCAATCGGGTGCAGAGCGCTGTTAGCACGGCGATGAAGCTGATCGAAGGAGATGAAGTCAATTCTCATGGAATCTTCCTGAAGTACGGGCGCGCCCAACTGGGGATTCAGGATCACTACCTCTTCTCGTGCAGGGCTTCCATGGCGCGCTGGCCACGTCCGCCGAGGAAATACTCGTGGATGAACGGATGCGGATAGGCGATCACATCACGCGCGGTGCCGGTCACGATCACCTGCTTGTCGGCCAGCACGGCGATGCGGGTGCTGAGGTCGAACAGCGTGTCGAGGTCGTGCGTCACCATCACCACCGTGAGCCCGAGCTCGCGATGCAGTCCGCTCAGCAGGTCGCAGAAACCGTCGGCGCTTTCGGGGTCGAGGCCGGCGGTGGGCTCGTCGAGCAGCAGCAGCGGCGGGTCCATGATGAGCGCACGCGCCAGCGCCACGCGCTTGATCATGCCGCCCGACAGGTCCGACGGGCTCTTGGCCGCCTGCTGCGGATCGAGCCCCACCATCTGGAGCTTGACCAGCGCCGCGTCGCGGATCAGCTCATCCGGGAACACCTTCAACTCGCGCAAGGGAAACGCGATGTTGTCGAGCACGCTGAAGGCGGAGAACAACGCGCCGTGCTGGAACAGCATGCCCACGTTGGCCGCCGCCATGCCGCGGAAGTGGCCGGGTGGCCGGCCAAGCACGCTGACCTCGCCCTTCTCGGGATGCTCCAGCCCCAGGATCTGGCGCAGCAGCACCGTCTTGCCGGTGCCCGAGCCGCCCACCAGCGACAGCACCTCGCCGCGCCGGATCGCGAGGTTGAGATCGCGGTGCACGACCTGGTCGCCGTCTGGCGACTTGAACACGGTCCAGAGATTGCGGATCTCCACCACGTTCTGGAGGTTGTCGGGCAGGCCCGTCATTGGCGCAACCCGACGCCCTTGAAGAGCACGGCGAACAATGCGTCCACGAGGATCACGATGGTGATCGAGGTCACCACGGAAGACGTGGTGCCGCGCCCCAGGCTCTCGGTGTTGGGCTTCACCTTGAGGCCGAAGTAGCAACCGATCAGCGCGATGAGGATGCCGAACACCGCCGACTTCGACAGCGCAATCCACAGGTTGGACAGCGGCACCGCGCGCGGCAACGCCGACATGAAATACGAGGGCGAGATGTCGAGCGCCGCATTGGCCGCCGCCATGCCGCCGATGAGCGCGGCCATCGAGGTCCACATGCTGATCAGCGGCATCGCGATGGCCAGCGCCAGCACGCGCGGCATGACCAGCCGGAAGCCATGCGAGATGCCCATCACGCGCATCGCGTCGAGCTCTTCCGTCACGCGCATCACCCCGATCTGCGCGGTGATGGCCGAGCCGGAGCGCCCCGCGATCAGCACCGCCGCCAGCACCGGCCCGAGCTCGCGGATGAGCGACAGGCCGAGGATGTTGACGATGAAAGCCTCGGCGCCGAAGTTGCGCAACTGTTGCGAGGTGAGGTAGGCCAGCACCACGCCGATCAACAGGCCGACCAGCGCGGTGATCGGCAGCGCGGTCGCGCCGAACTGGTAGAGCTGGCCCGAGAAATCGCGCCAGGGCGCGCGATGCGGCGCGCGGAAGAGCCGGATGATGTCGAGCGTGAGCTGACCGATGATGCGCAGGAAGTCGCGTACCACGCGCGCGATGCGCGGGCCGGTGTGCGCGAAGGAGCGGAAGCGGTCGGCCCAGGTGCGCGGCGGCTCCTCGGGCATGCTGCAGGTGTACTGCGCGACCTGGTCGAGCACCGCCTTGTGCTGCGCATCCATCTCGAGTTGCGCGGGCCATGCCTTGCCCCAGTGGTTCCAGAGCACTTGCGCGCCGACGTGGTCGAGCGGATCGATGGGCCGCAAGTCCCAGGCGGTGGCCGCGCGGGTGGAGGCCAAGCCCTGAAGCAACGTCTGCCATGCATTGGGCTGCGCGATGGCCATGGCCGTCCAGCGGCCGCTGGCCGTGACCGTGCCGGAGTTCTGTTCGACGCGCGGAGCAGAGTCAGTCGCAGGCGACGCGGCGGCGGGCATGGGCTCAATCGACTCCGGGTAGAGCGCTGATGGGAAGGTGTTTCAAGGCTCGCATCATCGTAACCGCAGGGGCTGCGCGCGCGACACGGGAACGACCCCCACCTTGGGGCCTTCACTGAAGCCACTCGCCAGCGTCTCGCGCAGCCACGCAACGAAGGCCGCCACGGCACGCGGCACATGGGTGGCATAGGGGCGGATCGCATAGAGCCGGTCACCGAAGGCGCCCACCGGTTGCCACTGCGGCAGCACTTCGACGAGCTTGCCCGATTGCAGCGCCGCCTGGGCGCTGAAGTCCGGCAGCAGTGCAATGCCCAAGCCGGCGATGGCGGCATCGCGCAGCGCCTCGCTGTTGTTGGCGGCGAAAGGGCCCATGACCGGTACGGTGATTCGTGGCGACGCACCTGCGGACCGTGACGCGGCTCGCGCCTCGAGGTGCCAGGCCGGCGTGTCCTGCGCACGCGGGTAGTGCAGGCAATCGTGGCCCGCGAGGTCCTGCGGCGACTCGGGATTGCCGCGGCGGCGCAGGTAGGCGCGACTTGCTGCGAGCACCGAGCGCGTCTCGCACAGCGTCCAGGCGACGTGCGTGTCCGGTGGCGCGGCGGTGTGGCGGATCGCGAGGTCGAAGCCCTCCATCGCCAGCGAGCTGAGGCGGTCCGACAGGTCGAGTTCGATGCGCACCTCCGGTTGCGCACGCAGGAAGTCGGCCAGCCGCGGCACCAGTTGTTGCCGCGCAAAGGCGACCGGCGCCGTGACACGCACCAGGCCGCGCGGCACGCCCGCCAGGTCGCGCACGCCCGCAAAGCTGTGCGCGATGTCCTCGAAGGGCTGGCGCATGTCCTCCACCAGGTGCTGGCCTGCCTCGGTGAGCCGCACGCTGCGCGTGGTCCGCTGCACCAACGGCACGCCAGCCGCGCGCTCCAGTTCGGCAATGCGCTGGCTCATCGCCGCCTTGCTCACGCCCAGCCGCCGCGCCGCCGCCGTGTAGCTGCCTTGCTGGGCCAGCACCGTGAGCCAGTGCAGGTGCATCCAAAGCGACTCGATCTTTTGTTGCGCCATGCCTGCATTGTTCACCATGGCGAACAATCAATTCAGCTTCTCGTGGCTTGGCGCAGGTCCATCGCGTGCCTACACTGCCCAGCACTTCATCGCCACGACGAGAGACACCGCCATGCAAATCATCAAGACGCCGATCGACCACTTCATCAACGGCCGCATGGTCGCCAACACCTCGGGCCGCGTGCAGGACGTGACCAACCCGGCCACCGGTTCGGTGACGGGTGCTGCCGGCCTGGCCGGTGCGGCGGATGTCGATGCCGCCGTCGCCGCCGCCAAGGCCGCCTTCCCCGCCTGGGCCGACACGCCGCCGATCCGCCGCGCGCGCGTGCTGTTCAAGTTCCTCGAACTGCTGAACATTCACAAGGACGAGCTGGCCCATCTGATCACCGCCGAGCATGGCAAGGTCTTCACCGACGCGCAGGGCGAGGTCACACGTGGCATCGACATCGTCGAATTCGCCTGCGGAATCCCGCAGCTCCTGAAGGGCGATTTCACCGACCAGGTCAGCACCGGCATCGACAACTGGACGCTGCGCCAGCCGCTCGGCGTCGTGGCCGGCATCACGCCCTTCAACTTCCCGGTGATGGTGCCCATGTGGATGTTCCCAGTCGCCATCGCCGCCGGCAACTGCTTCATCCTCAAGCCCAGCCCGACCGACCCGAGCCCCTCACTTCGCATCGCCGAACTTCTGAAGGAAGCCGGCCTGCCCGACGGCGTGTTCAACGTCGTCCAGGGCGACAAGGTCGCGGTCGATGCGCTGCTGGAGCACCCGGACGTCAAGGCCATCAGCTTCGTGGGCTCCACGCCGATCGCCAATTACATCTACGAGACCGGCGCGCGCCACGGAAAGCGCGTGCAGGCGCTCGGCGGCGCGAAGAACCACATGGTCGTGATGCCCGATGCCGACATCGATCAGGCTGTCGACGCGCTGATCGGCTCCGCCTATGGCTCGGCCGGCGAACGCTGCATGGCGATTTCGGTCGCAGTGCTGGTCGGCGACGTGGCCGATCGCCTGCTGCCCAAGCTGATCGAGCGCACGAACACCCTCAAGGTGCTCGACGGCGAAAACCTCGCCGCCGAGATGGGCCCGATCGTCACCAAGGCCGCGCATGAGCGCATCACCGGCTACATCGCGCTTGGCGAGCAGGAAGGCGCCAAGCTGCTGGTCGACGGCCGCGGCTTCGACGCAAAGAAGGCCGGTGACGGCTGCGACGATGGCTTCTGGATGGGCGGCACGCTGTTCGACCACGTCACGCCGGACATGCGCATCTACAAGGAAGAAATCTTCGGCCCGGTGCTCGGCTGCGTGCGCGCGCACGACCTGGCGGAAGCGGTGGACCTCATCAACGACCACGAGTTCGGCAACGGCGTGAGCTGCTTCACCCGTGACGGCAACGTGGCGCGCGAATTCAGCCGCCGCATCCAGGTCGGCATGGTCGGCATCAACGTGCCGATCCCGGTGCCCATGGCCTGGCACGGCTTCGGCGGCTGGAAGCGCTCGCTGTTCGGCGACATGCATGCCTACGGCGAGGAAGGCGTGCGCTTCTATACCAAGCAGAAGTCGGTCATGCAGCGCTGGCCGGAGAGCATCGGCAAGGGCGCGGAGTTCGTGATGCCGACGGCGAAGTAAGCTCACCGCACAGCCCGAGGCACGGTCCACCGTCCCGGGCTTTTTCCTGACCCTGGAGACAACGCGTTGAGCGACACCACTTTCGACTACATCGTCATCGGCGGCGGCACCGCCGGCGCGCTGCTGTGCAACCGCCTCACGCAGCAATCGCAGAAGCGCACGCTGCTCATCGAGGCCGGCCGCAAGGACGACTACCACTGGATTCACATCCCGGTCGGCTACCTTTATTGCATCGGCAACCCGCGCACCGACTGGCTCTACAACACCGAGCCCGACGCCGGCCTCAACGGGCGCAGCCTGCGCTATCCACGTGGCAAGACGCTGGGTGGCTGCTCCAGCATCAACGGCATGATCTACATGCGCGGCCAATCGCGCGACTACGACCAGTGGGCCGCCCTCACCGGCAGCGACCAATGGCGGTGGGACCAGGTGCTGCCCGCCTTCAAGAAGCATGAGGACTACTACCTCGGTGCCGACGACCTGCATGGCGCCGGCGGCGAATGGCGCGTCGAGAAGCAACGACTGCGCTGGGACATCCTCGACGCCTTCGCGCAGGCAGCGCAGCAAGCGGGCATACCCCACTCCACCGACTTCAACCGTGGCAGCAACGAAGGCGTCGGCTACTTCCAGGTCAACCAGAAGGACGGCTGGCGCTGGAACACGGCCAAGGCCTTCCTGCGCCCGACCTGCTACGGCCGACTCAATTTCGAGATGTGGGTCAACGCCCACGTCACGAAGCTCATCGTCGAGACCCAGCCCGACGGCAGCCAGCGTTGTACCGGCGTGCAGGTGTGGGACGGCCAGCAGATGGTCACCGCGCATGCCACGCAGGAAGTGCTGCTGTGCGGCGGCAGCATCGGCTCGCCGCAACTCCTGCAACTCTCCGGCATCGGCCCGGCGGACCTGCTGCAGCAGCACGACATCCCGGTGGTGGCCGACCTGCCCGGCGTCGGCGCCAACCTGCAGGACCACCTGCAGATCCGCGCGGTGTTCAAGATCGACGGCGCGCCCACGCTCAATGTGCTGGCCTCGTCGATGTTCGGCAAGGCGAAGATCGGCCTCGAATACCTCATGAAGCGCAGCGGCCCGATGAGCATGGCGCCCTCGCAGCTCGGCGCCTTCACGCGCAGTTCGCCCGCCTACGAATGGCCGAACCTCGAATACCACGTGCAGCCGCTGTCGCTCGACGCGTTCGGCGAGCCCTTGCATGCGTTCCCGGCCTTCACTGCCAGCGTATGCAACCTCAACCCGACGAGCCGCGGCACCGTGCGCATCAAGACGCCACGCTGGCAGGACGCCCCGGCCATCGCGCCCAACTACCTGAGCACCGAGGAAGACCGCAAGGTCGCCGCCGATTCGCTGCGCGTCACGCGCAACATCGTGGCGCAGCCGGCACTGGCCAAATACAAGCCGCAGGAATGGAAGCCGGGCATCCAGTACCAGAGCGACGACGAACTGGCCCGGCTCGCGGGCGACATCGCCACCACGATCTTCCACCCGGTCGGCACCACCAGGATGGGCGCCGACGGCGATCCAATGGCGGTGCTCGACGCGCGCCTGCGGGTGCGCGATGGCCGCGGCGGCTTCATCGCCGGACTGCGCGTGGTCGATGCCGGGGCCATGCCGACCATCACCAGTGGCAACACCAACAGCCCCACCTTGATGATGGCGGAGAAGGCAGCCGCGTGGATTCGCGCGGCTGCCTGAACAAGCGCCCCGCGCCATGGAGCGCAACTTCGAATCATCGGGGCATCGGGGCATCGAGAAAGAACTACGCCCCCGTCCAATTTGCACCAGTTGGGCTGACTTTTCGAATCAATTGGATAACATTTGAATACCGCCGATACGGACTTAGAGCTGACGTTGCCCAAGAGCAACGGGTATCCCCCAATGCACTCTCGCGGTGCTGCCGCTACAGTCTTGCCACTCGCAACGGGCCACGCCCGCTGGGCGGGGCCGAGGAGACAAACCTTCGCGACCAAGTACAACGAACTAAAAAGGCCTCCGTGCATGACACCGGATGCCGCACCTTGACAAAGCGCCGCCAGTCGGCGCTTTTTTTATGCCTCAACGGGTTCGAAGCCTGTGGAACCGGGGCTCTTCCGCTATCAACTTGATAGCACGCCCCCGGTGCGACAATGCCCGCCATGGAAATGCTGGTGGTCACGGGAGCCTCTCTTCTCGGGGGGTTTGTCGATTCGATCGTGGGCGGCGGCGGACTTATCCTGGTGCCCGCGCTGTTCGCCACGTTTCCGGGCGCACCACCCGCGACGTTGCTGGGCACCAACAAGAGCGCCTCGGTCTGGGGCACAGCGGCGGCAGCGGCCCAGTTCAGCCGAAAAGTCCAGCTTCAATGGGCATCGCTGCTGCCAGCCGCCATGGTCGGCTTTGCCGGCTCCTTGCTCGGCGCCTGGGCGGTCACGGTGTTCCCGGGCGAATTCCTGCGGCGTGCCCTGCCCTTCATCCTGCTGGCGGTCCTGGGATACACGCTGGCGCGCAAGGACATGGGGCGCCACCATGTGCCGCGCTTCGTCGGCCAGCACGAGGTCATGGCCGCCTGCGCGATCGGCCTGCTGATCGGGCTGTACGACGGGTTCTTCGGCCCTGGCGCGGGCAGCTTCCTGGTATTCCTGTTCGTGCGCTGGCTCGGCTACGACTTTCTCAATGCCTCCGCCTCGGCCAAGTGCATCAACGTCGCCACCAACCTTGCGGCGCTGATGCTGCTCGCGGCCAAGGGACATGTCTGGTGGCAGTACGGCCTGGTGATGGCCGTGGCCAACGTGATCGGCAGCGTGCTCGGCACGCGTGTCGCGCTGAAGCACGGCGCGGGCTTCGTGCGCGGCGTGTTCATCGTGGTGGTGAGTGCACTGATCCTGAAGACGGGCTATGACGCGTTCCTGCGATAGCAGCGAGCGATGCTTTGCGACAGCACCCTATACAGCTTGCGAGCCACGGATAACAGCGGGAAACCCCAAACACTTCACGAACTTTTTTCCCCTTGGCGTTCGCACTGGAACGATCATCAAAGGAGTTCGAAGGGATCAAAAGAATGCGCACTCATCCAAGCACAGTCCACACGCCAGCAACGGCTCAACAACGTACGCCACTGGCAGCCGCCGTGGCACGCCGATTCGACGTGTTGTCGGCTCGGCGCAATCGCGTCAAAGCACAACGCCGGCAAGACCAACTTGCGCATCTGGACCTGGATCAGCGTGTGCGCGAAACGGGGGAGTGGTAAGCCTGCCGGCAAACCGCCTTCCTGCCTGCAAGGGGCGAGCGGTGGGTCGCCCATGGAAGAAACCTGCAACGCAAGGCCAAGGCTGGGAGCCTCAAATGCAGCCTCATGCGACTTCGCAATCCAACGCACAGTGCAGTGGATCGCCGCGGCGCCATGCTATGGCGCGGTCTGCGCCTCTCGGCCTTGATCTGCGCTTGACTGCAAAGTCATAACAGTTCTCCATGACGCTGGCGCGTCTTCCGCGACGCACGAAACCGGGGCGACGTTGCCAGTTCGTGGGCAACCACGGAACCGGCTTTGCCGGGCCCTTGGGTGCGCCCCTTGAGGGGCTGAGGGCCGCGGCTCCAAGCCTGCCTGCGCAGGCTTGGACGGCCCGCAAGAGCAGCCGCCCCTGGCGGCCGCGCGGGCGCCGCAGGCGCATTCGGGGGTGGGTTCATTTCACGGCGAAGCGGTCGATTCGCCTGCGGTGGCACCGGCCGGCGCCACCGCCGCAGGCCACGCAGCCTCACTCGCCAGCCGCGGCTTGCCGATGGGGGCGGAGGCCTTGCCCACCTTGATGGCCGCCATGTCGGCCTCGCTCGGATACTGCCCGAGCAACCAGTAGTCGAACACGCGCCGCGCGATCGGCGCCGCAGCGCCAGCACCCCAGCCCGCGTTCTCCACGATCACCGCGACGGCAATCTTCGGGTCATTGGCCGGCGCGAAGGCCACGAACAGTGCATGGTCGCGCTGGTGTTCCTCCAGTGCCTTGGCGTTGTACTTGGTGTTCTGCGCTTGCCCCACAGCCTGGGCCGTCCCGGTCTTGCCGGCGGCGACGTAGCCAGCGCCGACGAACACGGCGCGCGCCGTGCCGGCGGTGATCACGGCCTGCAGGCCTTCCCGCACCACGGCCACGTTGGCCGGCGAGAAGCGGAGGTCGATGGTCGGCGGCGGTTCGACGGGCGTGGTCTTGCCGGAGACGGTGTCGCGCGTGGCCACGACCAGGTGCGGCTGGTGCTTGCGGCCGGCGTCGGCAATGATGGCCGTGGCCTGCGCGAGTTGCAACATCGTGAAGCTGTTGTAGCCCTGCCCGATGCCCAGGGAGATGGTCTCGCCGGCGTACCACTTCTTCATCTCGGGGCGCTTGTAGGCGTTGCGCTTCCATTCCGTGCTGGGCAGCACACCGCGCACCTCGCCGCCGAGGTCGATGCCGGTGATCTGGCCGAAGCCCAGTGGTTTCATGAAGTCGTGGATCAGGTCCACACCCATCTCGTTGGCCAGCGAGTAGTAGTAGATGTTGCTCGACAGCTGGATCGAACGGCGCATGTCGACGTTGCCGATGTTGCCTTCGGGGCTGCCGAAGCGGTGGCCTGCAAAGTTGTAGAAGCCAGGGTCGTTGACCTGCACGTTGGCCCCGCGTTTGCCGGTCTGCAGCGCACCCATGGCCATGAACGGCTTGTACGTGGAGCCGGGCGGATAGGTGCCGCGCAGCGCCCGGTTGAGCAGCGGCTTGTCGATGGACCCGCTGAGTTCTTTCCAGCTCTCGCTGTCGATGCCCTCGACAAACAGGTTGGGATCGAAAGTGGGCTTGCTGACGAAAGCCAGCACCTGGCCGGTCTTGGGGTCGAGGGCCACCATCGCGCCGCGGCGCTCGCCGTACATGTCCTCGACCATCTTCTGCAGCTTGATGTCGAGCGACAGCATCACGGTGTTGCCGGGCGTGGCCGGATGGCCGTTGAGCCGGCGCACCGCTCGCCCGCCGGCGGAAGTTTCCATCTGCTCGACACCCGTCAAGCCATGCAGGGTCTTCTCGTAGCTTTGTTCGATACCCAGCTTTCCGATGTACTCGGTGCCACGGTAGTTGTCGTAGTCCTCGTCGTCCCACTCCTCCATCGCGGCCTTTTCCGCCTGGTTGATGCGGCCGATGTAGCCGAGCACGTGGCTGGCGATTTCGCCGTGCGGGTAGTTGCGGAACAGGCGCGCCTTGATCTCGACGCCCGGGAAGCGATAGCGCTGCGCGGCGAAGCGGGCCACTTCCTCGTCGCTCAGGCGGGTGCGGATGGGGATGGAGTCGAAGCTGCGGGAATCCTCGCGCAGCCGCTTGAAACGCCGCCGGTCGCGCGGCCCGACTTCGATCACGGTCGCCAGGCCGTCGATGGTTTCTTCGAGGTCGGCCACCTTGGAGGGCGTGATCTCCAGCGTGTAGGCCGAATAGTTGGAAGCCAGCACGATGCCGTTGCGGTCAAGAATCAGGCCCCGGTTGGGCACCACCGGCACGACCGCGGTGCGATTGGCCTCGGCCTGCTCGGCCAGGTCTTCATGGCGCACCACCTGCAGGTAAGTCAGGCGCAGGCCCAGCAGGGTGAAGGCCGTCAGCACGACGAGGCCGATCACAACCACGCGACGCTTGAAGCGCGCGATGTCGGCAGCGACGTTGCGGATTTCAGTCATCGAGGGGGCCAGGGCCTGTTCGCACTACTAACGGGGTCGCGTTGGCCAGCCTTGGGGCTGGATGCAAGGCGCCCGCGCGCAGCAAGGCTGGCGCCTTGCAAGCGCGGGCAACGCCGCAGACGGCCCCAAGGCTGGCCAACCCGAAGGGAAGGCATGCCGAAGCGGCCAACTCCGCGTTGCACTCCTTGCGTGTGCCAATGCACGCGCGGCGTCGTGCGCCTTGATTTGTCCGCTTCGGCATGTCTTCGCGACTTCGTTAGTAGTGTGAACAGGCCCGAGAGCTTAGGCTTGTGGGGTGTCAATGGCAATCGTGCCGCGGCGGTGACGACCACGCTGCATGGTGATCACAAGGGCCGGTTGGCATCGGGCTCCGGCGTTCGGCGCTGCGGTGCGAGCAGCAAGGCGCTGACGAACGGCCAGAGCACGGCTTCGATCAGCGGAGCGAGCGTAAGGTTCCATCCCGGAAACACGCCGCCACCGACCATGCGGATGCCGAGCTCAACGAAGTGCGACAACGCAAACAGCGGCAGCAACTGCAGCGCCTGGGAGATCATCGGGTACCAGAGCAGGCGCCGGTGGATCATGATCGCGAAGAAACTCAGCGCCGTGTAGGAGAGCGCATGCTGGCCCAGCATGGCGGACTGGTGCACGTCCATGAAAAGCCCGAACACGAAGGCCACCCCGATGCCGATGCGCGTGGGCTGGTGCACGCTCCAGAACACGATGACGAGCGCCAGCACATCGGGAAACCAGGCGATGCGCCCGAGCGGCAGCATGTTCAGCAGCAGGGCCAGCAGCAGGCTGCCCCAGATGAAGAGCGGGCTCACGGGCAGCAGGAGCTGCTGCTGGCCAGGACGCATGATCATCGTGCGGCTCCTTTCTCTTTCCGGTCGGCCTTTTCGGCTGCCTTGTCCGCGGCCCTGTCCGCGGCCACGTCCGCCTTGTCGGGCTGGGGCGGAGGGGCGGGCTTGGCCGGCTTGTCGCCAGGCGCCGCCGGTGCTGCCTTGTTCGCCTTGTCCACCTTCTCGCCCTTGGCTGGCTTGTCGCCCTTCTTCTTCGCCGGGGCGACCGGCGGCGCCACGACCGGCGCCGGCTTGGGCGGGAGGTTGAGGTTGGCCGGCACCAGCACCATCACGTAGCGCGCAGCCGCCACGCCGCCGGCGGGCACGCAATGGATGCGGGCGAAGGCCGAATCGGCGCGACGCTCGATGCGGTCGATCCTGCCGACCGGCAAGCCCGCCGGGTAGACGCCGTCCACGCCACTGGTCGTCAGGAGGTCCCCTTCCTGCACATCCGAGTTGGCCTGCATGAAGCGCAGTTCCAATCCGCCGCCGTAGGCATTGGCCTCGCCGAAGGCCACGCTGCGCGCACCTGTGCGGGCGTTCTGCACGGGGATGGCCAGGTCGCGGTCGGTCACCAGTGTGACCTCGCTGGTGAATGGCAGGACCTGCGTGATTTGCCCGAGCACGCCGCGCTCGTCGATCACCGGCGAGCCGGGCAGGATGCCCTGCGTCATGCCCTGGTCGAGGATCAGCTTGCGGGTGTAGGGGTCGGCAGCGTCATAGAGCACCTCGGCGACACGGCCCGGCGTCGTGGTGCTGGCCCGCAATTCGAGCATGGAGCGCAACCGTGCGTTTTCCTGCGCGAGGGCATCGGACTGGCTGGCGCGCTCCGACTGCAGCGCCAGCGACTTGCGCGCCTCGGCCTCACTGCGCTGGGCCACCTGCAGGTCTTCGAAGTAGCGGGTGCCGCCGAGCACGAATTGCACCGGCTTCATTGCCACCCATTGCACCGGATACAGCACCGCGCCGATGGCTGCGCGCACCGGCTGCACGATATGGAATCGCGCATCCGCCACCATCAGGAACAGCGACAGCGCGCTGAAGAAAATCAGCTTGCTGAGCGCCGATGGCCCCTGGCTGAAGAGGGGCGGCGCAGTGCGATCGAGGGTGCCCAGTGGCATGGTGCGGTTTTACGCCAGAAACACCTGGAATTTTCGTGCGATGCCTCGGAACCGGCTTCGCCGGGCCGCCGGCTCCGCTCCGTTGAAGGATTGGGCGAAGCGGACACGAAGTGCCGCGCAACCGCGCAAGTGTGGCCCGTCAGAAGTCGGAGGTGAAGATGCTTCCGAGACGGTCCATGCGTTCCAGCGCGATGCCGCAACCGCGCACGACGCAGGTCAGCGGGTCCTCGGCCACCAGCACCGGCAGGCCGGTTTCTTCCGCCAGCAGGCGGTCCAGGTCGCGCAGCAGTGCGCCGCCGCCGGTCAGCATCATGCCGCGCTCGGCGATGTCGGCGCCGAGTTCGGGTGGAGTCTGTTCCAGCGCGTTCTTAACGGCCGAGACGATGTTGTTGAGCGGATCGGTCAGGGCTTCCAGCACTTCGTTGCTGCTGATGGTGAAGCTGCGCGGCACGCCTTCGGAGAGGTTGCGGCCCTTGACTTCCATTTCCTTGACTTCGGAGCCCGGGAACGCGGAGCCGATGTTCTTCTTGATGACTTCGGCCGTCGGCTCGCCGATCAGCATGCCGTAGTTGCGGCGGATGTAGTTGATGATGGCCTCGTCGAAGCGGTCGCCGCCGACGCGGACCGAGCCCTTGTAGACCATGCCGCCGAGCGAGATCACGCCGACTTCGGTCGTGCCGCCGCCGATGTCGACGACCATCGAGCCGCTGGCTTCGCTGACCGGCAGGCCGGCGCCGATGGCCGCGGCCATGGGTTCCTCGATGAGGTAGACGGAGGTGGCGCCGGCTGCTTCGGCCGCGTCCTTGATGGCGCGGCGCTCGACCTGGGTGGAGCCGCAGGGCACGCAGATGATGATGCGCGGGCTCGGCGTGAACAGCGAGCGCGGGTGCACCATCTTGATGAACTGCTTGATCATCTGCTCGGTGATCACGAAGTCGGCGATCACGCCGTCTTTCATCGGGCGGATCGCCTCGATGTTGCCGGGCACCTTGCCGAGCATGGCCTTGGCTTCCGCGCCAACCGCCTGGATCACCTTCTTGCCGTGCGGACCGCCTTCGTGCCGGATGGCCACGACCGAGGGTTCGTCCAGCACGATGCCCTTGTTGCGGGCGAAGATCAGGGTGTTGGCGGTGCCGAGGTCAATGGCAAGGTCGGTCGAGAAGTATCGACGGAAAACTCCAAACATTTGCGGAATCCTTGTGGCACGGCATACGCTTCGGCATGCGGTCGCCTTTTAAGCTGTGGGTCGACTGACGGGGATGAATAGAGGTTTTTGCGGCAAAAGCCGGCGCGTTCGCGGGGGTTGCGGCAAAGGCAGGATAATAACCGATCCCCTCCGCCTCGCGCGCCAGCACCCCCTGCCGCAAGTGCGATTGCGTCCGTTTCTTCCCCGATTCCAGACCTTTCCATGTCCCTTACCGATTCCGATATCGCGCGCATCGCGTCGCTCGCCCGGCTCCAGCTCGGCAGCGAGGAGAGCACGCGCATGCTGGGCCAGATCAACGGCTTCTTTGCGCTGGTCGAGCGCATGCAGGCGGTCGACACCACCGGCGTCGAGCCCTTGGCGCATCCCGTGGCGGCCATTGAAGACATCTCGTTGCGATTGCGCGATGACATCGCCAGCGAACCGAATTGCCGCGAAGCGAACCAGCGCAGCGCGCCGGCGGTGGAAGCGGGCCTGTTCCTGGTGCCGAAGGTGATCGAATGAGCCGCCCCGACCTGCATCAGATGGGCGTCGCCCAACTCGCGAAGGCACTGGCTGCGCGGGAAGTGTCGGCCAATGAAACGGCGCAGCACTTTTTGGGGCGCATCGGGGCGCACGGCGCGTTGGGCGCGTTCGTCGCGCTCGACGCCGATGTGACCTTGGCGCAAGCCCGCGCGGCCGATGAGAAGCTGGCCGCCGGCGGCGCACCTGCGCTGACCGGCGTGCCGATCGCGCACAAGGACATCTTCGTCACGACCGACTTCCCGACCACCGCCGGCTCGAAGATCCTCGCGGGCTATCGCTCGCCCTTCGACGCGACCGTGGTGCGCAAGCTGGCCGAGGCCGGCACGGTCACGCTGGGCAAGCTGAGCTGCGACGAGTTCGCGATGGGATCGTCGAACGAGAACGTGGCGGTGCCGGCCGTGGGCTTCGATGTGGCGGCGCCGGTGCGCAATCCGTGGGACGGCTCGCGCATTCCGGGTGGCTCGTCGGGCGCCAGTGCGGCCGTGGTCGCCGCGCGACTCGCGCCGGCCGCGACGGGCACCGATACCGGCGGTTCGATCCGCCAGCCGGCCTCGTTCTGCGGCGTTACCGGCATCAAGCCGACCTATGGCCGCGCCTCGCGCTACGGCATGGTGGCCTTTGCGTCGAGCCTCGACCAGGCCGGGCCGATGGCCCGCTCGGCCGAAGACTGCGCGCTGCTGCTCTCGGCCATGTGCGGCCCGGACCTCGACCGCGATTCGACTTCGATCGACCGGCCCGTTGAAGACTTCTCGCGCAGCCTGAGTGGCACGCTGGAAGGCCTGCGCATCGGCGTGCCGAAGGAGTTCCTGGGCGACGGCGTGGCGCCCGGCGTGCGCGCAGCGATCGATGCTGCATTGGGCGAGTACGAGAAGCTGGGCGCGAAGCGGGTCGCTGTCACCTTGCCGCGCACCGAACTCTCGATCCCGGTGTACTACATCATTGCCGCGGCCGAAGCCTCCAGCAACCTGAGCCGCTTCGATGGCGTGAAGTTCGGCCACCGGGCCAAGGACTTCTACGATCCTTCGAATACGAAGAAAAGTGCGCTCGAGCAGATGTACGAGATGACGCGCGAGGAAGGCTTCGGCGACGAGGTGAAGCGTCGGATCATGATCGGCACCTACGTGCTGAGCCATGGCTACTACGACGCCTACTACCTGCGAGCACAGAGGGTGCGCCGCATGATCGCGGACGACTTCCAGCAGGCCTTCAAGGAATGCGACGTGATCGCGGGGCCGGCCGCCCCGACCGTCGCATGGAAGATTGGCGAGCACGGTGACGATCCTGTTGCCGACTATCTGGCCGACATCTTCACGCTGCCGGGATCGCTGGCCGGATTGCCTGGCATGTGCCTGCCTGCGGGCTTTGGCGAGAACAACATGCCGGTGGGTCTGCAACTGATCGGCAACTACTTCAACGAAGCGAAGTTGCTGAATGCGGCGCATCGGTTCCAGCAGGCGACGGACTGGCATACGCGGACGCCCGGGGGCTTCTGAGGCCATGTGCCGCTCGGGCATTCGCTCGAGGGACGGCCCCGGGCGAAATCACGCCAACGGCGTACTTCAGTGCGCGAGCGTCCGGACGACGGCGCACCCCGCAAGTGAACATTGAGTTGGAGCAACAGAAATGACAGAGACCGTTGTCGCAAACCCCTTCGAACAGGCGCAAGCCGGCCGGCCCACGGGTCCGCTGGTGCAGGGCTTCGAAGTCATCATCGGCTTCGAGACGCACGCGCAGCTTTCGACCGAGAGCAAGATCTTCAGCCGTGCTTCCACGGCCTTCGGCGCGGAGCCGAACACGCAGGCCTGCGCGGTGGATCTGGCCCTGCCCGGCACGCTGCCCGTGATGAACAAGGGCGCGGTCGAGCGTGCCATCAAGCTGGGCCTGGCGCTGGGCTCGCACATCGCGCCGCGCAGCGTGTTCGCGCGCAAGAACTATTTCTATCCCGACCTGCCCAAGGGCTACCAGATCAGCCAGTTCGAGATCCCCGTGGTGCAAGGCGGCACGGTGAGCTTCTTCGTGGGCGATGAACTGAAGTCGGTGCGACTGGTGCGCGCCCACCTCGAAGAAGACGCGGGCAAGTCGCTGCACGAGAACTTCATCGGCCAATCCGGCATCGACCTGAACCGCGCCGGCACGCCGCTGCTGGAGATCGTGACCGAGCCCGACATGCGCTCCACCGCCGAGGCCGTGGCCTATGCGAAGGAACTGCACAAGATCGTGACCTGGATCGGCATCTGCGACGGCAACATGCAGGAAGGCAGCTTCCGCTGCGACGCCAACGTGTCGGTGCGGCGCCCGGGCGAGCCGCTGGGCACGCGACGCGAGATCAAGAACCTGAACAGCTTCCGCTTCATGCAGCAGGCCATCGACTACGAGATCCGCTGGCAGATCGGCGAGATCGAGGACGGTCGCAAGATCCAGCAGGCTACGGTGCTGTTCGACCCCGACACCGGCGAGACGCGGGCCATGCGCGCCAAGGAAGATTCGGCCGACTACCGCTACTTCCCCGACCCGGACCTGCCGCCGCTGGCGATCGCACAGGATTGGATCGATCGCGTGAAAGCCGATATGCCGGAGTTGCCGCGTGCGATGGCCGAGCGCTATGTGCGCGACCATGGGCTGTCGGAGTACGACGCGGCGCAACTCACGCAGAGCGTGGCGCTGGCGCGCTACTTCGACGAGGCAGTGGCCAAGGGCGCGACGCCCAAGCTGGCCAGCAACTGGATCACCGGTGAGATCGCACGCCGCTTGAACGCACAGGAGATCGGCATCGAGGCCGCGCCGGTGAAGGCTGCCCAACTCGGCCAGTTGATCGCACGCATCAGCGACGGCACGATCCCCAACAGCGCGGCGCGCGTGGTGTTCGATGCGCTGTGGAGCGGGGAAGGCAGCGATGTCGACGCGATCATCGCGGCGAAGGACCTGAAGCCGATGAACGACACGGGCGCGTTGGAGAAGATCATCGACGCCGTGCTGACCACCAACCAGAAGAACATCGATGAATACCGCGCCGGCAAGGACAAGGCCTTCAATGCGCTGGTCGGCCAGGTCATGAAGGCGAGCCAGGGGAAGGCGAATCCGGCGCAGGTCAACGCCTTGCTGAAGGCGAAGCTGGGGTGATCGAAAGGGATTGAGTCGAGACGGCAAGGCACCATCGACTCAAAGCCCCCAGGGCCGGGCCATGCCCAGCCCGCCCCCGTGGGGGATCGAGTCGAGATGGCAAAGCCACATCGACCCAAGAGACAGCGGCCATATCCGAGGTCGCTTGCCCTCACCCCTTCCCTCTCCCGAAGAGATGGAGGACACCCGGAGAGCGCAGCGGCGCCGCTATTTCCGGGTCACTTCCGGCGCCCAGAGCTGCCTCAGCCGGGTTCGCTCATCGTCGAAGCGTTGGTTGACGCGCCGCTTCTCTTCTTCCTGTTCGCCGATGAAGCGGTTCTGCACCCCGAGGCTCTGGGTGCTCTCCTCGACCTGCCGGCGCAATGCGGGCGGTGCCCGGCTGATGTCGTTGCGGTAGAACTCGAGTTCGGCGTCGATCTTCTTTCTTTCGTCGGCGAGTTCGCCTTGCCGCTTGCGTGCGGACTGGATCACCGCGTCGATCTGGCCAAGGGCCTCGGCACGGTCGCGCTCGTGGGTGGCGTCGTTGGGATAGCGCATGAGCAATGCGCGCTCGCGCCTGCGTTCGTCCGTCTGCTTGGCCGCTGCGATCTGCGCCTGCCGCGCACGCTCTTCACGCTCGGCCTGTTCCTTGGCGGTGTAGCTGGGCTCGAGGCGGCGGCGCACGGTGCCACTGGGGGTCAGCTCACGCTGCTCGCGGTCGAGGCAATCGGCAATGGGACGGTCCGACGTGATGGTGCGGCCGTAAGCATCGACACAGCTGAAGATGCCTGGGGCGTTGGTCGGCGGCTGGGCCGGTTGCGCCTGCACGGCGGACGCGGCGCATCCGAGCGCCAACGGCAGTCCGGCAACAAGAATGGCAAGGCGCATGATGGCGACCCCTTCAATGCAGCCGTTCAGACCGCCCCGTAGCGCTCCCTGTAGGCCAACACTCCCTCGCGATGGGCGACCAGAGAGTTGTCAGGGCGGCCCGAGAGGTAATGTAACAAGTCGTCGAGGGTTGCTATCGCCATGACCTGCAGACCGAGCTGGTTCCGTACATATTGCACGGCGCTGTGGTCGACATCCTTGCCGTTCTCGGTGGCCTTCTCCTGCCGGTCGAGCGCGATGGCCACGGCATGGGGCTTGGCACCGGCGGCCTCGATGATGGCGATGGACTCGCGCACCGCGGTGCCGGCCGACATCACGTCGTCGACGATCAGCACCCGACCCTTGAGCGGCGCGCCGACGAGGCTGCCGCCTTCGCCGTGGGCCTTGGCTTCCTTCCGGTTGTAGGCGAAGGGCACGTTGCGGCCGCGCCGCGCCAGTTCCGCCGCGACCGTGGCGCCGAGCGGGATGCCCTTGTAGGCGGGGCCGAAGATCATGTCGAATTCGAGCCCGCTGGCGAGCAGCCGCTCTGCATAGAATTCGGCCAGCCGCGCCAGCTTGAGGCCGTCGTCGAACAGGCCCGCGTTGAAGAAATACGGGCTCATGCGGCCCGACTTGATCTTGAACTCGCCGAAGCGCAACACGCCCGAATCGAGCGCGAACTGCACAAAGCGCTGGGCCAGATCTTCTCCACCCTTATCAGCCATATCGGGAATCCTTTTCGTGTTCAAACTGACCAGCCTCAACCTCAACGGCCTGCGTTCCGCCGCCACCAAGGGCGTCGCCGACTGGGTCGCCGAACTGGCGCCGGATTGTATTTGCATGCAGGAGATCCGGGTCCAGGCGAGCGACATCGAGGGGCGCTTCGAGGAGATGGCGGGGTTGAAGGGGCACTTCCACTTCGCCGAGAAGAAGGGCTATGCAGGTACCGCGATCTACTCGAAGCATGCGCCGAGTGACGTGGTAATTGGCTGGGGCGACAAGGAGTTCGATGCGGAGGGGCGCTACCTGGAGCTGCGCTTCGACACGCCGAAGCGCAAGTTCTCGGTGATCAGCTGCTACTTTCCGAGCGGGTCATCGGGGGAGGAACGGCAGGCTGCGAAGTTCAGGTTTCTGAAGGGGTTCTTTCCGCATCTGATCGCGCTGAAGAAGACGCGCGAGTTCGTGCTGTGCGGCGACATCAACATCGCGCACCAGCAGGCCGATCTGAAGAACTGGAAGGGCAACCAGAAGAACAGCGGCTTCCTGCCGGAGGAGCGTGCGTGGATGACGCGGCTGCTGGATGCGGGCGCGGAAGGCGCAGGGCTGGTCGACGTGTACCGGCTGCTGAAGCCGGACACGACGGAGGAGTGCTACACGTGGTGGAGCAACCGCGGGCAGGCCTATGCGAAGAACGTGGGGTGGCGGCTGGACTACCACCTGGCGACGCCGAAGATCGCGGCGCTGGCGCGGCATGAGGCGATCTTCAAGACGATCAAGTTCAGCGACCATGCGCCGATCACGGTGGATTACGAGTTCGATCTTTGACGTTGGAAGGCCATGGCGACGCTGGTGCTGCTTCCCGGGCTGGAAGGAACAGGCGAACTGTTTGATCCGTTCCTGAAGGTGTTTGGCGACCGCACGAGGACGCAGGTGGTTCGCTATCCGACAGACGTCGTGCTCGGGTACGACGAACACCAGGACTTTGTTCGCAAGGCACTTCCTGTGGATGAGCCTTACGTGCTGTTCGGAGAGTCTTTCTCCGGCCCCATTGCCATTGCGCTTGCGGCAGAGGCACCGCCTTCGCTCAAGGGATTGGTGCTCTGCTGTACCTTTGCTCGCAATCCGCGTCCCGGCCTGGCGGGCGCACGTGTGCTGCTTCCGTTCATTCCCCTCCTGGACATGCCGCCGTTCGCGCTCAGCCACTTGCTGCTCGGCAAGTTCCGCAGCCCGGCTTTGCTCAGCGCGATCTCCCGTGCAGTGGAGCAAGTTCGTCCCGCGGTCTTGCGCGCCCGGCTCCAAGCTGTCTTGTGCGTGGATTCATCGGCGCTGCTGGCCAGGGTCCGGGTGCCCAGCATCTACCTCCAGGCTTCAGAGGATCGGCTGATCCCGAAGAGCGCTCTTGCGCACATTCAAGCGGTGTGTCCTTCGGTGGCGGCCGCGAAGATCGAAGCGCCACATTGCCTGCTTCAATCGAGTCCGGATGCAGCAGCCAGTGCCATATCAAGCTTCATGCGGGAACTTGCCCTCTAGCCGGCGATTCGAGCCGGCGTCCCTTGCAAGCATTGGTCGTCGGCGCAGCTTCATCGTCCGATGGACAGTCTCTAGGCACAGCAGTCGCCCATGCCGTCGCGATAGAACGGTTCAAGATCTTCCGCCAACGCACGCAAGGTATCGAGCCAGGCCGCGTGGCGGCTGTCTGCCGCGAGGGCGGCGCGGGCGCTGGCGATCAGTTCGGCGCGCAGCGCCGGCTCGTCGATGCCTTGCACCCGCCCTGCCTCGACCACCGTCCTTCCGCCGATGATCACCTTCGCGATGTGCGTCCCGTTGGCGCGGGCGAGCAGCAGGTCGAGCGGGTCGACGTCGGGGAACAGCATGTCGTCGTCGAGCTTGTCCCAGTCGAGCACGACGATGTCGGCGGGCGCGCCCTCGGTCAGGCGGCCAGTGGCGATGGCGCCTGAGCCGCTGACGCTGCGCGCGCCATTGCAGCCGGCAAAGCGCCACAGTTCCTCGCGCGTCATCGTGCGCTCGAAGCCCCAGCCGCGGTGCAACTGGTAGGCGATGCGCATCTCGCACAGGGCGTCGTCGTCTTCGTCGAAGCCGGTGCTGTCCAGCCCCATCGCGATGCGGCAGCCTTGGCGGAGCATCTCGGGCACCGGGGCGATGCCGGACTTCAGGTAGAGGTTGGAGCTGGTGTTGACCGCGATGGTGACGCCGCGTTCCGCGAGCAATGCGAGTTCGTCCGGGCGCGCCATGGCGCAATGGGCGAGGGTGAGGCGGGGGCTGAGCAGGCCGATGTCGTTGAGGAAGCGGATCATGCCCTGCGGATGGTGCTTGTCGGCCCAGGCGCGCTGGTACGGGGTTTCGAGGCAATGCATGTGCACCGGCCGGCCCGTGTCGGCAGAGGCGCGTGCGATGGCTTCGAGCAAGGGCGTGCTGCACCAGTGCACCGCGGCCGGGCCGTATTGCGCGGTGACGTGGTCGGTGTAGCCGCCCTCTTCCAGCATGCGCGCCACGTCGTCGACCTGTTCGAGGTACTGCGCGGGTGGGATGGACCTGGCTGAAAGCCGGCCGGCGACAGCGTCGCGGATGCCGGGTCGCAGGGCCTTCAGGACGGCCGCGTTGTCGGCATAGGCGATGCCGTTGCGCTCGCGGATGGAGACGGCGAAGCCGATGCGCACGCCCACATCCTTGGCCGCACGCGCAACGTGCCTGGCCTCGTCGACGTACGGCATGCCGCCCTGCACGCCGGTGTAGTGGACCATGAGGTTCGCCACCCCATGCCGCACCGAGCGCGCGAAGGATGTGGCGGCGCAGATGTACGGGTCGAGTCCGGGCACCGTGCCGAGGAAGGGGATCCAGCTTTCAAGCGGCTTGTCGAAGGCGCCGAGCGTGGCGCTGCGGAAGGTGCGGCCGTGATCGTGGGCGTTGGACAGCGCGGGCAGTGCGAGCAAGCGCCCGCCGGGTGCCTTGGTACCGATGGGCGCGACCGAGGCGATACGGCCATCGGCGCCGATGGCGATGCGCATGTCGGCCTGTGCGGCTTGCGCGCCGGGGTCTTGCAGGAGCCAGGCGCAGTCGATGTGCTGCGGTGTCATCGTCGTGGCGATCATTGGTTCAAGAGGCCTTGGCCTTGGGAGCGCTGCGTGCGGCGATCAGCAATTCTGCCGACGCCACGAAGCCATGCACTTGCTGCACGAGGAAGTGGATGCCGCGTGTAGCGTAGACCAGCGAGGGCGTATTGAGAATAAACATGGTCGGTGTTGGTGTTTGCGCACAACAAGGTAGGGATGCCTTGCTGGCACAGCAGCGCGTCGAATCGTTGTCTCAGAAGTCGCTGAGAAGATGCTTGGGACCGTAATATCGGCGGGCGACGGCGAGCTCATCGGTGACCTGTGCGCACACGGGCCTGGAGCAGCGGAGGGCCGTGGTCGATAGGCGAGTGCTCGGCATCGCCGACGCCGTCCGCGCTTCCGCTTGCCCTTAATTAGATGGTCGCGCTCAGGGTGCGCTTGTCCGCACGAATGCGCCAGCTGCACCACACGACTGCGCCACGGCCTGGAGCGAGGCTGGCAATATTTAGGCGATGGTCGCGATCGGCTTCCAGCAATGCTTGATTTCGATACCCTTCTACGCGGCCAGTCTGGCGGCGGCAGAAGTCTTTCCGCATTGCGAAAACGATGAGGGGCTGCCCCTCCCATCGAACTCGACCTCGCCCGCGCGCCGGGATGTCTGGCTATGGTCGTTCGAGCACGCGTACGAAACTAGCGTCTTAGGATCGAGGCCCATGCGCTGTACGGCACGCTGGCAAACTCGCCGGGGGTTGGACTTCTGGTACTGGGGTCTGCGTAGTTCTGGTCTTCGTTCGAACCTGCATTCACTTTTTTTGCCTACGCGCTTTTGAAATTTTTGAGCATCGGCCAAGTTCACCCTAAATCACCACCAGTCAACTGTGGTGCCACACTCCAAGTTGCGCGAGGAGCAACATCAGTAGGGGGATGTTCCGCTGGCCAGCAACGAATGAAGCAGGCAAAATAAGGCCTCCTCCGCTTGTCGAGATCGTCGCGACAGGCGACTTCTCCCACTCCCACCCAAGATCAGCGGCAGGCGACTTGGCGGCTAAAAACTTTGTTCTGCGTCAATGAAAATCGATCTACCTTTTAAAGACGCCACGCTGTGCGCTGTTGATGCCCTTCAACTCGATCTTGCAAATCCGCGACTTCAGACTGGAGACGACCATGAGGCCTCCAATGAGAGTGAAGTAATCGAGATCCTAAGTGATATAGCGGCCCTGGACGAATTAATTCTTTCCATTTGCACCAACAAATACTTAAATCTTGAACCTCTGATAGTGCACGGGCCAAATGGAGGCCCATACAGAGTATTGGAGGGGAATCGCCGCCTGGCGGCAATTCGGCTTATCCAAAAACCAAGCTTGGCGCTAGAACTGGGCATCAAAATACCGCAGCCAATCTCAATTGAAGTCAAGGAGTCAATAAAGCGCGTGCTAGTTTATCGAGTACATCAACCCGATGATGCTCGCGAATTTATTGGTTTCAAGCACATAAATGGCCCTCAAAGATGGGATGCATTCGCAAAAGCAAAATATGTCACAAATTGGTATAAGAGCGCCAACGGCACGCTCACCATCGACGACATTGCAGCAAAAATGGGCGACAACAACAACACGCTGCGCGCATATATTTACGCAATTCTGATTCTCGATCAAGCCAAAGACAGTGGGCAATGGTCAATTGAAGATAGAGCAATTACGAAGGGGCGCTTCGCGTTTTCTCACTTGTACACAGCCCTAGGCAGAGAACAGTACCAAGACTTTCTGGGCTTGACAGCAGGCTGGTCAAATAAGCCAAATCCAAAGCCCATCAAGAAGAGCTATCTTGGCAATCTTGGCGAGGTGTTGAGCTACATGTACGGCTCCCAAAGCGATGCTAGATCGTCACTTATAAAATCACAAAACCCGGATCTAAAAGACCTTGGACTTGCCATTGCCGATCCTCGCGCGCGACTTGCCCTTCAAAACAGAGCCCCACTTGAAAAAGCACTTGACGAACTGAAGGAGCCTGCCTCTGCTTTTCATGACGCGTTAATCGTTGCAAATTTGAGACTTTCCCGAGCCATGGATTTGATGGCGAAGTATGCCGGAGGGGACGAAGACATCGACATTCTTATCGAGGAAATATATCAACGTGCTGACACTTTAAAGACCATGAGCGACAAAAAAAGGGCAAAAACCAAACGATAACATGGCACTCAGCGCACCACCTTTTACATCGTCGCCATCACTGATTTGCGACTGGATTGAATTAAAAGTTCTCACAACTTCGCACGGAAAATTTCGCCTTGGCTCTCTAAAACGGCTTTGGGACAAATCGCGTGAAATCGAGGAGTCAGATCCCGAGGGAGTTTTGATTCGAGAAGAATACACCGATTCAAGCGGGGTTAGCGGCCCCGACGATGAAGTCTTCATGGATTCGATTACAGGCGAGATCGGAGAAAGAATTGAAGCCCTTGGGGCCGCCTATCCGTTTGAAATCGACTCGCGCAATCGACTTTGCGTGATCGAGCCCGCAAGCAGTGGCGGTTTCGTTTATCTATTTTGCTTGCTGCTGACCTATTCGAACGGTCGCGAACTGTTAGATGGTTCGTGGCTCCCAAGGGTCGACAACCATGTCCGCGACTTATTTCAAGCCTGTTCAACTGTCGCTGCCGCAGGAGAAGTTCGAGGCCATGCAATATCTTTTGGGTGGCCACGCCCCAATCATAATCCTCCATTTTTACAACGCCTAAGAGAAGTTTATCGCCTCTTTGGTGAAGGCATTGTCGTCGATCGTCCGGCACCCGGAGTTTCGAACTTTCCAAAGGATGAAGAAATAGATGTTATTGCTTGGCGTCCAAGGCGCGATCGCACCGCCGGAACAGAGTACATGCTAGGTCAGGTAGCGTCAGGCGACAACTGGATGGGTAAACCGCTCGCAGGGCGGCCAATTGCCAATTTTCATCGAAACTGGTTTACCAGATGTCCCGCATCAGTTGCGAAAGGCTATATTTTCATCCCGCACGCAGTTCCTCCAATCGACTCCCTCGGCACTCGGCGCGAACGCATTGACGCGATTACGGTTCGATACGGTACTATTATTGACCGTTTGCGCTTGCCGGCGCTCACAGATGAAGGCGTGCAATTTTCAATGACAGAGTCGGCAGTTCAGGTTGAACGGCAAGCCAACCTCCCCGAAATACGCGAATGGGTGATTGAGCAAATCAACTCTTTGAAGGCTGCAACCGCATGATGCACAGTCCGCTTCGCTACCCGGGCGGCAAATCCGATTTCCTTGCAGTTGCCGCCGAAATATTTCAACTGTCAGGATTTACGGGGCTTCATGTGGTGGAACCTTATGCCGGAAGTGCAGCCATAGCTTTGGGCTTGCTCGATTTCGGCTTGACACCGTCCGTTCTGCTTCTAGAGCGCGATCCATTGCTGTTCGGCTTTTGGCATTCTGTTTTCTGCCGACCAGAGGAGCTAATTGCTAGATTCCAAGAACTACCCATAACTTTGGAGACTTGGCATTCTCTTCAGCATTATTTGAAAGTTTCAAACCCAATGTCGCAAGATCTTGTGGCTCTTGGTTTAGCCGGATTATTTTTTAATCGCACAAATTTTTCTGGCATTCTCAACGCAGGGCCCATTGGCGGAAAGCAGCAATCTTCAGTCTATGACATATCGTGCCGAACAAATAAAGATGACATTATTGTTCGAATATTAACTCTCTCAACTCTCGCCTCGAAAGTTGACGTTCAATTTGGCGATGCAATAGCATTGATGGCCAAAATGGCAAACCGATCCGATTGCTTCTTCTACCTTGACCCCCCCTACTTTAAGAAGGGAGAGTCTTTGTACAGACATTTCTACAGACTCGGACAACATAAAGAGCTGGCAAATACACTTTCGACGGTGGAATTCAAGTGGCTGCTCAGTTATGACGATCATCATGTTATTGAATTTTTGTACGAAGCCTTCAATGTCCGACGTTGCAATTTTCAATACAGCGCACGAAGCTACAGCAAGCGCGATGAGCTATTGATTAGCAACTTTGAACTTCCAAATGGTTCGAAGAGGGACTTAAAGACCGCACGAAGGCAACGGCATCGAACGGCGTTTTTCGAAAAATCGACTCCCCACGCACGATAGCCTTTTATGCGGGTCGGTGCTACCCTCATTCAAACTCAAGGCAGCCCGGCGGGCGGCGGCCTGCAGTACTGCAATTTGTAGCTGGCCCTCTGAACAATTTGTGGCGCGATTACACGCATGGGTGCCTCATCGCTCTCATTGCTCGACGCGTCACCTGTTATTCGGCTGCCGGTCGTGGTCGCCGGCACGGCAACCTCGGACGCCCACTTCGCGGGCCGCTTTGTCCTGTCGCGCCATCCAGAACAAGGGCGGCGCCAATTCCGCACCCCGCCAGAACCATGAAGGCTGCAAGTGCTGCCCCTGACCCAGGACGAGGTTCGCCAATGCCCAGACTCATCGCCGGCCCGACGCCCTGCACGGTCATCACGAGTTGCAGCGCCGGATCGAATCGGCCGCTGCCCCGCGTGTACTGCTTCACGAGCGGCGGCGTGGCCACGCCTCGAGCACGCGGCCGCGACACCATCGAGGATCTGCACCGGGATTTATTCCATGGCTGCTGATGGATCATTCGAGCGCGCCGCGTACCGGCAACACTAGGATCGCCGCGTAGACGAATCGTGGCGCGTTCTTCAGTTCGTGTCGGGGTAGGTCGAGCGGAGAGGGTCTGGCCGTTCTAACGACCTGTCCGCGAGCCATGCCTACCTCGACGATCCGTCAGGCGGCTGCACGGTCCTCCCCGATCCAGACAAGAATGCGCGTCACCTCCGCCGACGCAAGGATCCCCCCGATGTCGCACAAGCCTGCCGACCTCCTCTACGGGGTCGACGACAAGCCGCCGCTCGGCGTGAACGTTCTCAGTGGCCTTCAGCACGTCGGCCTGATGTTCATCTACCTCGTGTACCCGGTGCTGGTGGCGCAAGCGGCGGGCGGCACGCCGGAGGTGGCATCGACGATGGTCAGCTTCACGCTGCTGGCGATGGCGGTGGGCACGGTGTTGCAGGTGATGCGCTTCGGCTGGCTTGGCTCGGGCTTCCTGTGCCAGCCGACGCCGAGCGTGGTGTACGTGGTGCCGTCGATGCTGGCGGCGCAGCATGGCGGGCTGCCGGCGGTGTTCGGCATGACGATCGTGGCGGGGCTGGTCGAGATGATCCTGGCGCGCGGGTTGCCGCACCTGCGCAAGCTGTTCACGCCGGAGATCACGGGGCTGGTGGTGCTGCTGTCGGGCATCTCGGTGGGCGTGGTCGGGCTTCGCACGGCGGTCGGTGCATCTGTCGATGCAGCCACCGCGCCCGCGGGCATCGACATGACGCTGGGGCTGGCCACACTGGCATTGATGGTGGCGCTGAATGTCTGGGGGCGGGGTGTGCTGCGTCTTTACTGTGTGCTGATCGGGCTGGCGATCGGTTGTGTCGCGGCCTGGGCGCTGGGCCGCTTCGACGCCGTGGAGGTGGCGCATGTGTCGGCCGCGCCGCTGGTGGCGTTGCCGGGGCTGTCGCACCTGGGCTGGTCGTTCCACCCGGACCTGCTGCTGGCCTTCATGATCGGCGCGGTGGCCGCGGTGCTGAAGACCATCGGCAATGTGACGACGTCGCAGAAGGCCAACCAGGCCAACTGGGTGCGGGCCGACATGCGCACGATCGGCGGCGGCGTGATGGCCGACGGACTCGGCAACGTGGTCGCAGGTGCAGTCGGTGCCCATGGCATGAACTCGTCGACCGGCGCGGTGGGCCTGGCCTCGGCCACGGGCGTGACGAGCTGGCGCGTGGGCTACTCGGTCGCGGCGATCCTGCTGGTCGCGGCCTTCGTGCCCAAGCTGGGCCTGCTGGTCAACCTGATGCCGCGCGCGGTGCTGGGCGCGGCGCTGGTGTTCTCGTCGACCTTCATCGTGCTGAACGGGCTGGTCATCATGACCTCGCGCCTGCTGGATGCGCGCAAGACGCTGGTGATCGGGCTGTCGATCGTGATGGGGCTGGCGGTGGAGATCTACCCGGGCTTCCTGGTGGTGCTGCCGCCGGGGCTGCGCGCCTCGCTGGGCAACGCGATGGTGTTCGGCACGCTGGTGGGGCTCGCGCTCAACCTGCTGTTCCGGATCGGGCTGCGCAAGACGGTGTCGATGACGGTGCAGCCCGGCGGGCTCGACCCGCAGGCGCTGGAAGACTTCCTGGAGATGCAGGGCGGCGTGTGGGGCGCGCGCCGCGACGTGATCGTGCGTGCCAAGTTCAACCTGGTCCAGTCCATCGAGACGCTGGCGTCGAGCGGCGTCGCCAGCGGGCCGCTGGTCATCGAGGCCTCGTTCGACGAGTTCAACCTGGACCTGAGCGTGTCCTATGACGGCGACGTCCTGGAGTTGCCGCAGGTGCGCCCGACGATCGAGGAGATCATCGACTCGGGTGACGGCGAGCGCCGGCTGGCGGGCTTCCTGCTGCGGCAGTTCGCCGATCGCGTGTCGTCACGGCGGGTCGGGCCGCGGGCGACGGTGGCTTTTCATTTCGATCACTGATCGCGGCGGCGTTGGCGGCAAGCAGCCGGCACCGCTTGCATCGCGAGGCATGCCGCACCCTCATGGCAGCCCTGCATAAAAGTCGGACCACAACTGAGCTGGCTTGAGTTCAATGCAATGGTCGATACGCGACGCGCCAATGGCGCCGCGAGGAGCTCGGCGACAACGATGCAAGGACCTGCCTTGGGGGTGGCGCCGTTCTCCTTGCCGCGACCATCGCCTGCGCCGCGCTGCACAAGTGGCCCGGACCGTCGAGCGTCGCTGCGCTCGTGGATCTTTTTCCTTCTGCCGATGAGGAGGCATGCACCATGAAACCGAATGATCTTCCGCACGATGCTCTCGCCGTGATCTACAGGCGACCGCGCAGGATCGAGCCGACCCATGAGACCGTGTGCGTGGCCTGCCAGTCGGGCACGGCGTGGATCACGATCGAAGGGCAACTCGATGACGTGATCCTGGTCGCCGGCGACTTGCACTGCGTGCAGCCTGGCCAGAAGGCGCTGCTGGCCGGCATGCCGGAGTGCCGTGTGGTGATCGATGCGGGAGGCCGCATGCAATGAGGGGTGCGGGGCTAGACTGCCGCGCATGTCCGTTCCGCTCGTCCGGCTTTCCTCGCTCGATCTCATCCGGGGCTTCGTCGCTGTCGGGCGTCGCATGAGCATCACGCAGGCGGCCGACGATCTGTGCCTGACGCAATCGGCGGTGAGCCGGCAGGTGCGCGCATTGGAAGAGCAACTCGGCGTCACGTTGCTGGAGCGCAAGAGCCGCGGTGTTCAGTTCACGCCCGCGGGCGAGCGCTTGTTCCGCAGCGCCGACGGCGCGGTGCAGCAGTTGCAGGATGTGCTCGGCGAGATCCGCCGCGACACCGCGCAACACCAGGCCGTGACCATCTCCGCCAGCATCGGCATCGCAGGACTCTGGCTGTTGCCGAGGCTCGGCCGCTTGCAGCAGGCGCATCCGGACATCGAGGTGCGCCTGTCCGCGACCAACGAGGTGGTCGACATGAGCGACGGCCAGGTCGACCTGGCCATGCGCTACTGCCCGCGCAGCGTGGCGCCGGCCGGGGCCATCTGGCTGTTTGGCGAACGGGTCGTGCCGGTGGCGCACCCGACGCTCGGCATCCGCGAATTGCAAGGGCCGGAGGCACTGCGCCGGGTTCACTTCCTGGAGTTCGACGACTCGCGGCCTTGGCTGCAATGGCGCCCATGGCTGCGCGAGCGCGGATGGCAACAGGTCAAGCCGCGCGGCGTGCTGCACTTCAACCAATACGACCAGGTCATCCACGCGGCGCTGGCGGGCCAGGGGATTGCGCTGGCCCGGTTCGAGCTGGTGCGGCCATTGATCGACAACGGGCAGCTCATCGCCGTGGTCGCACCGCCCGACGCGGAGGAGACTCCGAATGCGTACTGGCTGATCCGCGCCGATGCGCAGCCGCGCGAGCAGGTGCGGCGGGTCGCCGCGTGGATCGAGGCGGAGGCTGCGGCGGTGCGCGGTTGACGGCAGGTGCCTCCGCTCCTCAATGCGTCCAGGTTGCGCGCAGAGGAATCCATTTTTTCGCACCCCCGCCCGCCGTCTTGCCGGCCCTCTCGGTGGGTAGCCATAGCAGCTGACTGAGCAGATCGACGATGTCCCCCAGTGAGTCCGAAGCCAGGCGGTTCTTGTTGATGAACGCCTGCCATTGGCGCTGCTTGATGGGGTCATCACTGAACGCCGATGTCAGTGCAAGCGGTTTCGTTGCCGGCAACGTCGTCGCGCGCCGCGCAAAGGTTGCCGCAATGGCGTCGGTCAACGTGGCGAGGTCCAACTCCGTGCGACGGGCAATCACAGCCAGATCGTAGAAGTCCTTCAGGCGCGTATTGGCCTGGCCCAGCATCACCATGGCCTGGTATTTTTCGGCGATGACGGTGTAGACCGGATAGGCACGGAGCACTGGCGCGTCGAATCCATGCAGCAAGGTCGGGAACGCAACAACTTGTGCCGCTGGCGTGACGGCGTCCCCGAAGCCCACGTCGACCTGCAATGCGCAGCGCGCTGAACCCAGCCGCGCCTGCAAGTTGACGCGCATGCCGCCATAGACGTTGTCTTCGCGAATGGCTTCGGCACGCACCGAAGCGGGATCGAACAAGATACCGTCATTCAGGTCCATGGCCGCGACCTCGCGAAAGAGGGTGGTCAGGTTCTCGGCATCGGCGGGACCAAAGCCGAGCAGGTCCGCATCGCGAGTCGGGCGGTGCGGCTCGTCGTACCAGAGCGCAAACAGCAGCGCGCCCTTGAGAACAAAGCGATCCGCATGCGCAGAAGTGCTGATGCGGAACAACAGACGTCCAGTGCGAACCGGTTCAACACCAAGTTGTAGTCGTCGCCCCGCTGCTTGGCCAGCGTCAGCAGGCGCGCCAGGATGGATGCGGACTGGCCCTTGTTCATGCGACGACGGCCTCGAGGTAGGGCTGCATGACTTTCTCGACCCGATTGATCCTGGCGAAGTGCGCAATCTCACTCATGGTGAGCTTGCGCAGGCGCCATGCGTCTTTCAATGCTTCCATCGCCACGTCGAGGCCGATCTTGTTGCGGAACTTGAAGCAGTCGGTCACGGTCTTGGCGGCGTTGTAGACGCGGATGGTGGCGCCCCGCTCCACCGTTGTAAGGACACCCTCCGTATACGCAGGGCCGCGCAGGCGTGCGATGCGCAGTGCGGGGTAGCCGAGCGCCGGCGCTTGCGTTCCTTCAGGAAGCGCAACCCAGACCTGGTGGGGTGCCTGCGTGCCGATCTCATGAAACTGGAGCGCCGACATCAGGCAAACGACAGCCTTGGGCACGCGTGCGCAAACCTCCACCAGCGTTTGATGCTCGGTGATTTCGGCATCGGGCAAGCCGTAGACCCCGCGCGCGACACGCTGCAGCTTGCCCGCCCGATGCAGAGTGAGCAACAGTTGGGGTGACCAGCCGTACTCGCGGACGTCAGCCGCACGCAGCAGGCGCCGGTGCTGGGCAAGTTCCAGAATCAGGTCGGAATCCGTCATTCGCTGGCAGTTTAATAAACACATTACTTAATAACAAGTAATGTGTTTATCAAAAACAAGATATTCAGAAACCCGCCCCCACACCTCCCTCGCATTGGGGGTGCAATCCCCGAGGCCTTGTTCCAGCATGACGCCCCGACTTCCCGGCGCGGCAGCTCCCGGCAAGCATGCGCCCGCAGCCTCGCCATGGATTTCTGCCATTGACGGCCGCCGGCTTTGTCGCGACAACTGCGGATCACGACAGGGAGCCATGCACGACTGCGAAACTCGTCAAGACGAAGATGCAGCGCAAGACAAGGAGCGCGGAAATGGGGTCGACAACAATCAAGCGGAGCACCGTCCTCGGTGGCATCACCAATCTGTCGGTGCTGGCGCCGGTCAAGAAGGGCATGGTGGCCGGCTTCGAGCCCATCAGCTATCTCGAACGCTTGCGCAAGGTGCTCGACGCGCTGTATTCGGCGCGCCAGAACGTGCGCGAGTCGGAACTGCTGCAGCCGGTGTTCCCGGATTCGATCGGCCAGTTCGGCATCATCGACCACTTCCGCTATGCCCTGGTCCCGCCCGTGCCCGGCCTGCCGCTCGACGTGCCGCAGCCGGAGGACGGCACCTGGCGCCTGTCGCTCAACGTGACCTTCGACGGCGGCTGGGAGCCCTACATGCGGGTGATCTACCGCGACCTGGGCGAACTGCTCGACCTGCTGTTCTGCAACTGCGACGACTACCCCGGTTCCAAGACCTCGCGCTACGAAGACTACTGCGCCTGGGTGCGCCGCAACGAGGTGACGGGCGGCACCTTCTATGCCGACTCGGTGATGCCGCTGGGCGACCACCAGTACCTGGCGGAGGTCGAGAAGAAGCAGCGCGAAGCGGGCGCCAGCGCCACTGTCGACGCGGACATCGCCCGGATCGCCCTGCCCTCGGAGGTGAAGGCGCGGCAAGCGGCGCGGGACCGGGCGCTGGGCGGTGGGCTCCAGACGATCCTCGGCGCGCTGGTGCTGCCCTTGCGCACGCTCACCGGCCTGTACCGCCTGTCCATCTACTTCCCGCCGGGCACCGCCGCCGACCACGACGGTGACCGAGGCACGTTGCGCCGCTTCGCCCGGTCGGTGCTGAAGGGCTCCATCGACATGATGGAATTGCTGGACAAGCCCACCACGCCGGGGCATGACCAATGGCTCGCCGCCAAGGCCACCCGGCTGGTGCCCTATGCCGACCCGTTGAAATGGCTGGAACTGCCGAAGGCGGACGATCCTTCGCCGCCGCCTGCCCCGCCCTACAACCCCGCGTCGATCCAGAGCCACGTCCTCGCCAGCAAGGAAGCCGTCACGCACGCCTGCGTCGTGCTGCTGCGCGTGAAGGACGCCGGACCGGCGCGCAAGACGCTCTCCGCGCTCACCTCCCGTTGCGGACCGCTGCCCGACGGCGGGATCGCCTACCTGGTCGGCTTCACGCATGCGGGCCTGGTCGCGCTGGAACTGGCGGAGCCGCACCTCGCAGGCTTTCCGCAAGAGTTCGTCGAGGGCATGGAGGCGCGCAGCTCGCTGCTCGGCGACGTGCGCGTCAACCATCCCGACCGCTGGAACCGGCCGCCGGCCTGGGGTCACGAGGACAGCGGGCACCGCGTCGACATGAAGGCCGTGCACGTGCTGGTCCACCTGCGGCTGAAGGACCCGGTGAATACGTCGCCCGGCCTGCACCCGCGGCTGGCCGCCGAGGTCGCGGCCCTGGACGCGGAGGACGGCCTGCGCGTGCTCGCCGTGCAGCCGACCTTCGCCGCGCGCAACAAGCAAGGCGAGATGGCGGGACACCTGGACTTTGCCGATGGCATCAGCCAGCCGAAGATCGACCCCGTCATGGCACCTGCGGTCCCGCCCCCGCCATTCGACGAGCGGGTCCGGCCCGGTGAAGTGCTGCTCGGCCATGCCAACGACCGCCAGGACGCAGCGCTTCCGACGATCGACCCGCTGAAGCTCGACGGCACCTTCCTGGTCGTGCGCAAGCTGCGCCAGCACATGGACACGCTGGAGGCCGCCATGGGCTCGCTCACGCTGGCCGAACGCGACGACCTGCTGAGCCGGATGATGGGCCGCCAACGCGACGGCACGCCGCTGGTTCCGCTGCCGCCCGGCGCCGGCCGCAACGACTTCAACTACGACCAGACCAGCGATGCCTGCCCGTACCACTCGCACGTTCGCCGCGCCAACCCGCGCGATGGCCGGAAGTACACGCCACGCATCATCCGCCGGGGCATGTCCTATGGCCCGGCGGTATCGGCCGACCCTCCCGCGGAACGCGGGATCGTCTTCATGGCCTACTGCGCCAGCCTGTCGGAGCAGTACGAGACCCTGCAGCGCTGGATCAGCGGCGGCAACAGCAGCGGCGTGGGCTCGGCGCAGGGCGACGCGTTCCTGCGCGTGCCGCAGATCGGCGAGAAGTACACCTTCCGCTACCTCGACAAGAACGGCAAGGTGGCTCGCTTCGTCTTCGACGACAAGCCGCTGGTGCACCTGGAATGGGGCCTGTATGTGTTCGTGCCGTCGCTGGCCGCACTGGAGAAGCTCGATGCCTGGCGGGCCGAGCCTCGCGGCGCCGGCAAGGCAGGCGCCCCACCCCCGTCGACCCGGCCGCGCCGGTTGACCCCGAAGCAGGCCGAGGAGGCCGAGCGGGACCAGGTGCGGCAGCGTCTGGACGACCCGGAGCGGGCGCCCGCCGCCTGGAAGAAGGTGCGCGACCGCGCCCCTGATGCCCCGACCCACACCGCCTACGGTCATCTCCTCGGCACCTACGCCGAGGTGAAGCGCGCCATGAAGGACACCGGCAAGCACTACTCCGTCCAGGGCTACGGCGACCGCATGAAAAAATCGATCGGCCTCAACCTGCTGGGCCTGGACGGCGCCGAGCACAAGGCGCAACTCGCCCTCAACAAGGCGGTCGAAGCAATCGAAGAGGAGACCGCCTACGACCTGACGCTCCGCGTGGTCAAGCGCCTGCTCGCCGAAAAGGAAAAGTTCCCCGACCTGCCTTCGCCCCTCGCGGACGACGTGGTGCGGCGCCCGATCGACACGCTGACCCTCGCCGACCATGTGATGGCCGCCTTGTGCAACCACTGGATCGGGCTGCCGGACGCGCAGGGCAAGCACATGGTGACCGGCGGCCGGGTCGAGGAGAACCCCGCCACGCCGCGCTGCCCCGGCAACTTCGCGACCGCATCGCGCTACATCTTCTCGCCGCATCCGCGCGAAGGCGTGGAGAAGGCCGGCCAGGCGCAAGGCAAGGCGGTGCAGCGGGCGGTGCAGAAATGGCTCCGGAAGAAAGGCGCGACCGACCTGGGACCGCTCGCCAAGGACATCCTCGAGCGCCTGAACAAATCCTCCCCCCAGCCGATTTCCTTCACCGATCCGGTGTTCGCACGCAACCTCGCCGGCGTGCTGCTCGGCTTCCCGCCCACCGTGGAAGGCAACTTCATCCGCACCATGGAAACCTGGATCAAGGAAGAGACGCTGTGGGACTGCCAGCAGGCGCTGTTCGAGGCCACTGGCGGCGCGGAGCCGACCTACGACATGGCCGACAAGGCACTGCGGCAGCGGCTGCTGGCCACCATGCGCAGGCGGCCGGTGCCGGAGATGCTGTGGCGCTGCCCGGTCGGCCCCGACGGCGTGGTCGACAAGGCACCCAGGAACCGCGTGGTGCTGGGCATCACCTCGGCCTTGACCGACACTGCGACGCCTGACGCCCTCATGTTCGGCCGCAACAAGCCGGACGACCCCGACAAGCCCAAGGAGCGCAACGAGACCGTGCACGGCTGCCCCGGCTACTACATGGCGATGGGCGTGATGCTGGCCATGTTCGCCGGCCTGCTGAACGCCGGGTCGTTGCGGCCGACCGGCTCGCCGGTGCTGCTGATCCTGACGCCGAAGCAGGTGCCGCCCGCACCACCCACGGCGTCGCCGCCGGGACCCGTTGCCCATGCATTCGCCCCTGCGGTGACGGAAGCAACGCCTGCAAGCTGAAGGGCGGCCCTGAACAATTCCTCCGCGGCGCGCGCATCCTTGGCGCGGGCCCTCCCGGGGAATCAATTCCCGGCCTCCTGACCAAGATGGGCTAACTGTCCACGCTCAGGGCCAGTCCGGCCGGCACCGACACCATCTCGTCGCGCGTGTCCGCCTCCATCGCCGAGCGCAACCGCAGCGCTTCCTTCAGGTGCCAGCGCATGCCCATGCGCTCGAACCCGGCGATGGCCTGGTCCAGCAGGGCGCTTTCTCGTTCGCCGCGGTGCTGCCAGGCGATCTCGGCGGCGCACAGCTGCGTGACCGCGATCTCGTGTGCCGAATCGCGCGCGCGCGCCGCCTGCATGGCCCGGTCGAGGTAGTGCTGCACGCGCTCCGGTCGCCGCGCCGCGACCCCGCGTGCCAGCGCCCTATAACTCATCGCCGCGCCCAGCAGGTCACGCTGCCGACTGCGGCGCAGCGCCAGCGCGGCATGGCGGCGGGCCTCGACATGGCGTCCGGCATGGGTCAGTCCTGCCGCCAGCCAGCCGTGGTTGAGCGATCGGAACAGCCCGCTCTGGCGCGGCTCCAGCCAGGCCGTCACCTCGATGATGGTCTGCAGGTACTCCGCCTTGCGCGTCAGCATCCAGCCGGCAAAGGCATCCATGGCGCGGGCCACCGACAGTTGCGTGAGGCTGCGCGTGGCCTCGGCGATGCGGCCGGATTCATTGGCGGCGGCGCGTGCGTCCTCCCATCGCCCCTCCCACAACAGCACGGCGCTGCGCAGGCCATGCACCGTCGCGCCGATCTCATGGGTGAGTCCCGGAATGCAGCCCAGTGCTTCGTCGAAGCACTGGTGCGCCTCGGCAAACTGGCCGCGATCGCCCACCAGGTAGCCACGGCAGGACAGCGAGAAGGCCAGGCCGACATTCAGGTGCTGGCCGCTGCGGTGCCGCTTCTTCACGGCGATGGCCTCGTCCAGCAGGGCCAGCGAGCGGTCGTAGTTGGCCGCGGCCTGGTGCGCCTCGCCGAGGGCCGCCACCACCTGCACCATCAGCTTCGCATCCTGCGTCGCGCGCGCCTCGACCAGTGCCCGCTCGCAGTGCGCAACGGCCGCGCGGCCATCGCCCAGCCCGTAGCTGATGTAGCCCAGCCAGTGGTGCGCGCGCCCGATGGTCGCCATGTCGCCATAGCGCTCCGCCAGCTCGAGCGCGCGAACGTACAAGGCCAGTTCGCTGCGCACCGGGTCGAACACGCAGACCCGGCCCAGGCTGTGCACGATGGCCACCCAGTGCAGCGCCACGGCCGGGCTCGGCGGCAGCCGGTCCAGCGCGGCCAGCGCCACCCGGTACAGCGTGCGGGCGCGGTCGAGCGCGGAGGCCGACAGCGCCTTGTCGCCGGCCAGTTCGGCATAGCGGGCTGCCTGCACCGCGTCGCCGCCGGCGTCGAAGTGCATGGCCAGCGCTTCCAGCGCCTCGTCCTGCGCCTCGGTGGCGCTGTGCGCCTGCATGGCCTCCGCGATGCGCAGGTGCAGCGCCTGCCGCACATGCAGGCCGACCGACTCGTAGATGATGTCGCGCGTGATGCCGTGCTTGAAGCGCAGCGTGCCGGCCCGTTCGCCGGGGAAGATGAAGTCCTGCTCGGCCAGGCCCAGTTGCAAGGGGCCATCGGCGCGCTGCCCGGTGATGCTCTCGAGCAGCCAGGCCGGGATCACGTTGCCGATCACGGCGGCCGCGCGCACCAGCTCGATCTGCGCGGGCGACAGCAGCTGCACGCGCGATTCGACCAGCCGGTTCAGCCAGCCCGCGCCCTGCGGCCGACCCAGGCGCCGGCCGCTGTCGCAGCGCGCGGCCAGATGGCACAGTTCTTCCAGGAACAGCGGGTTGCCGTTGGCATGGCGACAGATCTCCTCGGCCACGAAGGGGTCGACCACGGGCAGTCGCGCGGCGATGGCGCGTCGGGCCTCGTCGTCGCTGAGCGGCGCCAGCGCCAGGGTCTGGTCGGCCGCCGCAGGCGCGTTGCCGGCCGCGGCAAGGCGCGTCGACAGCACGACCAGCAAGCGGCTGTCGGTGCGCTTGCGCAGTGCGGCCAGCACCTGATGGGACGCATCGTCCGCCCACTGCCAGTCGTCGACGAACAGCAGCAACGGCCGTTGCCCGGCCAGCCGGGCGAACAGCGCATCGAAGTCGTCGGGTGTGTGCGGCTGCGCCTCGTCGGCCAGCGCCTGCAGCATGTGGTGGAACGGCTGCAGCGGCTCGGCGCCGAGTGCGCTCTCGCAATAGCCGCGCAGCACGGTGCAACCCCGCTGCACCACCCGGTTCAGGAAGTGCTCGACCAGCCGCGTCTTCCCCATGCCTGGCGGCCCGGCCACGGCCACCGAGCGTGTGCGCCCGGCCATGGCGTCGTCCATGGCACTTTCCAGCAGCGCGAGTTCCGCACGCCGTCCGATGAAGGCGGTGGACCCGTGGCGCGACGAGGCGCTGAAGCTTTCGGCCAGGCTGGCGCGGGCATCGACGCGGTAGACCAGCAGCGGCGCGGCGCGGCCCTTGACCTGCAGCAACTGCGGTGGACCGGTCACGAAGAAGCGGCTGGCCGGGCCGAGGGTCTCCTCGCTGACCATGATCTCGTGTGGACCCGCGGCGTCGGACAGGCGCGAGGCGATATTGGGGACCGGCCCGAGCAGTTCGAAGCGGCCCAGCTCGACATCGCCGGTGCTCATCAGCACCAGCCCGGAATGGATGCCGGTGTGCAGGCACAGGTGGCGGCCGGCCGGAAGATAGGGCCGCAGGTCGCTGATGCGCTGGTGCATCTCCAGCGCGGCGGCGACCGCGCCACGCCCGTCGTCCTCGCGCGTGACCGGGTAGCCGAACATTGCCAGCAGGCCATCGCCCTGCACGCGCACGACGATGCCACCGTGCCGCGGGATGGCATCGTGGTAGACCTTGCGCACGGCGGCGAGCACGGTGCCGTAGTGCTCGGCCTCCATGATCTCGGCCAGTTCGGTCGACTGGGAGAGGTCGGCGAAGAGCAGGGTCAGGTAGCGCCTGCCCAGCGCCATGCCGGCCTTCTCTCCATGCGCATCGTCTTTCATCGGAACGGAATTCCCACGGCTTCCGGTGCGGTCGGGCGGATGGCCGCCCGACACGGTGTTGTTTGGGCAAGGGTCTGCTGGAATCTGCCACAAATCAAGTGGTTTCGGCATCCGGCATTTGGCCAATGCCGGCCGGTATCGCAAACGCAGGAAGCCTGGCCGACCGGCACGCATCGCGTGTCTCGTCGATCACGGGCGATGGATCCTTGCCGAAATGTGGCGCCAATGTGGCAACGGCTTTGCGCAATACTGTGGGTGCACACGCTCGACTACATCGCCTGAAATTGCGTGGCGCCGAGGCAGTCGTGCCGGGTACCCTCATCACCCGGGATTCCATGCGCAACTGCCAATACCAAATCAGCAAAGAGGAGACGAGACCCATGAGCAAGACGATTCCACCGCTCGACCTGATGTTCCTTCTGTCCGAGACCGCCGACAGCCCGAAGCACGTGAGCGCGCTCATGACCTTCGAACCGCCGGCCTCGGGCGGGGCCAACGTCGTGCGCGAGATTGCCGACGCCTACCGCAAGGCCCGGCCGGTGGCGCCCTTCACCTATGTGTCCGAGTTCTCCCTGAGCAGCCTGCCGAGCTGGAAGACCGTCAACGACTTCGACCTGGAACGCCACCTGCATCACATCTGCCTGCCGGCCGGCGCCACCCACGACGACACGTTGCGGCTGGTGCAGACCCTGCACGAGACCACGATGGACCGCAACCGTCCGGCCTTCGACCTGTACCTCATCGAAGGCCTGCCGGGCAACGCCTTCGCGTTCTTCGTGAAGATCCACCACGCCATCGTCGACGGCATCTCGGCCATCAACCTGCTCTTGAGCAGCTTGAACGAAGACCCCAAGGCCACGCGCATGGAGCCCTTTTTCGCGCTCGCGTCGTCCACGCCGCGGCCCAAGGCGCCCAAGCCGCTGGTCGAGCGTGCAATGGCCTTGCGGGACGGGGCAATGAAGCAAGGCAACGCCATCGCCAACCTCTACGTCGGCATGCTGAAGAAGGGCTTCGGCCGCATCCTGGGCGGCCTCAAGGGCGGCAACCAGATCTTCCAGGCGCCGCGAACGCCGATGAACGGCCCGATCCACATGTCGCGCTCGATCGCGACACTGTCCCTGCCGCTCGCCGAGATGCGCGCCGCCGGCAAGGCCTTCGGTGGCACCTTGAACGACGTCGCGGTGACCGTTGTCGACGCGGGCGTGCATCGCTACCTGGCGGACCTCGGCCAGTCGACCAGCCAGCCGCTGGTGGCGATGTGCCCGGTCTCGTTGCGCGAACCGGGCGACAAGGAAGCGACCACCAAGGTTTCGGCGATCTTCGCGCCACTGGGCGAAGTGGATGATTCGGCCGCTGAACGGATGAAGCGGGTGATGAAGGGCGTGGCCGCAGCCAAGGCGGAGTTGAAGACGCTCTCGAAGGACTCGGCCATGCTCTACGGCATCGCCGCCTTCGGCCTGGCCGAGGCCGAGGCCCAGCTTTCGCAACGGCGCGTGACGACCTCCGGCCCGGCAGCGAACTTCGTGCTGTCCAACGTGCCGGGCTGCGCCACCCCGCTGTACCTGAACGGGGCGCGCATGACGAACATGTTCCCCATCTCGACCATCGGCGCGGGGGTGGGCTTGAACGCCACGCTGTCGTCCTATGCCGGGTCGATGGACTTCGGCTTCGTTGGCAATGGCATCGCGCTGCCACGCCTGACGGAACTGGCCCGCCACACGCGGGATGCGTTCGAGGAACTCAAGGCGGCGGCAGCCGGGCTGGCGGAGGCGGCGCCGACGGCGACCGCGCCGGCTGCGGCCGCGCCGACTGAGGCCGCTGTCAAGGCAGCGCCACGCAAGCGGGCACCGGCGGCCAAGAAGAGCACGCCGGCCAAGAAGCGTGCGGCGCGCAAGACGCCGGCCGCAGCGGCCAAGTAGATTGCTTTCGAACATGACCCGGTGACCTCGACGGGTCGTTGACGCGCGGGGCCCGCCCTGCGCGTCTTTTCACGAGGCGCACCATCCAAAAACATCAGGGAAACAGCAATGAAAAAAGTGTTCGCGATCATGATCGCCGGCTTGTTCGCAGCCGGCGCCTACGCGCAGAACCCCGCGGGAAGCTCCTCGCAGCAGCAGGTGATCACCGACAGCAAGCCGCAACAGAAGGCCCAAGAAAAGGCTGATGCGAAACCGCAGGGCCAGGTGAAGATGCCGGTCGGCGACTCCATGAATTCGGCCAACACCAACGCCGTGGGCAGGGACAAGGCCGCTGTCGCCGGCCAGGCTCGCGCGAAGAAGCGTCACGATCGCCATCCGAAGCGGAAGGCGCCGAAGCAGGGCGGGACGCCGAAGTAAGCCCTCCCCCGAAGCGCCTGCGGCGCCTCGGGCGGCCGGCCAAAGGCGGCTGCTCTTGCAGGCCGCTCTTGCAGGCCGTCCAAGTCCTGCGCAGGCAGGCTTGGAGCCGAGAGGCCCTCAGTCCCTCATGGGGGCGAGTGCAGCGGCCCGGCGAAGCCGGCTCCGCGGTATCCCTGGCATCCGAGCGCACGCGTGGCGCGGATCGCGCCCCCCGGTTGTTATTTCAACCTGCCGCGTGACGCGCGAGATGCACCTGGTGCAAGGTGATCTTGCGCACCTCGGCCTGGCTGGTCTCGATGTGCGCGCGCAGCAGCATCGCAGCCTGGTCGCCTCGGTTGGCGCGGATGGCCTTGAGGATCTTGGCGTGTTCGTCGTAGGTGGCTTCGATGCGCGGCTGCATGGTGAAGTCGAGCCTGCGGATGATTCGGATGCGGTCGGTGACGTCGCGGTGCACGCGGGTCATCTCGCCATTGCCGGCGGCGGCGACCAGTGCGCAGTGGAAGGCTTCGTCCCATTCCGCGACCTGCGTATTGTCGGAACTGCGTTGCGCCTGCGGCGCCAGCCAGATCTCGGCCAGGTCGCTGAGCATCTTGCGGTTGATGCGGCGATCGGTTTCGCACAGGCGATGGACGGCGGTGGTCTCGAGCACCATGCGCAAATCGTAGAGTTGCTCGAACTGGTCGAAGTCGAAGGGCAGCACGCGCCAGCCGCTGCGAAACAGCACTTCGACGAAGCCTTCCTGCTGCAGCCTGAACAGGGCTTGCCGCACGGGCGTGCGCGAGACGCCGAGGCGCTCGCTGATTTCGTTTTCCGTGAATCGATCGCCGGGGACCATGCGGAACTCGGCGATGTCGCGCTTGAGTTGCGCGTAGACCTCGTCGGCGCGTGTGCGGAACACGACGACGTCGGTGTCTGCGGTGGTGGCGTAGACGGCGGTCATCGAGGGATCTCAGTACCCCGCTTCATGAGCACGAGCACAAATGAAAGCGATGCGTTTCGTGTCAGGGCAAGGCGCAAACCACAGCGATACCCGTAGGTATCGAGGATTTGCAACGCCGCCATGGCACGAGAGGCGCGGTTTCATGTGCTCGTACTCATGAAGCGGGGTACTCATGCGGGGTTCCGCAGGGCGGCCAACAATGATTTGCTGGGGGCGGTCCAGCCGACGATGGCGCCCTGGGCGCGGATCATCTCGACGGCGGCGGCCTTGAATTCGGGAAAGTAGCTTTCGGTGCAGTCTTCGAGCAGGAGGCTGTCGTAGCCGCGGTCGTTGGCTTCGCGCATCGTGGTCTGGACGCAGACTTCGGTGGTGACGCCGGCGAACAAGAGATGGGTGATGCCGCGCTCCTTCAGGGTCACGTGCAGGCCGGTGGCGTAGAAGGCGCCCTTGCCGGGTTTGTCGATGACAAGCTCGCCGTCGATGGGCGCGAGGGCGTCGATGATCTGGTTGCCGGGCTCGCCCTTGATGAGGATGCGGCCCATGGGGCCTTGGTCGCCGATGCGCAGCTTGGGGTTGCCGCGGCCGAGTTTGGCGGGCGGGCAGTCGGAGAGGTCGGGCTGGTGGGCCTCGCGGGTGTGGACGACGAGGCCGCCGGCCTGGCGCCAGGCTTCGAGCACGGCTTGCGTGGCGGGGACGATGGCTTCCAGCAGCTTGACGTCGTTGCCCAGGGTTTCACCAAAGCCGCCGGGTTCGATGAAGTCGCGCTGCATGTCGATGATGACGAAGGCGGTCTTGCTGACGTCGAAGGGGTACGGGAAGGGGGCGGCTTCGATTTGCACTGGGGTCCTTTGGGGTGGTCAGGCGCGCTTGTTCGGGCTTCGGGCGTTCAGGACGCGGCTATTCGAAGTGCGAATGGTTGAGGTGCAGTGACTCTTCGAAGTGCTGCGAAGGTCTGGGGCGCGTCGGCGGGCGGCATGCGAAGTGCTCCGGGCGCCTTCACTGTGCCGGCCCCTTCGGGGCTCCCCTGCAGTGCTCGCGTTCGGCGGGGTCCACATGAACTCGCTTCGCTCAAACAGCATGTGGCCCTGATCCGCCAAACGCTGCGCGCTTCGGCGGCACAGAGGCGGCTCCCGGAGCACTTCGCATACCACCCACCGCCGTGGGCACGCTCGTTGGGATTTGAATGCCTCCCTCTGGCCCCGGGAGAGGGCTGCTGGGATGAGGGCCCGGGCCGTCGACCACCACCGCCCCATGATGATGGTGCTCCCCTCCCCCCATATGCGCACCCAGCACATGCCGCTCCGCCGTAGCCGCATCCGTCTCGTAGACGATGCGGCCCTCGCTCATCACGACGATGCGGTCGGCGAGTTCCAGCAGTTCGTCGATGTCCTCGCTGATCAGCAGCACCGCGCCACCCTTCTCTCGCACTTGCACGATGCGGGTGTGGATCTCGGCGACGGCGGCGAAGTCGAGGCCGAAGACCGGGTTCGCGGCGATCAGCACGTTGATGTCTCCCGCGAGTTCACGGGCCAGCACGGCGCGCTGCACGTTGCCGCCGGAAAGGCTGCGGATCGGCGCGCCCTCGCCTTGCGTCTTCACGCCGTATTCGGTGATCCATTCGCGCGCACGGCTTCGCCACTTGGGGAAGCGCAACAGGCCGCCGCTGGCCAGCGGGGCCTGGTCGAAGTCGCGCAGGGCCATGTTCTCGGCCACGCTGAGGTCGCCGACACAGGCGTTGCGCAACGGCTCTTCCGGCAGGCTGCGGACCTTGAGTCTTCGGTTCTCCTCGCGCTTCGCGTCATAGCGCTGGCCATTGACCGTCACCTTGCCTGAGAGGCGCGGGCGCTGGCCGACGAGTGCCTCGACCAGTTCGCGCTGGCCGTTGCCTGAGACGCCCGCCACGCCGAGGATCTCGCCGGCGCGCACTTGCAGGCTCAGCTCGTGCACCGCGAGCGTGCCGCGGTCGCCTTGAGCCACCAGCTTGTCGACGCTCAAGGAGATCGCGGCATCGGCGGCCACGGGCTTGACGCCGTGGATCGCGCGGCCGGTGAGGGCGGCCTTCTCGCCGTCGTCGCCGAGGGCCAGTTCGGGGGGTGGCGCGTCGCTCTCGCCCATCATCGCGGCGGCGAGTTGCTTGGGACTGGTCTCGGCGACGCTGCAGTGCTTGACGGCCTTGCCACGGCGCAGGACCGTCACGTTGTCGGCGTAGGCCATTACCTCGCGGAACTTGTGCGTGATGATCAAGACCGTGCACTGGCCGCTGCGCGCGAACTCACGTACATGGCCCAGCACTTCGTCGGCTTCCTGCGGCGTGAGCACCGAGGTGGGCTCGTCGAGGATCAGCAGGCGGGGCTTCAGGTAGAGCTGCTTGAGCAGTTCGAGCTTCTGCTTCTCGCCGGCCGCGAGCGAGGATGGCGTCACGTCGAGGTCGAGGGTGAAGGGCGTGGTTGCGAGGAACTCCTTCAGCTCGGCGCGCTTCTGCTTCCAGTCGATCAATGCAGGGGTCTTGCCGCCGGCGAGCAGCAGGTTCTCGGCCACCGTCATGCCCGGCGCCAGCGTGAAGTGCTGGTAGACCATGCCGATGCCGAGCTCGCGCGCGATGATCGGGTTGCTGATGTGCTCCTCGCGGCCATCGATCAGCACCGCGCCCTCCTCCGCAACCTGGAAGCCGGCCACGCACTTCACCAGCGTGCTCTTGCCCGCGCCGTTCTCGCCGAGCAGCGCATGCACTGTCCCGGGCTCGACGCGCATGGTCACGCTGTCCATCGCGGTGAAGGCGCCGAAGCGCTTGGTGAGCTGGAAGGTGTCGAGCGCGAGTGCACCGGTGTTGCGGGGCAAGGCGCCGATGGGTTGGGTGGGGATGTCGTCAGCCATGGTGTCCTTCAGGTCGGATGTCGTTCACGCGACGGCGGCCAGCAGCGCGGCGGAATCGGCATGTGCGCCGAACACGCCGCCCTGCATGGTGATCATCTTGAGTGCGGCCAGGTGGTTGCCGTGGTCGGTGGCCGCGGTGCAGTCCGACAGCAGCAGGCATTCGAAGCCGCGGTCGTTGGCGTCGCGCATGGTGGTGTGCACGCAGACGTCGGTGGTGATGCCGGCGAGGATCAGGTTCTCGATGCCGCGCGTGCGCAGGACCAGTTCCAGGTCCGTGGCGTAGAACGAGCCCTTGCCGGGCTTGTCGATGACGACTTCGCCGGGCAATGGTGCGAGCGCGGGGATGATGTCCCAGCCGGGTTCGCCACGCACGAGGATGCGACCGCAGGGGCCGTCGTCGCCGATGCCCACGCCGTTCGCGCCGATCTGGCGCGAGCGCCAGCGCTTGTTGGCGGGCAGGTCGGCCAGGTCGGGGCGATGGCCTTCGCGCGTGTGGATGATGGTGTAGCCCAGCGGTCGCAAGGCCGCGAGGGTGCGCGCGATGGGTTCGATGGGCGCCTGCACCAGCGACAAGTCGTAGCCCATCACGTCGACGTAGCCGCCCTTGCCGCAGAAGTCGGTCTGCATGTCGATGACGATGAGCGCGGTGTTGTCGGGGCGCAGGTCGCCGTTCCAGGGCCAGGCATACGGCTGTGCGTTGACGTGCCGTGCTGTGTGGATTGCGGTGATGGCGTTCATGCGGGTGTCGTCAGTTCGTCGGGTTCGCGGGGGGCCATGGCGGGGATGTGGGGCACCAGGGGATGCGACTCGATGCCCTTGTAGGCCCGCACCGGCGCGGTGAAGCCGCAACTCGTGCCGTCGACCACTTGCACCTTGTCGCTCCACGGCAGCTTGTAGTTGCCCGTCGCCATGTCCTGCATGTAGGTGTACGGGAAGTCCTGTGCGCCGCCCTTCACCGCGACGTAGCCGCGGTGGTAGAGCTGGTAGATGTTGTTTTCCACGCCCCAGCCGGTACGCGCCTCGCGCACCAGGTCGGGACGCAGTTCGCAGGTGATGATCTCGTCGACGCGGCCGCCGCCTTCGACCATGACCGTGCCGTCGAAGCTGCAGAACATCCCTTCGCCCATCGAGTCGAAGGTGCCGTCGCTGCCGCACATGCAGACGCTGGCGGTGTAGGCGAGGTTGCAGAAGGCGTTGGCCTGGTTGGTGATCCGCCACGCGTGGCGGATCGGTGCGGTGTAGCCTGCTGTGCGGATGATGATCTCGGCGCCCTTGTAGGCTGCCTCGCGCGCCATCTCGGGCAGCATGCCGTCGTGGCAGATGATCAAGGCGAGCTTGCTGCCGTTGGGGCCGTCGCATACCGGCACGCCGATGTTGCCGGGCTCCCAGGGTTCGACCGGAACCCACGGATGCATCTTGCGGTAGTAGAGGCGGATCGCGCCCGTGTCGTCGATGATGAGCCCGCTGTTGTACGGGTTGCCATCGGGGTTGGCTTCCATGATCGAGAAGCAGCCCCAGATGGTGTTGTCGATGCAGGCCTTGCGGAATGCGGCGACCTCGGGGCCATCGAGCGTGCACATGATGTCGGGCGAGGTGTCCATCGACAGGCCGTGCAGCGAATATTCGGGGAACACGACGAGGTCCATCGTGCCCTGGTTGCGCCGCGCCTTGCCGACCAGGTCGACGATGCGCCGCGTCTGCGCCGCGAGTTCATCGGGCGTGCGCACCACCGGCAGTTGCAGCTGCACCAGGCCGATGACGACGCCGTTCGCCGACTTGTTGAGACCGCCGAGGCCGCTCATGGACTGGACTCCATGCGATTCGTTCCGAGCCTCATTCGAAGCGAATGGGGCAACACGAATTGGGCAAGCATCGGACAGGCCTATCTCGTCGAAGAGAGTTCGCCGGGGCTGCCAATGGCCACGCTGCCCGGCTTGCAGGTCAGCACCAGGATTACCAGCGTCAGCACATAGGGGACGGTGTTGAACAGGTGATAGCCCCAGCCCACGCCGACCGACTGCAGCGCCGGCCCGAGCGCGCCCGCGCCGCCGAACAGCAGGGCCGCAACCACGCAACGCAGCGGACTCCAGCGCGCGAAGATCACGAGAGCCACGGCGATCAGGCCCTGACCGCTGGAGATGCCTTCGCTCCAGCTGCCCGGATAGAACAGCGTGAGCGATGCGCCGCCCAGGCCGGCGATCGCGCCGCCGGCGGTCGTGGCCGCGATGCGGATGCCCGACACCGAATAGCCCAGCGCCCGCGTCGCATTGGCCGAGTCGCCCGCCATGCGCACCAGCAGCCCGGCCCGTGTGCGCGCGAAGGCCCACCAGAGGAACACCGCGAGCACCAGGCCGATCGGCACCAGCGCATTCACTTGCAGCGCGGCACGCACGGCCGAGTTGTCGCTCCAGTCGCCGAGCGGAATCGCCGGGATCTGCGGCGCCTGCGGCTGGATCAGCGGCTTGCCGAGGTAAAACGCGAGGCCCGTGCCGAACAGCATCAGCGCGATGCCGGTCGCCACGTCGTTGACGCGGTCCAGCGAGCACAGCAGGCCATGCAGCAACGCCAGCGCCGCGCCGGCCGCCGCGCCGATGAGCACGCCAAGCCAGGGCGACGCAGTGAGGTACGCGCCACCGAAGGCCGACATGGCCGACAGCACCAGCACGCCTTCCAGGCCGAGGTTGATGCGGCCCGATTTCTCGGTGAGGCATTCGCCGAGGCTCACGAACAGGAAGGGTGCACCCACGCGAAGAGCGCCGCCAACGATGCCGGCGATCAGCGCGATCCATTGGTCAGCGGTCATTTGAATCCCTCCGTATCACGCAGCGTGGTGAGGCCTTGCCTGGGGCGGTCATGCGCTCCCCTTCAACAGCTTCGGCTGCATCGGATGCGGCATGCGGTTCCTGATCAGGTTCTTCCAATCCACCAGACGCAAGCCTTCGCTCGCGAGGATCAGCACGAAGGCGATGCCCTGCAGCACCTGAACCGACGCATCGGGCAAGCCGAGGCGACGCTGCAGCAAGCTGCCGGCTGCGCCGAAGCCGCCGAACAGGATCGCCACCGGGATGATGGCGAGCGGGTTGTGCCGCGCGATGAACGCGACCAGGATGCCCGCGTAGCCGTAGCCTGCGATCAGCGAGGCGTTGGCATTGGTGTGCACCGCCGCCACTTCCACCGCGCCGGCCAAGCCCGCGCAGGCGCCACCGACGGCGCACGCGCCAAGGATCAGTTGCGTCGCGGGCAGGCCGACCAGTTGCGCGGTGCGCGGATTGCCACCCACCACGCGCACCGAGAAGCCCGAGGCCGTGACGCGCAGCCACAGCCCCAGCGCAACGCAAGCCACCACGCCGATGGCCAGCCCCCAATGCACGTCGGATCCGAACATGCCACCGATCAGCACGCCTTCATTCAACGGATAGGTCGACGGCTTGTTCAAGCTCGACGGATCGCGCAGCGGCCCTTCGACGATGTGCTTGAAGATGCCGATCGCGATGTAGGCCAGCAGCAGGCTGCTGATGGTTTCGTTGATGCCGCGGTACTGGCGCAGCCAGCCGGCCAGCATGATCCACAGCGCGCCGGCGATGGCGCCGGCAATGCAGACCATCACGGTGCCGATGATGTTGGCCGGCAGCGGCATGGCCCAGGCCAGCGCGGCGCAGGCCAGGCCGCCCAGCACCATCGCGCCTTCGCCGCCGATGATGATGAGGCCGGCGCGCGCCGGGATCGCCACGCACAGTGCGGTGAGCATCAGCGGCGCGGCGCGCTGCAACGTGTTCTGCCAGGCGAACCAGCTGCCGAAGGCGCCCTGGAACAGCGTGGACCAGACGTCCAGCGGACTCACACCGGCAAACCAGACCAGCACGCCGAACACCAGCAATGCCGCTGAGATCGCGATCACCGGCAGCGCTGTTTCTTTCAACCAGGTGGGCATGGCGAATCGCTCAGAGGGAACCAAGAACGCCCTCGACGAGGTAGTTCATTTTTTCCAGTTCGAGGTCGGTCTGCTGCAGCGTCTTCGGCACGACAACCGTGCCCTTGCCGTCCTTGAGACCGGCCGTGAAGATGTCGAACTTGCCTTCGATCATCTTGGCCTTGATGTCGTCGGCCTGCTTCTTCGCGGCGTCGGTGACCATCGGGCCGTAGGCCGACATCTTCACGTAGCCTTCCTTCAGGCCGCCGCGCAGGAAGTTGGGATGCGGCTTGCCGTTCTGCGCCGCGTCGATGATGGTCTTGTAGGCGGTGAGCCAGTTCCATTCGGCGCCGGTGAGGTACGCGTTCGGTGCGAGCTTGGCCTGGCTCGCGTGGTAGCCGCAGACCATCTTGCCGCGCTTGGCCGCGGTCTCGACGATGACCTTCGGGCTGTCGACGTGCATGGTGAAGACGTCGCAGCCCTGGTCGGCCAGGCTGTTGGTGGCTTCGGCCTCCTTCACGGGCATCGACCAGTCGCCGGTGAAGATCACGTTGCAGGTGATGCCGGGCTTGACCGAGCGCGCGCCCAGCGTGAAGGCGTTGATGTTGCGCAGCACCTGCGGGATCGGCTTGGCCGCGATGAAGGCGATCTTGTTGCTCTTCGTCATGTGGCCGGCGATCACGCCGTTGAGGTACTGGCATTCGTCGATGTAGCCGAAGTAGCTGCCGACGTTCGTCGGGTGCTTGCCGGCGGTCCACATGCCGCCGCAGTGCGAGAAGCGCACGTCGGGGTTCTTCGGCGCGAGCGCGAGGATGTGCGGATCGAAGTAGCCGAAGGACGTGGGGAACAACACCTTGGCGCCGTCCTGCGAAATCATGCCGGTCATGGTCTTCTGCACGGCCGCGGTCTCGGGCACGTTCTCTTCCTCGACCACCTTCAGGCCGGGCATCTTCTTGACCTCGGCCGCGGCCTGCGCCTGCGCCTGGTTGTAGCCGTAGTCGTCACGCGGGCCGACGTAGATGACGCCGATGGTCAGCGGCTTCTGTGCGCTTGCCAAGGAGCTCAGGCCGCCGAGCGTGCCGGCAGCGCCGAGCGCGGCGAGGGTCTTGAGGGAATCGCGACGGTTCAGTTGGGACATGTTGGGGCTCCATCAGTTGGAAAGAATCCGGTCTTGGATACAAGACGGTGTGCATAAACCGTACCAACCGGGGCTTTTGCTACTTCAGCGCAGCCACGGGCGCATGCACGACACCCGCCGCCTCCAATGAAGCGGCCACGCGCAGCACGTGGTCCTCGCGCCACGGCGCACCGATCACCTGCACGCCGATCGGCAGGTGCGCATGCGCGCCCCACACCGGAACGGCGCACACCGGCAGGCCGATGCACGAAATTGGTTGGGTCAGGAGCCCCATGTTGGGACGCACCGGCAGTTTCTTGCCGTTGAGTTCGAACCACTCGGCGCCGATGGGCGTGGCGGCGCAGGGCGTGGCGGCCGCGAGCAGGATGTCGAAGCGCTCGAAAACGCGGGCCACCGCTTCGGCATAGGCACGGCGCACGCGCTGGGCACGCGCGACCCATGCGGCAGGCAGCAGCGCACCGGCAAGGAAGCGGTCGCGCGAGAGCGGTTCGAAGTCGTGCGGGCGCGTGCGCAGGTCGTGCAGGTGCAGCGCGGCGCCTTCGGAATTGGTGATGAGGAAAGCGGCGGCTCGGCCAGCCTCGACCATCGGCAGTTCGACCCCGCGGGTGGCACCGAGTGCTTCGGCCACGCGGTCCACCGCCAGGATCGCCTCGGGTTGCACATGCTCGCGGAAGTAGCCGGTCAGCACGCCGATGCGCAAACCGGTGGTGCCCTGCGTGAGCAAGGGCGTCACGGCTTCGATGGCGCGTTGCGCGCAGCCGGGGTCGTGCGGGCCATCGCCTTCCGGGCCCTGCATCGCGTCGTAGCAGAGCGCGAGGTCGCGCGCCGATCGTGCGAAAGGACCGAGGTGATCGAGGCTCGACACGAAGGGATAGCTGCCGGTGCGCGGCAGGCGGCCGAAGGTGGGCTTGAGGCCGAACACGCCGCACAGCGACGAGGGCACGCGGATGGAGCCGTTGGTGTCGGAACCGAGCGTGAGCGGCACCTGGCCGGCCGCCACCGCGGCGCCGGAGCCGCCCGAAGAGCCGCCTGCGATGCGCTTCAAGTCGTGCGGGTTGTGTGCGGGGCCGACGTGGCTGTTCTCGGTCGTGAAGCCGTAGGCGTACTCGTCCATGTTGAGCGCGCCGACCAGCACCGCGCCTGCGGCTTCGAGGCGGTGCACCAGCAGGCCGTCGCGCACGGCGGGGGCGGTGCCGCGCTCGATCTTCGAGCCGGCCAGCGTCGGGAGGCCGGCGACGTCGAACAGGTTCTTGACGGCGAAGGGCACGCCGAGCAAGGGCAGCGCGCGCGTGCGGTCGCCTGTCGCCGAAGCGAGCGATGCATCGGCCTGGGCGGCGCGACGCAACGCGCGCTCGGCCACGACGTCGGTGAAGGCGTTGATGCGCTTGTCGGTGGCTGCGATGCGGTCGAGGCTGGCTTGTACCAGTGCGGTGGCGGTGGTGGCGCCGCTGCGCACTGCCTCGGCCATTGCGGCTGCGTCCTGGGCGAGCAGAGCGTCGGGGTTCGCCGGCGGCGAGTGGGGGCGATCGGAGACGGCGCTGATCGCGCCCCCCGTGCTCGCCATTTCGTGTCCTCGCTGCCCCGCCAAGGCAACGCGAGTCAGCGTGGGGCGACCTGGCGCGGCGCTCATGTCAGCCCCCACGTTGGGCACTTCGTGTCCTCGCGGTCCCCCGAAGGGGCACGAGCTTGCTTGGGGCGGCCCGGCGTTGCACTCATTCCTCGGCCTCCCGCGGCTCGACCGGCGTGAACGTGGTCGCAGCCTCGTCATGCGGCTGCAGCGGCACCGCATCGATGATCGTGGCGAACTCGGAGGCCAGCGTGAAGTAGCGCAGCACACCGGGCCGATGATCCTGCCGCAGACGGATGCCGAGCGCGGCCGAAGCCGCGTCAACGTAGTTCGATACCTCTGCTGGCGTCATTGCGCTTCCCTTCGTGGAACACCGCGGAACCGGCTTTGCCGGGCCGCTGGTGATGCCCCCGGCGAGGGGGTTGGAGGAGCGACACAAAGTGCGCGGATCCTGGGAGAGAAGTCTTTCATCGCCGCACCTCGCGCTGGAAGATGTCCAGGCTCAGCTTCTTCATCGCGACGAAGCTCTGCGAACTCAGCGTGTCGAGCGTGCGCGGGCGCGCGTCGCCGTAGCGCAGGATCTCGGCCACCTTGGTCGGCCGCTTGGTCAGCAGCAGCACCTGGTCGGCGAGGTACACCGCCTCCTCCAGGTCATGCGACACCAGCAGCATCGTGGTGCCGGTCTGGATGAACACCTCCTGCAGCTTCTCGCGGATGAACAGCGTCATCTCGAAGTCGAGCGCGGAGAAGGGTTCGTCGAGGAACAGCACCTCGGGATTCGGCGCGAGCGCCCGCATGATCGACGCGGTCTGCTGCTGCCCGCCGGAGAGTTCGTAGGGGTAGCGGTTCAGGTCGAACTTCACGTCGAAGGACGCGACGAGTTCCGCCATGCGGCGATCCACCTCGGCCTTGCTGCGGCCTTCCAGCTTCAACGGGTAGGCGATGTTGTCGATGGTGCGCATCCACGGGAACATCGCCTCGCGGTAGTTCTGGAACACGTAGCCGATCTTGGTGTCCTTGAGCGACTTGCCGTCGAACAGGATCTCACCCGCGTCGATCGGGATCAGGCCCGCGATCATGTTGATCAGCGTGCTCTTGCCGCAGCCGTTGGGGCCGAACACCGAGACGATGGCGTTCTTGGGAATGTCGAGGTCGAAGTTCTCGTAGAGCGGCCAGCCCGCGAAGTACTTGGTCAGGCCACGGATGGTGATGTGCGTGCCGGTCGGTCCGGGCACGAACACGGGCTTGGGCACATCGGCGTACACCGGGCCGTTGAGGACGACGTCGGAGGTGGCTCTCATCTTCCGCTCCAGTGCACGATGCGCCGCTCGGCGACGAGGAACAGGATGTTGAGCGCGTAACCCAGCGCGCCCGCCGCGAGGATCGCGGCGTACATGCTCTTGACGTTGAGCACCTGCTGCGCATCGATGATGCGGTGGCCGAGGCCCGCGTCGGAGCCGATGAACATCTCCGCCACGATGACGATCACCAGCGCCATCGACACCGCGGAGCGCAGGCCGACGAAGGAAGGCTGCAGGCTCTCCCAGATCAGCACGTCCTTGAACACCTGCCAGCGCGATGCGCCCATCACCTTCGCCGCCATCACGCGCTGCTTGCGCGCGTTGATCACGCCATAGGCGCTGTTGAACACGACGATGAGGAACGCGCCGAAGGCCGCGATCGCGATCTTGTTGATGTCCGACACGCCGAAGATCAGCAGGAACAGCGGGATCAGCGCCGACGACGGCGTGGAGCGAAAGAAGTCGATGAGGAACTCGACGCTGCGATAGAGCCGCTCGTTGCTGCCGAGCAGGACGCCCAGCGGCACGCCGATCACGGCCGCGATGATGAAGGCCTGCACCGTGCGCCACACCGTCACCGCGAAGTCGGTAAGCAGCGGCCCGCCGGCCAGGCCGGTGATGAGCGTCAACACGGTGTCGGCCGGCGCAGGCAGCAGGATCGGCTTGATGAAGCCAAGCCGCACCACCAGGTCCCAGAGGATGAACAGCACGACGGGGCCGATGGCGGGAATCCAGCGTTCCCATTGCGGCGTCTTCGGTACGGCGCTGGCGGCGCCGGTGGCAGCGGGCGGCGCCCAGGGGGCAGCGGCGGTGGCGGCGGGCTCGGCCATGGCTATGCCTTGTAGAGAAGCGTGTCCACGGCGACCTTCTTCTCGAAGATGCCCTTGTCCGTGAACAGGTCGTAGAACTTCTGGAAGTACGCCACGTCGCTCGGCTTGAACTCGTGGTGCAGCATGTATGAAGCCAGCGGCACCTCGGCCGTGAGCGGACCCTCGATGGCGGTGTAGCCCTTCATGTACTGCCGCGCCTCTTCCGGCTTGGTGCGCACCAGCTCGACGCCGCGCGCATAGGCAGCGATGTACTTCTTTGCCGCGTCGGGGTTCTTCTTGATGAACTCGGTGGTGAGGCTGGCCGCGCCGCCGTGCCACGGCGCCATCGGATCGCCGAGGATGTACTTCGCCACCACGCCCGCCTCGATGACGCGCGTGGTGCCATTCATGCGGCCGATGGTGCCGGTGGGCTCCAGCGTGTAGCAGGCGTCGACCTGGCCCGCGACGAGTGCGGCAATGTGCTGGCCGATCGGCAACTCACTCACCATCGCGCCCTTGGCGCCGGCGCGTTCGAGCATGGTCTTGGCCAGCGTGACGTTCTGGATGCCGGGGCCGGAGGCGACTTTCTTTCCTGCGAGGTCGGCGGTGACCTTGACCGGGCTGTCCTTGGCGACGATGAATTCGTCGAGCACGAACTTCGCGTTGCTCGGATTGGTGCAGAAAATCTTGAAGAGCCCCGGCTGCGCGATCTCGCCGATGGCCAGGTTGGCCGAGCCGGTGCCGTTGGAACTGCCGTCGCCGCGGCCCGAAAGCATCGCTTCCATGACCTGCTGCGCACCCGCGAACTTCAGCGGCTCGACATCGACGCCGGCCTCCTTGAAATAGCCGCGCTCGACGGCCGCGAAGAAGGGCAGCCCCGCGGCCACGGGCCAGTAGCCGATGCGGATCTTCGTCGGCGCCTGTGCGCGCACGATGGCCGGTGCGGCCAGCACGCCGAGTCCGGCAACGCCGGCCTGCAGCAGCTTGCGTCGCGAGGTGGAGAGAGAGGTGTTGCGCATTGATGAAGCTCCTGCAGAAATGAATTCGGATGGACGCAGGGATCAACCTGCGGAGGCTTGTCTCGATGCGATGTACCGGCGCCAGCCGCCGTGATGGGTGATGTCTTCCGCGCCTTCGAGCGCCAGCGGCTCGCAGACGAATCCCTGCACGCTGCTGCCGTCGGCCAGCGTCAGCGTGCCGATGCCGAGCGGCGCTGGAATGAGTGCGACGAAGCTGCCGTAGTGCGCAGAGGGCAGTTCCCACACTTCCAGCTTGATCGGGGCGCCGGTGCCGGGCGCGACGCGCAACATGCCGGGCTTGGGTGGCACCGTGCCGGGCAATGCGTAGAGGCGGTAGTCGGGCGAACTTTCTGTTTCCAGCACCAGCCGCGCACCGCGTTCGCGCAACTGACCGTTCAGTGGCATGCCCGACAAGTGGGCACCGACGACCGCGACGCGCACCGTGTCGGCGCTGGCAGGCAACAGTTGCACCATCGGCGGCAGCGCGCGGCCGGTCGCACCGATGGTGAGCCCGGTCGCGTGGTGGAAGCGCTGCCCCAGCTCGGCCAGTTGCAGGTCGCTGGCGCAGGGGCCGATCAGCGTGATGCCGAAGGGCAGCCCATCGGGCCGGATCGAGCTCGGCACCGACAGCGCCGCATAGTCGAGCAGGTTGACGAAGTTGGTGTACGCGCCGAGCTCGCGATTGCGCTCGACCGGATCGGCGCGCATTGCCTCGATGGTGCAGTGGCAGGGCGCGGTCGGCACCAGCAGCACGTCGATGTTGTTCCACATCGGTGCGACGCGCTGGCGGAGCGCACGCAGCTTCACCTGCGCGTCGTAGAGGTCGGCGGCGCTGAAGTCGCGGCCGCCGGCGAGGATGCTGCGCACCGGCTCGATCACCTCGTCCTCGTGCGCGTCGAAGAATTCGCGCACCGCGGCGTAGCGCTCGGCCACCAATGCACTGCCGTAGAGCAGCGATGCGGCCTCGGCCAGCGGTGCGTAATCGATGGCCACGCGCTGGCCTCCCAGCGATTCGAGGCGCTCGATGGCGTCGTCGAAGGCTTCCGCCGAGAGCGCGTCACTGTAGAACTCCAGCTGCGACGGCACCCCGAAGCTGAAGCGCGCCGGCAGCGGCATGCGCCTGAGTTGCAGCGACCGCGAGAACGGGTCTTTCGCATCGAGGCCCATCGCCGCCTGCAGCGCCTTCACCGCCATGCCCACCGTCGGCGCGAAGATGGAAACGCAGTCCACGCTCTGCGCGGCCGGCACCACGCCGTGCGCGCTGATCAGGCCCTTGCTTGGCTTGAGCCCGACGATGTTGTTGAGCCCGGCGGGCACGCGGCCGGAACCCGCCGTGTCGGTGCCGAGCGCGAAGTCGACCTCCCCCGTCGCGACCACATACGCCGATCCCGAACTGGAGCCGCCCGACACATAGCGCGCATCGAAGCTGTTGGGCACCGCGCCGTAGGGCGAGCGCGTGCCGTTGAGGCCGCAGGCGAACTGGTCGAGGTTGGTCTTGCCGACGAGGCTCGCACCGGCATCGAGCAGGCGGCCCACGACGTGTGCATGCTGCTTCGCGGTGCGCCCGAAAGCGGGGCAGCCGGCGGTGGTTTCGACGCCTGCCGCGTCGATGTTGTCCTTGATCGCGAATCGAAGGCCGTCCAGCGCGCCCCGGCCCGTCGCCTGCATCGGCGCGCTGAAGCGCGAAATCCAGGCCGCGGCCGGCGTGGCATCCGTCGTCGAATCGGGCTCGGCGAGCGAGACCTTGTCATGCACCATCATCAAGCATCCTGTCTTGTGTACAAGGCTCGATGCAAACGGCGTGCCAGTCTGCGCGGCTGTTGGCCGGCAGCACGTTTTCGCAAGGCCTGCCTATGATGCGCAACGCCGATTCCGCACGGAGTACGCATGGCCCAACGCTGGACTTTCACGGTGCAAACGCCGCTTGGCGAGACGCATTCGACGTACACGATCACCGACGACGCGCTGTTCTACGAATCCGACGATCCGCTCGCGGGCGACAACGCGACGGTGGGCTGGCGCACCATCCAGGAGGGCAGCACCGCCACAATGCAAGGCATGGGCGGCCGCGGCGGGCCCGACCTGCCGAAATGGGTGCCGACGCAGATGGAGTGGCTGGTGCTCACGCGCAGGGACGATGTCGAAATTGCCTTCATGCGCCGCCTGCCCCCACCCGGCGCCGACCGCGATGCCCTCCTGGCCGCCGTGCGCGAACGCCTCGGCACACGCTGGCTCGGCGAAGGCCTGCCGCTGAAGGAAGCGCAGCAGCGCATGGGCACGCAGTCGCAGGAATGGAGCGGGCTCAAGGTGGCCGGCATCGTCGTCGCCGTGCTCGGCATGCTGGTGCTGGCGATCCTGCTGCTCGCGCTGCTGCTCACGCCCTTCGTGCTGGTTCCCGCGGGGCTCGTGGGCGGCGGATGGCTGCTGCGCCGCGGCCTGCGCATGCTGGGCGATTGCAAGGCTGCGGAGGGCATGGCGGCGGCGAAGGTCGGTCGCGCGCGCGTGGGACTGGTGCATATCGAGGCGCCCGCCGAGACCGCCACGCCGACCCGCGCTGCCATCACCGGCCGCGCGTGCGCCTGGTGGGACGTGGCGGCGTGGGTCTGGTACGAGAGCGACAGCGAAGACAGCGGCGGCTGGCGACGCGTGGCCTCGCGCCACGGCGGCAGCGTCGAGTCGATCGACATCGGCGACGAGACCGGCACCGCGACCGTGTGGCTCAACGGCGCGGAACTGCTGCTGGACCTGCGCAGTTGGGAGTCCGACAAGGACACGCTGCCGCCGCGCGGCATCGCGCTGCTCGACACGCTGGGCTTCCCGTGGCATGGCGGGCAGCGGCTGCGCGTGACCGAGGAGTGCGTGGAGGTCGGCGCCACGCTCTACGTGATCGGCACGCTCGACCTGCGCCGCAATGTGCCGGCGTCGCTGGCGCCTGGCCGGCTGGAGCGCATCGTCGACGCGATCCGCACGGGCGCATGGCGGCGCAATGTCGTGGCGGCTGCGCCCGCATTCATGCGCATCGTGCTGGCGGTGTTCATCGGCTTCATCGACATGCTCACCGGGATCGGCACGGCGCGCATGCGGCCGCGTGCCTCTCGCGATGCGGCACCGCCCGTGCTGCCGCCGGATGCACGCGTCGTGTGGAAGGGCCATGGCGACCGGCCCTTCCTGGTGTCGGACCGCCCCGGGCAAGGCGCGCTCGCGGCACTGCGCAAGCGCGCATGGATCACGGGCGGGATTGGCGCGGCAATCCTCTGCTTCGTTGTCTACGAACTCGTGGCCTGAAGTGCCGCGGCTCAAGTCCTCCGCGGAGCGGTGGCGTGCGGCCTTGCGGCAGGCTTGATCGGCGCCACCCGCGGCGAGCGAGCATTTACGATCGCTGCATGCTCCGCTACCAGACCGTCCCCGTCACCCCGTTCCAGCAGAACTGTTCCATCGTGTGGTGCGACGCCACGAAGAAGGCCGCGATCATCGACCCCGGCGGCGATCTCGACCGGCTGCTGGCCGCCATCGACAAGCTCGGCGTTTCGCTCGAGCAGATCTGGCTCACCCACGCGCACATCGACCACGCCGGCGGCACCGGCGAACTCGCGCGCAAGCTCGCGCTGCCCATCGTCGGCCCGCATCCCGGCGACCAGTTCTGGATCGACGGCCTCGCGCAACAAAGCCGCATGTTCGGCTTTCCGCCAGCCGAGCCCTTCGTGCCGACGCGCTGGCTGGCCGATGGCGACAGCGTGACCCTCGGCGAAGAGACGCTGTCGGTGCGCCATTGCCCGGGCCACACGCCGGGCCACGTGGTGTTCCATTCGGCGAGCGCGCAGCGCGCCTTCGTCGGCGACGTGCTCTTTGCAGGCAGCATCGGCCGCACCGACTTTCCGCAAGGCAATCACCAGCAACTCATCGACAGCATCACGCAGCGGCTGTGGCCGATGGGCGACGCAACCGTGTTCATTCCGGGGCATGGCCCGGAGAGCAGCTTCGGCCGCGAGCGGCGCAGCAACCCTTACGTGAAGAACACCTGATTCAACGCCGTTCGAGGAACGCGGCGGTCTGCTGGTCCACCAGCGACAGCAGATTGCCCATCGCAAGGTGCACATCGACCAGATGCAGCCCCCAGGCCTTGAGCACCACACCCCCGACCGTGACGTCGCCCGCGATGTGGTCGATGCGCTGTTCGGCGGCGCTCGCATGCGTCGTGACGGCCAGGTAGTCGCCCTGCTCGTTGGACACGCATTCGGCCGTGAGCAGGCCGGGCGTGGTCACGAAGGGGGTGTCGATCTTCTGCCCGTTCTTCAGCCATGACGCGATGCGCGACGGCATGCCGACGATGTCGGTGTTGCCGCTGCTGAAGTACGGCATCAGCGCGCCCTCGCCGCCCGCCAGCGCCGCGGGGTTCACGCAGGCCGCGGATTGCCCCGGCTCGGCGACCCGGCCGAACAGGGTCTGTGCGGGCGGTGGCGCATTGGCCCGAAAGCTCGCATAGGCCACCACGCAGCCGGTCTGTCCGGCCTTGCGGCACAGCGGCACGTTCTTGAAAGCGCCGCCCACATCAGCGCCCTTCGGCACTGCCAGGTTGCTGCCCATCAGCAGCGCCGACACCATGCTCGACTGCACCGGCTGGCCATCGATCTCCTCGCGGATCAGGCGCGTGAGCCAGCGCGCGCCCTGGCTGTGGCCGATCAGCACGAAACCGCGGCCCTGGTTGTCGCGGGCCAGGTAGTCATTCCATGCGGCCTTGACATCGCCGTAGGCCAAGTCGCCCTCGGCCGCGAAGTTGCGGCTGGCGGCGGGGGTCATCAACGCGTGCAGCGTCATCTGTCGGTACAGCGGCGCAAAGAGCCTGCAGCGCGAGGCGAAGCGCGCGAACTGTTGATGGACCACCTCGCGTTCTGCAGCGCTCGCGTCGAGTGAGCTGTTCATTGCGCGCTGGCGACTGACGGTGGGGTAGACGTAGAAGCAATCGACCTGTGGCGTGTCGGCGGGCTTGAAGGGCTCGACGGTGAGCGTGCCGTCGGCCTCGACACGCGTGGCCGTCTGGTCGCGGCTGCAGGCGTCGGTGCGGCCGGGGCGGCAGAGCCAGGAGGCGTCGGCCCGGTACTCGACGGCGGCGGGTTGCGCAGCGGCGGCGAGCGGCGCCAGCATGCCCGCCAGCAGCGCGGCGGAGAGGACGAGGAATCGCGTGTCTTTCATGCGCGCACTGTAGTGCGAGGCGGCGGCCTCGCACGACGACATCGCGCCCGCCTCCAGGCGCGCGTGCCGTTCAACCCTTCGGGCTCGCGGCCTTCACCGGTTCGCTCAGCGCCACCGTGTCGATGCGCAAGCCGTCCTCGACCGCCTTGAGCGCGAGGTTGGCCTCGTAGTACTTCTTCTCGCCCAGCAGCCGAGTGGCCTCCGCGACGTTCTTCGCGGTCGCGTCGATCGGCATCAGCACACGGGTGAAGGCGGCGTCCACTTCGGCCAGGCGCAGTTCATCGCGGCCTTCCTTGGCGCGGCCCTTCGAGAAGTGCTCGTTGGCCTTGTCGATGTGCGCACGCTTGGCCGGCGTGTCGATGTAGTTGTCGGCCAGCACGATCTGGCCATCGATGGGAACGAGGTTGGCACGGTCGACCGAGGTGGTGTCCTTGACGACCTTGCCGTCCATGCCGGTCTTGACCTCGACGATGAACATCGGCGCATCCTTCTTCGCTGCGGTCAGCGACGCATTCGCCCTGGCCAAGAGGTCGGTGGCGCCCTTGATGTTGCCGTTGAAGATGTCCATGCGTGCACCGCGCGCGGCACGCACCGCCATGTAGCCGTCCTGCGAGACCTTCATCAGCGCCTGCTCGGCCGTCGGTGCCTTGGCCATCTCGGCGGACTTGGTCATCTCCGCAGGCTTGGCTTGCGGCGCTTGCGCGAGGGCCGCCTGGCCGAACATCGTGAAGCCGACCACCGTCGCGACGGCGACCGGTGCCAGATGGAAGTTGCGTGCATTCATTTTGATTCCCCTGATGGTTCGCGCCCGGTTTGGGTATGGACATGCATCAAGCCTTCCATCACCCTGGTGCCACCGACGCTTTCGTGGACGCCATGGAGGGAAGAATGAACCGGCCAGCTTAGGCAGGACTGAATGCGGGGTTGGCCCGGTCCGCCGAATCATTGAAATGGGCGGTGAGGGACGCCCGAGACGGGATGCGATGCAAGGCGCAAAGCGCAGCGATAGCCACAGACATCGCGAGCATTTGCAACGCCGCAGTGCGCCCGTATCGGTTGGACAGCACCGATACGGTTTCAGTGATTCAGTGGACTAGGAGGCGCGCTTCGACATCTCGCGCTCCCACGCGCGCAAGCCGCTGTTCCAGGCACGCAGGCGCTTGTCGGAGGTGCCGCCGTCGCCGGATGTGGTCGCCAGCAGCTGGTCGAGCAGGATCTCCTGGTCGGCGGTGAGATGGTCCGGGAAGATCGGTTGCACCGTCACCTGCTGGTCACCGCGCGGGCCGCCGCGCGACACCGGAAAGCCATGGCCCTTGAGGCGGTAGGCCACCTGGTCGCGCTTGAGCTTGAGCGACTGCAGGCCAGCCACGGTGGGCACCTGGATCACGCGGTTGGCGATCCATGCGAAGCCGTCGACCGGGATTTCGCAGTGGATGGTGCCGTCGTCTTCGAGCTTGAAGAAATCGTGCTCCGCGAATTCGACGCGAATCTCCAGGTCGGCCGGCGGACTGGCCTTGCTGGCACGCCGTGCGTCGACATGCAGCAGGTCGCCGGGCCGCACGCCGGCCGGGATGCGCACGCCCACCTTGTACGGCTGCGGCGTCGCCTTGCCGACGCCCGCGCAGGCCTTGCAGGGCCGCCGCGCGATGCCGCCGCCGAGGCAGGCGGTGCATTCGTAGTAGCCGGTGGGCCAGCCGAAGAAGGAGCGCTTGGCCGTCGCGCCCGAGCCGCCGCACTGGGCGCAGTTGCCGCCGAGCACCTGGTGCCCCGCACCGGCGCAGACCGTGCAGGTCTCGGTGATCTTGCCCTGCATGACCTTGATGCAGCCGATGGCGGCTTCTTCCAGCGTGAGCTTGACCTTGCGGTAGATGGGGCGGCGATTCGGGCCTGGATCGGCCGCGTTGTCCGCGGCGTGGTGGGCGGCGTTGCCGGCGGCATGGCCGGATGGGTTGTCGGATGGATTGCCGGACGCGTGGCTGGAGGCCCTGCCAGACGATGCATGACCAGACGACGCATGGCCCGCCGATGCATTGCCATGCGCACGCTGGCTCGCCTGGCTGGCGTCCGCCGCCGAAGCGCGTGCGGACTCCTGCGCGGGCTTCCTGGGCTTGGCGCTTTCGGCTGTAGAGGCAGCGCGAGCGGCGGGCGCGGTGCGCGGGCCGGCATTGCGGATCTCCTCGAACGCCCGGTTGATGCGCTGCATGCGGGCCACCGCGTCGGCGCTGCTGTTGCGGTCAGGGTGCCACTGCGAGACCAGCCGGCGCCAGGCCGCCTTGACCTCGCTGTCGGTCGCGTCAGGTGCCAAACCCAGTTCGGCGAATGCGTTGTCGGTGCCCAAGATCCAAGTCCTCGTCCGGGCCAGCCAGTCGGGACGAAATCCCGACACAGGCAACGCCCTCAGGGTGTGAATGTTAGCCGCTGCCCGCGCAAGAAGCGCGCCCGCGAGGCCGGTTTTCTGTCGTTGAAGAGCCCCGAGCACCGGGCCATGCCCAGCCCGCCCCTGCGGGGGGATTGAGTCGAGATGGCAAAGCCACATCGAGTCAAGAGAGCCCCCAGGGCCGGGCTGCGCCCCGCCCGCCCCCCGCGGGGGGATTGAGTCGAGATGGCAAAGCCACATCGACTCAAGAGCTCACTGCGATGCAGATACGACAGGAACAGAATGCGAATGTCGTCATGGCAAGCGACTTGGCGGCGCGGAGGCGATTCCGCAGCTCGTGCGCCGTGTCCGTCTGGAGGTCAACGATGGAACGCTCGACATCTCGTGCATTGAAACGGTGGCTCGGCGTCGGCTTGGGGCTGGCGGTGCTGGCCGGGGCCCTGTTCGTGCCGATGCCCGCAGGCACCACCCGGATCGTGCACGAGGCCGACATCGCGCGGTCACCGGCGGATGTCTACGCCTACGTCACGACGCCTGCCAACTGGCCGCTATGGCACCCGTCCTCGCTGGCCGTGAGCGGCGATGCGGGCCATTCGTTGAATGTCGGCGAGACCGTGGACGAGGATTTCCAGGTCGCAGGGCGGCGCGGACGCGCGACCTGGCGCGTCACCGAGCGCGAGCCCGACCGCCTCTGGCGCATCGCCGGCCAGATCAACGGACGCGACGCCGGCATCGTGAGCTACTCGGTCGCGCCGAACAATGGCGGCGGCACGCGTTTCGTGCGGACCTTCGAATACGGCGCGCACAGCTTGCTGTTCGCGTTCCTCAATGCGGTGACCTTGCGGCAACAGATCGAGGAGGAGTCGGCCAAAGCGGTCCGCCAGCTCAAGGCGACGATGGAACGCGGAAGCTGATAGCGAACGGCGTCGAGAAGGCTTGGAGATTTCTTGGCGGGGGCGCCTGCAGGGAGGCCGGTTCGCAACGGGGGCCGCACGCTCGTGTGGGGACAACCAAGTTGCGGCAGAGGCTGACATTTGCGCGAAGCGCTTGTCATGCCGGGGCCAACACCGCAGACCCGGGATCGGTGGCCGCAGAAGAAAGATTCACACCTTCGTCAGATCACCTTGAAGTGGTGCGTCCCGTCGCGCCCCAGTTGCGCGACCAGGCCGAACTCCCAGTCGAGGTAGGCCTGCATCGCCTCGGCAGGCGCATCGGTGCCTTCGTAGGGGCGGCGGTAGCGGTCGGTGCGCGGCGTGGCCAGGCGGGTGTCGTCCGATTCGGTGGGCTGGCCGGCGGCGAACCATGCGGCGTTACCACCCTCCAGCACGCGCACGTCGGCATCGGGCTGGCCGCGGGCGTCCAGGGCGGCGCGCAGGTCTGAAGCGGCGTAACGCGCGAGCAGGCTGCTACCGCAAGTCAGGACGTAGCGCGAGGCAGGCGGGATGCGGTCGAGCGCCTGCGCGAGTTGCGCGCGGATCGCGAACCAGGCGCCTTCGATGTGGCGCTTCGCGTAGTTGGCGCCGATCGTGAGGTCGATGACGGTGGTGCGTTGCAGGCTGTCGGCCAGTTCGGCCACGCTGATGGTCTGGTGCGGCGGCGTGGGCGGGAGAACGGCGGCGGGCTGGCCCTTCTCGGTGAAGTCGCGGCCTGCGTTGTCGTGGTCGACGACATGGACGCTCCAACCCATCTGCGCGAGCCACGAGGCGGTCATCGGCGCACGCACGCCGTCGTCGTCGATGAGCACGATGCGGGCGCCGCGCACGGGTGCGTGGTGATCAGTCTCTTGCACGAGCTGGCCACCGGGGGCGCTGGCAAAGCCAGCTACGCGGCCGGCCTCGAATTCCTCGGGCGTGCGCACATCGAAGCGGTACAGCGTGCGGCCGGGTTCGCTCAGCGTGGGCAAGGCGTGGAGCTGGATCCAGCGCACGCCGGCGCGTTCGGCCACACGGCGCGCATCGGCTTGCGCTCGTGCCAGACGGATTTCGTTGACCACGCCGGGTGCGCGGCGTGAAGCGCCATGGTCCAGCACCTGCCCGGCCAGCTTCCAGCCGATGGTGCCGTTGCGCAGCGCCGCGACCGGGTTCGGGATGCCCGCATTCACCAGGGACTGCGTGCCGATGATGCTGCGCGTGCGGCCGGCGCAATTGACGATGACCTGCGTTGAAGGGTTCGGCGCGAGCTCGCGCGCCCGCAGCACCAGCTCGGCGCCGGGCACGCTGGTGGCCGTAGGGATGCTCATGGTCTGGTATTCGTCGAAGCGGCGCGCGTCGAGCACCACGACGTCGGCCTTGGCATCGATCAGCGCCTTCACCTCCTGCGCGGACAGCGAGGGCGTGTGGCGCTCGTGCTCGACCAGTTCGCCGAAGGACTTGCTCGGTACGTTGACGTCGCGGAACAGCTCGCCGCCTGCATCGCGCCAGCCGGCCAGGTCGCCTTCGAGGCGGCGCAGGTTCGTGTAGCCGATGGCGGCCAGCGTGGTCGCGGCGCGCGGCACCAGGTCTTCGCCATCGTGTTCACCGTAGAGCACGATGAGCGTGTCGCGCCGCGGGATGCGGCGCCACGCGTCGAGCTCGATGCGCGAGAGCGGCAGGTTGGCCGCCCACAGCGGATGCGATTGGGCGAAGGGGTCTTCCTCGCGCAGGTCGATGAAGGCGGTTTCTTCGCGCGCCAGCAAACGGGCGCGGACGGCGGCGGCGGAGATGGCTTGCAGATGCGGCGCGGCGCGTGTCGGAACGGGCCTGTCGACAAGGAGTGCAGAGTCGGTCATGTGTGGTCGGTCAGACGTGGCTAGGGAGTTCGGCGGAACGGTCCCAGAGGTTGGGCAACACGGTGTTGGAATAGCCGGAGACGAAAGGCTTGCGGCCACCCTCTTCGGGATAGGTATGGCGCCGTACCGCGCCGATGTTGGCGCCGTAGACGTGGATGCTGATCGACACGCGATCGTCGAAGGCGTTGCGCACGCGGTGCACGTCGCCGATGGCGGGCGACACGGCCTCGACCTCGCCCTCGTCGAGGCGCACCTCCTCCGCCTGCGGATACAGCAGGCCGGCATGCGCCGTGTAGCCCCGGCTGAACTCCGCGCCGCGCAGCATGCCGATCAGGCCCCAGACGGTGTGGTCGTGCACCGGCGTGGCCTGGCCGGGGCCCCAGACGAAGCTGACGACCGAGAACCGCTCGGTGGAGTCGGCATGCAGCAAATATTGCTGATAGCGCAGCGGGTCGGGCTGCGCGAAGGCGTCAGGGAGCCAGTCGTCGCGGGCGACCAGCCAGCGCAGCATGGCGCCGCCGTCGCGCAGCACACGGCCTTCGTCGGGGCGGTTGTCGAGCAGGCGGCCGAAGGCGGTGACGAACTCGCGCAGCGGGGTGATGGATGCGAAGGTCATCGGAGTACTCTGTTATTGCGCGCTGCGTTGCGCAGCTTCAGGCGGGCCGGTGCGGCGTCCTTGAGCCCCCACGCTCAGCAGTTTTCGTGTCCTCGCTTCCCCTGAGGGGATGCGAGCTTGCTGGGGCCGGCCCGGCGCGGCGCTCACGCAGGCCGCCGCCACAGTTCCGCATCCGTGATCGCCCGCACGTCCACGCGCACGGGCAGGATGCCATCGCGCGCCGATCGGTCGGCCACATTTTGCAGGGCAACGATGTCGGCCTCGCTTACCGGCCGGCCGGCCACGGTGGAGCGCGCGGTGATGATGCGGGACGACTCGATCGGCAGGCGCGTGAGTTGGGTGTAGGCCTGCGCATAGGCCTCGGGGTTGGCAATGGCCCAGTCGCCGGCGCGCGCGAGGCGGTCGAGGAACTGCACGATGGCCGTGCGCTTGGCCGGGTCGGCGAGCGCGGCTTCGCTGGCGGTGATGAAGCCGAGCGCCGTGTTGATCCCGCGGCCATCGCGCAGGATGCGTCCGCCCTGCTGCGTCGCGATCGTGTAGTACGGATCGAAGATGGCCCAGGCCTCGATCTGCTTCGAGGCGAAGGCGGCCGCCGCATCAGTCGGCAGCACGAATTTGATGGTCAGCTCCTCGCGCTTCACGCCCGCTTCTTCGAGCGCGCCGTAGAGCTGGTATTGCGAGATGCTGCCGCGCGCCGACGAGACGATGACGGTCTGGCCGCGCAGGTCGGCCACGGTGCGGATCTTCGAGTCGCCCTGCACCACGATGCCGAGCGACTCCGGCTTGCCCACGCGTGTGGCGACGATCTTCAGCGGGGTCTTGCCGACCGCAGCGGCCAGCACCGGCAGGTCGCCGGCCATGGCTGTGTCGACCGCGCCGCTGCGGTGCGCCTCGAACAGTGGCGCCGCGCCCTGGAAGTTGGCCCAGCGCCAGGCAAAGGGCACGCCTTCGAGCGTGCGCGAAGCTTCGAACAGGGCGCGCAGGCCGCCGGCCTGGTCGCCGAGGACGAGCGAGGTTTGCGCCTGTGCGAAGGCGGGCCGCGAGACGAGGCTTGCGGTGCCAATGGCTGCAGCAGCTTGAAGCAAGGTACGGCGGGAGAGCTTGGTGTGGTGTGCTGTCATGAGCTTGCTTTTTGCAAGGTGCGCTTTCCGGCGGCGACCAGCACCGCATCGTTCTGCGGCGTATGGATGCGGCCGCACAGCACGTCGCGCAGGTGGCGCTCCAGCGGGTTGTGCCGCGTGAGCCCGTGGTTGCCGCTGAGTTGCAGCGCGAGTTCGACCGCGCGGATCGCGTTGTTCGTCACCGTGTACTTGAGCAGCCCGCTGTCGATGGCCGAGGGCGCGCTGCCGCTGTCGACGGCAGTGGCGGTCTCGTCGAGCAGCACGCGGTTGACGTGCAACAGCGCGTCGATCTCGCCGACATGCTCCTGCATGCGCGGCAGGCTCGCAAGTGGCGCGCCGAGGCCGCTGGGCGCGCGTTGGTTGAGGAAGCCGACGAGCCAGTCGCGGGCGGCCCGCGCCACGGCGTCGTAGAGGCTGCCGAGCAGCACGACCATCCAGGCTTGCTGCGTCGCATGCGCGTCGATGTCGGTCTGGCTGCCGGCATCGGGTGCCCATTCGGCGGGCTTGCGCAGGTCGACCGCATGGGCGAGCGGGATCGCGACGTCCTCGAAGATGACTTCATGGCTGCCCGACGCACGAAGGCCCAGGTGGTCCCAACTTGCGACGACGCGTACGCCTTGGGAATGGCGCGGCACCAGGAAGGTGCCGACACGCGGCTCCGGCTCGTCGGTGCGGCCCCACACGGCAAGCCAGCCCAGCCCTTCGATGCCGGTGGTGTAGAGCTTGTGGCCGTCGATGCGCCAGGTATCGCCCTCGCGCCGCGCGACAGTTGCAGGCAGGCCACCACGTGCGGGTGAGCCGAGCAGCGGTTCCACGCGCAGCGCATTGATGAGTGCGCCGTGCGCCACCGCATCACGTGCCACGCGCTCGCGCAGCGCAATGGGCCAGCGGTTGTCGCTGCGGCCCAGCGCATGGTGCTGCAGGTAAGTCATCGTGAGGATCAACGCGGTGGCCGGTTCGCCCCGTGCGATGGCGGCGATCACACTGCGTGCGTCTTGCAGCGTCGCGCCGCCACCGCCGAATTCACGCGGTGCGACAAGGCCGACCAGGCCATGCGACTGCAGCAACTCGAAGTTGGCATGCGGAAACGCGCCACCGCGGTCGAGGTCCTCGGCGGTGCTGGCGAACTGCTGCGTGAGCTTTTCAAGCAGCGCTGCATCCGGCATGGCGGGCAAGCGGAGATCGGGCGCCGTGCGGCGCAGGGGTAAGGCACTCATGCAGCGACGGTAAGCGTGCATGGCGCGCAGGCGAACGACCGATCCCGCATATCCAAACTCGTTTTTCTGCGTTCGCTTCCGGCGTGGCGGCCGGTACGGTTCACCCTCCTCAACGTCCGGCAGAGCGCATGAACAGTTCCTCCTTCAATCGCCGCGAGTGGCTGCAGGCCGCAGCGGCCTTCGGTGCAGCGGGCCTCGGCGCGACCGCAGCGCAGGCCGCGCCATCGCAACGGCAAGACCTCAGCGGCGTGACCTTGCGCGTCGGTACCTACAAGGGCCTGTGGCGCCCGTTGCTCACCGCATCAGGCCAGGCCGACACGCCCTACAAGATCGACTGGCGCGAACTCAACAACGGCGTGCTGCACATCGAGGCCATCAACGGAGATGCGCTCGACCTCGGCTCCGGCAGCGAAATTCCGGCCGTGTTCGCGGCGCGGCAGAAGGCGCATGTGCGCTTCGTCGCGGTGACGCATGAAGACCTCAACAACCAGGCCACGCTGGCACGCAAGGATGCGCCGATCAAGTCCATTGCCGACTTCAAGGGCAAGCGCATCGGCTACGTGCGCGCCACCACCTCGCACTACTACCTGGCCAAGCAACTGGCCGAGGTGGGACTCTCCTTCAACGACATGACGCCGGTGAGCCTGACGCCGGCCGATGGCCTCTCGGCCTTCGCGCGCGGTGACCTGGATGCCTGGGCAATCTACGGCTACAACGGCCAGCTAGCGCGCACGCAGTACGGCGCACGCACCATCAAGACGGGCGTGGGCTATCTCTCCGGCAATTTCCCGATCTATGCCAACCCGCGCACGCTTGACGATGCGCCACGACGTGCCGCGATTGCGGACCTGCTGCAACGGCTGCAGCGTTCCTTCGCATGGATCAACAGCAACTACCTGGCCTATGCGCGCGCGCAGTCGGCCGAGACGCGCGTGCCGGTCGGCGACATCGTCGAGCTCTTCAACGGCCGCAGCGGCGACTACAGCCTGGCAGCAGTCGACGACAGCGTGATCCGCAGCCACCAGGACGTGGCCGACACCTTCCAGAAGCTCGGCGTGCTCGACGGCCCCGCCAACGTGCGGCCGCTGTGGGACCGCAGCTTCGAAACGATTCTTCGCGCGCACGGGGCCTGACCACCCTCTTCTTTCATCCAAGGAAATCACATGAGCCAACAACACAACGACGTCGAATTCATCGGCATGATCCAGGGCCAGAAGGTCTCGGAGATCCATGCCGCCAAGGGCCCCGCGATCGACCGCGACTACGTGCGCGCCTTCGCGCAAGCGCACGAGCAGGCCGGCTTCGACCGCGTGCTCGTGCCCCATCATTCGACCGGTCCGGATGCGACGCTCACCGTGGCCTTTGCCGCATCGGTGACCGAGCGCATCCATTTCATGCTGGCGCATCGGCCCGGCTTCGTGGCGCCGACATTGGCAGCGCGCCAGTTCGCATCGCTGGACCAGTTCAGCGGTGGCCGGCTGGGTGTGCACTACATCTCGGGCGGCTCCGATGACGAGCAGCGCCGCGACGGCGACTGGCTGAACCATGACCAGCGCTATGCCCGCACCGACGAATACCTCGACGTGCTGCGCAAGGTGTGGACCAGCGACAAGCCCTTCGACCACGAAGGTGCGCATTACCACTACGCCGGTGCCTTTTCCGAAGTGAAGCCGGTGCAGACGCTGAACGGCAAGCCGCATGTGCCGGTGTACTTCGGCGGTGCGTCGGAGGCGGCGATTCCGGTGGCCGGGAAGCATGCGGATGTGTATGCGCTGTGGGGCGAGTCGCTCGACCAGGCGCGCGAGCTGACCACGCGCGTGCGGGCCGAGGCAGCAAAGCATGGGCGGCAGGTGCGCTTCTCGGTGTCGTTCCGGCCGATCCTGGCGGAGACCGAAGAGCTGGCATGGGAACGTGCGGACCGCATCCTCCAAGAGACGAAGCGGTTGCGTGTGGTGCAGGGCTTCGGTCGCGGCGGGCCGCAGCAGAGCGAAGGTGCGAAGCGGCTGCTGGCGGCGGCGGAGAAGGGTCCGCGTGTCGACAAGCGACTGTGGACTGCGGTCGCGCAGGAGATCGGTGGCCGTTCGAACAGCACTGCGCTGGTCGGCACGCCGGAGCAGGTGGCCGATGCGCTGCTGGACTACTACGACCTGGGGGTGACGACCTTCCTGATCCGGGGGTTCGATCCGCTGGAGGATGCGATCGACTATGGGCGTGTGCTGATTCCGCGTACGCGTGAGTTGGTAGCGCAGCGCATCGCGTCACAACGCAAGGCCGCCTGATACGACTCTTTTCTTTCTTCCTCCCTCCCCCACTGGGGGAGGGTCGGGGTGGGGGCACGCGGCACATCTAACGCAGCCATCGCATCCACCGCCCCATGCCCCCATCCCAACCTTCCCCCAGCGGGGGAAGGAGCAAGACAAGGATCTCCCATGAGCGCCGTTCTCTCCATCAATCGCAGCGCATCGACCCGCCTGCAACTCAACCCGAACCCGCAGCAGAAATACTGGTTCGACCCGCCCGAGGAACGCACCAGCGTCGAGGCCGAACGCCGCCACCGGCAGGAGCGCCTCGCAGGCGCTTTCCGCCTGTTCGCGCGCTTCGGTTTCGCGCAAGGCCTCGCCGGCCACATCACCGCGCGCGACCCCGAGCTGACCGACCACTTCTGGGTCAACCCGCTCGGCATTCACTTCTCGCGCATCAAGGTGTCCGACCTGCTGCTCGTCAATTCCAAAGGCGAGACCGTGATCGGCGACAGGCCGCTCAACAAGGCCGCCTTCGCGATCCATGCCGCGATCCACGAGCACAACCCGAAGATCGTCGCCGCCGCGCACACGCATTCGACCTACGGCAAGGCTTGGTCGACGCTGGGCCGCAAGCTCGACACGATCACGCAGGACAGCTGCGCCTTCCACGGCGACGTGGCGCTGTTCGACGACTTCACCGGTATGGTGGTCGACGAGAGCGAGGGCCTGCGCATCGCGAAGGCCTTGGGCGACGGCAAAGGCGCGATCCTCAAGAACCACGGCATCCTGACCGCCGGTCCCACCGTCGAAGCCGCGGCCTGGTGGTACATCGCGCTCGACAACGCCTGCCACACGCAACTGTTGTCAGAGGCGGCCGGCACGCCGCGGCCGATCGCCGAAGCGGTTGCGCAGCACACGCACAGCCAGATCGGCGGGCCCGACGGCGCGCGCCATGCCTTCGAGAGCCTCTATGAAGGCCTGGTCGAAGCCGAGCCTGAACTCCTTCAATAGCAAAGCGGGCACCGCCATGAACACACCTCTTTCACGCCGCGGCGTGCTGGCGCGCGGCGCCGGCGCGGCGGCCGTCCTCGCATCGAGCGGCCTGCTCGCCTCGCGCGCATGGTCGCAGCCGCGCAAGCTCACCTTCGCATGGAACGCGACGGCCTTCTGCCTCTCGCCGGTGGTGGTCGCGCAGGAGCGCGGCATCTTCGAGAAGAACGGCTTGCAGGTCGAGTTGATCAACTACACGGGCTCCACCGACCAGTTGCTGGAGTCGCTGGCCACGGCCAAGGCCGATGCGGCCGTGGGCATGATCCATCGCTGGCTGAAGCCCCTGGAGTCGGGCTTCGACGTGAAGATCGTCGGCAGCTCGCATGGCGGCTGCGTGCGCATGGTCGGTGTGAAGGAGGCCGGCGTGACCGACCTCAAGAAGCTCAAGGGCAAGACCATCGGCGTGTCGGACATCGCCAGTCCTGGCAAGAACTTCTTCTCGATCCTGCTGAAGAAGAACGGCATCGATGCCGACACCGAAGTGACCTGGCGGCAGTACCCGGCCGACCTGCTCGACATCGCGGTCAACAAGGGCGAGATCCAGGCCATCGCCGATGGCGATCCGACGCTCTATCTCATCGAGAAGCGCAACAAGGGCCGCTACGTGGAGCTGGCCTCGAATCTCTCGGGCGAATACAAGGACAAGGTCTGCTGCATCGTCGGCGCGCGCGGCGAACTGGTGCGCAACGACAAGCCGACTGTGGCCGCACTGGTGCGCTCGATCGTGCAGGCGTCGGACTATGTGGCGGAGAACCCGAACGAGTCGGCGAAGCTGTTCGCGAAGTATTCGCCGAAGGTGCCGGTGGAGGACTTGCAGGCGCTGCTCGGGACCTTGACGCACGCGCACCATCCGACCGGCAAGAGCCTGCGCGATGAAGTGGAGTTCTATGCGCGGGACTTCAAGTCGGTGGGTGTGTTGAAGAGTTCGACCGATCCGGTGCGGTTGGCGAACCATGTGTCGGTGGACGTGCTCGCATGACGACGGCTGACAACGTTCTGGGGGTGCCGTTGCAGAGGGCGGCCTCGGCGGCACGGCCTGCCGCGGCACCGCCTCCGCGCGTCCAGCTGGCAACTATTGCGAGCACCGTGCCGGCGTCGCTGCATGAAGTGCCATTCACCGGCACCTGGCGCACCGGCGTGATCGCATCGGTGGCGTGGCTTGCGCTCGGCGCGCTGACGCTCGCATGGCCCAACAAGGAAGTCGGGTTCAGCGACTGGAATTTCACGCGTGAGTTCGGCATCTCGTCACTCGTCGTCGCGGCCTTGGTGCTTGTCATTGCGGTGCTCGGCGCACGCGCGGGTCGCGTCGGGCGAACGCTGCGGCCTGCGGGGCAATGGCTTGTCGTGGCACCGCTGCTGCTGGCGTTGTGGGAAATCGCGACCGCCAAGCTCGGCCTGCTGCCGCCACCCTTCTTCGCACCACCGCAAAGCCTGGTCGACGTGGCCGTGGAAGACTGGCAACGGCTCGGCCTTTCGACTGCGCATTCGTTGCGGCTTCTGGCACACGGCTTTGTGCTCGGCACGCTGGTCGGCTTCGGCACGGGCGTGTGGATCGGCTGGTCGCGCATCGCGGGCTACTGGGTGCATCCGTTGCTGCGCTTCCTCGGGCCGGTGCCTGCATCGGCGCTGTTGCCGCTGGCCTTCTTCTTCGCGCCCTCGAGCTATGCAGCGGCGGTGTTCCTCGTGGGGCTGGCCACCTTCTTCCCGGTCGCGGTGCTGACCTGGTCGGGCGTGGCCTCGGTCAACAAGAGCTACTACGACGTGGCGCGCACGCTGGGTGCGAGCGAATGGTTCCTGGTGCTGCGCGTGGCCATCCCGGCCGCGTTGCCGCAGGTGTTCGTCGGGCTGTTCATGGGGTTGGGCGCATCGTTCTCGGTGCTGGTCACGGCCGAGATGATGGGCGTGAAAGCCGGCCTCGGCTGGTACCTGCAATGGGCGCAGGGCTGGGCCGCCTACGCCAACATGTACGCCGCGCTGCTGGTGATGGCGGTCCTGTGCTCCAGCCTGATCACGCTGCTGTTCACCGTGCGCGACCGCGCGTTGTCGTGGCAAAAGGGGACGGTCAAGTGGTAGCCCTTGCATCACCGATCGAGACATCCCTCGAGACCGGCGCACGCATCGGCGTGCAGAACGTCAGCCACTGGTTCAAGCAGCAGACCGGCGGCGTGCTGCAGGTGCTGGACGACATCAGCATCGACGTGAAGCCCGGCGAGTTCGTCGCGCTGCTGGGGCCGAGCGGCTGCGGCAAGTCGACGCTGCTGCGCCTCGTCGCCGGCTTGGAGCCGGCCACCGCCGGCACCATCACGCAGGACGGCGCGCCGATCACCCGGCCCGACCCGTCCCGCATCGTCGTGTTCCAGGACCCGACGCTGTTCCCATGGCGCAGCGTGTGGGACAACGTGGCGCTCGGCCTGCAGGCGCGCGGGCTGCTGAAGTCGCAACGTTCGCGCGTCGACGATGCGCTCAGGCTGGTCGGCCTGACCGAGTTCGCGAAGAGCTTTCCGCACCAGTTGTCGGGCGGCATGGCGCAGCGCGTGGCCTTGGCCCGCGCGTTGGTGAACGATCCGCAGTTGCTAGTGCTCGACGAACCGCTCGGCAAGCTCGATTCGCTCACGCGCATCGCGATGCAGAGCGAACTGGTCAACCTGTGGCAACGCGCGGGCTTCTCCGCGCTGCTGGTGACGCACGACGTGGAAGAGGCGCTGTTCCTGGCCAATCGCGTGATCATCCTGAGCGACCGGCCTGCGCGCATCACGGCGGAACTGGTGGTCGACCTGCCCTATCCGCGGCATCGCGGACATCCGCGGCTCGCGGAGCTGCGGCATGAAGCGCTGCGGCACCTCGGGCTTGACGCGACCTGGTGACGAAGGCTCGCTGTGCAGCGCCGCTTCGTGCGGCGCTTGTGCAACGACTTCGAACTGAGCCATGAACATCCCGAACGCCGATTGGGTCAACCCGCTGATCCGGCTGCTGGAGGCCGTGCAGTTGGCTGTGCTGCGCCTGCTGTCTTGGGCCGGCATGACGGGCACGAGCGAAGGCCAGCCCGCATGGCCATGGGCCGTGCGGCTGACGGGCGAGAACCTGTTGATCGACCTGGGGCAGGCACGGCGGCTTGCATGGACGCTCGCGCTGCTGGCCATTGCATTCGTGCTGCTGCTGCTCGCGTTGTTCTGGCGTCGGCGTCGATGGTGGCTCGTCGCCACCGTGCCGCTGCTGATGTTGATCGCGCCCTGGCCTGACGCCAGCGTGCTGTTGGCGCCCGCGCAGCCGACCAGCTTTCACCGCTCGCCCACCGGCTTCAGCGCGGCGTCGATCGCGCAGGGCCGCGCGCTGTATGCGCAGGACTGCGTGGCATGCCACGGCGCGGAGGGTCGCGGTGGACCGCTTGCTTCAGCGCAAAGCGTATGGCCACCCAACCTCGCTGGCCCGCTGCTGTGGCGGCGCGCCGACGGCGAAGTGTTGTGGCGCATCCTGCACGGCACGCACGACCGGCGCGGCCAAGCGACGATGCCGGCCTTTGCCGACAGCCTTGAAGCGGACGACGCTTGGGCATTGATCGATTTCATGAAGGCCAACGCCGCGGGCCAGGGCCTGCGTGCAAGCGGTACCTGGGCGCAACCGATTGCACTCCCAGGCATGACGGTGCGCTGCGATGGCCATGCGCCAAGACCGCTTTCCACATGGCGCGGCCAGCGTGTGCGCGTGGTGTTGGCCGACGCATCGACTCCGCTGCCGTTGGAAGACCCGCGACTCGTGACCATCGTCGTCCGCACCGCCACGCGCCTGCATTCAACGCCGACGCCCGAGTGCGAAGTCGACAACGCCGATGCCCGCGACGCCTTCGCCTTGATCGCCGGCACCGACACCCTCCCCGGCCTGCAATTGCTCGCCGACCGCGACGGCTGGCTGCGCGCACGCGGTGCGCCGGGCCAAGCCACATGGTCCGAAGACGACCTGGTCTGCCGGACCGATCTCGCACCCCAAGCCGCGACACGACCACCCGCCAGCGATGGCCTCGGCGCCTTGATCGCACGCATCGACGCCGAGCCCGTCCGCTTCGTCAAGGGCGGCTTCGTTCACTGATCTTTTTCCACCAAGGACCTCTGCATATGACTTCATCCCCTCGCAACACCTCGCGCCGCCACTTCATCGCCGGCACCGCCGCCACGCTCATCGCCTTGCCGACGCTGCATGCGCAAACCCGTCCGGTGCTCAAGGCCGGCGACCAGAAGGGTGGCCTGCGCGCGCTGCTTGAGGCGGCCGGCGGCCTCGAAGGCTTGAGCTATGACATCCAGTGGTCCGAATTCCCCGCTGCCGCGCCGCTGGCCGAGGCACTCAACGCCCAGGCCGTCGACTCCGGCCCCATCGGCGATGCGCCCCTGATCTTTGCGCTGGCCGCAGGCACGCGCGTGAAGGCGATCGGCGCCAACCGCGCCGACTCCTACGGCACGGCAGTGCTGGTACGGCCCGACTCCACACTCAAGACCGCTGCAGACCTCAAGGGCAAGAGCATCGCCACCAACCGCGGCTCCATCGGCCACTACATCACGCTCAAGGCCATCACCTCGGCCGGCCTGAAGCCGGAGGAGGTGAACATCCGCTTCCTCGCACCGGCCGATGCCAAGCTGGCACTCACGCAAGGCTCTGTCGATGCGTGGGCGACGTGGGAGCCCTACACCGCACTCGCCGAAACCAGCCAGCATGCGCGCGTGCTGGTGAGCGGACGCGGCCTGTTGCCGGGCCTCAGCTACCTGGCCGCGACCGATGCGGCGATCGCGTCCAAGCGCCCGGTGCTGCAGGACTTCCTGCAGCGCGTCGTGAAAGCGCAGGTCTGGTCGTACCGCAACGTCGATGCCTACTCGAACACGCTGGCCCGCATCATCGGCATCCCGCCGGAGGCGGCCAAGCTGCAGTTCGAGCGGCGCCAGCAGAAGTGGATCGCGATCGACGCCAAGGTGATCGCGGACCAGCAAGCCACCGCCGACTTCTACGAGCAGGTCGGGCTCATCAAGCAGCACCTCGACGTGCGCGGCACTTTCGATACGGGCTTCGGGACCAGCGCATAAGCGCCGGCCCGAAGGGTGGGTAGATGACTAACCCTTGATATCGAACCTGTCGAGGTTCATCACCTTGGTCCAGGCCGCCACGAAGTCATCGACGAACTTCTCCTTGGCATCCGACCCGGCATAGACCTCCGCAACAGCCCGCAGCACCGAGTTCGAACCAAACACCAGGTCCGCACGCGTGGCAGTCCACCGCGCCGCGCCCGTCTTCCGGTCGCGCCCTTCGAACTCGTCGTTGCCGCCAGCCACCGCCTTCCACTCCGTCGCCATGTCGAGCAGGTTGACGAAGAAGTCGTTGGTCAGCGTGCCCGGCTTCTGCGTGAGGACCCCATGCTTGGAGCCGCCCACGTTCGCCCCGATCGCACGCAGCCCGCCAACCAGCACCGTCATCTCCGGCGCCGTCAGCGTCAGCAGTTGCGCCTTGTCGACCAGGAACACTTCCGCCGGCACGCCGTAGCGCACGCTCGTGTAGTTGCGGAAGCCATCGGCCACCGGTTCCAGCGGCGCGAAGGAATCGACGTCGGTCTGTTCCTGCGACGCATCGGTGCGACCCGCCGTGAACGGCACCTGCACCTCGCGACCCGCAGCCCGCGCCGCCTGTTCCACACCCGCATCACCGGCCAGGACGATCAGGTCGGCCAGCGAGATCTTCTTGCCGCCGGCTCCGTTGAATTCGCTGCGGATGCCTTCCAGCGTCTGCAGCACCTTCGCCAACTGCGCAGGCTCGTTCACGGCCCAGTCCTTCTGCGGTGCCAGCCGGATGCGCGCACCGTTCGCGCCGCCGCGCTTGTCGGAGCCACGGAAGGTGGAGGCCGAGGCCCATGCCGTCGACACCAGTTGCGCCGGCGTGAGGCCCGAGGCCAGCACCTTCTTCTTGAGGGCGTCCACGTCCTGCCCATTGATCAAGGGATGGTCCACCGCGGGCACCGGGTCCTGCCAGATCAGCTCTTCCTTCGGCACTTCCGGCCCGAGGTAGCGCGCACGCGGCCCCATGTCGCGGTGCGTGAGCTTGAACCAGGCACGCGCGAAGGCATCGGCGAACTGGTCCGGATTGGCCAGGAAGCGGCGCGAGATCTTCTCGTAGGCCGGGTCCATGCGCAGCGACAGGTCGGTGGTCAGCATGGTCGGGGCCTTGGTCTTCGACTTGTCGTGCGCATCGGGGATGGTCCCGGCGCCGGCTCCGCCCTTGGCCACCCATTGCTGCGCGCCGGCGGGGCTCTTCGACAGTTCCCATTCGAAGCCGAACAGGTTCTCGAAGAAATTGTTGCTCCACTTCGTCGGCGTGGTGGTCCAGGTGACTTCCAGGCCGCTGGTGATGGTGTCGCCGCCCTTGCCGCTGCCGAAGCTGTTGTGCCAGCCGAAGCCCTGCGACTCGATGCCGGCGGCCTCGGGTTCCATCGCCACATTCGATGCCGGCGCCGCGCCGTGCGTCTTGCCGAAGGTATGTCCGCCGGCGATGAGCGCCACGGTCTCCTCGTCGTCCATGGCCATGCGGCCGAAGGTGTCGCGGATGTCGTAGGCCGCGGCGATCGGATCGGGGTTGCCGTCCGGGCCTTCGGGGTTGACGTAGATCAGGCCCATCTGCACGGCGCCCAGCGGGTTCTCCAGGTCGCGCGAATGCTTCACCTGGCTGTCGTCGTCTTTCACGAGCACGCCATGGGCCTCGTCGACACCCGGTGAGCCCCGGGAATAGCGGACATCACCGCCGAGCCACTTCTGCTCCTGGCCCCAGTACACGTCCTGGTCCGGCTCCCACACGTCGGGCCGGCCGCCGCCGAAACCGAAGGTCTTGAAGCCCATGGTTTCCAGGCCGACGTTGCCCGCGAGGATCATCAGGTCGGCCCAGGAGATCTTCTTGCCGTACTTCTGCTTGACCGGCCAGAGCAGGCGCCGGGCCTTGTCGAGGCTCACGTTGTCGGGCCAGCTGTTGAGCGGCGCAAAGCGTTGCTGGCCGCGTCCACCGCCCCCACGTCCGTCGCCGATGCGATAGGTGCCGGCACTGTGCCAGGCCATGCGTACGAAGAGCGGTCCGTAGTGGCCGAAGTCCGCCGGCCACCAGTCCTGCGAGTCGGTCATCACGTCGGCGAGATCCTTCTTCAGCGCCGCGTAGTCCAGGCTCTCGAATTCCTTTGAATAGTCGAAATCCTCGCCCATCGGGTCCGACTTGGCGGAGTGCTGGTGCAGCAAGTCCACCCGCAACTGCCGAGGCCACCAGTCGCTGTTTGACGTGCCACCACCGGCTGCCTGGCTGAAGGGACACTTTGCCTCGGTCTTCTCATTGGCCATGGAATCAATCTCCTGTTGTGCATGAGGGGGGATTGATTCTGTGGCAGACGCCGCGCGAGGGGAATAGAGCAATTCAATGCCTTCCATAGCGTCCCGCCCAAGGGTTTGTCATCTCCCTGCCAAAGATACTTCCCTCATTTGGAATCAACGAATCGTTCGTTCCAGAAATGAAGCGCGACCGCCAGAATCGGCCCCATCATGAATTTCCAACAACTTCGCTCGGTGCGAGAGGCCGTGCGAAGCGGCTTCAACCTGACCGAGGCCGCGCAGACATTGCACACCTCGCAACCCGGCGTCAGCCGCCAGATCCGCGAACTCGAGGACGAGCTCGGCATCGAGCTGTTCGTGCGCGCCGGCAAGCGATTGACCGGCCTCACCGAGCCCGGCGGCCACGTGCTGCCGATCATCGAACGCGTGCTGATGGAAAGCAGCAACCTGCGCCATGCCGGGCAGGAGTTCGTCGCGCAGCAGAGCGGTGTGCTCTCGGTCGCGGCCACGCATTCGCAGGCGCGCTATGCGTTGCCGGTGGCGGTGCAGGAGTTCCGGGCGCACTACCCCAACGTGCGGCTGCACCTGCACCAGGGCTCGCCGAAGCAGATCGTGCAGATGCTGCTGGAAGGCGAGGTCGACGTGGGCATCGCCACCGAGGCGCTGGCCGACTATCCGCAACTGCTCGCCCTGCCCTGCTACCGCTGGACCCATTCGGTGATCGTGCCGCCGGGGCATGCGCTGCTGGATGCGCCGCTGACGCTGGAGGCGCTGGCGCAGCATCCGCTGATCACCTATGACACCGGGTTCACGGGGCGGACGCGGATCGACGATGCGTTCGTGCAGCACGGCCTCACGCCGAACATCGCGCTGGCCGCGATGGATGCGGATGTGATCAAGACTTATGTGGGGCTGGGGATGGGGGTCGGGATCGTGGCCAACATTGCGTACGAAGCGGAGCGGGATACGCAACTGCGGGCGATCGATGCGGGGCATCTGTTCGGGATCAACCTGACCAAGCTTGCAGTGCGGCGCGGGAGCTATCTGCGCGGGTATGTCTATGCCTTCATCGAGTCGTTTGCGCCGACGTTGACGCGTTCGGTAGTGGACCAGGCATTGAGCGACGAGGCCACGCTGGCCTGACGTGCGGGCGGCACACGCCCGCCGTAACATCGCCGACCTCAAGTCGATGTCGCTTTGCCGGCTCGACTTGATTCCCCTGGGGGCGCGGGCCGGACGAAGGCCCGGCCGTGGGGGCTTGGAGGTAGTCTTACAGCACCACCCGCCGCCGTCTTCCAGACGCATGACGCGTGGGCTTCAAGGATGCACGCATGACGACAAAGAAATCGGCCACGGGCCAAGGCGCCGCAGCGCCCGAACTAATCTCTCAACGCATCGCCGAACTCGGTGACTGGCGCGGGGAGACCCTTGCGCGCATGCGCAAGCTAATCAAGCATGCCGACCCCGACGTCGTCGAGGAGTGGAAGTGGATGGGCACGCCGGTCTGGGAGCACGACGGCATCATCTGCACCGGCGAGTCGTACAAGGACAAGGTCAAGCTCACCTTCGCCAAGGGCGCGCATTTGAAGGATCCGGCCAAGCTCTTCAACTCCAGCCTCGATGGCAACCTCCGCCGTGCGATCGACATCGCGGAGGGCGAGGAAGTGGACGCGACCGCTTTCAAGGCGCTGGTGCAAGAGGCGATCGCGTTGAACAAGCTGAAGCCTGCAAAGAAAACAAAGGCCAAGGCCTGAGCCTTCGGCACTCCGATACAGACCGCGCAACTCTCAGCGCTGCTGCTCCCACTCGCGCACGGTCAGCCGCCAGCGGTGGCTTGGAGCGACTACACCCCCGACACCCCCACCGTCATCCCCCCGCACACATAGAGGTTCTGCCCCGTCACAAATCCGCTCCCCTCACCCAGGAAGAAATCGACCGCCGCTGCCACGTCGTCCGGCTCGCCGAGCCGCTTCACCGGGATGGCCGAAACGATGGCCTGTGTACGGGGCGATGCGGCCGGGTTGACGCGATCGAACAACTCCGTGCGAATCGGACCCGGCGCAACCGCATTGACGGTGATGCCGTGCGCGCCCAGTTCGAGCGCCCAGACGCGCGTCATCCCCAGCAGCCCAGCCTTGCTCGCGGCATAGGCGGTACGCAGTTCCTTGCCCAGCGCAGCGCGCGAAGAGATGTTGACGATCCGCCCGAAGCCGGCCTCGCGCATCCCCGGCAGCAAGGCCTTGGCGCACTGGAAGGCGCAACGCAGGTTGACGGAGATCACCTGCTGGAATTCCTCAAGCGTCTGCTGCTCGATGGGGTTCGGGCACACCACGCCTACGTTGTTGACGAGCCGGGTGATCGGCCCTCCCGCCAGCGCCTGCGCGAGCGCGCGTTCGGTCTCCGCCGGATCACTGAGGTCCGCGCGAATGTCGGCCTTGGGGGACTGGTCGATCACGACCACCGTCCAACCACGCTGGCGACACTGGGCCGCAATCGCAGCCCCGATGCCGGAGGCGCCGCCGGTGACAAGGACGCGCTGCGCCATGTCAGACGAACTTCCCGGTGATGCCGCCATCCACCAGCAGCTCGGTGCCCGTCACATACGACGCCGCATCGGACAGCAGGAAGCCGCAGGCGTAGGCGACTTCCCAGGCCGTGCCCATGCGCCCTGTCGGCACCTGCCGGGCGCGGGCCTGGCGGGCTTCGTCGAGGTCGTCGGCACTGAACTGCGACGCCACGGTGGTGGCGATGCGCGGCGTATCGATCAGCCCCGGCACGACCGTGTTGGCCCGGATGCCGAAGGGCGCATGCTCGAGCGCGACCAGCCGAATGAACTGCTCCACGGCGGCCTTGGTGACGCCATAGGCCAGGTGCGGGTAGCCGAGGTAGCGGTGGGCAGCGATCGACGAGATGGCGACGATCGCGCCACGGCCGCGCTCCTTCATCCCGGGCAGCACGGCCTGGGTCATCAGCAGCAGTCCGCCGACGTTGACCGCATGCACGCGGGCCAGGTCTGCCGCGGAGGTCTGCGCGGGGCCGCCGACCTTGCCGATGCCGACGTTGTAGTGCAGTGCGTCGATCGGGCCGAAGGCATCGCGTGCTTCCCCCACCAGCCGCGACACATCGGCCTCGTCGGAGACATCGCCGACGAGCACGATCGCCTCGCCGCCTTCCTCCTCGATCAGGCGCACGGTTTCGCGTGCCGAGTCGGCATCGCGATCGGCCACGCAGACGCGGGCGCCCTGGCGCGCATAGGTCACCGACGATGCGCGACCGATGCTCCAGCCGGGCCCGGCGGAGCCGCCTCCGGCCACGAAGACGGTTCGGCCGTCCAGTCGCAGCGGCAGGGCCGGTGGGGTGTTGGCGCCGTTCATCGCGGCTGCATCCGGATGGCGCCATCGAGGCGCACGGTTTCGCCGTTCATCATGTCGTTCTCCAGCAGGTGAATCGCCAGCCGGCCGAATTCGGATGGCCGACCCAGCCGTGCCGGAAAGGGGATGGACGCCGCCAGCGCCGCCTTGACCTGGTCCGTCAGCCGAACCAGCGCAGGCGTATCAAACAGTCCCGGCGCAATCGTGTTGACGCGGATGCCGCGCTTCGCGAGATCGCGGGCTGCCACCAGTGTCATGCCGACGATCGCGGCCTTGCCCGCGCTGTACGCGATCTGACCGATCTGGCCTTCATAGGCGGCAACCGATGCCGTCAGCACACAGGCGCCGCGCTGCCCGCTGTCGCCATGCAGTGCGTTTTGCGCCATCTGCGCGGCTGCAAGGCGCAGCACGTTGAAGGTTCCGATGACGTTGAGCTGCGTCACCTCGGAGAACTTTTCCAGCGAGCCCGGCGAGCCGTCCTTCTCGACCAGCCGGATCGGCGCGCCACGACCGGCGCAATGCACCAGCCAGCGCAGCGGTGCGGTGGCAGCAGCCATGGCGATAGCCTGCTGGACATCCGCTTCAGATGTCACGGTGCCCGGCGCGAAGGTCGCCAGCGGGCCCAGGTCGGCGCAGACCTCGGCGCCCTTGGACGTCGGGAGGTCGAGCACCACGACATGCACCTGGCGTCGCACGAGTTCGATGACGGCCGCGAGGCCGAGGCCCGAGGCGCCCCCGGTCACGATCGCCGAGGTGTTTGGAAAGAGGTCAGACATGGTTTTGGGCTGAAGTGAATTTGGGAGCGGTGCGGCCGTCCTCGGTGCGCCGGAAAACGACCTGGACAGGCGCGCCGATGCGCATGTCGGCCTCGGCCATGTCGACCAGGTTGGTCAGCAGGGTCGGGCCTTCGTCCAACTGGACGTACGCGACGGTGTAGGGCGGACTGGCGCGGCGCAGCGTGGAGCACGCATGCACGGTGCCGCGTCCGCTCAGCGGAACCCAATGGGTGTTGGCGCTGCGGCAGAAGGGACAGATGACGCGGGGGTACCAATGCACCTTGCCGCAGTCCGTGCAGGCCTTGCCCAGCAGGCGACCTTCTTCCGCGGCCTGCCAGAACGGCAGGTTTTCCGGATGGGCTGCGACGTAGGCATCGTCGTTCAGGGTGTGCATGTCATTCCCTCCCAAGGATCAGTGTCGAATGAGCGTGCCCCGCGCCGAGCACGAGCCCCGGGCCCGAGGCCAGCGCAAATTTGCAACCGGCCACCTGCACCTCCGGATGGGCCTCGCCACGCAGTTGCCGCACCGCCTCGATGACCTTGGTCACACCGCCGCGATTCTGCGGATGGTTGTTGCAGAGCCCGCCGCCGTCGGTGTTCCACGGTAGCGCGCCCTGGCCGGAGATCAGGTTGCCGTCGGCCACGAACGCACCGCCCTGCCCCTTCTTGCAGAAGCCCAGGTCTTCCAGTTGCAGGATGACCATGATCGTGAAGTTGTCGTAGATCGATGCGTACTGGATGTCCTGCGGACGCAGGCCGGCCGCTTCGAACGCGAGGCGACCCGACACCTGCGCGCCGGTCGAGGTCAGGTCGAGCATGCCGCCATGATTGGTCTGGATGGTCTCGCCGGCACCGAGCACCTTGACCGCAGGCCGATGCAGGCGGCGGGCCACGGCCCTGCTGGTGACCACCAGGGCGCCGCCGCCATCGGTGATGACGCAGCAATCCATCTTGTGCAGCGGATCGGCGATCACGCCCGATGCGAGCACGTCCTCCACCGTCACCTTCTTCGGCAGCAGGGCGCGCGGATTGTGCTGCGCGTGGGTCGATGCCGCCACTTTCACCGCGGCCAGTTGCGCGGATGTCGTGCCGTAGGCATGCATGTGCCGCTGGGCGGCCATGCCATAGATGGGGGCGATGGTCCATTGGCTCGCACTGTCGAAGGCCGCTTCAGGACGGTCCGGGCTCAGCGCCCTCGGCTTCACGCCGACCGACTGGCCGGTACTGCGTGGACGCCCCGCCATGGTGATCAATGCGACCGAGCATTTGCCCGCCGCGATGGCCGTGGCAGCGTGGGACACCAGCGAGATGTAGGAGCAGCCGCCGAGCTCCGTCCCGTCCAGCCAGCGCAGGCGCAGGTTCAGGTAGTCGGCCATCACGAGCGGGGTGCCGCCCGGCACGTCGCCAGCGCAGAAATAGCCATCGACATCGTCGAAGCCCAGGCCGGCATCGGCCAGCGCGCCTGCAGCGCATTCGGCATGCAGTTGCGCGGCCGACTTGTCGGGCGCGTGGCGGGTCGGGTGCTCGAAGGCACCGCAGATGTAAGCACCGAGGTCTTGCATGGCGATGTCTCTTCGTCAGTTGACCGCACGGGCGTCGCTGGCCCAGTGCCGCGCCCGCAGGGCCTTCTTGTCGATCTTGCCCAGCGCCGTGAGCGGCAGCGCCGACACGAGCTCCACGCGCTTGGGCGTGGCCACCGCGCCCTTGGCGAGCCGCACCTCGGCGGTGATCTGCTCTTCGGAGAGCACGCAGCCTTCCTTGAGTTGCACGTAGGCCATCACCAACTCGCCCCACTTGGCGTCGGGGATGCCGATCACGGCGGCTGCGGCCACGGCCGGATTGACGCAGATCGCATCCTCGACCTCCTTCGGGTAGACGTTGAAGCCGCCCGAGATGATCAGGTCCTTTTTTCGGTCGACGATGTAGTAGAGGCCGTCGGCATCCTTGTACGCCACGTCTCCGGTGTGCAGCCAGTCGCCGGCCAATGCCGCGGCCGTCTCCTCGGGTCTGTTGAAGTAGCCGGACATGACGAGCGGACCGCGCACGCACACTTCGCCGCGCTGCCCGTCGGGCACCTCCACGCCGTGCTCGTCCAGCAGGCAGACGCGCAACTGCGGATAGGGCCGCCCGGCGCTCGAGAGCTGTGCATCGGCGAGTTCCGCATGCTCGCGCCGGCCCAGGATCAGGATGTCGTTGGGCGCCTCGGTCTGGCCATAGCTCTGGATCAGGACCGGGCCGAAGGTGGCAAGGGCCTGGCGGATGCGCGTCGGCGAGGCCGGCGCGCCGCTGTAGATCAGCGAGTGGAAGCGCGACCAGTCGACTTCACCGGTGCGGCCGGAATCGAGCAGGCCATAGAGCATCGTCGGCACCATCCAGGTCACGTTGCAACCATGCGTGTTGATCGCAGCGATGACGCCGTCGATGCTGAAGCCGCGCAACAAGGTCACGCATCCGCCCTGCATCAATGTCGGGATCACCAGTGAGCCGGCGCCATGGGAGATCGGCGCGACGCAAAGATAGCGAACATCCGTTGGCCAGTCCTTGGTCGACAGGTCCAGCAGCGCATTGGTGACCAGCGCGCGGCTCGACAGCATCACGCCCTTGGGACGCCCGGTGGTGCCACCGGTGTAGGCCAGGCGGATCACCTGCTCGGAGTCGCCGGTGGGCACGAGGGGCTGCGGCGTGTAGTCGCGGATCGCAGACGCTAGCTCGACGTGGCCAGGCACCTTGCCGATCGACAGCCATGCACGCACGCGCGGGCAGCGCGGCTTCAGCGCCTCGGCCCGTGCCCGGTGGTATTCGTCGACGATGAAGACATCGGCCGTGCTGTCGTTGAGCACGTACTCGTGGTCGGCTTCGCTGCCCGTCGCATGCAGCGTGACCGAACGCAGGCCGCGCAGGTAGATCGCCGCGATGACGGCGAAGACCTCGAAGCGATTGACGCCCAGCTGGGCCACGGTGTCGCCGGGCCGCAGGCCCAGGTCGTCGAAATGCTGGGCGATGCGGCTGATCATGTGGCCCAGTTCGCGGTAGCTCACCGTGGCCTCGTCGTTGGCGAAGGCCGGCCGTTCCGGAAACCTGGCAATCGCCGAGACGATCAGGTCCGCCACCGTGGCGCCGCGGTGCAGGGCACTCGCGATGTTGATTTCATTCGACACTGACATTCCCCGCCTGGATCATCTTTTGCCACTTCACGAGGTCCGTGCGCATGGAGTCTGCGAAGGCCTGCTGGGACAGTTGTGAGGGCGTGAGGCCCAACTCTTCAATGCGCTTGACGGTCTCTGGCGCGCGCAGCACGTCCATGGTGGCCGCCGACACCTTGCTGCGGACGGCCGCAGGCATGCCCGCCGGCCCGAACAACGCAAACCAGCCGACCGGGTCGAAACCAGGGATGCCGAGTTCCTCCAGCGTCGGAACGTCGGGGAAGGTCGTCGATCGGCGCGGGCCGGTGACCGCGAGCACCTTGAGCTTGCCGGCCTGGACATGGGGACGCAGCGGCGCCACGTCGACGAAGGCGCCGTCCACCTGCTGCCCCAGCAAGGCATTCAGCAGCGGCCCCGAGCCGCTGTAGGGCGCATGGACCATGTCCAGCTTCTGCGTCGCGTTGAGCAGCGCGCCGTGCAGGTGCGAGGTGCCGGCGTTGCCGTTGGAGCCGTAGCTCGCCTTGCCTCCGCGCGACCGGACCAGTGCAAGGTACTCCTTGAGCGAGTTGGCCGGCGACGCAACGGGCACGGCGAAGAAGTTCACCGAGGTTGCAAGCTGCGCCAGCGGCGTGAAGTCCTTGAACACGTCGTAGGGCAGGCTCTTGTAGAGGCTGGGCGCCTGGATCAGGGTCGTGATGCCCAGCATCAGCGTGTAGCCGTCGGGCGCCGCCTTGGCGACGAAGGCGCTGCCGATCTGGCCGCCCGCGCCTGGCTTGTTCTCCACGATGACGCCAACGTTCCAGCGCCGCGACAGTTCGGTGGCCAGCAGTCGGGCCACGATGTCCGTCCCTCCACCGGGGGCGAAGGGCACGACGATCGTCACCGGTCGCGTGGGGTAGGTCGTGTCGGAATCGGCCAGTGACAGCATTGGGAACAGGCCACCCGCGAGGGCTGCTGCCGCCAGCGAAATCACGGATCGGCGCCTGGGCTGAAATGCGCTGGGTGTCATGTTGTGGTCTCCTGTGTTGATCGGGTCGTCCAGGCAAATTCTTCCAGCGATGCTTTCAGCGGGCATCCTAGAATGTCCGCTCAGCGGACGTTTCTCTTGGGAGTTTTTTGTGGGCACAACCGGTGAAGACGCCACCCTCGGGGATGAAGGGGTTCGCGCGTTGCAGCGCGGGCTGGCCGTGCTCGACTGCATCCTGGGCGGCCCTCGCACCGGCGTTCGAGTGGTGGAACTCATGCGTAGCTGCGAACTCGGGCGCGCCACGGTCTACCGCGTGCTGGCGACCTTGATCGCCTGCGGATACGTCGCCAGGAACGGGCGCTTTCACTACGTGCGCGGGGCCCGGCTGGAAGCGAGCGCCGCAGCGCCGGTCGACAACCTGGCGTCTAGGCTCGGCCCGGTGCTCCAGCGCATCAGCGAGATCACCGAGGACGCCGCGTTCGCCGTCGTGCGCGAGGGGACGCAGTCGCATTGCATCGCGCGTCACATCGGAACTTTCCCGGTGCAAGTCCTCACCGTGCAGGTGGGACGCCGGCAACCGCTGGGCGTCGGTGCGGCGGGGCTTGCGTTGCTGGCATCCATTGCGCCGGAAGAGGCGGGCGTGATCATCGATGCCAACGCCGCGGCGCTGGCTGCCTATGGCGGCATGACTTCCAAACGTTTGCATCTCCTGCTCAAGGCGACGCGGGAGCGCGGCTGGTCGGTGGTCGGCAACCACGTCGTCGACGACACGCTGGGCGTGGGCATCCCTGTGCCCGGTTCCGGTGGCCAGTCGGTGGCGGCCATCAGCGTCGCAGCGCCATTGCAGCGCATGTCGCAGGCGCGCCAGCACTTCATCGTGAACACGATGCGAAGCACGCTCAAGGCGCTGGTTCCGAAGGGGCTGTAGCGACGCGTTCGTGCGTTGCTCGTGACTCAAACATCTGAGCGTTCCGGGTGAATTCCTGCTGCGCGTCGCATGCGCAAAAAGCGCATTTGGATATCTGGATTGCTTCGAAGCAAAGCGCGTCTTTCAGCAGCTTGCGCCCATAGCATTTGTGCCCCACACGCCACCCGCAGGAGCACCGATACATGAGCACGCAGACCCCGTCCGGCATCGACACGTCATTCAACGCCTTCAAGGTCCGCCGCGTGGCCGGCAACATCGGTGGCGAGGTGCTGGACCTGAAGCTCTCGTCCACGCTGCCCGAGGCCACTCAGGAAGAGATCAATGCTGCGCTGGTCAAGCACAAGGTGCTGTTCTTCCGCGGCCAATCGCAGCTCGACGACGCCGAGCACCAGGCCTTCGGCGCGCGCTTCGGCAAGACCGTCGCGCACCCCACCGTGCCCGCGCCGAATGGCACCAAGCTGTTCGAACTCGACGCCTCCAAGGGCGGCGGCCGCGCCGATTCGTGGCACACCGACGTGACCTTCGTCGATGCCTTCCCCAAGATCTCGATCCTGCGCGGCGTGACGATCCCGGCCTACGGCGGCGACACCGTCTGGGCCAACACCGTCGTCGCCTACGAGCGCCTGCCGGAGAACCTCAAGCGCCTGGCCGATTCGCTCTGGGCCGTGCACAGCAACGACTACGACTACGGCGCCGACCGCGTGATCGTCGAGGAGGAGCGGCTGCGCCATCACCGCAATGTGTTCGTCTCGGCCGTGTACGAGGCCGAGCATCCTGTGGTGCATGTGCATCCGGTGTCGGGCGAGCGCGGACTGTTGCTCGGCCACTTCGTGAAGAAGATCGTCGGCCTGTCGAGCAGCGAGTCGGCGCGCGTCTTCGAGCTGCTGCAGAACCGGGTCATCCGGCTGGAGAACACAGTGCGCTGGAACTGGAAGCAGGACGACGTGGCGATCTGGGACAACCGCGCTACGCAGCACTTCGCGATCAACGACTACGGCAAGCAGCCGCGGCTGGTGCGTCGCGTGACGGTGCATGGCGAGACAGCGGTGTCGGTCGACGGCCAGCGCAGCCGCACGCGCAGCCGGCCCGAGGCGACCAACGACGAGCGCATCGACGAAGTCATCACCGCAACGGCGTAGCTAAGCCCACCCCCGATGCGCCTGCGGCGCCTCCCCCTCGAGGGGGCGCACCCAACGGCCCGGCAAAGCCGGTTCCGCGGGTGCCCACGAAAGGACCGCGCGTCTGAGATGACACACAACTTGTAAAGGCACACGACCATGAACCACAACGATTTCAACAACGGCCGCCGCGGCCTCCTCAAGGCCGGCGCCGCACTCGGCGCAGGCGCCTTCCTCCCCGGCTTGGCCGCAGCCCAAGGCGGCGCGAAGAAGTTCGACGGCGTCACGCTCAACGTCTCCACCTTCAGCGCCGCCTACCCCAAGCTGCTGCAGCAATGGCTCCCCGAGTTCGAGGCGCTCACAGGCACCAAGGTCAACTTCGACGCGCCCTCCTTCCCCGTCTACAACCAGCGCGTCGACCTGGAGCTGTCGACCAAGGGCGCGGCGTACGACGTGGTCAACGTCACCTTCATCTATTCGAGCCGCTGGATCAACTCGGGCTGGCTCACGCCGCTCGACGACTACATCAAGAACCCGAACCTCACGCCCGCCGACTTCGACCTCAACGACTTCCTGCCCGGCGCCCGCGCGCCCGAGACCGGCAAGGACGGCAAGCTCTACGGCGTGCCATGGACGGCCGAGGCGCTGCTCACCGCATCGTCGCGCTTCGACCTCGTGCAGAAGGCCGGCCTCGCCTTCCCCGACACCACCGACGACCTGGTGAAGGTGCTGCGCGCCGTCAACAAGAAGGAGCGCGTGGCCGGCTTCGTCGCCGACAACCACTACGGCTGGACCTTCGTGCCCTACCTGCATGCCTTCGGCGGCGACGTATTCCGCAAGGCGCCCGACGATCTCTTCCCCACGCTCGACACGCCCGAGGCCATTGCCGCCGGCGAGTACTACGCCAACCTGCTGAAGGAGTTCGGCCCCGATGGCGCCGTGACCTACCAGCCCGACCAGGTGACGCAGGCACTCAAGCTCGGCCGCGTGAACTTCACCGATGCGGGCCAATTGCACCTGGCGCAGCTCGGCGACCCGGCCACCAGCAAGACGATCCAGACCGTCAAGTTCGGCCTCATCCCCAAGGGCCCGGCCGGGCGCTTCCCGGGGACTGCGGTGCACGGGCTCGGCATCCCCGCCGGCTCCAAGAAAAAGGAGGCCGCGTGGGCCTTCATCCAGTGGGCCTTGAGCAAGCAGACCACGCGCCGCGCCGTGGCCGCGGGCTATGGCTCGCCGGCGCGCCGCTCCGACATCGACTCGACCGAGTTCCGCCAGAAGCAGGTCATCAACGGCAGCGACCTGGCCAAGCTCTCGCTCGACTCGATCGAGCTGGCCTCGAAGACCGGCCACATGAAGTACCGCACCGTGTCGGTCTATCCGCAGGTCGACCAGCAGCTCAACAAGGCGATCGAGCTCATCGCGACCGGGCAGCTGTCGGCCAAGCAGGCGTTCCAGCAGGCGCAGGCGCAGTCGATCGCGGAGCTGAAACGGGCAGGCCTGAACCTGTGAGCGCGATCGCCGTCGGGCGGACTGGCAACAGTTGGGAGGCGGAGCGCAAGCGCGCCTTCCTCATCGGCCTGTCGCCATCGCTGCTGGTTCTGCTGGCGATCACGCTGGTGCCGGCGGCGGCGCTGCTGGTCGCGAGCCTCACGCCGCTGAGCCTCACCGATCCGGCCAACACCTTCCGCTTCGACGACCCGCTCGGCAACTACCGGCACCTGCTGGAAGACCAGCGCTTCCTGGCGTCGATCGCGGTGCAGTTGAAGCTGTCCATCGTCAGCGTCGCGCTGCAGCTCGGCGTGGGCCTGGGGCTGGCGCTGCTGCTCAATGGCCGGTCGAAGGTGCTCGGCGCCACGCGCACCGTGTTCCTCATCCCGATGGTGCTGCCGCCGATCGTCGTCGCGCTGATCTGGAAGATCATCTACACGCCCGACGTGAGCCCGCTGCATCGCGTGCTGGACGCGGTGGGCCTGCCGGTGCGCTCGCTCATCGCCAACCCCGACACCGCCCTGTGGGCGCTGACCGTGGCCGACACCTGGCAGTGGTTCCCTTTCACCATGCTGATGGTGCTGGCCTCGCTGCAGATGATCCCGGACGACCCGATCGAAGCGGCCAGCCTCGACGGCGCGAACCGCTGGCAACTGTTCCGCTACATCGTGTTCCCGTACATCCGGCCGGTGCTGCTGGTGTGCGGGCTGTTCCGCCTGATCGACAGCTTCAAGGCCTTTCCGCTGATCTACGTGCTGACGAACGGCGGGCCGGGCTCGGTCACCGAGGTCACCAACTACTACGGCTTCATCCAGGCCTTCAACTTCTCCTACTGGGGCTATGCGAGCGCGATTGCGATGGTGATCCTCGCGGGCGTGTTCATGCTGAGCTGGCTGGTCGGAAAACTCGGGTGGAATGATCATGCAGAGCGGTAACTACGCGATTGACGGAGGGATGATCGGCATCGGGCACGACGAAGGTGTCTCGCTGCCTGCCGCACCTGTACCGCTGACCTGGACGGCTCCCCGGCGCCGCACACGCAAGAAGCCCTGGCTGCGCCGCCATGCACGCCCCATCGTCGCGGTGCTGCTCATGCTCATCGTGCTGTCGCCCTTCCTCTGGCTGGTGCAGCTTGCCTTCAAGCCCGCGGCCGACATCTTCGAGGACAGCCTGCTGTTCGTGCCCACGCTCGACAGCTTCAGGAGCCTTCTGCAAGGCAACTTCCTCAAGTCCTTCGGCAACAGCCTGCTGGTGAGCACGTTGTCGACCGGCATGTCCTTGCTGATCGGCGTGCCGGCCGCCTATGCGCTCACGCGCTGGCAGTTCAAGGGCCGCGACCGCATCGCGCTGTGGATTTTGGTGACGCGCATGGCGCCGCCGATCGCATTCACCATTCCGTTTTTCCTCGCGTACCAGTACCTGGGCCTGCAGGACACCGTCATCGGGCTGGCGATCGTGTACCTCACCTTCAACCTGGCCATCGTGATCTGGTTGATGCAGACCTTCTTCGAGGCCGTGCCGGTCGCGCTGGAAGAGGCCGCGTGGATCGACGGCTGCGGCATCTGGCAGGCCTTCTGGCGCATCACGCTGCCGCTCACCGCGCCGGGGCTCGCGGCCACCGCGGTGCTGTGCTTCATCTTCTCGTGGAACGACTTCTTCTACGCGCTGATCCTCACGCGCACCAACGCCATCACGGCGCCGGTCGCCATCGTCAACTTCCTCCAGTACGAAGGCTGGGAATGGACCAAGATCGCCGCGAGCGGCACGCTGGTGATGTTCCCGGTGATCGTGTTCACCGTGCTGGTCCGCACCTACCTCGTGCGCGGCCTCACGGCCGGCGGCGTCAAGGACTGAACGAACGTGTCTTCCTCCATCACCATTCGCAACCTGGTCAAGGACTTTGGCAGCACACCAGTGCTGCGCAACATCGACATCGACATCCACGAGGGCGAGTTCCTCGCGCTGGTCGGGCCCTCGGGCTGCGGCAAGTCGACGCTGCTGCGCATGATCGCGGGGCTGGAGAGCATCACCGGCGGCGAGATCCGGCTGGGCGATGAACTCATCAACGACGTGGCGCCGCGCGACCGCAACATCGCGATGGTGTTCCAGAACTATGCGTTGTATCCGCACATGACGGTCGCCCAGAACCTGGGCTTTGCGCTGCAGATGCAGGGCACCGACCGCAAGGAGATCGACCAGCGCGTGCGCCAGGCCGCCGACATCCTGGGCCTCGACCAGTTGCTCGCGCGCAGGCCCAGGCAACTCTCCGGCGGCCAGCGCCAGCGCGTCGCGATGGGTCGCGCCATCGTGCGCCGGCCCGAGGCCTTCCTGTTCGACGAGCCGCTGTCGAACCTCGACGCCAAGCTGCGCGTGCAGATGCGCACCGAGATCAAGGCGCTGCACCAGCGCCTGGGCACCACCACCGTCTACGTCACGCACGACCAAGTCGAGGCGATGACCATGGCCGACCGCATCGTGGTGCTGAAGGACGGCGTGGTCGAGCAGGTCGGCGCGCCGCTGGCGCTGTACGACCAGCCGCGCAATGCTTTCGTGGCGGGCTTCATCGGGTCGCCGGCGATGAACTTCATTCCGGGGCGGTTGCAGCTGGATGGCGCGTCACCGCCGCATGTGGTGACGGATGACGGGCTGCAACTGCCTCTCGCGCGGCCTGCGCGCGGGGCGCATGGGGACCGCGTGCTGTACGGGGCGCGGCCGGAGCACTTCACGCTGGATGCGAGTCGCGGTGCGGGGGCGGATGTGATCGTGGTGGAGCCGACGGGGTCGGAGACGCAGATTGCGGCGCGCTTTGCGGGGCAGAACGTGATTGCGGCGTTTCGGGATCGGATCAGTGCGAGGCCGGGGGATCGGCTGCCGTTGTGGCCGCTGGGGGAGGCGGCGCATTTGTTTGATGCGGGGAGTGGGGTGCGGTTGAATTGAGGCAGCGCCGGTATGACTGGTCGAACGAATCCACTATGCATATTTGTGCGCCTCCCAATCAAGAATTGAACAGCATAAGCATTGCTACAACGGAGCCAAAAAACCAAGGGAGAAGAATTTGTCGATTTTTCGAGTTTTTCGAAAAACCCCTACGCCCTGCCGGCTCCCATCATCATTCGAATTTCCTTCAATTGTCGTGATCGAATCACCCGATCGACTTTCAACGATTCCCGCATGACCCATTCCTCCACCGAAGTCTAAAAAGAATGCCATTCCCGGAAGAATTTGGGATGGATCGTTAATAGCGCTTTCCGGCGTGATCAATCGAATTCTGGAGGGGTCAAAGTTTGTCACCATAGCGTTTGCCGAGGCTGTTCGAGGCAATGGATTTCCAGTCGAGTACTTCTTTGACGCCTGGTCGAAACACCAATAAACAAACGCGACGGACCAACCGGTACCAACGTGGAGCCCGGCAGATTTTAGATATTCATCGACCATGGGGCCTCGGTTTGAACCCAGCGGATCCTCACGCACACCAACTTGCGAGGCAGCCGCCAAAACCACTTGGTGCTCGAGGAGATTCGGAGTTATTGCCTGAGATTTGGAAGCAAGGTTTGGGGGTAAAGATTGCAGGGGAGACGCCGAAGACCCAGGAGGTCCGACCGGCCTCGGCAAAACGGGAGTGGTATCCGGATTATTTGTTGCCAGAACAATTTTTCCATTTGGATCTTCGATCAATTCGGCTGCCACCAAGAATCTCAGATTGACCATTGCTTCGGAAAGATTTCCAGTGCCAATGGCTTTGATGATCAATTCTGATCGTTGCTTCTGTCGATCCAAGTTCTTTGTGAATTCGAACCTATCGCGCTCGAGCTGGCGGTTGAAATAACTTTGAGCCACTGCGCCAAGGCAGTGCCAAGAAGGCCAAATGCGGCAACAACTGTAGCAGTTGTAAGTGGTGAAGACAAAAAGCGTCTGCCAAAACGATCATTCTCGCGTCGATCCTCAAATTCCTTCTCTCTCAGCAGAAACTCATCCTTTCGTGCGTTTCGTTCCCAAGTAGCCTTGTCTCGTTCCAATTGCAGACGCATTTGATCAAGGTTATTGTCCATGATGCTTCCAGAGAGCCTGAAGTTAACGCTTTCCGAGTTTGCGCTGAAGAACAGGAGCACACCAGAAACCTTGCGGGATCTTCTACCTAAAGTTGATGACGGTGCGCCTTCCGGCAGTGTTTCTTTACTCAGACGCCAGCCGAACCGAGGTGCAAGTGGTATGGGCTTGGCGCCGCCGCGGGGCTCATAGCCTCGCGCCAGCGCGTCACCTTGGGCCGCGCCGGTCCGAAGCCTTTTTGTTCGACGAACCGTTGTCGGACGTCGAAGCCAAGCTGCGCGTGCGGATGCGCACCGAGAGCAAGGCGCTGCGCCAGCGCCTGGGTACCACCACCGTCTACGTCACGCACGACTAGGTCGAGGCATGACCATGGCCGACCGCATCGTCGTGTTGAAGGACGGCGTGGCCGAGCAGGTCAGTACGCCGCTGGCGCGCTGTACGAGCAGCCGCGCAATGCGTTCGTGGCGGGCTTTATCGGGTCGCCAGCGATGAACTTCACACCGGGGCAGTTGCAGGTGGGCCACATCTCCGCCGCATGTGGTGACGGATGGTGACGGGCTGCAGTTGCCGCTCGCGCGGCCCGCGCGTGGGGCACACGGGGACCGCGTGCTTTATGTGGCGCAGCCGGAGCACGCTGGCCGCGAGCCGCGGAGCAGGGGCGGATGTGATCGTGGTGGAGCCGACGGGGTCGGAGACGCAGATCGCGGCACGCATTGCGGGGCAGAACGTGAGTGCTGCGTTTCGGGATCGGGTCAGTGCGAGGCCCAGGGGATCGGTGCCGTTGTAGCCGCTGGGGGAGGCGGCGCACTTGTTTGATGCGGGGAGTGGGAGGCGGTCGAATTGAGTCAACCTTCAACGCCTGCCCGATTGCACGCTTGCAAATTTTTCTGTGCAGGACCAAAAAACCAAATTTGTTCCTTTGTCTTGCGCGAACCAGCGTCAGCTGTCCCACTGACATCGAGCAGAAAAATTTCTTGCCATGTCCCTTCCGATTGTTGCCGCCCCTAGCTTAGGATGGCGCTTTTCTGCTCAAAATTAACAATCGATTGGAGCGCCAAGGTGATCAAGATTTATCAAGTCCGCGAGGTATTCACGCCATCGACCCCAGCGCGCGTGGCTTTCGTTGAAAGAGACTCAATTAACAACAAACTGGTGAACGCCCTGCGAACCCCAGGCAAACAAATTGTCGTCTATGGGCACTCTGGCTCAGGGAAAACGACCCTATTGGTCAACAAATTGCATCAGCTTTACGAACGACACATAACCACACCATGCATGAAGGGCTTGACGTTTGAGCAACTTGTAATGGATGCTTTTGATCAGCTCTCCCCTTTCTATATTTCAGAAAAGTCAGCGGCGAGAAAATCGACTAAAGCCGAGGAACTATCGGTCACGTATAAAATAATATCTGCAAAAATTGGCGATTCATCGACCCTGGAGTCAGGGCAAAAGAGCAACAGGCTGCTGCCTCCGCAACTCACCCCGCAAAATCTTGCTCGATTTATTGGGGAAGCCGATTGTTGTTGGGTTCTCGAAGACTTTCATAAAATTGATGATGCGGAAAAACCAAAGCTTTCGCAACTGATGAAGGTTTTTATGGATATGTCGGATACTTATCCGACATTGAAGATCGTGGCGCTCGGCGCCGTCGATACTGCACGACAAGTTGTAGATTACGACCCAGAACTGAAGAATCGAGTTTCTGAGATCCGGGTAGATCTCATGGAAGAGCGAGAAATTCAGGAAATTATTGAAAAAGGCGAAAAGGCGCTAAACATCAATTTCGGCCTAATCAAGAATTCCATCGCAACATATTCAAGTGGACTTGCGGCAGTCTGTCATCATTTGTGCCTAAATATTTGTGACGCAGCAGAAGTGCAGGAGACTTTTAAAGGCGAAAAGCCATACATAGTTCCACGCACGAGTCTCCCCGAAGCGCTAAAAACATATGTCCAGGAAGCTTCGGACAGCATCAAGAGCTCGTTTGATAAAGCCTTGAAGAAGGAAAGAAAAAGCAAATACAACAACGCGGAATTAATTATAAGAACGCTATGTAAAGCAACGGACGACGGCATGGCCCGAGCGGAACTGTTGGGAAAGATAAGGGAAGGCGAACAGGGATTCCCTAATTCAAATCTCGAGCACTATTTAAAGAAACTTCAGTTGGAAGAATATGGTGCGCTACTAAGATATTCGCCCCTCTCCAACTGCTATTCATTCACGGATCCCTTTTATCGAGTTTTTGCAATGGTTTTTTTCAAAGAAGCCAAGGTTAGCAGGCACGGAGAAATTGTTTCAGCAGAGCTGATTAAGCTCTTGGAGAAACTAGTTCAAGCGCGCCCGGACGATTCGGGATTCGGATTTTCTGCAAGGGTGAAAATTAGGCCGGCGGAGTAGCCATCTGCGCGGCTACATACAGTTTCGATGGGCGGGCGACGGGACGATTTCGCCCGTTCTGATCAGCCCCATCGCCATCGCGTCTCACCGATCCGGCTGCGGCGTCACCCTCAAATATGGCCTCAGCGCCACAAACCCCTTCGGAAACCGCTGCGCAATCTCCACCGGGGTCCAGCACGCTCGGCACGCTCGGCACGATCACCACGTCACCCCCGTCGCGCCAATTGGCCGGGGTTGCGGCCGGTGCTGGCGGGGTAGGTGATGGTGGTGCGGATCACCTTCTTCGGGTCGATGATGAAGACGCTGCGCACGGTCGCGGTGGTGGACGCGTTGGGGTGGATCAGTCGACCTTGATGTTCGACTCCTCGATCACCTTCTTCCATTTCACCGCTTCCTTGTTCGCGAAGGCCGTCGCGTCCTCGGTCGTCCCGCCGGCCGGCTGGATGCTCAGTTCCGCAAGCTTGCTTTTCAACGCGCTGTCGTTCAGCACGGTGTTGAGGCTCTTGTTCAACCGCGCGACGACGTCCTTCGGCGTGCCGGTGGGCGCGAGCAGGATGTACCAGACCACGAGTTCGAAGCCCTTGAGGCCGGATTCAGACACGGTCGGCAGGTCCGCGAACATGGGCGAGCGCTGCTGTGTCGTGATCGCCAAGCTGCGCAGCTTGCCCGCCTTCACGTTCGGCATCGCTTCAGGCGCGAGGATGAGCATGAAGTCGACCTGGCCCGCCATCAAGTCCTGCACGGCCGGCGCGCCGCCCTTGTAGGGAATGTGAGTGACCTCCACGTCCGCGGCCCGCTTGAAGAGCTCGGTCGCCAGATGGTTCGGCGTGCCCGCCCCGGGCGACGCATAGTTTCGCCCCGGGTTCGCCTTCAGGTAGCGCAGGAACTCAGGCACGTTCGTCGCCGGCACCGAAGGGTTGACGGCGAGCATCGCGGGCACGTCGGCAACGCGGCCGATGGCAGTGAGTTCCTTCGAAGCGTCGAACGGAAGCTTGGGGTACAGCACAGGGTTGATGGCCTGCGTCGTCATGGTCGAGAGCAGCAGGGTGTATCCGTCTGCCGGAGCCTTGGCGGCAACGCCGGCACCGATCGCTTCTCCCGCACCCGGCCGATTGTCGATGACGATGGGTTGGCCCAGATCGGCCGACATGCGCTGGCCCAGCAGCCGGGCCAGCACGTCGGTGGTGCCGCCGGGCGCATAGGGCACCACGATCTTGATCGGCCTCGTCGGGAAGTCGTCCGCAGCGCTTGCTGCGCCGGTCGTGCACGCGAAGGCCGCGATCACGATTGCCAAGGTTGTCCATGTCTTCATATTGCCTCTGCTTATGGTTGGGAAATACTGGGTTCGAACGCACCGGCCGCGATGATCTTGTCGATGACGCGGTGCGTCTGCAGCGCCTCGTCGCCGCTGACTGCGGGTGGCCGGCCCTCGGCGATCGCGTCGAGAAAGTCCCGGTGCAGCGCGAGGTGCGCGGCGGGCGAAAAATCCATGATCGAGTCGCCGCTGCCCGACTTGTCCTCGCCTTCGACGACCTCGGTGCGCCCGTCGTGGTACAGCACGCGCAGGGTGCCGCCCACCAGCGATGCGGTGGCACGCGCGCAAACGAGCTCCAGCGACTCGGCCCGGCCCGGGTACATCGCGGTCGTGGCCATCAGCACGCCGGGCGCGCCGTTGGCCAGGGTGAGCAGCGCCGCCGCGAAATCTTCGGTTTCCATGCGATGGATGGCGGTCGTCCGCACGCGCGAGGCAAGCACGTCGCGCACGCCGACCAGGCTGCGGAACAGGTCCAGCGCGTGGATGGCCTGCGTCAGCAGCACACCCCCGCCGTCGCGCGCGACCGAGCCACGCCCGGGCTGGTCGTAGTAGCCGGCCTGCGAACGCCACCAGGGAATCTGCAGCACGCCCGCCTGGATTTCGCCGAGCGATGACGACGCGATCAATTCCCGCAGCCGCACCGCGCCGGGCCGGAAGCGGTGCTGCAGCACCACGCCGAAGCGCAGGTCGGTGGCGGCCGCGAGGCGGACCAGCTCTTCGGCCTTGCCCAGGCTCACGTCGAGCGGCTTCTCGACCAGGGTGTGCTTGCCCGCCGCGAGCGCCTGGCTCGCGATGGCCAGGTGGGTGTGCGCGGGCGTCGCGACGATCACGGCCTGCACCTCGGGGTCTTGCAGCGTCTGTGCGATGTCGTTCGTCAACCGCGTGTGCGCGGGCACCTTGCCTTCGGCCTTCGCTGGATCGCTGCGCGTGACGGCCCAGCGCAGGTCGACCCGGTCCTGCAGTGCGCGCAAGCTGGCCAGGTGCGGCTCCGAGCCCGGGCCGAGGCCGATCAAGGCCATGCCGAGGCGCGTCATCGTGCGCGCTCCGCCTGTGCGGTGGCCCTGGCTTCCGCTTTCGCCTGCGCCTCGAGTGCCAGCCGGCTCACCGTGAAGCTGTGGGCATGCGGGATGGCGGTTTGCGTGCGGCGCTGAACGTCTTCGACCAGTTGGGTGAAGAAGGTGATCGGCTCGCTGGTGCAGTCGATGTGGCGGGTGCCGGCGCGGTCGCCCAGGAAGAGATGGTCGGTGCCGGGGCGACCCTCGATGTCCATGTACTTGCGCAGCTCGATGGAGCCTTCGGTGCCCACGATGAAAAGCCGCCCGTCGCCCCAGGCCGGCATGCCGTCGGGCGTGAACCAGTCGACGCGAACGTAGCCGCGCGCGCCGTTGTTGCGCGAGGCCAGCGCGAGCTCGCCGAAATCCTCGAAGTCGGCCGCGGTCGTCTTGCCGAAGTGCGCAACGCTGGCCAGGCTGACCTCGGCGTCGCTGGAGCCGGTCAGCACCAGGAACTGGTCGATCTGGTGCGACGCGATGTCCACCAGGATGCCGCCGTAGCTGGCCTTGTCGAAGAACCACGCGGGGCGGATGGCCTGGTTCAGCCGATGCGGCCCCATGCCCAGGGTGTGGATGACTTGACCGATGGCGCCGTCGGCAATCAGCCGCCGCGCCGTCGCGACCGATGGCACGATCATCCGCTCCGAAAAGCAGATGGCGTAGAGCCGGCCGGTCTCGCGCACGGTCGCCTCGACTTGGGCGAGCTGGTCGGCGCTGACGACGCCGGGCTTGTCGGTGAGCACGTCCTTGCCATGCTTCATGGCGGTGATTGCAATCCCGGCGCGCTCCGATGGCACGCCCGCGGTGACGATCAGATCGATGGCCGGGTTCTGCAGCAGCGCATCGGCGCTCTCGACCTCCTTCAGCTGCGGGAAGCGGCTGCGCACGCCGTCGCGCACCCGCGGATCGGATGTGGCGGACAGGAAGCCCGCGCAGGTCGCGCCGGCCTGGAGCAGGCCCTCGATGAGGTGAAAGACATGCCGGTGGTCGATGCCGATGACTGCGAACGTGATCATGCGGTGGAGTCTCGAGTCGCCTGTCCGCGCTGTCCAATTCCGAATTGGATCGGATCGATACCTTGGCGGTATCGCGGCGTCGCCCGTCAGGGTTTGCCTGAACTCATTCGGCCACCGGCGCAGCGCCGGCGAACTCGCGCACGACGTCGAGCATCCGCTGGAGCACCGGGGACGCCTCGTCCTTGCGATAGAAGCAGTGCACTTCCATGTGCGCCGGCTCGCCGTCGGTTTCGAGCGGCACGTAGGTCACGCCCGGCAGGCGCAGGTTGGTCATGGACTCCGGCACCAGTGCGAGTTGACGACTGATGCCGGTCATCAGGGTGGCCATGATGAGGTCGCCGGCTTGCGCGGCAAAACGCGGTTCGAAGCCGGCCGCCCGACACAGGCGTAGCGTGATGGCCGGCGGCGAGCGCGACGACGCGGTGACGATGGGCTGATCGCGCAGCAGCGCGACCGGCAGGGTGTCGCGCCGGGCAAACGGATGCGCGCTGCTCATGGCCACCAGCAGGCGCTCGCGGGCGACCAGCTCGACGGCCATGTCGTCGTCCGGCGGCACCATGCGCTCGAAGCCGATCAGGATCCGTCGCTGGCGAATCGCTGTGACCTGCTGGTGCGTCTGCCCTTGGTACAGCGACACCTCGACCTCGGGGTGCACTTCCGAAAAGCGGGTGAGCACTTGCGGCATGACGCCGAACATGGCCGAGCCGTGCAGCCCCACGTCGATGCGCCCCGTGGTGCCATTGCCCGCGCGCCGCGCGCGATCGGTGGCCTGGTCGACCAGCCCGAAGATGTCGCGCGCGTCCTGCAGCAAGACCTCTCCGGCCTGCGTCAACAACATGCCGCGCGGCGTGCGCTCGAACAGCGCCGCGCCGACTTCTTCTTCCAGCGCCTTGATCTGGCGCGTCAGCGGCGGCTGCGACATATGCAGTCGCTCCGACGCCCGACCGAGGTTGCGCTCCTCGGCCGCGGCGATGAAGTAGGTGAGTTGACGTAGATCCATGGCAGCGCCTCGGGTGGGTACACGGTGGCGCGCATTGTCTGTCCATCGCGAAGCGGGTCGGGCGCGGTCCGCCCTGCGCTTGATGGCGAGGGAGCGGCAGGTCTCAATCAACGGACGCGTCTGGGACGCTGAATCACCGATTCGGCTGCGGCGTGATCCTCAAGTAAGGCCGCACTGCCGTGTAGCCCTTCGGAAACCGCTGCGCAATCTCCACCGGGTCCTGCACGCTCGGCACGATCACCACGTCGTCGCCGTCGCGCCAGTTGGCCGGGGTCGCGACCTTGTGGCTGTCGGTGAGTTGCAGCGAGTCGATCACGCGCAGGATCTCGTCGAAGTTGCGGCCGGTGCTGGCGGGGTAGGTGATGGTGGTGCGGATCACCTTCTTCGGGTCGATGATGAAGACGCTGCGCACGGTAGCGGTGGTGGACGCGTTGGGGTGGATCAGGTCGTACAGGTTCGCGACCTTGCGGTCGGCGTCGGCCAGGATCGGGAAGTTGACCGTGGTGTTCTGCGTGTCGTTGATGTCGCCGATCCACTGCCGGTGCTTGTCGACGGGGTCGACGCTCACCGCGATGGGCTTGACGCCGCGGCGGGCGAACTCGCTGCCCAGCGCGGCGGTCTTGCCCAGCTCCGTGGTGCACACCGGCGTGAAGTCGGCCGGGTGCGAGAACAGCACCACCCACGAATCGCCCGCCCAATCGTGGAAGTCGATGGGGCCGTCGCTGGAGTCCTGCGTGAAGTCGGGCGCGGTGTCGCCGAGGCGGAGTGTCGTGGTCATGGAGAGGGTGCTTCCTGCCGGTTGCGTTGCGTTGTGAATGAATGAGTGAATGCGTGAGTGACTGAAATCAGTGGGGGGACGAAGCCGGCTCGCCCAGCGACAGCATCAGCCGGTTGGCCCAGTTGAAGAAGGCCGCGCCGTGGATGACGTCCGAGATGGCCAGGTCGTCCAGGCCGGTCGCGCGCAGTCGCGCCACGTGCTCCGGGCCGAATGCGATCGGCGTGGCCGACAGCGCCACCGATGCGTCGACGATGGCGTTCCAGCGTTCGCCGTCTTCTTCATCAATATCGAAGCGCACGTTCTTCACGCCTTCATCGAGCAGGCGCTGGACGTCGTCGCTGCGTTGCGGGGCGAAGTGCGAGGCGAAGCGCGCATGCACCGACGCGCAGTAGATGCAGCCGTTGTAGCGCGAGGTGGTGGCGGCGGCGAGTTCGCGTTGCGCGCGCGGCAGGCCGGCCTCGGGGTTGTAGAAGATGTCCTTGTCGGTGCGCGTGCGCGCGCCAAGGATGTCGGGGTCGCGTGCCAGCAGCATGAAGTACGGCGACTTGGCGCGCGAGGCATCGACGAGGCCGGCGTAGTGGCGCTCGGTCAGTTCGCTTTCTGGCAGCGGCTCGAGCCAGGGCAGCCATTGGAGTTCGTCTTGCGTGAAAGCGTTGGGTGGCACGTTCGTTGGGTGGTCGATGATCTTCTTGCTGCGGGATGGAGAAGCCTCCGCGCCATGCGCTGCGGCGCGAGCGCCTTCGGGCGGCCGTGCGGCGCTCATGATGCGAGTGCCTCCGCTGGCGATGACGCTGCGGCATCGCTGCTGCCGATGCTGCGCTTGAGCACCTGAAGGCCGACGACCACGCGCAGCTGGAACGCGAGGAACGAGACCCCTTGCGACAGCGTGACGATGTCGGTCTCGGACCAGCCAGCATCGAGCAGCGCCTGCAGGGCTTTCGCGCTGGCATCGCGCGGATGGAAGACCAGCAGGTGCGCGTGGACCAAGGCTGCGGACAGCTTCGTGCCCAGCACGGCGGCGGAGACCTTGCTCACGCTGTACGACAGGCCCGGCGCATCTTCCACGCTCAACGGGCCTTCGGGGAATTGCCCGTAGGGGCCCGATGTTTCACTCGCCGCAGCCTCGGCTGCGATCGCATTAATCACCTCGCGCGAGACGCCCTGGCTGGCCAGCCCGTCGACATAGAAGCGCGTCGCCTGCGACTGCCCGTGCAGCAGCGAAACGAAGGTCGCGACGGCGAAGCGCTGCGCCAGCGTGAAGCCGTCTTCGGCGGGCAGTTGTTCGGGCTCGAACAAGGCCAGGTAGCTTTGCTGGCTGTGGATGCGCGCCTGCGTGCGGCCGGCGCGCGTCGCATCGATCGCGTGGCCGGGCGTGATGCCCGCCAACTGGTCGATCACATCGGGTGTGGAAGTCGTGGTCATGCGGCGATGGGTTGGAGTGAGGGTTGAGATGGGGATTCCGCGCTCGCCTGGCCGGCCCAGCCGAGCGCAGGCGCGACCCGCGTGGCGATCAGCTCGATGGAGCGCAGGATCAACGGATGCGGCGGGTCGATCGAATGCACCTGGAACACCATGTCGGTGACGCGTTCGAGGGCGCTGTCGGCGCGCAGCGAGGCGATCACGTCTTCGGGCGTGCCGACGTGCACGTCGTAGCCGGCGATCAGTTCCTGCAGGCTCGCTTCCGGACCCGGCCGCGTCGGGTCGGCCATGCGCGCGACGCCGCGGCGCAGGCCCAGTTCCGCATGGCGCAAGGCTTCTCGACGATCGTCCGCCACGAAGACCGAGCGCGAGCCCATGATGCGCGGCGCGCGGCCTTCGGGCAGTTGCTGCAGGTAGGCGTCGATGATGGGATGCTGGAGTTCCGACAGCGTCGCATGCGGCGCGTCGGCCGTGCGCGGCTGGGTGCGCGAGAGCGCCAGGCCGTCGCCGGCCGCACCCGCGCGCGCACCGCCGGCCACCGAGAAGGTGGCTTGCCAGATGCGGTCGAGCAAGCGGGGCGACGAGGGATAGATGTGGTCGCCACCGGGCAAGGGCCGGCCGGCCCATGCGTCACGCACCAGCGACAGGTGCGCGGCGAACACCTCGGCTCGCTTCTCGCTGGTCTGACCGAAGGCGGCGAAGGCCGATGGCGTGCCGCCGGTGCCGACGCCGAACTCCAGGCGATGGCCGGACAGGAGGTCCAGCACCACGGCGTCTTCCGCGACGCGCACCGCGTTCTCCAGCGGCAGCGTGACCACGCCGGTGCCGAGGCGGATGCGGCGCGTGAGTGCGGCCACATGCGCGAGGAAGACGAAGGGCGACGGCAGGCCGCCTTCGGCTTCGTGGAAGTGATGCTGGGCGACCCAGGCCGAGTCGAAGCCGAAGCGCTCGGCATGGGCGATCTGCTCGGCGACGAGGCGGTAGCGTTCGGCGGCCGGGGCGTCGTCGAGCAGGCGGCTGAAGAAGCCGAGGCGTCGCGGTGGGCGCGGGGCTGCTTGGGGTTGGGGAGGGGTGGGCAAGGTGCTTTTTGGGTCGGGGCGCGCAGGTGGCGCCGCTTGGAAAAATGCTACCGGGATCGGTCGTGTTGCATGCATCGAATTGGTTGCATGCTTATCTGGTGAACAGATATGCGGGGCGTCCTCAGCGGGTAGACAGCACCGACTGGGAGAACGCGCGAAAGTCACGTAGACTGCACAGAATTCTGTCATCCGCTTTTCAAGGAACCGACCATGGGCTTTTCAGCCAGCGATGTGGTGCCCTTCACCCAGGCGCGCGCCAACCTGTCCGAGTTGGCCGATCAGGCAAAGGCGGGCGCCGAAAAGATCATCACCAAGAACGGTGAAAGCTACGTCGCGCTGATCGACGCCGATCGGCTTGACTACTACCACCGCCTGGAACGCGAGCGAATCCACCTGCTGCTGATCGGTGATGCGACGCGTGGCTTGGCCGACATCGCGGCAGGCCGTACCTTTGAAGCTGACGCGGCCGTCCGCCAACTTCAGCGGCGCCGCGCGGCCGTCGCCAAGACATCCAAACCGGCAAACGCTGGAAAGCTCGCGACCAAGAAGCGTGGCTGATCGCTTGTACCGGGTCGAACTGACCGCGAGTTTCCTGGAGCGACTGGACGCCATCGAGGCGTTCCTGGTGGAAGCGGACGCCGGCTTTGCCTTTGACAACCTGCTGGACGAGCTGCGTGCCACCGTCATCCCCAATCTGCGGCGCTTCCCTCGAATTGGCCGGCGCTACCTGGCCAAGCCGCCGCAGTCCGCAGAAGCCCTGGCGCAATTGGCTTTGCTGCCGCCTGGCGCTGCGGATGCGCTGCGTGAGTACCTGCATGGCGACTACCTGATGCTTTACACGGTGATGGACGAGTCCCCGGAGGCCAAGGCCACCGCGTACTTGCTGTCCATTCGGCATCACCGCCAACTTTCGGTTGACTTCGCTCGGCTGTGGCCCGGCGCCAGTCCGCCAGACACGCACCGAGCCTCACCGATCTGGCTGCGGCGCCAGCCTCGAACGAGGCCAGTGCTCAGGCGGACTGCGTTCGATAAGCCGCTGTCGAATCTCGACGCCAAGCTGCGTCACGTGGCCGTCGGCGATATTCCTGACGAAGTTGGCGATCCACTTGAGTTGGGATTGGTCCGTGCTCCTGTATTGACTGTTCTGGTCTCGCCGGTGGCCGCGCCCTCGGCGAAAGGACGCGGCCCTGCTCAAACTCGAGTGCGATGAAACAGCAGGCGCAATGCGTGACTCAGGGCGCCTGCTCGGGCGAAGACCCCTTTTCACCGCACCAAGGCCCTTGAGTGTTCGAGCACTCAGGGGCTTTTTCTTGTTGATCAAGCTGGTTGAGCAAGCTCCTGCAGTTGGTCGGCAAACAGTCGGCGCACATCAGCCTTGATGCTGCTGAGCAAGCGCCAGTTGCCTGTCTCGTGGCGAACGCGCCCGGCCACGATGACGGGGTGAATGCGCAACTTGTCCGCCAAGGCCATTGCCGCCTCCATCGTCGGCTCGCCGGTCAACCCCGAGGCCAGCCATTCAGCTTGCGGGATCAGTATGTCGCGAGCCCCTTCGTCAGCCTCGCGTTCCTCTGTGGTCTGCTGATTGACCTTGTCTTCGAGGTTGTCTGCAATGAACAAGCGATCCGGGCCCAGGTGCTTTTGGACGTGCATCAGTTCGTGCAGCAACGCAAACCAGAAGTTGTCGAGCCGGTCGTGTCTCAAGGTCAGCGCCACCACCGGGCGACCGTCGTCGAACATGGCGGCGCCATCGAGGTAAGTCTTGCTGAAGTGGTCTTCGAACACCAGGGCAACACCCATGTCGGCCAAGTACTCCTGTGCCAGCCGTGGCCCTTGTTCGAACCGCGACAAGCGAGTCAGCTCTCGCAGGCGTTCCTCGGTCAGGCTTCCCGTCGCGTACGCCGATTTGAGCTTGAGCTGGCGCGCCTTTTTGAGCACCGCCACGTGCCAGGTCAGCAGGGCGTGGTCGTCCATCAGGCGGCTACCGGTCTGGTGCATCGGGGCGCGCAGCCTTGTCTGATGGATAGGGTGCAGGTTGAAGCCCCGCATGAACCCGCGGATCAATTCTTCCGTCTTGTCCTTGGCTTCTCGGAGGGTACCGCTGAAGCCTTCGAAGTAGCCGCGACTGAACATCTCCCTGAGGGGAAACTTGGCCGTGTCGTACGGGAGTGTCTCGTCCAGATCCACCGCATCACCGGTTTGCACCAGCAGCACATCAGCCGGGATGCCCAAGCCCTGATGCAGTTTCCGGATCATGGCCAAGTTGAGCGGGCGCTTGCGCGCCAGCACCTCAGAAACCTTGGGCAGCGAGCCCATGTAGGGCACGAGATCTACCTTCTTGAGGCCGAGCTGGTCCATGCGAAACAAGACAGCTTCGATTGGGTCGAGCACCACAGGCTCGACCTTGCTGCGCTCGTATGACTCGATGACCAAGGCCAGCAGCTCCAGCTCGCCTTCCTTGCTGGACCCCGGGGTCAAGTCTTCATCCATCAAAGCCGACAGACGAACGATCGCCGCATCGTAGTCACGCTGCGTCTTGATCACTTTCACCTGTTGCTTCATGTCTGTTCCTTTCATGCGCCGCGTCCGACCTGGAACGTCTGCTTGTCGTACTCGGCATGCGTGCCAACCCACTCGATCAGAATCAAGCCGTTCTGGTACTTGGCCTTGACGACCAGTCGGTAGCTGTTGCCTTTGATGTTGAAGATGACCTTGTTGTCTGCCAGAAAGCTGGCGCTGGGATACCGGGTCTTGATGTCTTGTGGACCTGCCCACTGAGCACGCTCGGTCTCCGAGCGCCAAGCGTCAAGCGGCCCACGTGCGTCGGCATGTCTACGCTTGAAGTCGTCCAGCTTGATAAGGCCAAGTAGCTGCATGGTTGGGTCATGACTGTTCCCCGCAGTCAAGGCGAATGATACTTCCCTTTATAGGGATGTGTCAAACCCGGACGGCGCTAATAGAACGGTCACGGTAGGGGGCTACCGCGACGGGCGCGGTCAGGAGGTCACGGTGCGCTCGCGAAGATGTCCTTGTCGGTGCGCGTGCATGCGCCGAGGATGTCGGGGTCGCGCGCCAGCAGCATGAAGTACGGCGACTTCGCGCGCGAGGCATCGACGAGACCGGCTGCGTTGGGAAGGATGGGCAAGGCGCTTTTCTGGTCGGGGCGCGCAGGCGGCGCCGCTCTCAAAAATGCTACCGGGATCGGGCTCCTTGCATGCATCGAATGGGTCGCATGGTTATCTGGTGAATAGATATGCGGGGCGTGTTGCTACGGGGCGCGCGGGGTGCCTGCGAAGGCCAGGAACTTGAAGCGGACGGTGGGGTCGCGCATGACGCGCGCGGACAGGGCGCGCTCCCAGGTGAGGTAGTCGCGCCATGCGGCTTCGCGATGTTCGGGGCGCACGCGCATGGTCGAGCCCCAGTCGTCGTCGAAGGGGGTGAGCAGGTCTTGTGGGGTGTAGTCGGCGGTGGTGGATCGGGATGGCCATGCCAAGGCTTGCAGGCCGCCGATGAGCCAGTGGAAGGCGCGAGCGTCGGGCCAGGTGCGCGCGGCGTCGCGTCCCGCGATGCGCGCTGTGGCGGCGTCTTCGGAAGTGAAGACTATGGAACGGCCTTGCGCGAGCAGTGGCTTCAAAGGGCCCATCGAAGCCGGCAGCAGGTAGCGAGCGCCGGGCACATGCCGGCGCTCGAAGTCCTCGCTGGGGCCGACGTGCACGACGATCGCCTCGCCCCTTGCGAGCCAGTCTTGCAGCGTTGGTGCATCGATGCCTTGCGATGCCGCGTCAACGGACTCGCGCGGGGCATCGGCAGGGGCATGCCGTGGCGGCGCTTCGCCATCGAGTACCGCGACCTCGCACTGGTTGAACTGCCTCAACCAGAACGCCGTGACCGCCGCCCGCAAGCCCTCTGCATCGTCCACCAGCACGACGCGGGCATTGCGCGTGCCGACCAGTTGCTCGAAGTGCATGAGCACCTGGCCGCCGGGCACATGGCGCACATCGGCAGCCGCAGCACTCGCCGCGCCGGGCACGGGGCGCACATCGAAGAGGTAGAGCGTGCGTTGCGGGTCGGCGCGCCAGCGGGCGAGTTGTGCGCCGTCGATCACCTGCACACCGGCGCGTGCGCGCAGTTGTGCGGCGCGTTCGGCGAGGACTTGTGCGGAGGCACGCGGCAGGTCGGCCGCAGCTGGTGCATTGCTCGCCACCGCCCCACCATTCAAGTGCCACGCCATCACGCCGTCTTCGACGAACGCGGCATGGCCATGACCGAGCACTGCCAGTGTGGTGGTGCCCAAGATGCCTCGCGTGCGGCTGAAGCATTGGATGGCCCACAGCGGGCTGTCGGAGCCGCCGTCGGCCGGGAAGTCCCGCAACGCCAGCTCGGTGCCGGGATGGTTGCGCGCACCGTCGATCGACAGGAAGGCGAACTCATGGGGCGGTCGCACGTCGACGACTGGCACCTGCACGCCGGAATCGCGCAGGGCCTGCAGGTCGGCTACGGGCAGCACGCGCGTGGCGTAGTGCTGCCGGACGCGGTCGCCGAAGGTCTTGATCAGCGTGTTCCATCCGTCGATCGAGGGCAGCCCTTGCGCAGTCCAGGCCTGCAGGCCGCCTTGCAGCAGGCGCACGTCCTCGTAGCCGAGTCGCTGCAACAACGTCCACGCGCGAGAAGCAGCCGCGCCCGGCCCGCCGGCATCGTCATACACAACGACCGTCGCACTGCGTCGCGGCACGAACTCGGGGATCTGCAGTTCCAGCCCACTCAGCGGCGCGGAGCGCGCAAGGTTCAAGTGCGCCGCGTGGAAGGCGCGCGCCTCGCGCACGTCGAGCAGCGCCAACTCGCCGTCGGCCAGCAGCAGCGCCTGCAACGCATCGGGGGCAATGGTGGGCGGGTCGGTCACTTATGCACTCTATGAGCAGCGACGCGGTTCGGTCGAACGATTTCCGCATATCCACATGCGCATTGGTCGCATGCAAACCGGGCTGGGCTTCCTACCATCGACTCGCGTCCCCCTCGTTTGCCGCTCCCCGCCTACTTGACTCCTGGCGTCCCTCGCGTCCGGTCAAGACCGATCCCGCATCTGCGCACAAGAGACATCAGAGACACATGACGACCGCATCCACCGACTCGGCACCTGCCCGCCCAACACGCCCTGCCCGCCTCGTCTGGTGGCGCCACTACGAAGCGCCGACGCTGGTCCTGATTGCGGCCTGCTATGCCGCCTGGGCCGCGCTGATCTGGTGGCACGCATCACTGCCCGGCTGGCTGCTGTTCGTGCTGGGCGGCTACATCGCGCAACTGCATTCGTCGTTGCAGCATGAAAGCATCCACGCGATGCGCCACCTGCCGCGCTGGCTGCGCCAGGCCATCGTGTGGCCGCCGCTGAACCTCTGGCTGCCCTACGAGCTGTACCACCGCGGCCACAGCGCGCACCACGTCAACTTCCACCTCACGCATCCCGACAAGGACTCCGAGAGCAACTACCACTCCGCCCCGGCATGGCAGAGCTACGGACCGTGGCGACGCGCGCTCTACTCGGCGAACCAGTTGCTGTCCTTCCGCCTGCTGGCCGGGCCGGCGATGCGCCTGTGCACGCTGGCGCGCGGCGAATGGCGACGGATGCGCACAGGCGACTTCTCGCATGCGCGCATGTGGCTGTTGCATGCACTCGGCGTGGCCGGCGTGCTGGGCCTCGTCGTCGGCGTGTGCGGCATGGAGGTCTCGACCTACCTGCTGTGCTTCGTCTACCCCGGCATGATGCTCGGCCTCCTGCGCAGCTTTACCGAGCACCGCTGGAGCGACACGCCGCATGCGCGCGTGGCCATCGTGGAATCGAACTGGTTGGTGGGGCTCATGTACCTCTACAACAACCTGCATCACGTCCACCATCGCGCGCCGAGCATGCCCTGGTACGAGATCCCGTTGTACTTCCGCCAGCATCGCGCGGAGGTGCTGCGGGGCAACGGGCACTTCTACTACCGGGGCTATGGCGAGATCGTGCGGCGCTATCTGTTCCGGCCGGTGTTCGCGCCGGTGCATCCGAAGTGGTGAAGAGGCCATCGCTTTCCCGCGACGGCCAAGCCTTCAATCACCCAGGCGCCTTGTCCACGCGCTCGCGCACAAAGACCAGCAGTCCTTCGCAAGCGTCTTCCACAAGATCAAGCACCTGCTCGAAGCCTTCCGGCCCTCCGTAGTACGGATCGGGCACCGCGGCCACCGCGGGGTGCCGCCGGCAGAAGCCCGCCATCCGCATCACCTTGTGCTGATGTTCCGACGGACACCGGGCCTGCACCACCGCAAGGTTGTTGTCGTCCATGACGACCACGAGGTCCGCGCGCTCCAGTTCCTCCGCCGTCAGCGTGCTGGCGCGCAGGTCCGACAGGTCGTAGCCCCTCCCCTTCGCATGCTTGACGCTGCGCGGGTCCGGTGGCTCGCCCGGATGCAGGTCATGCGTCGCCGCCGACGCAACCAGCACGCGCTCCGCCAGGCCGGCGCGTTGCACCGCCTGCCGGAACACACCATGCGCCGTCGGGCTGCGGCAGATGTTGCCCATGCAGACAAAAAGGACTGTGAAGGTATCGGCCATGGGCAATCTTGTCCCGGGCGTACTCAGGCCGCAACCGCAACTGCAGCCGCATTCGCCGCGCGGATGTGCTCGCGCATGAACGACAGCGCCTTCGCAGCTACGTCATCCGGATCGGTCCAGTGGTCCCGCCACAGCGCGATCAGTCCAGCCAGGTCGGGGCCCAGCAGCGACGGCGAGAAGGATTCGAAGGTGATCGGGCCGTCGTATCCGGCGCGGGCCAGTGCGCCGAAGAACGCAGCCCAGTCGGTGTTGCCGGTGCCGAGGTAGCCGCGATGGCTTTCCGCGACATGCACATAGCCGAGCAGGTCCTTGACTCGCAGCAACGCCGCCGGAATGTCACCCTCCTCGATGTTCATGTGGAACATGTCGCCATGCACGAACAGCGCGTCCGAGCCCACCTTGCGGCAGAAGTCCGCGGCCTGGTCCACCGTGTTGATGAAGTTGCTTTCATAGCGGTTCAGTGCCTCCAGGCCGATCCGAACGCCGGCCGCCTCGGCCTGCTTCGCAAGGCGCCGGTAAGCTTCGACAGCGCGCTCCCGCGCATGCTCCGACGGCGCCAGCCCATAGCGATGCACCGCAGAGAACGAAGGCCCGCCCAGCATCGTGGCACCCATGTCGCGCGTGACGCGGATCGCCTGCGCCACCCACTCCTCGCCACGTCGCGCCACCACCGGGTCGGGGTTGGAAAGGTCGGCGCTGAGCTTGCCGCACAGGCCGGTGGCCACGCCAATGCCGTATTCCTTCGAAAGGCGGGCGGTCATCGGCACGTCCACGGTGTGCGGGTCGAAGATCAGCACTTCGACGAAGTCATAGCCGATCTTCGCGGCGCTCTGGAACACGCGACGCGCGCCGGCCTCGTTCCATTCGGGGGTGTGGACCAGCATGTGCAGTCCGAGCTTGTTCATGGTCATTGGGTTAGCTCCTGGCGGGTGATGGATTGGCGCTTGCCGAAACGCTCGACAAGCACCGCAGTGATCCGCTCGCGCCAGATGTCCACGCCGACGGCAAGCAGGATGATGAGTCCGATCGTGATGCTCTGGACCGAGGTCGACACCGCATTCAGGTTCAACCCGTTCTGCACGACGACGATGATCAGCACGCCCACGAGCGTGTTCAGCACATGGCCCCGGCCACCGGCCAGGCTGGCCCCGCCGACCACCGCAGCCGCGATGGCCTGCAGCTCGATCAGCGTGCCGTAGTTGGGCGAGCCCGAGTTCAACCGCGCCGCCAGCAGCACCGCGCCGATGCCTGCGCAAGCGCCGGCAATCAGGAAGGCCACGGCCCGCACGCGCGACACATGGATGCCCGACAGCCGCGCAGCCGATTCATTGCCGCCGACCGCGTAAATCTCGCGGCCGAACTTCGAATGGTTGAGCGCCACCGTGGCCAGCCCGTACAGGCCCAGCACGTAGTAGAAGGGCAGCGGGATGCCGAGCAGTTCACCGTAGAACACCTGCCCCAGGTCCGGCGAGAGCGAGAACACCGGGGTGCCGCCACCCACCGTGAGCGCGATGCCCTTGAACGCGCTGAGGCCCGCCAGCGTCACGATGAAAGCCGGTATGCGCACGTAGGCCACCAGCACGCCGTTGACCAGGCCCAGCAGTCCGCCCAGTGCGATGACCGCCGGGATCGCCACCCACAGGCTGGTGTCGTTGAGCTTGACCATCACGGCCAGGATCATCGTGAGGTAGGCAATCATCGAACCCGGCGACAGGTCGATGCCGCCGGTGAGGATGACGATGGACGAACCGATCGCCACCACCGACAGCACCGCCACCTGCAAGGCGATGTTGCGGAAGTTGTCCGCGGCCAGGAAGCTGGGCGTGGTGACGGCCACCACGGTACAGATGAGCAGCAGGGCCACCAGCGGGCCCATGAACTGCGCGAACGGCGAACGTTTCATGCGACTCTCCTTGAATCGGCCACTTCGGGCCCTGTGGGGTATAGGGAATGCACCGTCCCGGATGCACTCACAAGATGGGAATGGGTGACTTCGGCAGCGGGCCGGATTGCCGTCACGCGGCCATGCCGCACGATGGCGATGCGGTCGCTCATGGCCATCAGCTCGTTGTGGTCGGAGCTGATCAGCAGGACCGACTTGCCGGCCCGCGTGAGCGTGTTGATCAGACGGTAGACGGCCAGCTTGGCGCCGATGTCGATGCCTTGTGTCGGCTCATCGAGGATGACGATGCGCGCGTCCCGGAACAGCCAGCGCGCGATCAGCACCTTCTGCTGGTTGCCGCCGGAGATCAGGTTCACGTACTTGTGGGCGGCCAGCGGCGTGATCTCCAGGTCGCGGATGTAGCCCGCCGCCGCAACCTCTTCCTTGCCGTGGTCGAAGAACGGCCCGCGCAGCACGCCGCCGATGTTCGCCATCGTGATGTTGGGGCCGGCAAAGAAGTTGAAGAACAGCCCGTCGTACTTGCGGTTCTCGGGCACCAGGGCCATGCCGGCGCGGATCGCATCGGCCGGGCTGCGCAAGCGCAGCGCGCGGCCGTCCAGCAGCACCTCGCCACCGGCCAGGCGGTCGGCGCCGAACAAGGCGCGCGCGATCTCGGTGCGGCCGGAGCCGATCACGCCGCCGAGGCCCAGCACCTCGCCGCGCCGCAGGTCGAAGCTGGCGTCATGCACGCGGTCCGCGGTGCGGATGCCGCGCACTTCCAGCACGACCTCGCCGGTGGCGTTGTGCTCCTTGGGATAGTGGTCCCGCACGCCGCCGCCGATCATCCGGGTGACGATCTCGTCCACGTCCAGCCGCGTCTCGCCCGAGTGGCTCGCGACGCAACCGTCCTTGAGGATGGTGATGGTGTCCACCAGTTCGACCACCTCGTCGAGCCGGTGCGAGATGTAGAGGATCGACACGCCGCGTCCGCGGATGCCGCGCAGCATGCCGTGCAGGACCGCGATCTCCTCCTGGCCCAGCGCGGTGGTGGGCTCGTCGAGGATCAGCAGCTCCGCCTCCTGCGACAGTGCCTTGGCAATCTCCACCAGTTGCTGCTCGGCCACGGACAGGTCGGCCACGCGCGCCTGTGGATCGATGTCAATCGCCAGTTGCTCGAGGATGTCGCGTGCCGCCGCCGCCATGGCCTTCCAGTCGACCAGCAAGCCGCCCGCGCGGGTGGGATGCCGGCCCATGAAGATGTTCTCGGCCACCGTCAGTTGCGGGATCAGCGAGAACTCCTGGAACACCGTGGCCACGCCCTCGCGGCGCGCAGCGGTCGGGTCGGTCAGGGTGACCACGCGGCCGCGATGCCGGATCTCGCCCGAGTCCGGCTGGTTCACGCCGGACAGGATCTTGATCAGCGTCGACTTGCCGCAGCCGTTTTCTCCGAGCAAGCCGTGGATCTCGCCGGCATGCAGCCGCAGCGAGATGTCGTTGTTGGCGCGAACGCCCGGAAAGGACTTGCACACCCGCCGGAGCTCCCACAGGGGTTCGCTCCCGCCGGGGTGGTGGCTTGCTTTGTTCATGGGGAAGGCCCGCCTGCCCTGCTCAGTACTTCTTCGACGGCTTGGGGAACAGCTCGTCGGCGTTCTTCAGCACGGCCGCAGCGTTGCTCTTCTGCACGATCTGGGTCGGCACCTCGACGTAGCCACCGCTGCTCTTCTTGTTGAGCAGGTCGACCGCGAACTGCGCCGCGATCCGGCCCATCTTCACCGGCGAGGTGTTGGTGGTGGCGGTCACACCCTCGCCATTGGCGATGTTCTCCAGCGCGCCGGTGTCGCCGTCATAGCCCAGCACGGCGAGGTTCTTGCGGCCCATGCTCTTGGCGGCCAGCGCGGCGCCCAGCGCCATGTAGTCGTTCGATGCGTAGATCACCTCGATGCCGGGATTGGCCTGCAGCAAGTCCATGGCTGCGGCATTGCCCTTCTCGACGCTCCAGCCGCCGTTGATGCGCGCCACCATGTTCCAGTTGCTGCCCTTGATGCCGTCGGTGAAGCCGCCGGCGCGTTCGGTGGCGAGGTAGCTCGGTTCGCCGTCCAGGATGCCGACCTTGCGCGGCGCGCCTTCGGCTTGCTGGCGGGCCCAGGTCGCGAGCGCCTTGTTGGCCGCGCGCTGGTTGACGCCGACCACGCCATGCACCGGCGTCGGGTAGTTGGGGATGTCGGAGTTGACGATGATCACCGCCTTGCCCGCATCGACGGCCTTCTTGATCAGCGGCGCCAGCGAGTGCTCGTCGAAGCTGATGATGAGGATCGCGTCCACGTCCTTGCGCGAGATCACGTCCTGCAGCATGCCCATCTGGCCGGCCTGGTCGCCGCCGGAATACGGCGACAGCATGAAGCTCTTGATGCCCGGCACCGACTTGATGCCTTCGCAGAGCGCGATGTGGTAGTTGAACTCCGTGCCCATCGGCAGGTAGGCGATGTTGGGCGTGCCGCCGGCGAACTTGAGCGTGCCGGTCGAGGCCTGCGCGCCGGCTTTCAGCGGCTGTGGCGCGGGATAGCTCTGCGCCAGCGCGGTGGCGGGCAGGCCGATGGCCAGTGCGGCGGCGAGGGCGCCCAGGGTCTTCATGCCGATTCTGCGAGTGATCATTCTTGTCTCCGATATCAAGGGTGGGAAGTGAGGCAGCGTGCGCTGCCGTGAAGGTGTCGAGGGGTGTCAGAAAACCGTGCGGACGATGCCGCCGTCCACGCGCACGGCGGCGCCGTTGATGGCGCTGGCCGGGCCGCTGCAGACGAAGGCCACGGTGGCGGCCACTTCGGCCGGATCGATCAGCCGTGCGATCAGCGAGGTCGAGCGGTTCTCCCGCACGAAGCGCGCTTCCGCCTCCGCGTAGGGCAGTTCGGGAAACAGGTTCTGCACGAAGGTTTTCACGCCCTCGGTGCGGGTCGAGCCCGGCAGCACGGCGTTGACGGTCACGCCGCTGCCCTTGGTGAGTTCGGCCAGGTTGCGCGAGATCGACAGTTCCATCGTCTTGGTGGCGCTGTAGTGCGGCAGCTCGGGTGCGGGCGTGATGGCCGCCTCGCTCGAGATGAAAACGATGCGGCCCTTGCCGCGCGCCAGCATGCCGCCGATGTAGTGGCGCGACAGCCGCACGCCGCTCATGATGTTGATCTCGAAGATGCGGTGCCAGGCTGCGTCGGTGGTGTCGCGGAAGGGCACGGCTTCGTAGACGCCGAGGTTGTTGACGAGGATGTCCACGTCGGGCACTTCGGCGATGGTGCGGGCGCAGCCCTCAGCGCTGCCGTTGTCGGCCACCAGCGCCTCCAGCCGCGCGCCCGGCACGCTCGCGGCGATGTTGGCCATGGCCGCATCGACCACGGCCCGCGAACGTCCGTTGACGATGACGATGGCCTGCTCGCGCGCCAGCGCCCTTGCGATTTCCTGGCCGATGCCACTGCTCGATGCGGTCACGAGTGCCTTGCGGCCTTCAAGTTGCAGATCCATGGTGCTTGACTCCTGTGGGGCGGCGGCGATGCGTCGCATGGAAGGAATTATCATGCGAAACTTATTCTATGCAAGTAATTTCTTTCCGTGAAAACCCGCAACGCGTGCCTGCGGAAGGAATTAATTTCGATCCGGGGCACAATCGAAGTTTCCGCAGCGGGCGCGCAGCCCGGCGCGGCGGCGGGCAACCCCCAAGGAAGGCGAACCCATGAACACCAAGCTGCAACACACGGGCGTGCTCAACGTCATCCGGCTCGCGCAGGGCCAGCTCAATCCGGCGCTGCAACGCATCGCGGCCTATGTGCTGAAGAACCCGGAGATCGTGAAGACGCAGTCGATCAAGGACCTCGCGCAGGCCTGCGAGGTCTCGGAGTCGACGATCACGCGCTTCGTGCGGTCCATCGACGTGCCGAGCTACCAGCAACTGAAGATCGGCGTCGCCGAAGCGCTGTCGAGCCATCCCGTGGCGTCCGCCGCCACCAAAGAAAAGGACGCCTTCGTCTACGACGACATCGGCCCGGCCGACACCAGCGGGCAGATCCTCAAGAAGATCGTCTACCGGAACCTCAGCACCATCGAGGACACCGCCGCCCGGCTGGACCTGGCGCTGCTGGACAAGGCCGCGGCGGCCATCGACAAGTGCGACATGCTCGCCTTCTTCGCGATGGGCTCCTCCACGCTCGCGGCCGACAGCGCCGTGATGCGCTTCATGCGCGTGGGCAAGCGCTGCATGTTCTTCAGCGACCAGGGCGTGCAGCAGATCTCGGCCGGCACGCTGGGCAGGCAATCGGTGGCGGTGGCGGTCAGCAATTCCGGCCGCACCGTGGCGATCCTCGACTCGCTGCGGCAGGCGCGGCAGGCCGGCGCGACGACCATCGCCATCACCTCGTTCGCGGATTCACCGATCACCCAGGCCGCCGACATCGTGCTGCTGACCACCGCCAACGATGCGTCGTCCGGCTCGGCCGCCTACCAGGAGTCGATGCTCGCCAAGGTGGCGCAGCTGCTGGTGATCGACGTGCTGTATTCGCGCTATGCGGTCAAGCAGATCAAGCAGTCGATTCAGAAGATCAAGGATACGAATGTGGTGATTGAGTCGACGCGGCATCGGTGATGGTGTGAAGCTTTCTGCTGCGGACGCCGATCTCGGGCCTGCGGTGTAGGCTTCTGCATGACAAGCGCTTCGCGCAGTTGAGTGGGGCGCGGTCCGATCTCCGCTCAAGACTGATTGCAGTTGTTCAGATCGATCGCTGCGGCGACCGCAACTAGGTGGAAGGCGGTCATCCATGCTCAAGATAGATTCGATTGCGCTTGGAATGCTGCCCATGCCCCATCGCTCGGCGCGGTTTGGCCACTCCCGAGAATGCAGACAAGGCGGATCAAGATGAACCGCCCTCATGCGTATGCTGTGGCGCCAATCGAAACCAACAGGATGTGGAACTGCAATGGCAAGATCACCAAGGCACTTTGACAGTACCCGAGCATCACGTGATGGTCACGAATATCACGAAGCATGGGTTGCTAGAAAGTGCTTGGGCCTCCTATTTTCCATTGATGGACTCGTCGGCATCGCCACCGAAGGATTCTCGACAGACGATCCTTGCGGGGTAAGCAAGGAAGCAAACGAGATAGCTGATGCAGTCCTGTACTACGGACAGGGTGCTTCATTTGCCAAGACGACAAACGTCGTTGTAGTCCAAGTGAAGTATTCCAAGGCTGCAGAGCTATTGCCCTTTCGCGCGGCAGATGCCAAAAAGACGCTCGGAAAGTTTGCGCAGACGTACCTCGAACACAGGCGTAAACATGGCGCCTCGAAGACGAAAGAGAAAGTTCGTCTTCAGCTCGTCACCAACCGGCCAGTACTACCCGAGCTTATTGAAGCCGTGCGAGGGCTGTCAGCAGGATCGACCCTGCGCGGCATTGCAAGTACGCAGGCGGATCAGATTAGGGCTGCCTGCAAGCTGAGTCCTGGCGATCTCCAAGAGTTTGCAGCCCGACTTGAGGTAGTCAGTCTAAGCGGCAATCTTTCGGCGGCAAAGCATCACCTAGCAATCGCCCTTGCCGATTGGTCACCAGCTCGCGACCCTATGGCCCGAGTCCGTTTGAACGCCCTCAGAGAGTTGGCGCGCGACAAGGCCAGTTTGGCCAGCCAGAACCGCAACGTCATCTCCCGTACGGACGTCCTCACGGCGCTAGAGATTCAGGACGAGAACGAGTTACTCCCGTGCCCAACAAGCTTTCCAAGAGTTGTCGAGATCGTTCCGCGTCACCAGTTAGCTGATGTCGTAGCTCTGGTTCTCAGGTTGACGCGACCATTGATCGTCCATGCGGATGGCGGCGTCGGTAAGACAGTATTCGTGAATTCTGTGGCGGCGGCACTTGCACAGGCCCACGAAGTTGTGCTTTTTGATTGCTTCGGCATGGGTCAGTACCGGGCGCCAGGCGATGCCAGACACCTCCCGAAACGCGGCCTGATGCATATCGCTAACGATCTCGCATGTCGGGGCCTCTGCGATCCACTGCTCCCCACAAGCAGCGATAGTGACGACATTATTCGGGCGTTTCGTGGTCGGCTTCAACAAGCAGCACAGACCACCAGTAGGTCTCAGTCGAACCGCCTGTTGGTGCTTTTTCTTGACGCGATTGACAACGCTTCCGAACAAGCTCGGGACCGGGGCGAAGATGCCTTTCCCAGATTGCTCCTCGAAAGCGTAACGGTCTCCGGACAGATTCCAGGAGTCAAGATTGTCGTGAGCGCACGGACTCACCGATGGGCACGTGCTGTCGGCGAAGCCATCTGCGAGCGGATCGAACTTCGACCTTTCACGGTATTGGAGACGGAGCAGTTCCTTGCTCCTCGCGTGGCTGGACTAACCGACGTTGGTGTACAGGTTGCCCAGTCTCGCTCCGGCGGTAATGCACGCGTTCTTGAGCACTTGGTTGCTGAAGGTGCCGAAGGTCTTGCTGAGTCGGAAACAGGCAAGCCGATCCTCTTAGACGATCTCATCCGGGAGCGCATCTCCAAAGCCTTGGCCGCGGCGAAGACACAGGGCTATCGAGACAAAGATGTTGGGACATTTCTAGCGAGCTTGGCCACGCTGCCACCACCAGTTCCTATCAGTGATCTTGCTGCCTGCAATCAGATCCCAATCGGCGCTGTCGAGAGTTTTTCGGCCGACTTGGCTCCATTGCTTGAGCGGACTAAGCATGGCTTGATGTTCCGCGATGAACCGACTGAAACACTGATTCGCGATACCTACTCAGCAGACGCAGCGGCTGTCAGAACTCTGGCGAAGAACCTTTACGACATGCAAGGCAAGTCGGTCTACGCTGCGGCGACGCTCCCCGACTTACTACAGCAAATCGACGACGGCGAGAGGCTTTACCACTTGGCTTTCGAGGAGCGGTTTCCAGCAGCCATTACGAGCACCATAGGACGGCGGGTCATTCGTGTTGCACGCATCAAGGCCGCTATCAAGCATGCGGCAGGTGAAGATGATCCAGATCGGCTCGTCCCACTTCTGACAGAGATGTCCACGCTGGCTGCCGTAGATCAACGTGGCACGCAGTATCTCCTTGACCATCCAGATCTGACAGTCGCCTCTGGTGACGTCGACTCCCTGCGCAGACTGTTTGAAGTGCGTACGACTTGGCCCGGGACAAGACATGCTCGGCTCGCAATAGCGAATGCTTTGTCCGGCGACATATCCGACGCTTACCGCCATGCACTTCGGGTTGAGGAGTGGAGGTCTCACTACTTCGAACAGAACGAAAGTTATCAACGCGACAACGGAAGCCCGACAGCGCTGGATATGGCCTCAATCCCTTTTTGCCGACTGGCCAAGGGCGATGCGCACGGCGCCGCTCGCGACATTTCCGGCTGGCGCTATGACAGCTTCGTTTTCGAAATAGCGGAGCACGTTTTCCGGCTAGCGGCCAAGTGCACTGTCGACGAAGCTGCGCTCGTTAAGTTCATGTTTGAGCGTCAACACCCCGGTGTCTTGATAGCAGCGCTTTCAGTCGCCACTATCACTGACAACCTGCAGCGCAATCTCATCTCATCATTGTTCCAAGTGCTAGGAGAAAAACGTGAAGGACTGAGTATGGGCGCAAGGGAATCTCGCGCAGACGCTCGACCAATAGTTCGCGGAACACTTCATTCAGCCTGTCTAGCTGTTCTCCAAGAAATGGACGAAGAGGCTCGCGCGATCTTGACGGCGCTGGATATCCCCACGCCGTCGCTCTATACGTTCATGGACGAATATTGGACTGGGGATGTTTATCCTTTTGTGGCTAAGCAGGTTCTCATGAGGCTCGCCTCAGGCACACAGATTTCCGAAAGGGACCTGCTTCCCGCAGAGTTGGAATCCATTGCGCGCGTGCTACCGCAAGATCTGACTGGTGCCGACCTTCGCAAGGCGTTGAAAGCAACGCACGAAAGGACAGTTCAAGAGACGGCTACAGGTGGTCGGTGGTCTGATAGTTCACAGACTCGAACCTTGGCCGACCGCTTTCTAGATCATCGCCTGGAGAGTTGGCTGCGCATTGCGCAAGCATTCTCATTGGCGTTTCGCGACGAGCAAGGTAACTCGAAGGGCTCACTGGCGCCGCTGCTTGATACTTGGATCACGCTGCGAGAAAAGCGCGACTATCACCATGGAGCAGTCCGGGCCGAGTTGCAATACAAGGCAGTTGGAGAGCGCCTGTTGACCTTGGCGCTGGATGCTAACTCCCCATGTGAGTCGACTGACGTCCTGAGATACGTCAAAGCGTTGAGTGGAGGCGGGGCGGTCAGCGTAGCGAGTGTCATCGAGGTGACTGGAATATTGTCTGGAAGGCCTAAGTTCCATGCAATTGCGGGCGGGCTTGCCGCGCAAGCCAAGGCAATGATTGAACGTGAAGACGAGGTTGACCGGCGCGCCGGCAGCCTGGCCGAACTTGCTAGAGCCATCGCGCCAGCTAGCGGCAAGGAAAGCGTCGAGTATTTTCGGCTTGGATTGAACCAGATGGACGCTATCGGCTCAGGGGACTATCAGTTCGTGAATGAGTTGATGCACTTCGCCGGATCGCTGCACGGCGAGTACCTTGCCGATGTCGACAGCCACGCTCTATCCAATATCTGCGAACTCAACCTGGGAGAGGAGCACAAGTTCAACTGGGGAGCGTATGGGTCCGCGATGGCCAAAGCTGCGGGACCCAAGGGGCTGGCCAAACTCGCGCGCTGGGAAGACAGAGAGCGGATCACGCTTGATTACACCTTGCTGCCCTACTTGAATGCGCTACTCAATGATAAGCAGATTGATCCGTCCCTCGCGCTCACGATGCTGCGAATCTGCAACCCCGAGGAACTCTTTGTTTGCAATACAGAACATTTAGTCGAATCCTTAGAGCGAGTAGACGACCCCCGCTCAAAGGTTTGGGCCAGAACTCTTATTGAACAGTGGCTACGAGACAATCCGGGGCTATTCAGGTCCAGCACGCTGAGCGCATTAGCGCGCCTTGCTAGGAGCGCGATCGGCGAAGGCTCGGCCGAGTGGAAGTATCTGAGTGATGCCGAGGCCAAAAACGATTTCGTCGTCGACACTTACAACGCCTTGAACAACTGGCAGCCGCGAATTTTGGCAACTCAAGTGACGAAGCGAGAGGCTGAGCGTCTTGCGGCACAGAAGGCCGTGAGGCGCTTGGCCGCCGATGTAAATCCTTTGGATGAACTGGCTGTCGTAAAGGCAGTCGCCGCATTGCAGTCGCGACACACTGGGTGGCGTATTGAGTGGGAATTTCTCGCACTACTGCGAGGAAGGGTCTCGTATGGAGATCGGCCCGCTTTTATTCATTTGATCGCAAGGCAGCCCATCTTCGACCTTTACACCAAGATGCACGAACTCAGTGCCTGCAAGCAGGCATGGTGCGAGACATCGACCGCGGTGGCCACGGCACTACACGAAAGCGCAGACATTGTGGTGCGCGAGAATGCCTTTGATTTCATTTCGCACGAGTACCTCTCGTCGTCGCACCTGAAAGAGCTCTCAGAACTTTCCGGCGTGCTCCGCGAAACGCTTGTGAATTCCTTGGTCCGCGAGTTCTCTCGACCTGAAGTTTCAATACCTGCATCGGTATGGATCGGGATCGGCGCAGAACTCAACACCAAGGCCGAGGCCGGAGTTGGCCAGCGTGCATTGGCCAGGCTACTCAGCACCGGCCCAGAAAAGCTGGCTTCTTCTGTCGCCGACGGTGCTTACCGTCCTGACCTGTATCCGCCGGCCGACCCCGCGGGGGTCACAGCCGGGCTGATCTGGTTTGCGCTAGGCGCGCCGGAGGCCTCGCGTCGCTGGATGGCAGCCCACAGTCTGCGCACAGCCGTTCGCTTGGGACGAACAGACGTACTGGATCACGTGGTCAATCAGGCTCACTGGACTAACGCTGGCGCGTTCCAAGCGAGGGAACTGCGCTTCTTTCATTTGCACGCACACCTGTGGCTGTTGATCGCGCTTGCACGTATAGCGATTGAGGCCCCCGAAGCAGTCGCGAAGCACGAAAAGATGCTCACGAGGCTAGTCAAGGACCCGCACGAACGTCATGTTCTTCGGAGGAATTTTGCGGCGCATGCCCTTATGGCATGCGTGCAAAGTGGCGTGGTCACGCTTGACCAGGCAACGCTCAAGCAAGTTGAGCAGGTTAATAATCCACTTCTTCGCTCGAAGACGCTTTCGAATGGTGTTCGCTCTGCAACGCATCGATCAAGGCCGAAGACTCTTCCCGCACCGGCAAATGAACTCCATTTGGAGTACGACTTCAACAAATACGACGTTGCGAGTCTGAGCGAGATGTTTAATCGACCGCAGTGGGAAACCGCGGAAGCAATTGGTACCTGGGTGCGTCAATACGACCGCGAGATCACCCACATGTCCGATTCCAATGGACGTTCGGGTTCACGTCGAGAGCGCGGCTATGGCATCGGTCCAGAGTACCACTCATACGGGGAGCATCTGTGCTGGCATGGGCTGCACGGCGTTGCCGGCGACCTCCTTGCCACCCATCCAGTCGTGCGCCGTTCCTATGACAAAAGCGATCCTTGGGCCCATTGGCTCACGCAGCGACTACTCTCGCATTCGAAAGGTCTGTGGCTCGCCGACGGTACGGATTCGAGGCCTATTGATACCCGGATAAACCTGAGAGAGGCAGGAAGACTAGGGGTGAAGCTGACAGGGGACCGCAGCAAATTGCTGTCCCTCTTTGGATTTTCGCCGTCTGTCGGCGACTGGTTAATCGCAGATGCCGCGTGGAATTCCCTTGACGGGGTCGCCGTGCATATTCAAACGGCATTTTTCCCGAGAGACAAGAGTGCGGCTCAGGCGAAAATTCTTGCATCCATGGATCCGTTTCAAGCTTACTTGCCTCGTCTGGAGGGTGACGAAGTCCAGGATTTTGAGTCCTTGAATCGCGACACTGAGGCCCATCCATGGGTCACTCTTTCAAATCATGATGGGCGACTGGACGAGGCAGACGTATTGGGCACTACCGCAGCAGCACAACGAGCCCGCCTATCCATCGATGTGAACGCATCGTCCCAGTTGACCCCCATTGACGCTTTCTGCCGCGATTGGAGCGATCCAACAGGAGAACTACGAGTTCAATCTCAGGTGTGGGCGAGTTCTGCTGAGCGTCATTCAGGCTCGCGCGATCGGGGATCTCGATTGCTGGTCCACACCAAAGTGGTTCGAGAACTCTTGAAGGCAAAGGCTTCTGATTTGTTGCTCCTACTCATCCTAAGGCGCTACGAGACTGGCTCAGGAGGCGAGAGCTCGAAGTTCTGGCATACGACCGCGGTCGCACGCGTGACGCAGGAACTCAAGCTTCAGTTCTATCCCGGCCGTGTCAACGCTCTTCACAAGTCAAGGCACTAATACGCGGCAGTTGCCGCGACAGGTGCAGTAGCGTACAGGTGTCGGCAGACGAATAATTTATTGCTGCAACCGGCCGCAATCGCTGCGCAGGAGACTTCCAAGGGCTCGAGTCGGCGCCAGCTTGTAGCAGGAAAGCGCCCGCCCACTTTGTACGCGACAACGCGCTTTTATGGCGCCCTATCCAGTACAGCGCAGGGCCTCGACAACGCCCAAAGTTAGAGCGGCTTGAAGTGCAGGTACACGAGATTGCAGAAGATCAGCAGGATCGCCGACCAGAAGGCGAACTCCATCGGCCACTTCAGCAGCTTCACCCGGTCGTTCGCCGCCTTGCCTAGCACCATCAGGGCGATGGCCGGCAGGCTGCCCGGCCAGTGGGCCACATCGCCGGCCAAGGCCGTGCAGCCTCCGAGCAGCACCGCGCAGACGATGGCCAGGACAGCCCAGGAACGCATCGCAGTCATCACGCAGCCTCCAGTCGAAGTTCTTCGGTGAACCCGGCTTGCAGCAAGGTCTGCCCGCCGGCCTTGTCGAACAGGTAGATGTGGTCGCGTGGAAACTGCAAGGACACCGCCGCGCCGACGTCGAAGCCGAGCCGGTCGGCCCGCACCGCCGGAAGCCGTGCCCTCAGCGTCTGACCGCCCGCCTGCACGGTGACCAGGCATTCGGCGCCCAGCGGCTCCAGCGCTTCGACGTTTCCATGACCCGCGTTGGTGCGACTGGGCGCGGCCAGCACCACATGCTCCGGGCGAATGCCGACATCCACCAGCGAGCCCTCCACCAGTCCGTGCGGCAGATCCGGCAGCGGCATCGCGCCACCCGCCCATCGCGCCACCGGCCGCGCACCTTCATGACGGATCTCCGCCGGCAGAATGTTCATGTGCGGCTCCCCGACAAAGCCCGCGACGAAGCGATTGGCCGGCCGGTCGAACACCTCCTGCGGCGTGCCGAACTGCTGGATCGCGCCATCGTTCATGACCAGGATGCGGTCGCCCATCGACATCGCTTCCAGCTGGTCGTGCGAGACGAACAGCGTGGTCACGCCGAGCGTCTTCTGCAGATGCCGCAGCTCGGTGCGCATGTGGGCGCGCAGCTTCGCGTCGAGGTGCGAGATGGCCTCGTCCATCAGGAAAACGTCTGCCTGCCGCACCAGCATGCGCCCGATGGCCACGCGCTGCGACTGGCCGCCCGACAACTCGTCAGGCATGCGATCGAGCACGTCGGCAATGCGCAGGCGCTCGGCCACCTCGCCGAGCTTCTCGCGCACCTCCTTGCGGGTGAAGCCGCGCACCTTCAGCGGATAGGCCAGGTTGTCGGCCACGCTCATGTGCGGGTAGAGCACGTTCTGCTGGAACACCATGCCCACGTTGCGGTGACGCGGTCGCAGGAAGGTGACGTTGCGCCCGCCGATCTCGATGCGCCCGCTGGTGGGCATCAGCAGGCCGGCGATCATGCGCAGGGTGGTGGTCTTGCCGCAGCCCGACGGGCCGAGGAAGAACACGAACTCGCCGTCGTTCACCTTGAAGCCGACGTCGTGCACCGCATGCACGTTGTTGAAGCTCTTGACGAGCTGATGGACCAGGACGGATGCCATTGGGAACCTTTCAAATCAGTTTTTCCATGACCCCCGACGTGTCTTCCGCGACACACGAAACCAGAGCGAGGAATGTCTGTTCGTGGGCACCCGCGGAACCGGCTTTGCCGGGCCGCTGGGTGCGCCCCCTTGAGGGGGAGGCGCCGCAGGCGCATCGGGGGTGGGCTTGATTTCAGCGAACCATGCCCATGGACAGGCCCTTGATGAACTGCTTCTGCACCGCGATGACGAACAGCAGGATCGGCGTCGAGATGACCAGGCAGGCGGCGCCGAGGATGTCCCACGAGGCCGCCGCGGTCTGCACCGCGAAGGTCACGACCGACACTGGCAGCGTCTTGGTCTGCGTGCCTGACAGGTAAAGCGCGAAGGCGTATTCGTTCCACGACAGGATCAGCACGAAGATCGCCGTGGCCGTGATGGCGGGCGCCATCACCGGCAGCACCACGCGGCGGAATGCACCGAACCAGGTGTCGCCATCGACCAGCGCGATCTCTTCCAGCTCGCGCGGGATGTCCTCGAAGTAGCCCTTGAGCATCCACACCACGAAGGGCAGCTGCATTGCGGTGTAGAGGATGATCAGCCCCACGTAGGAGTCCAGCAGCTTGAGCGTCTGGAAGATCAGGAACACCGGCAGGATCACCGCGACGGCCGGCATCATGCGGTTGGTCAGGATCCAGAAGGACACGTCCTCCTTGCCGACGAAATCGAAGCGCGCCAGCGCATAGGCGCAGAACATGCCGATCGTCACCGACAGGAAGGTCGACGCCGCCGCGATGACCGTCGTGTTGAACAGGTTGCGCAACAACCCGTAGTCCTGGATGAGCGTGCGAAACGCATCGAGCGTGGGCGTGAAGATCCACTGCGGCGGTACCGACTGCGCCGTCGCCCGGCTCATGAAGGCGGTGAGCACGATCCATATCAGCGGCAGCACGCAGGCGGCCGTGATGACGCAAAGCACCAGGTGCACCCAGCCGTTGCGCTGTTGCGGCGGCGCGTCCGGCGAGACGGCCGTGCTGCGCAGTTCGCGGCTCACGACCGGCCTCCGACGCGGTTGGCCTTGCTGAACACGCGGATGAAGACCGAGCTGAAGGCCAGGATGATCACGAACACGATGAGCGACAGCGCCGCGGCCTTCGATGCCTCGAAGAACTTGAAGCCCAGGTTGGTCAGCCAGATGTTGAGCGTCTCGGTCGAATTGCCCGGCCCGCCCTGCGTCAGCACCGCGATCGTGTCGTAGGTGCGGAACGCGTCCATGGTCCGGATCACCACCGCGATGAGGATGCTCGACTTGAGCATCGGCATCGTGATCGACCAGAAGATGCGCCACGACGAGGCGCCGTCGATCTCCGCCGCTTCATAAGGTTCGGGCGGTATCGAGGCCAGCCCCGCATGCAGGATCAGGAACATGAACGGCGTCCACTGCCACACGTCCACCAGGATCAGCGTGCGCAGCGCCGAGGCCGGACTGGAGACGAAGGTCGGCGGCGCCACGCCGAGGAAGGCCGCCAGCTCGCCGCTGTAGTACGAGATCAAGCCCGAATTCGGGAACAGCATGTACTGCCAGATCAGCCCCACCACCACCGGCGGCAGCACCATCGGCACGAGGATCGCGAGCCGGTACACCGCCTTGCCGCGGAAGTGTCGGCGGAACAGCAAGGCCAGCCCCAGCCCGGCCCAGAACTCGATGAACACCGACGAGACCGTGAACACCGCCGTCACCCGCAAGGCGTTGAAGAAGTCCGCGTCCTGCACGATCTCCTGGAACTGCTCGAGTCCGACGAAGGCCTGCGGCAGGTAGGGCTTGGACAGGATGATGTTGGTCGTCGCCAGCCAGATCGAGTAGCCGAAGGGAAAGAGCCCCACGGCCAGCAGGATGATGAGCGCGGGCGACATCAGCAGCCACGGAAACCAGCGGCGGTTCTGCAGCGCCGTCTTCGGCCGGTTCAAGGTGGCCGGGACGCGCGCCGCGTCCTGAAGCATTGCGGACATGGGGCGGCCTCTTTCAGATCCAGCCCGAAGGCTTCTTGTCGTAGTAGGAGAGGTTGCGCCACAGCTGCGGCGGGTTCTTCGCATTGCTGCGGTAGTAGCCGCCCTTGCGGAAGGCGTCCTTCATCTCCTTGGCCATGGCTTCGAGCGCCTGCTCCGGCGTCATCTCGTTGAGCCAGGCCTTGTTGCCGTAGAGCCCCATCACCTCGGAGATCTGCGCCCACTCCGGCACGCGGATGCGCTCGTCGGGGTTGGCGGTCTTGAGCAGGAAGTCGTAGCAGTCCACCACCCAGGGCTGCGCCTTCGCGACCGTCGGGCTCTTGAACTGAGAATGCCGCACCAGCCCGGCGCCCTTCTCCGAGGCGCGGATCAGCTGGTTCTTGTGGGTGATCCATTGCAGGAAGACCCAGGCCGCTTCCTTCTGCTTCGAATCGGCGGAAACGCCGAGGCCCCAGGAGCCGAAGAACGGGTCGGTCCGGCCATGCGGGCCGACCGGCGTGTGCAGGTAGACGTTCTTCCCTGCGACCGGCGAGCTGCCTTCGAACTGCTCGCCGATGAAGCCCAGGTAATTGATGCCACCGGCCGCCTTGCCCTGCTGGTAGAGCGACACGACTTCGCCGTAGCCGAAGTTGGCATCGTTCTTCGGCGTGAACTTGCGCCAGCCGAGGTAGTACTTGAGCGCGGCCAGGTTGTCGTCGCTGGCGACGGTGACGTTCCAGTCCTTGTCGACGAATTCGTTGCCGATGTTGGCGGGCTTCTGGAAGGCGTACATCAGCGGCGTGAAGGTCCAGCCCCAGAACCAGCGCTGCGGCTGCGTGACATAGCCGGCCACGCCCTTGCTCGCCTCGTTGAGTGTGCCGACGGTTTCCATGAAGGCCGTGTGGGTGAACTTGCCGTCGAAGCGCTTGGGCACGGGCAGGTTGGCCTTCTCCATCCAGTCGCGACGGAACTCGTGGCCGACGGTGCCGGAGTCGAAGGCGATGTTGTAGAGCGTGTTGTTGTAGATGCCCGTGCCGCTGAAGACGCGCGGGACGAAGTCGTCGATGTCGTAGTCGTCGGCGGTGAGGTCCTTGTTCTTCAGGTACTTCGACAAGGGCTCCAGGTAGCCCGCGGCCGCGTATTCGGCCAGCCACATGATGTCGATGGTGAAGAGGTCGAAGCGGCCGGTCTTGCTGCTCATGTCGAGCAAGGTCTTCTCGCGGGTCTGGTCGAAGGGGGCGTATTCGAGGTTGACCTTGATGCCGGTCTCCTTCTGGAACTCGGGGATCAGGTTCCAGAGGTGCTGGTGGTGGCCGAACTGCACCGCCAGCAGGTTGACGGTGCGGCCCTCGAACTGGCGCTTGCGGGCCTGTGCCATCGAGAGCGCCGGCATGGCGAGCCCTGCAGCGGCACTGCCGAGCAGTCTGGTGATCTGGCGTCTTGAGTATTCGGTCGTCATCTTTGTCTCCTGTGCTTGGTGGATGGACCCGGCGCGGCTGCCGGGTCAGTGGATGAGAGGGCTGCCGCTGGAGAGGGCATGCGCGTCGTCGAGCCGGCTCAGGTCGGCGTAGGCGAGCGTCCTGCCGATAGCCCGATCGAACAGATAGATGGCGCGCGGGTCGACCTGCAGGCCGATCGGCTCGCCGATCTCCGGCGCTCCGCCGAGCGCGCTGTTGCGGATCCAGGCGCGGAAGATCACGCCGTCGGCTTCGACGTCGAGGATGGTTTCCGAGCCGAGCGTTTCGGCGGCATAGACCACGCCGCAGATCACGTTCGGCGCGCCCTGTCCTGCGTGTGGCGCCAGTGACAGGTGCTGCGGCCGGATGCCCAGCGACAGGGCGCGTGCGGGCGCATTGCCCAGGCCGGCAGCGTCTAGCCAGTCGCGGTCGAGCGCCAGCCGTTGGTGGCCGAAGCGCAGCGTGGCGGCGCCGCCCGCATCCTCCAGCGTGCAGTCGGCGATGTTCATCGACGGCTCGCCGACGAAGCCCGCGACGAAGCGGTTCGCAGGCCGGTCGAAGATGACGCGCGGCGGGCCGATCTGCTGCACCACGCCTTCGTTCATCGCGACGATGCGGTCACCCATCGTCATCGCTTCGAGCTGGTCGTGCGAGACGTAGAGGATGGTGGACTGGAACTCGCGCTGCAGCTTCTTGAACTCGAGCCGCATGTGCGCGCGCAGTTTGGCATCGAGGTGCGAGATCGGCTCGTCCATCAGGAACAGGTCAGCGCGCCGCACCAGCATGCGGCCGATGGCCACGCGCTGTTGCTGGCCGCCCGACAGCTCGCGCGGACGACGCTCCAGCATGCGCTCGATCTGCAGGATCTTCGCCACGCCCATCACGCGTTCGCGCAGTTCGGACTCGGCCAGGCGCTGCAGGCGCAAGGGGTAGGCCATGTTCTCGAACACCGACAGGTGCGGATACAGCGAGTTCTTGTCGTAGACCATGGCGACGTTGCGCTCGCGCGGTGCGGCCCAGGTCATGTCTGCGCCATTGATCAGCACGCGGCCGGCATCGGGCTGCTCCAGGCCGGCGATGGTGCGCAGCGTGGTGGTCTTGCCGGCGCCCGAAGGGCCGAGCAGGAAGACGAACTCCCGGTCGGCCACTTCGAAGGACAGGTCGCACACGGCGCGCACCGCGCGCTCGCCACGCCCGAAAGCTTTCTCGATACCCTCGACTCGCAAGCCTGCCATTGAATGTCTCCGGTGAAGGTCGTCGCCGCCATGAAAGTGCGGTGTCATCCCCGGACGGAAATATAGAAGTAATTTCCTTGCTTGTAAATATCAATGGAATAAAATAACTTCCTCAACGTACAGGAGCACGACATGGAACTCGGACTGCAAGGCAAGACGGCGCTGGTCAGCGGCTCGTCCGGCGGCATCGGCGAAGCGATCGCGACCTCGCTTGCGCGTGAAGGCGCGCAGGTCATCGTCAACGGGCGCACGGCGGGCGGCATCGAGAGCGCGCTGGCGCGCATTCGCAAGGCGGTGCCTGGCGCCGTGCTGCACGCGCTGGCCGCTGACCTCGGCACGGCGCAGGGCTGCGATGACGCGATCGCTGCCTTCGACGCGGTCGACATCCTGATCAACAACCTCGGCATCTACGAGCCGAGCGACTTCTTCGAGACCAGCGATGCGCAGTGGGACCGGCTGGTGGAGGTCAATGTGATGAGCGGCGTGCGGCTGTCACGCCACTACCTGAAGGGCATGCTCGCGCGCAACAGCGGGCGGGTGGTGTTCGTCGCCAGCGAATCGGGCATCAACCCGGCGCCGGAGATGGCGCACTACTCCGCCACCAAGACGATGCAGTTGTCGCTGTCGCGCAATCTCGCGGAGTTGACCAAGGGCACGCGCGTGACGGTCAATGCGGTGCTGCCGGGGCCGGTGAACACCGAGGGCGTGGGTGGCTTCATCGCCAACGTGTTCCCGGAGCTGCCGCCCGGGGAAGCGCATGCGAAGTTCATGCGCGAGAACCGGCCGACCTCATTGATCCAGCGGCTGAGCGATCCGGCGGAGATCGCGGACTTCGTGACCTTCATTGCGAGTGCGCGGGCGTCGGCGGTGAACGGGGCGGCGCTGAAGGTGGATGGCGGGATGATCCGGTCTGTGTTCTGAACATCGGGCGCCCTGCTCAAGAGAGCAGCAGGGTGCCGCGCCGGACGCTTTGATCTGCTGGAATCAGCCATCAAAGCCGACAGGCCGCTCGTCGAGAAAGGGCCGCAGGCACTGACAACCCGTTGCCGCCGCCTTACCGGCAGGCGGCGCTCCAGACTGATCGATGATCAGCTATCCGTGTCCAGCTGCAGAACGGCGTCCGCAAAACGACCGCTCCTGGACGGGCATGCGCTCCGCGTCAGCCATGAAGTCCGGGGAGGCCTTAACCGGCGATGCAAAGAAGTCGCTCCAGTCGGCCGGGCGCGGCGTCAGGATGACGCTTTCGCCTTCACGGCGGATGAAGACCTCGCGCACGGTCTCCGCAAACCGGAAGTCCAGCGGGATCGACACGGTTTGAACCCGGTCGTTCCAGCCGACTCGCGCCGTCGGCTGTGGGGTGGGCGTGGGTCGAGTTGCCATCTCCTTCAGCATATGGCGCTGTCTGCCACATATCAAGCCATGCAGGCGTTCCGTTTGCTATCGGGCGCACGCCAGTTGCGCACGGACATCCTCGCTACGAAAACAGCTTGCCCGGATTGAGGATGCCCAGCGGATCCAGCGCGACACGAATCGCCTTCATTGCCGCGATCTCGACCGGCGTGCGGGTCAGCCCCAGCACATGCATGCGCTTGGTGCCGATGCCGTGCTCCGCGGACACCGATCCCTTCATCTCGCCGGTCACGCCGTAGACCACGTCCTGCACCTCGCGCGCCGTGGTCGACGGCCAGTCGGGTTCCTGCACCACGATGTGCACGTTGCCGTCGCCGAGGTGGCCATAGACCAGCACGTTGGCGCGCGGCCAGCGCGCACGCAGGGCGGCCTCGCAGCGGCGCGCGGCCTCGCCCACTTCGGCGATGGCAAAGCTCACGTCGAAGGACACGCGGCCCGGCAGCAGTCGCGCGTTCTCGCCCGGCGCATCGCGCACGGCCCAGAACGCGAGTGCATCGGACTCCGAACTCGCCAGCGCCGCATCCTCGACCACGCCCTCCTCCAGCATCGCGCCGAGGAAGCCTTCGAACGATTCAGCCTGGCGCTCGGGGTCGGCACCGAGGCTTTCGAGCAGCACGTAGAAGGCATGCTTGCCGGCCAGCGGCGCGCGCAGTTCCGGCAGCCGGCCGGTATAGAAGTCGTAGTAGCTCGGCCACATGACCTCGAAGGCCGACACGCCCGCCGGCAGCATCGCTTGCGCGCGTGAGAGCAGTGTCGTCACGGCTTCGTAGCTCGGCAAGCCGCAGAAGGCCGTCGACACCGCGCTGGGCTTCGGCCGCAGGCGCAGTACCACGCGCGTGATGATGGCCAATGTGCCCTCGCTGCCGACCAGCAGGTTACGCAGGTCGTAGCCGGTGTTGTTCTTGATCATGCCGTGCAGGCCGCCGACCACGCTGCCGTCGGCCAGCACGGCTTCGACGTCGAGCACCTGCTCCCGCATCATTCCGTACTTGATGACACGGTTGCCACCGGCATTGGTTGCGAGGTTGCCGCCGATCGAGCAACTGCCGCGCGCGCCGAGGTCGAGCGGGAAGAGGAAGCCCGCGGCATCCGCGGCTTCCTGCACCATCTGCAACGGCGTGCCGGCGAGCACGATCATGGTGGCGGACACCGCATCGACATGCTCGATGCCGCGCATGCGTTCGAGCGAGAGCGCAATCTCGCCGCCGAGCAGGCAGGCGCCACCCGCGAGCCCCGTGAGGCCACCCTGCGTGACCACCGGCTGCCGGTGCGCATGGCAGATCCGCAGTGCGACAGACACCTCTTCCGTGCTGCCGGGCCGCACCAGCGCGATGGGCTCCGCGCACGGCATGCGGCTCGCGTCGGCATGGTGCCGGCCTGCGAACTCGTGCGGCAATTGCACGACGCGCGGGCCCAGCGCCTCGCGCAGTGCCGCGACCACCGCGGGCATGACCTCGATCGCCTGCAAATCCGTTTCCATAGCGCTGCTCCGTTGATTTCCCTGAGACCGCGGACCTTCGCCCACGGTCATGCGTTCGCTGGTGCCGCCTTCAGCACATAGCGCGTGGCCGCCCGCACCAGCGACGCGCCGCAGACCGGCCGCATGCGCGCGATCTCGCGCTCGCTGTCCTCCGGCTGCACCGTGTTGAAGTCGAACATGCCGTAGTGATGGCCCAGCATGCGGCCGATGCCCACCGCGCAGCACAGTTCCACGGCTTCCTGCAGATGAAAGTTGCCCGGCACGCCGTTGCTGGCGCGTAGCGCATCGCGTCCGTTCACCGGCAGCAGGGCCAGCTCGATGCGGTGCGGCCGCAGCCAGTCCTCCAGGCCCTCGAAGGGCACGCAGTCGCCCGGGTGGTAGAGCGTGCGTTCCCCGAGCTTGAGGACATAGCCGAGGTAGAGGTCGTTGCCATCGGCATCCGACCTGCGCTCCTCGTGCGCCGCCGGCACCACAGCCACGCTGGCGCCGGGTCCGATGGGCAATTCATCGCCGGCACGCAAGGTGATCATCCGGTCGGCCGGCACGCCGCGCTCCAGCGCCTTCGCGCGCTCGGCCAGTGGGACGACAAAGCGGCAGCGCGCGTTGCTGCGCGCGATGGCCGACAGCGTGTCGCCGTCCATGTGGTCGGTGTGCGCGTGGGTGCAGAACACAAAGTCGAGCTGGGTCAACTGCTCCGGCTGCACCGGCGCGGCCATCATGCGGCGGTGCGGAAAGCGGGTGCCCGCGTACTTGCGCGCCAGCGAGTCCGACAGGTACGGATCAACGGCAATGCGCAAGTCGCGCCAGCGGATGCAGAAGCCGGCCTGCCCGAGCCACCAGGCGGAGACCGCATCGCCGTCCTCGCGCGCCGAGAACTCCGCCAGCAGGTCCGTGCTCGGCAGGCGCTCCAGCGTTGCCGGCATGGCCGCGCGGTCCACGGCTTCAACGGCCGACGGCTGCGCGTTCACTTCGACCAGCGCGGGTTGTCCACCAGCGCGGGCTTGCCGTCACGCTCGACCACGAGCTTGCGGAAGCCTTGCGTCTCGATGCTGCCGTAGTCGTGGCCCGCATGGCCCGGGAACGCGAAGAAGGTGATCAGCGGTTCCTTCGCCGAGATGTTGATGCTGCGATGCGCATAGCGCCCCGGCACATAGACGGCCTTGCCGGGCGTGAGCTCCTGCACCTCGACTTCGCCTTCGGGGCTTTCCATCATCATCAGGCCGTGGCCGCGCAGGCAGTAGTAGACCTCGGCGGTGTCGAGCACGGTGTGGAAGTGGCCCTTGGTCATGTGGTACTCGTCGCCCACCTTGCCGGGGTAGGTGATGGAGGTGCCGTAGGCCACGTCGCCGGAGCTGTCGGGCACGCCCATGTCGAAGAACTCGTAGACCAGCGGATCGCCGGCCTTGACGGTGGCTTCGAAGGCCTGCTCGTCGCAGTACATGCCCTTCATGGCCGACAGCGGGCGGCGCAGGGTTTCGCGGCTCTTCGACAGGCCGGTGTGGAGGTCGAAATCGACCAGGGTGGATTTGGCGTTGATGACGTCGAACATGTTCATTTCCTTGTGGTGGTGGCTTCGATGGCGATCTGGCTGAGCTTGTCGAAGGCGGGGCCCGACGACGGGATTTCCACGTCGAACACCTCGGCGATGACACGCGTCCAGCCATGGATGAAATAGACCCAGCCGCCTTCGACCTTGAGGTGGCGCGAGTCCTTCTGTGCATTGGCCTGGTCGAGGAAGACCAGGTCGCCGCGGTAGTTGAATTCCCAGGCGATGCCGTCCTGCGGGAAGACGGCCGCGTCGGTGATCGGCGAGCCGGGGCGGTCCTTGCCCAGGCCCGTGGCGTTGACCACCATGGATGCGCGCGGCAAGCCTGCCAGCACGCGGTCGGCGTCTTCCGGCGTCGGGGTCAGCACGTAGTCGATGGGGATCGCGAAGCCGATCTCGCGATGCACATGGCGCATCTCCTCCAGGCTGGATTCGCGGCGCGCGGTCACGATGATCTTCGCGGGCACATCGCCGCCGGCCTTCGCCTTGTTGTGCAGGTAGAGCGACAGCGCCAGCGACGAGCCGCCCGAGCCCAGCAGGCAGAGCTGGCCGCCGGTGCGCGCCCAATAGCCCGCATCCACGATCGCCTCCAGCGCCACGCCCACCGAGATGGGATCCTTGGCATGGCCGACGAGCCGGTTGCCGCGCTTGGAGATCGAGCTGATCTCGTGCAGGGTGGTGGCGTAGGGGTCCAGTTCATCGAACAGCCCGCGCGCCGCCTTGAGCAGGTTCATCTTGTGCGTGGTGACCAGGCCGCCGAGCGACAGCGGATCGTTCTTGATGAAGTCGACCACTTCGACATAGCGCTCGGGTGCATCGCCTGGCGGGAAGTCGAAGCCCTTGATGACGGCGTCGAGGCCGAGGTGTTCGGCCCAGGCCGGGAACACCTTCATGATCGATGAGCTGGCGGTGGTCACGCCGATGAAATACATGGTTCGCCGGGTGGCGGGCTGGTAGTTGTTCATATCGGTTGCTTCAGTGTTGTTCCCAATCGCGGGAGCGCTGCACGGCGCGGCTCCAGCCGGCGTAGCGCTTGTCGGCTTCTGCCCGCGCCATCGTCGGCGTGAACTTGCGGTCCAGCGCGAAGGCGTTGGCGAGGTCGGCCTGGTCGGCCCAGAAGCCGGTGGCCAGGCCGGCAAGAAAGGCGGCGCCGCGTGCCGTGGTGTCGACCACCTTCGGGCGCATCACGGGCACGCCCAGCAGATCGGCCTGGAACTGCATGACGAAGTTGTTGCTGACGGCCCCGCCGTCGACGTTCAGGTCCGACAACGCGATGCCGCTGTCCGCCTCCATGCAGCCGATCACGTCCCTGACCTGGAAGGCCATCGATTCCAGCGCGGCGCGGATGATGTGGTTGCGGTTGGTGCCGCGCGTGATGCCCAGCAGCGCGCCGCGTGCGTACTGGTCCCAGTACGGCGCGGAGAGGCCGGTGAACGCGGGCACGAAGTAGGCGCCATTGGTGTCGGGCACCTGGCGCGCGGCCAGTTCCGTTTCGCTCGACAGATGGATCAGCTTCAGCTCATCGCGCAACCATTGCACGACCGAACCGCAAGTGAAGATCAAGCCTTCCAGCGCGTACTCCAGCTTGCCGTCCAGCCCCCAGGCCACGGTCGTCAGCAGGTTGTTGCGCGAAGGCATGGGCTTTGCGCCGGTGTTCATCAGCAGCGAGCAACCCGTGCCGTAGGTGCACTTCACCATGCCGGGCTGGAAGCAGCTCTGGCCGAACAGCGCGCCCTGCTGGTCGCCCACGGCGGAAGCCACCGGGATCTCCACGCCATCGAAGAACTTCGCGGCCGACATGCCGTAGACCTCCGACGAATTGCGCACCTGCGGCAGCACCGCACGCGGCACGCGCACCGCGGCCAGCAGCCTGTCGTCCCATTGCGCCTTGTAGATGTCGTAGAGCATCGTGCGCGACGCGTTCGAGTAGTCGGTGACGTGCGCCCTGCCCTCGGTGAGGTTCCAGATCAGCCAGCTGTCGATGGTGCCCGCGGCCAGTTCGCCGCGTTCCGCACGCTCGCGCGCACCTTCCACGTTGTCGAGGATCCATGCGATCTTGGTGCCCGAGAAGTAGGCGTCGATGACCAGGCCGGTGGTCTCCCGCACGTAGGACTCCAAGCCCTGTGCCTTGAGCTCGTCGCACACGCCGGCGGTGCGGCGGTCCTGCCATACCAGTGCGTTGTGGATCGGCAGTCCGGTGGCGATGTCCCACACCACGCAGGTCTCGCGCTGGTTGGCAATGCCGATGGCGGCGATCTCTTCCGGGCGGACGTTGGCCTGCAGCAGCGCCTCGCGCGCGGCCGACAACTGCACGTTCCAGATCTCCAGCGGATCGTGCTCGACCCAGCCCGGGTTCGGGTAGATCTGGCGGAATTCGCGCTGGCCGATCGAGACGATCTCGCCGGCCTTGTCGAAAAGGATCGCGCGGGCGCTGGACGTGCCTTCATCGAGGGCCAGCACGTATTTCTTCGTCATCTTCTTGTCTCCTCGTTCGCTTCGTTCGGCGACGCTTCAGTGGTCGATGGTTTCGGGGGTGCCGTGCGGCAGGAAGATCACCTTGCTGTAGCCGCCGAAGCTGCGTTCGGCGATCTCCCTGAAGATGCGCGGCGCCTCGCTCAAAGGACGGATGTGCGAGATCAACGGCCTGGCGCTCAACTCCCCGGCCTCGATCATGCCGATGAGGTCGAACCATTCCTTGCCCGGGAAGGGCACCGAGTACGAGTTCCATGAACCGACCAGGTGCAACTCGTTGCGCAACACGCGCTCGAAGGTGGCGGGCTTGAACACCACGTCCTGGTGGGCCGAGCCGTAGATCACGATCGTGCCCTGCTTGCGCGCCGCATGGATCGCCGTCTCGCGGCCCGCGTTGTTGCCGGCCGTCTCCAGCACCACGTCGGCGCCGGCGCCACCGGTCGCTGCGCGGATCTGCTGGTGCAGGTCGGAAGCGCTGGCATTGATGCAGATGTCGGCGCCGGCTTCGCGGGCCATCGCGAGCTTGGTGTCGTCGATGTCCACCGCGATGACCGGCCGTGCGCCGGACAGCTTGGCCAGTCGCACCGCGAAGTAGCCCAGCGCGCCGATGCCGATGACCGCCACCGAATCGCCGGCGCGCAGGTTGATCTTGTGGATGCCGTGCAGGATGATCGCCGCCGACTCGATGGTCGCGGCCTCCTCGAAGCCGATGGTGTCGGGGAAGCGCACCAGGTTGCGTGCCGGCGCCTTGACGTACTGCGCGAAGCCGCCGTCGGTGCGCGAGCCGAGGAAGCTGTAGTCGTCGCACAGCGAGTAGTTGCCGCGATGGCAGGCATCGCATTGCATGCAAGGCAGCAAGGGCGCGATCGCGACCCTGTCGCCGGGCTTGACGTTGCTTACTTCGGATCCCACCGCTTCGATGACGCCGGCGAACTCGTGCCCGGGGATCGTCGGAAAGCGGTAGGTGCCCGTGACCATCACGCGGCCGATGTCGGAGCCGCAGATGCCGGCCGCCATCACCTTGACGAGCGTGTCCTGCGGACCGAGCGTCGAAGGCACGGCGACGGTTTCGTAGCGCAGGTCACCGGCGGCCTTGAGCACCGCGGCCTGCATGTGGGTGGGGGTCGTCATCGGATGTTCCTCGGTCACTGCACGACGAGGGTCTTCATGCCCTTGCCGGATTTGGCGAATTCGAATGCCTCATGGATGTCGTCCAGCGCGAAGCGGTGGCTCACGATGTCGCGCACGTTGATGCGGCCGTCGGACACGAGCCGCATGGAGCGGAAGTAGTCCTCGTTGCTGGAGCCCGTGGTGCCCAGCAGTTTCAGTCCGCGGTAGTGCACGAGATTGGTGTCGATCTCGACGCGCGTGCCCTTCTTCAGGCCGCCGAAGAAGTTGACCCGGCCATGCACCGCCAGCAACTGCACCGACAGGGGTTGCAACTCCGGCGACGAAGCGGCCGTGACGACCACGTCCACGCCACGCCCCTTGGTGATGCGCATGACTTCGGCCAGCACGTCGACCTGGCTCGAATCGATCAGGATGTCGGCGCCGAACTTCTCGATCTCGCGCAGCCGTCCCGCGCTGCGCCCCACCACGATGACCTGCCGCGCGCCCCAGGCCTTGGCCAGCTGCACGAAGCACGCGCCGATCGGTCCCGGGCCGATGATCAACACCGTGTCCTCCGGAGTGACGGTCAGCCCCTTGAAGGCGTTGTAGCAGCAGGACAGCGGCTCGATCACCGCCGCCTCCTCGAAGGACAGATGCTCCGGCACCTCGAAGATGTTGTTGCCGCGGATGGCAATGGCCGGCACTCGCATGTACTCCTGGAAGCCGCCATCCAGGCTGATGCCGAAGGCCTCGTAGTCGGGGCACATGTTGTTGTAGCCCTGGCGGCACATCTCGCAATGGCCGCAGCCGATGTTGGGCGTGAAGGAGACACGCTGCCCCTCGCGCCAACCCGACACCAGCTTGCCGACGCGGGCAATCGTGCCGGACAGTTCATGCCCCAGCACCCGCGACTGGCCCTCGCGGATCTTGAAGTGGCCGCCGCCATGGATGCGAAGGTCGGTGCCGCAGATCGAGGCAGTGCGCGTCTTGACGAGGATCTCGTCGTCGCCGATGTCGTAGATGTCGCGCTCCTCGAGCGTGATCTGCCCGGGCCGGTGGAATACCGCTGCTTTCATGGGGGTGCCGCCTTGCTTGGGTCCGGGCCGCTCAGACTTCCATGCCGTAGCGATGGACCTTGTGCGTCGGGTAGAGCGCGATCGTCGGGATCGTGATGTCCGGCGTGCGGGTGGCCACGAACAGTGCCAGCCAGGCCACGCTGTCGACCTCGATGCAGGAGGCGTGGATGCCTTCCTTGATTTCCTTTTCGTCGAGCCAGCCGTCGACGTAGGCCTTCAGGTTGCCGTCGTACAGGCCCTTGTCGATGATCTCGGTCATCGGCGTCTTGACGTGCGAGGGGTTCAGCACCGTCACGCCGATCTTCTTGTCCTTGCCTTCGAGCAGGATGTTCTTCGAGAAGCCCAGCATGCCGTGCTTGGAGGCGCGGTACGGGCTGTGGCCGGGGCCGGAGGCGACGCGGGTCGACGAGGAGCCCATGTTGATGATGCGGCCGCCGTTGGATTGCTTCTCCATGTAGCGGAAGGCTTCGCGGCAGCAGAGGAACACGGCCGTGAGGTTCGGGCCGATGGTCTTGTTCCATTCGTCCAGCGTGACCTCGGTCACCGGGGGCGCCAGCGAGTCGCGGCCGGCGCTGTTGACGACCACGTCGATGCTGCCCCACAAGGTGTAGGCCTTCTTGAAGAAGTCGATGACGGTCTGCTCGCCAGTGACGTCGGCCACGACCGGGACGAATTCGCCGCCGGCCGCGGTGATCTCCGCGGCGATGCGCTGCAGTCGCTCTGCATCGATGTCGACACCGAGGACCTTGCAGCGGTTCTCGCAATACATCCGGGCGACGGCCTCACCGATGCCGGAGGCGGCACCCGTGATGATCGCCACCTTGCCATCCAGCATTTTTCCGTTGTTCATGGGGTTGTTCCAGTTCAGTTTGGGTTTCAGGGCACTTTGGAATCTGCCGGGTGACGAGGACTTCTTGACGTGGGCCTCGGCTGGCATGGGTTGGACTATAAAAGGAATTTCTTTCTTTGACAACACATCGCAAAAACTTTTTTCCGTCAAAATCGGTGGCACGCTGCGCCGGCTGTCGGCACGGAAGAGACGCTTACTGAAGAAGAGGACGGACAACATGCATCGAATGGCGGTCTTGTGGGACCTGGACGGCACGCTGGTGGACAGCGAGCCGCTGCATGAAGAGACGCTGGTGATGTCACTGGCGGCCGAAGGGATCACGCCCCCGGCGAATTTGCACGAGCTGGTGGTGGGCATGCCGGCGCGGCTGATCCACGAGACCTTCAGCGCGCGCTACGGGCTGGCGATGCCCTTCAACGACTGGCGGCGATGGCGCAGCCATGCGTACCTGGAACGGGCGGCCCGACTGCAGCCGCGCGCCGAGGCGCTGGAGGTGTTCAGGGAATTGCAGGCACTGGGCGTGCCGCAGGCCGTGGTCTCCAATTCGGAGCGGCTCATCGTGGATGTGAACCTGCGCGCGATCGGCCTGATGGAGCCCGACCTGGTGTCGGTGAGCCGCAATGACGTGCGGCAGGGCAAGCCGGAACCGGAGGGTTATCTGCGTGCCGCCTGGCTGCTCGCGCTGGAAGGGGCGGACATTACCGTGGTCGAGGACAGCCCGACCGGGGCGCTGGCGGGAATCGCCGCTGGGTATCGCACGCTGCTGTGGCCGCAGGCGCCGATGCCGGCACCGGCCGGGGCCATCCTGATCGCGGATCAGGGCGAGCTGCGACGGCGCTTGTCATTGGGTTGAAGCTTGATTTGCAACGCGGAGTCGCTGCCGCTGAACTGCTGTGCCGTCTGCCCCTTCCCCTACCCCTACCCCTACCCCTGCCCCTGCCCCTGCCCCTGCCCCTGCCCCTGCCCCTGCCCCTGCATCGGGCATCGGGGAGCTGGCAGCTGCGTCACTTCGAGTCGAGCATGCTCATGCCGGCTCGGCGATTGCGGAACGTGCGAGGCGATGGTTGGTCGTTGCGGCGGCATCCCGCTCGAAGTCGATGCTCGCGCCATGCGTCAGCCCGAGGCTCGGCGTTGCAGCGTTGGCAAGCGTGGTGCGCAGCGTCAGGTGAAAGAGGCCTTCGCCGTGCGCCGCCAGCCGGCGGGCGATGGGGTCGCCGCCTTCGTCATCGATGTCGTGCTCGTCATCGACACTGGCCGAAAGCACCGTGGGCCGGGTCGCGTTCAGCACCAGCGTGCTGTCGCCCAACGCGACAAGCGCGATGCGATCGCGCCGCGCATGCAGCGTCACGCCACGGCCGACATGCGTGCCGGGGCTTTCACCGAGCAGTGCGCGATAGCGCGTCAGCGTCGCGTCCAGGTCCTTCACAGCAATGGCCAGGCTGACGACGCCGGTCACGCCGTTCGGATGCACGCGCGCATCGCCCTCCGGCACGCGCAACGCGCGAGGCGTGATGTCGCCGCAGAGAAAGGGCAAGTCTTGCGTCGTCGGCCGCGCGGTCTGCCAGTGCAGACGCTCGCCATCAGGACGCAGCCGGCCACCATCGAGCGGCCCTTGCCCTTCCAGCGTCAGGCCGCGTTGCGCCGCCTGCGTCACCGTTTGCGCGGTGTCGGCAGGCAGCAGCGCGAAGTCGACAAGACCCTCGCCACGCCGCTGCAACACCTGCCACCAGCGCTCCTGCGGCGCGGGTGACTTCCACGCAATCAACTCGAGGTAGCTGCCGTCGGCGAACACGACCAGCGCGTTGTGCGTGCTGCGGCCCGGATGGTCGCCGCCGCGCTGCACGTTGAAGCCGAGCGCCGTGTAGTCGGCAATGGTCGCCTCCAGGTCATGGACGGCGATGACGATGTGGTCGAGTTTCAGTGACACGTGGATCCTTTGTTCATTCATGAAGCGGTGCTGGCGGCATCGCTGCCGCCGAGGTAGGCGTCGCGGATGCGCGCATCGGTCAGCAGTTGCGCCGCCCGGCCTTGCAGCACGATGCGCCCCGTCTGCAGCACATAGCCGTAGTGCGCGATCTGCAGGGCGAGGCTCGCGTTCTGCTCGACCATGAACACCGACACGCCCTGCCGATTGATCTGCGCGATGAGTTCCAGCACCTTGTCGACATACAGCGGCGACAGGCCCATCGTGGGCTCGTCCATGCAGATGAGCCGCGGGCGGCCCATGAGGGCACGCGCCATCGCCACCATCTGCTGCTCGCCGCCGGAGAGCGTGCCGGCCAGGAAGTCGATGCGCTCGGCCACGCGCGGGAAGAGTTCCAGCATGCGTTCGAGGTCTTCGGCGATGGCCTTGCGGTCGCTGCGCGCATAGGCGCCCATCAGCAGGTTCTCGCGCACCGTCATCGCGGGGAACAGGCGCCGCGCCTCAGGCACCGAGCCGATGCCGCGACGGATCACCTGCGGCGTGCCCAGGCCGGCCATCGACTGGCCGGCAAAGCGCACCTCGCCGGAGCGCGGCTTCTGCAGGCCGAGCACGACTTTCATGGTGGTGGACTTGCCGCTGGCGTTGCCGCCGAGCAGGCTCACGATCTGGCCCTGGCGGACTTCGAGGTCGAGGTCGAAGTGGGCCTGGACGGGGCCGTAGAAGGTGTTGACCTTGCGGAGTTCCAGCAGGGCATGAGAAGCCACGCCCTGGGTCATGGCTGCGGCTTCGCGACGGTCGTTGTCTTCGTCGCGGTCGTCGCGCCAGCCGTCTCCGCGCAGAAGAGAAGGCGGCGCAAGACCGGTGCGCGCAGTGGTGACGAGCGCCGTCATGCCGCGAGTGCCGGCGGCGCCAGAGCGGGAGACTTCGGCGCGACTGCCTGCTGGCCGACGTTGCGGCTGCCGAGGTAGGCCTCGATCACCTTGGCATCGTTGCGCACATCCTGCGGCAAGCCTTCGGCGATCTTGCGGCCATCGTCCAGCACCACGACGCGATCCGACAGTTGCATCACCAGGTCGAGCTTGTGCTCGATCAGCAGGATGGTCTGGCCGCGCGACTTGAGCGTGCGGATGATCTCCAGCATCTCGGCGGTCTCGCTTTCGTTCATGCCGGCCGTGGGTTCGTCGAGCAGCAGCAGGCGCGGTTGCAATGCAAGCGCGCGGGCAATCTCGACGCGGCGGCGGTTCGCATACGACAGGCTGTACGCGGGGTGGTCGATGCGCGGCGCGAGGCGTTCGCCGAACAGCGCGATGATCTCCAGCGCTTCCTCGCGCAGCCCTGCTTCCTCGCGCGTGACCGATGGCGGTTGCACCAAAGCCAACGCAAGTTCAGCCAGCGCGCCGATCCCCGGTATGCCACCGAGTCGCGGACGCACCGCACGCAAGCGCGTATGCGCGCCGACCAGCAAGTTGTCGAGCACTGTGAGGTTGGCGAACACGCGCCCATGCTGGAAGGTGCGTGCCAGGCCGCGTTGCGCCAGCCTGGGCGCCGGCCATCCGGTGATGTCCTCGCCTTCGAAGCGCACCGTGCCGCCATCAGGTTGATCCAGTCCGGTCACGAGGTTGAACAGCGTGGTCTTGCCCGCGCCATTGGGGCCGATCACGCTCACCAGTTCGCCCTCGCCCACCGCCAGGTCGACCGCATCGACGGCGGTCAGCCCGCCGAAGCGGCGCGTGAGGCCGGAGACTTCAAGCAGCGAGGGCATCCACGTCCTTGCTGGCCGCTTTGGCCGCATGCGCTTTCGAGTTCACCAGCTTCACCTCCGCGCGGATCGTCTGCGGATTGCGCAGCAGGTTGAGGATCGGGCAGGTGCGCTCGACTTCTTCAAACAGCGCGTCGATATCCTCGCGCGAGGCTGGCGAATCGATGTTCACCGTGTACGCGATCTCGTGCGGCCAGATCGGCGTCTGCTCGTGGCCGGGCTTGCCACCGCGCGGGTCGATGATGCCGGTCACTTCCACGTCCAGGCTTTCGAGCGGCACCTGCCGTTGCGCCGCGTGGATCAGGAAGATGTGCGTCACGCAGGTGCCCAGCACGCCCAGTTGCAGTTCGGGCGAGCTGGGGCCGAGGTTGTAGCCGGCGAAGTCGGGCGGGCTGTCGCTGATGACCTGGTGGTCGCGGATGCGCAAGCGCCGCACGCCGCTGCGGCCCTCGACGCGTACGTTGGCCTCCAGTTGCAGCGGCTGTGCGGTGCCGGCCTCGATGGCGGCGTCGCGTGCCAGCACGGCGGCGCGCTTCTCGGCGAGGTAGTCGTTCAGGTGACTCATCGAAATTTCCTTTGTGTTGGTTTCAAACGGTGCCGAGCAGGCCCTGCGGCCGGAAGCGAATCAACAGCAGCAGCGCCACGCCATAGATCAACATGCGGTACTCCGCCGTCACGCGGAACAGCTCCGGCAAGCTGACCAGCGCTACCGCCCCGAGCAGCGCGCCGCTGATGTTCCCGAGCCCACCCAGGATCACCATCGTCAGCGCGAGGATGGAGATCTGCGAGGTGAAGGTCTCGTGGTTGATGTACGAATACAGGTGCGCGGTGAAGGCCCCGCTCACGCCCGCCGCGAAGCCGCCGAAGCCGAAGGCCATCGCCTTGTAGCGATCAGGACTCACGCCATAGGCACGCGCGGCCACTTCGTCCTCACGCACTGCGCGGAAGGTCCGGCCGAGGTGCGAGCGCAGCAGCCGCCATTGCAGCAAGGCGAGCAGCACCATCGCAGCGAACGCGGCCCAGTAGAAGGCCGCATTGGACGAGGCGTCCTGCCCGAACAGCGACAGGGGCGGTATGCCCGACACGCCAATCGGCCCGCGCGTGAGGCTCTCCCAGTTGAGGATCGTCAGCGCCACGATCTCGCCGATGCCCAGCGTGGCGATCGACACATAGTGCCCACGCAGCCGGAACGCCGGGAAGATCAGCGCGGTGCCGATCAACGAAGTCAGCAGGCCCGACACCACGATGCTCGTGCCCACCGGCAGGTGCAGGTCCAGCACGAGCAGCGACGATGCATACGCGCCAATCGCCAGCAGCCCCGCATGCCCCAGCGAGATCTGCCCGATCGTGCCTGCCACCAGCGTCAGGCTCAGCGCCAGCGCCGCATAGAGCCACGAGTTGGTCAGCACCTGCAGCAGGTACGGCGAAGGATTGAACAGCGGCAGCACCGCGGCAATCACGAACAACCCGGCCAGCACCTTCGCCGGCACATGCCACGGCTTGCTCGGCGCGATGAAGGTGCCTGTCAGCGGCTCCGGCGGCAACGCCCGCTTGCGCCCAAACAGCCCATTGGGCTTCCACACCAGGATGATCAGCAGCAACACGAAGGCGAACAGGTTGCGGTACGGCGTGCCGAACATCGCCACGCCATAGCTCTCGATCAGCCCGAGCAGCATGCTGCCCACGATGGCGCCCGGCACGTTGCCGACGCCGCCGACCACCGTCGCGACCACGCCCTTCAAGGTCGCCTGGAAACTCATCGCCGGGCTGATGTTGTTGTAGTACATGCCCACCAGCACGCCCGACAAACCACCCAGCGCCGATGCAATGGCAAACACGCTCTGGTTGACGCGATTCACGTCCACGCCCATCTGCTGCGCCGCATCCCGGTCCTGCGCGGTGGCACGCACCGCCCAGCCCAGCTTCGTAAAGCGCAGGAAGCCGAACAGCAGCGCCGCGCTCGTGATGCCGATGCCGGCGATCAGCAGGTCCAGCGCGCCGATGGTGCCGGTGCCGATCTGCAGGCGCCAGTCCGGCAGTTGCGTGGGCAGCGAGCGCGGGTCGGGGCTCGCGAAGATCTGCACCAGGATGTCGAGCACGAAGCTGATGCCGATGGTCGCCAGCAGCGGCGCGATGCGCGCGGCCCCTTGCAGCGGCCGCAGCCCGACGCGCTCGATCAGCATGCCCAGCGCGCCGGAACCCAGCACCACCAGCAGCAGCGTGATCGGCAGCGGCGTGTGCAGGAAGGTGATCGCCGCCCAGCCGATGTACGCGCCGACGGTGTAGACCGAACCGTGCGCGAAGTTGATGAGGTGCGACACCCCGAAGATCAACGCGAGGCCGACGGCCAGCATCGCGTAGATGTTGCCGATGATCAGGCCATTGACCGTGTAGTCGAAAAACGAGGTGAAGCTCATGCGTGCGCGTTCAGCGGGCCGATGCCACGGCGGCCTTGCCCTTCAGGTCGCTCAGCGCCCACTTGCCGTCCTTCACGACCAGGTCTACGCTCTTCACGCCGATCACGCGGCGCGACTGCGGGTCGAAGTTGGCCTTGCCGAACACCACGCTCGGCACGTCCTTGATCTTGTAGAAGGCGTCGCGCACGGCGGTGCGGTCGGCCTTGGGGCCGGCCTGGTTCAGCGCGGCGGCCGTGACCAGCACCGCGTCATAGGCGTACGCGTTGAAGGCATCCGGCTCCTTGCCGTACTTGGCCTTGAAGCGCGTGACGAACTCCTGCACCTCGGCGCGCGGCTCCTCGGGGAAGAAGGAGGTGTTGGTGTAGATGCCGTTGACCGCCGCGCCGCCGAGTTCGATGAACTTGGGCGAGTAGACCGAGCCGCTGGCTGCGATCGGCTGCTTCAGCCCGACGTTGCGCACCTGCCCGGCGATGAGCGCGCCGTCGGGGTAGTAGGAGATGAGCACCAGGCCATCGGGGTTGGCATCGCGCACGCGCACCAGCGTCGAACGGAAGTCCTTCTCGTCGGGCTGGTAGCCCTCGGCGATGACCACCTGCGCACCGCGTTGCTCGGCCGCCTTCACGAACACGTCGCGGCTGGCGCGGCCCCAGTCGGTGTTGAGGAACAGCACGGCCACGCGCTTGAATCCGAGCGTCTTCACCGCCAGGTCGGCAAGCAATGGTTGCGAGTCCGACTGGCTGATCGACGGGCTCCAGATGAAGTCACCGCCCTTGGTGAAATCGGGGTGCGAGTTGGTGAAGCCGAGTTGCACCAGGCCGGCGCGCTGGTAGATCGGCGAGGCCGCCATCGAGGCCGGGCTGGAGAAGTCGCCCAGCTCGATCAGGATGCGCTTGTCGTTGACGAACTTCTGCGCGAGGCCGACCGCCTGGCGCGGGTCGCTCTGGCTGTCCTCGAAGATGTAAGCGAGCGGGCGGCCGTGGATGCCGCCCTTGGCGTTGATGTCGTCGAGCGCGAGGTCGAAGCCGGCTTTCCACTGCGCGCCGTACTGCGCGTTCTGGCCGGTCAGCGGGCCGCTGACGCCGAACCAGACGGGCTCGCCTGTGGCCGGTGCGGCGCTCGCGAGCATGGGGGCCAGCAGGATGACGCCGGCGAGGCGGAGGAAGAGTTGGCGGCTGAGCATGAACGTGCACTCCAGGGACAAGGAAGTCCTGGATTCTTCGATCCGCACGCGGGCAAGGGAACGAAGAAAAAGGAGCAGGCTTAGTTGCTATCTGACTATCTGCTTGCGCTTTGGCGCAAGGCCGCAGAGTCGTTGAAACGAACGGTGAGGACAGCACCGATCCGATTTCAGTGAATGAGTGGACCGCGTCACCGATCGCCTGCGGACACGTTGCCGGTGAGCTCCTGCAGGGGCTCGATGAAGGCGTCTGGCGATCTGGTCAGCGCACAAGCGCGGACGCCATGCCGCGGCTCAAAAAGTTTCCGCATATCGCTGCGCGAATTTCTTCGTTCCCGCATGCACCGACGGCCTGCACAGTGGCACCTCCCGAATTCACTTGACTCGCTTGCCATGCATCTGCCTTTCATCGCCCAAGGGGTCGTACACCAAGCTCATCGCGATGCGCCGCGTCGACAAGGACAAGCCGTGGGCGCAGCAACTCGTGAAGGCCTGTCACTCGGCCGAGGTGAAGACTTCATCGAGACCAGGTTCAACGGCGCGCTGGTGCCGGCCTTCTGAACCCGAGCGCAGCCCCATGTCCGTCTTGAAATTCCTCGTGGTGGGTGCCGGCGCGGTCGGCGGCTACTTCGGCGCTCGCCTGCTGCATGCCGGGCAGGACGTGACCTTTCTCGCGCGTCCTGATCGTGCGGCGCAGCTCGCCTCGCGCGGACTGTCGATACGCAGCCCTGCCGGCAACCTGCACCTGGCCTCGGCGCCGGTCATCACGTCAAGGCAACTTCGGCGAACCTATGACGTGGTGATCGTCGCCTGCAAGGCCTACGACCTCGAATCGGCCATGGCCGACTTCGCGCCCGCCGTCGGGCCGGAGACTGTCATCCTCCCGCTGCTCAACGGCATGCGCCACCTCGACCTGCTGGTCGAGCGCTTCGGGCGCCGCAGCGTGCTGGGCGGGGCCTGCGTGATCGCCGCATCGGTAGACGAGACGGGCGCCATCGAGCATTCCGGCGACGAGCACACCCTGCTGTTCGGTGAACTCGAAGGCGAATACACGTCACGCATCGAACGGATCGCCCAAGCCTTCCACGAGGCCCGCTTCGATGCGCAGCCGAGCGACTACATCGTGCAGGACATGTGGGAGAAATGGATCCACATCGCGACGCTCGCCAGCCTCACGGCGCTGCTGCGCGCCAACGTCGGCGACATCGTCAGCGCGGGCGCGCAACACATCGCGCTCGACCTGCTGGACGAGTGCTGCCGCATCGCCGCCTTCAACGCCCATGCACCGCGCGCGAAGGCCATCGCGCGCACCCGCGCGGCGCTGTGCATGCCGGGCTCGGTGCTGACGGGTTCGATGTACCACGACATCGAGCGCGGCGAGCCGACCGAAAGCGAGCACATCCTCGGCGACCTGCTGCGGCGCGGGCGCTGGTCCACCGCGGACACGCGCCTGCTGCCGGTGGCCCATGCGCAGTTCAGGACCCATGAGGCGCGCCGCGCGCGCGAGGAGCAAGCCGAGGCACAGCAGGCGCGGCGCCTCGCGGCCTGATCCCTCGCAAGTTCGCTGGTGCACGCAAGGCCAGCGCAAGGCTGCATCGCCGATTCGCACTGGGACTGCGCGCAAACGTTTGGGACGCGCGGTCAACCCTGAAGCCGCCCGCGCGCCTATCGTCCAGGTCACGCTTCAACTCCTTCGTGTCGTGCCCCATGCTTTGCAAGAAACTCCATCACGCCGCCTTCCGCTGCACGGACGCGGCCGCCACCGCCCGCTTCTATACCGGCGTGCTCGGCCTCAAGTTGTCCCACGCGCTGACGCAGGACGTGGTGCCCTCCACCGGCCAGCACGCCCCGCACATCCACCTCTTCTTCGAGATGGAGGACGGCAGCAGCATCGCCTTTTTCGAATGCCCCACCGCACCCGGCGGCATCCGGGACATGAAAGCGCCCGCCTGGATCCAGCACTTCGCGTTCCAGGTGGACAGCATCGAGGTGCTGCATCAGGCGCGAGCCGAACTGGAAGACTTGGGTGTACCGGTGATCGGCCCGGTCAACCATGACGACTTCGTGCTGTCGATCTACTTCAATGATCCGTCCGGGCACCGGCTGGAACTGACCGCGCCGATCTGCACGGCGCAGCGGCTGGCGTCCTTCGCAGCCGAGGCACCGCGTGTGTTGCAACACTGGACCACGTTGCAACTGCAAGCTTCAACGGACACCTTCGACACAGTGCACCGGGTGTAAGCTGCGCTCCCTCAACCCGAAGATGGAGTTCGCGCGAATGCCTGAACAGTCCCTGCCATCGTGGAACGACGGCCCCGCCAGGCGGGCCATCATCGACTTCGTCACACGCGTCACAGACCCGTCCCACCCGGATTTCGTCCGTCCCGCGGAACGCATCGCGACCTTCGACAACGACGGCACGCTCTGGTGCGAGCAGCCCAAGCAAACACAGTTCTTCTTCGCCGAGGCGCGCCTGGAAGCGCTCGCTGAAAAAGATCCGAGCCTGCGCGAGCGCCAGCCCTTCAAGGCCTTCCTCGAACACGATCTCAAGACCCTCTTCAACCTGGGCAAGCAGGCCGCCTTCGAGGCCGTGTTCATGACGCACGCCGGCATGACGATCGAGGAATTCAACGCCATCGCCAAGGAATGGTTCGCTACCGCCACCCATCCGCAACTGCACCGCCCTTTCACGCGCTGCGTGTACCAGCCGCAACTGGAACTGCTGGACTACCTGCGCGCCAACGGCTTCAAGAACTTCATCGTCAGCGGCGGCGGCATCGAGTTGATGCGGGCCTTCGCGGAAGAGGTCTACGGCATTCCGACCGAGCAGGTGATCGGCAGCAGCACCAGGACCCGCTTCGAGGTGATCGATGGCCGTGTCCAGATGATGAAGATCGCCGAGCTCGGCTCCTTCGACGACCGCGAGGTCAAGACCGAGAACATCGCGCTGCACATCGGCCGCCGGCCGATCCTTGCCTTCGGCAACTCCGACGGCGACCTGGCGATGCTGCGCTACGCCAAGTCAGGTGCAGGCGCCCGGCTGGCCCTGCTGCTGCACCATGACGACGCCGAGCGGGAGTTCGCCTATGACCGTGAATTTCGCCTGAGCCCGCTGGTCGAGGCGCTGGACCACGCCGCCGACTTCGGCATCGACGTGGTCAGCATGAAGCGCGACTGGGCCACAGTGTTCCCAACCTGAGAGCCAGGCCCCGCGTACACGCGGCCGGGCGCGATCACCCTGCGCGCCGCTGCGCCGACAGCCGCCGAACCACCGCCACCAACCGATCGATCTCATCGAAGGTGTTGTAGAACGCCAGCGAAGGCCGCACCGTGGTCTTGACGCCGTTGCGCCGCAGGATCGGCTGCGCGCAATGGTGCCCCGTGCGCACCGCGATGCCCTCGTCGTTCAGCGCGTGACCCACTTCCTCGGTCGTGTAGCCGTCCAGCACGAAGGACATCACGCTGGCCTTGTCGGCCGCCGTGCCGATCAAGCGCACACCCGGAATCGCGCCCAACTCGCGCATGCCATATTCGAGCAGCTCATGTTCGTAGCGCGCGATGTTCTCGATGCCGATCTTGTTGACGTAGTCGATCGCCGCGCCCAGCCCCACCGCATCGGCGATGTTGCCGGTGCCGGCTTCGAACTTGTTGGGGATCGGCTGGAACACGGTCTTCTCGAAGGTGACGTCGGCAATCATGTTGCCCCCGCCCTGCCACGGCGGCATGTCTTCCAGCAACGCGCGCTTGCCCCACACCACGCCGATGCCCGTCGGCCCGAATACCTTGTGGCCGGAGAACACGAAGAAGTCCGCGCCGATGTCCTGCACGTCGACCCGCATGTGCGACACCGACTGCGCACCGTCGACCAGCGCGACGGCGCCCGCGCGATGCGCCAGCTCGACGATCTCCTTCACCGGCACCACGGTGCCCAGTGCGTTGGAGACCTGCGTGACGGCGACGATCTTGGTGCGATCGTTCAGCAGCTTGCGATATTCGTCGAGCAGCACCTGCCCCGAGTCGTCCACCGGGATCACGCGCAGCTTCGCGCCCTTGGCAGATGCGAGCTGCTGCCACGGCACGATGTTGGCGTGGTGCTCCAGGTGGCTCACGATGATCTCGTCGCCCTCGCGCACATGCTGGCCGCCCCAGCTCTTGGCGACGAGGTTGATGGCCTCGGTCGTGCCGCGCACGAAGATCACTTCATCGACTTCCGGGGCGTTGATGAACTTGCGCACCCGCTCCCGCGCACCTTCATACGCATCGGTCGCACGCGCCGCGAGCTCGTGCGCAGCGCGGTGGATGTTCGAGTTCTCGTGCTCGTAGAAGTAGCTGATGCGGTCGATGACCGACTGCGGCTTGTGCGTTGTCGCCGCGTTGTCGAACCACACGAGTTGCCGGCCGTTGACACGCTCCTGCAACACGGGGAAATCGCGCCGCACCGCATGCACATCGAAGGGCTGGCGCTGACCCGCCGTGGCCAGGGGCACATCGCCGCCATGCGGCGGAGGCTTGGCCGGTGTGACATAGCCGCTTGGCAAGCGAACCGAGTCGACGAAGTAGTACTGCGGCTCGGTCGAGGGCGCCGGTGCGCTCGATGGCGCCGCCGATGGGTTCGCCAGCAAGCCCCGCAAATCGGCGCCCTGCGGTTGCGCGAACGGGAAGTAGGCCAGTTCGTCGCTGATGCGCGGTGCGCTGTCGGCGCCACGGCCACCAGGCGATGGCTGGCCGTATGTGTCACCGAGGAAGTAGAACGGCGATGCGCCCGCACCGGGATGCGTCGCAGCCTGCGAGGGCGTCACCGCCGCTGCCTCCGGCACCCCGATAGCAGCCGTGCCCAGTCGCGGTTCATACGCCGGAAGCGCAGCGAACACGTTGTCCGGCACGCCATTGCCGGCCACCGCCTTCGGCAGCAACGACGGCGCGCGGTTGGCCAACGATGGCAATTGTGTGGGCGACGCCGGCAGCAGGTTGCTGCCCGGCACCTGGCCTTGCGGTATGGGCGTACCGGGCACGCTCGGCCCGAAGCCCGCGGGGCTCACCAGCGGCGATCCCGGCGGTGCCAGTTGCGAAGGCGCCTGTGCGCCCGGCACGTATTGCCCCGGCAAAGCCGCGAACAACTGGCTTGCCATGCGCGCCAGCACCTCGGGGTCGAACGGGGCCTCCACGCCATGCGGCAGGCCGGCGGCAGTGGGAGTCAATGGGCTGTTCACCGCGGCTTACTTGTAGGTGTCGGCGTAGTCGTGGTACCTGCCGACCTCGACATCGTCGAGCACGGCCAGCGCATCCGTCGTCAGCACCGCGAGCGAGCAATACAACGAGATCAGGTACGACGCGATCGCATGGTTGTTGATCCCCATGAAGCGCACCGACAGCCCCGGGCTCTGCTCGCCGGTGAGCCCCGGCTGGAACAGGCCGACCACGCCCTGGCGCTTGTCGCCCACGCGCAGCAGGATGATCTTGCTCTTGCCATCGGCCACCGGCACCTTGTTCGACGGGATCAGCGGGATGCCGCGCCAGGTGATGAACTGCGAGCCGAACAGGCTCACCGTCGGCGGCGGCGTGCCGCGTCTTGTGGCTTCACGGCCGAAGGCTGCAATCGCCAGTGGATGCGTCAGGAAGAAGGCCGGCTCCTTCCACACCTTGGTCAACAACTCGTCGAGATCGTCGGGCGTGGGCGCGCCGGTCAGCGGAAAGATGCGCTGCTCGTCCGTCACCTGCGACAACAGGCCGTAGTCGGGGTTGTTGATGAGCTCGCTCTCCTGGTTCTCCTTGATCGTCTCGATCGTGAGGCGCAGCTGTTCCTTGATCTGGTCGTGCGGGCTGCTGTAGAGGTCGGAGATGCGGGTGTGCACGTCGAGCACGGTGCTCACCGCATTGAGGAAGTATTCGCGCGGGTTCTCCTCGTAGTCCACCCAGGTGCGCGGCAGCTGGTTCTCGCTCTCCTTCGCGGTGCAGACGACCTTGATCGACTCGGGATTCTTGACCTTGTTCAGGCGGTAGATGCCCGCCTCGACCGGAACCCATTGCAGCAGGTGCGTGAGCCAGCGCGGGCTGATGGTCTCGAGCTGGGGGACGGTCTTGGTGGCATTCGCCAGCTGGCGGGCGGCGCTGTCGCCAAGGGCGGTGGTTCCGCCGACTGTTGCACTCATGAAAGGCTCCGTGGTTGAGAGAAAGACGAAACCAGTGTCGGATGCCTAGGGGTTATCCCTCAACAGGCTATAGCCATCAAATTGATGCGCCTGGCCAACACCTGCGACTCCAGTTCCTCGCAGCGCGCGAGCAGGCCGGATGTGTTGAGCTTCAGCGCGTCGGCGAGCTTGCGGACGGTGACGATCGATGGGATGACACGGCCGCGCTCGATCTCGCCGACGTAGGAGCGGTTGAGGTTGGAGTGCTCGGCGAGTTGCTCCTGCGACCAGCCCTGCTGCTCGCGCAGGCGGCGTACCGCGACGCCGAAGCTCTCTACGAGGGCCGCGCTCATGGATGTGGCCCCCACGCTCGGCACTTCGTGCCCTCGCTGCCCCCCAAGGGGGTGCGAGCTTTCTTGGGGCGACTCGGCGCGGGGTCCATGAGCCCCCACGCTCTGCACTTCGTGTCCTCGCTGCCCCCCAAGGGGGCGCGAGCTTGCTTGGGGCGGCCCGGCGCTGCGCTCATCGCGGTACTCAAGCCCGCAAAGCCAACCGAGGCTGCGGCGCGTTCTGCAAACTGGCCTGCGTCACGCTGGTACCTGCAGGCACGTCATCGGTGATCCACACATTGCCGCCGATGGTCGCGCCCTTGCCGATCGTCACCCGTCCGAGAATGGTGGCGCCAGCGTAGATGACCACATCGTCTTCCACCACCGGATGCCGCGGCAGTCCCTTCTGCAGATGGCCCGATGCGTCGGTCGGAAAGCGCTTCGCGCCCAGCGTGACCGCCTGGTAGACGCGAACATGCCGGCCAATGACCGCCGTCTCGCCGATGACGACGCCCGTGCCATGGTCGATGAAGAAGCCTGGTCCGATCTGCGCACCAGGATGGATGTCGACACCGGTCTGGCCATGCGCCAGCTCCGCCACGATGCGCGCAAGCAGCGGCAGCCCGAGCGTGTAGAGCGTGTGCGCCAGCCGGTGATGGATCATGGCCAACACGCCCGGATAGCACAGGAGCACTTCGTCCACGCTGTGCGCGGCCGGGTCGCCCTGGAAGGCGGCCACCACGTCGCTGTCGAGCAGCCGGCGGATGTCGGGCAACGCGTCGCCGAATTCCCGCACCGCTTGCCCTGCGCGCGCATCGACTTCGTCCACAGCAGTCGGGGCATGCCGGCCGACGTACTGCAGTTCCAGCCGGGCCTGCTCCAGCAAGGTGTGAAGGGCCGCGTCGAGCGTGTGCGCGACGTAGTAGTCCTCGCCGTCGGGCCGCAGATTGGGCGGACCCAAACGCAGCGGGAACAGCGCACCCTTCAACTGCTCGACCACCACGGCCAGCGATTCACGCGACGGAAACTCGCGCCCCGCCGGCTCGCGCGATCGCTTCTGTGCGTCGCGCCATTCGCTGCGCACGCCGCGCAGGGAACTGGCGATGCGGTCGATGTCGAGTCGTACGGGCATGGTGTCCTTTGCGTCGTTGACCGGGTGCCGGTCAGTCCTGCACCCAGGGCAGTTGATGAAAGCGCCAGCCATCGGCCACGCCGCGGTGCTGGTGCGCATCGATCTCGCCCTCGAAGCCTTCGAGGACGTTGAAGACATTCGCAAAGCCGGCCTTGGCAGCAGCCTCCGCCGCCAGCGCCGAGCGTTTGCCGCTGCGGCACAGCAGCAGCACGACCGCATCCTTGCCGCCCTCCTTCGCCACCTTTGCTTCCAACTCGCGCACGAAGCGCGGGTTGCGCGTCAACGCGGTGCCGGTGGCCCAAGGCACGTGCAGGCTGTCGGGCACATGGCCGACGAACTTGCGCTCTTCGCCGGAGCGCACGTCCACGAGCACGGCCTGTGCCTGCTGCACCAGTTGCCACGCCACGAAGGGCGTCACACCGCCTGCGTAAGGGAGGTTCTGCTGTGCCGCGATGTCGCGGGCCTGTTCCAGTGCCGCGGGCAATTCAAGGGTTGCTGCATCGAAATTCATGACAAGGTCTCCACTTTTTTTGGGGATCAAAGGTCTCGCCTTGATGGCGATAGACCACTTTAGGGTGCGTGCTTGCCAACACAAACGACTGAGAATTCAGTTCTTAAGCACTGAACTGTCTATGGCCGCAGGATGCATCTGGGCCGCGCACCATTCATGCGCCCGGCTCGAACAGCGTCACGGCCAGCGTGTCGACGCGACGCGGCAACAGCTTCTCGGCGAGGAAGGCGTCCGCAATGCGCTGCTGCTCCGCCAAGCCTGCGGCCACGACCGGGCGCACCCGGTAGCTGCGCCGTGCGTTGGCCTGCTCGATGGTGGCCGTGTCCAGGCCCCACACCGGTGCGAGCACGGCAGCCGCCTCGGCCGGGTTCTGCTTGACCCAGCGGCCCGCCTTCTCCAACTCGGCATACACCGCGCGCAACACATCGGGCCTTGCCTGCGCATAGCGCGTGCGCGCGAGGTAGTAGCGCTGGTACGAGGCAATGCCGGTGCCGTCGGCGAGCACGCGCGCCTGCGTCTGGCGTTGCGCGGCGGCGAGGAACGGGTCCCAAACCACCCAAGCATCTATCGCGCCGGTCTCGAAGGCTGCACGACCATCGGCCGGGGTGAGATAGGCGGGCTCGATGTCCTTGAACGACAGGCCGGCCTTCGCGAGTGCCGCGATCAGCAGGTAGTGCGAACCGGCCGCCTTCGCGAAGCCGACTTTGCGCCCCTTGAGATCAGCGACGGTCTTGATCGGCGAATCAGCGCGCACGAGGATCGCCTGCGCCGACGGCGACGGCGCCTCCTGCGCAACGAAGGTCAGTTGCGCGCCGGCCGCCTGCGCGAACACCGGCACCGTGTCGGCCACGTCGGCGCTGAAGTCGAGGTTGTCCAGGTTCAACGCTTCCAGCAGCGGCAGCCCGCTCGTGAACTCATGCCAGCTCAGCTTCACGCCCAGCGGCGCGAGGCGCTTCTCCAGCGTGCCTTGAGCCTTGAGCAGTGCGATCAGCGTTGATGATTTTTGATAGCCGAGTCGCAAGGTGTCGGATGCGCTACCGGCCTGCGCCAGCGCCCGCGCTGCCGCGAGCGAGCCCAGCAGTCCGAGCACGCCGCGGCGCGTGAATGCATGCGCCGTCGCTTTCACCACGAATGCGCCAGCAAGGCGTGCGACTGTGAGTTCGAAGGGGCGTTGAACCGCAGGCGCTTCAGCAAGCGGATCGACAATGAACGACGCGGCGCGCGCGGCGCCACATGCCAGGCCGATGCCGTGACGGCGATCACCCGGCGAGCCCGGGCTACGGGCGAAATCTCTGAAAGCTGTGTCATCGTGACTTCCACCGAAAGCGGGCCGGCGGCCCGCGCGTTGAGGGATTCTGCGAAGGTGCGACTGCAAAGCCAAAGAAGGAATTCGGCTATGCAGATTCGGTTTGCGTGGGGCGCGGAGATTCAGCCAAACATACCGCTGCGAAAGAGCATTGCGCCGCCAATCGCTGTGACGGCAACCGCAATCCACGCCCAGCGGCGCAGCAGCCGTTCTTCGCGCTCTTCTGGTATTGGAATCGCGAATGCTTGCTTGATTGAGAACAGGGGCTGTGCGCCAGTCAAACGTGTGCTGCGCGTCGACAGCAGACCCAGCGCTAGAACGGCAAGTCGCCCTGGATCGTCGTGCGATACAGCTTGCGCCGCAGTTCATCCGGCGTGCCGGCCGCGAGGTGCATCAGCGAGCGGTTGTCCCAGAACACGAGGTCGTGCGGCTTCCATTGGTGGCGGTAGACGAACTCCGGCTTCACGCTGTGCGCGAACAGTTCGGCCAGCAGCGCATCGCTCTCATCCTTCGGCAGGCCGACGATGCCGGTCGTGAAATGCTCGCTGACGAACAGCGCCTTGCAGCCCGTCTCGGGATGCGTGCGCACCACCGGCTGGATGGCGGGTGCGACCTTGTCGATCTGCTCCTGCGACAACTTGGGCCGCCACGGGTTCTTCGAACGCAGTTCCTCGTACTTCGCCAGGTAGCTGTGCTCGGCCTTCAGCGGCAACAGGTGCTGCTGCGTCTCCGGGCTCAGCGCTTCCCAGGCCAGGTGCTGATCGGCAAAGAGCGTGTCGCCGCCTTCGCTCGGCAGTTCCTGCGCGTGCAGCAATGAGCCGAGGCTGGGCTTGTCCTTGTACGAGATGTCGGAATGCCAATACGCACCCGCGTCGCCCAAGCCGATGGGCTCGCCGTTCTCCTTGATGTTGGAGACGATGAGGATCTCCGGGTGCCCCTTCAGGTGGTACTGGTGCAGCACGTGGATCTCCAGCGGGCCGAAGCGGCGGCTGAAGTCGATGTGCGCCTCGGGCGACACGTCCTGGGCGCGGAAGACGACGACGTGATGGTCGAGGTGTGCGCGGTGGATGCGTGCGAAGTCGGTTTCGTTGATGGGCTTCGAGATGTCGAGCCCGATGATCTCGGCGCCGACGGGCGCGTCGAAGCGGAGGACTTCGAAGTCCTGCGCGGGAATGGAAGCGGTGGTTGTCATGCGCGAAAGTCTACGGCGGCAGTGCGCCGCGTGCCGGGGGCGCGGGTACCGGGTTTTCTTACGCGATGCCCGACAGGAAGCCCGCAATCAGCGCGGCGGCCGTGACGACCAGGATGCTCAGCGCCAGGTCGCGCAACTCGGTGCCCAAGGGATGGCGCTCCTGCGGATCGTCGGCGAAGTCTTCGGTGCGTACGGGGGAAAGCATTGGCGCATTCTGCGGATCCGCACGCTATTGGCGAACGACGGAATTGTCAGTTGCATATAACTGAAACAGCTGGTTTGACGGCGATATCCACGACTCCGTCCAAAGTCGACCTTCGCCTGACCCTGTTCGGCATCTTCGTCCGTACAAGCTCCCACGGTCAATGTCGACCGGCTTGCGAGGAGCCCTTCATGTCCCATCCTGTCGTCGCCCTGCCGCCCCGCGTGGCCGGCCTGTTGAACCGCCGCCTGCTGCTGGGCCTGCCGGCCGCCGGCCTCCTGGTGGCCTGCGCGACGCCGACCTGGTCGCGAACGCAACTGGATTCGAACTGGCTGCGCGTCGAGGTACAGGACCGTGACAGCGGCGAGACCCTGCCCGTCTACACCGCCGCCGACGGGCAGCGCTACGTGGCCGGCCGCCCCGGCGCGCGCTACGGCGTCACGCTGCGCAACCTGCGCAGTGAGCGCATCTTGGTCGTGATGTCGGTGGACGGCATCAACGTGCTGAATGGCAAGACCGCCGGATGGGACCAGGACGGCTATGTGCTCGGCGCGCATGCCTCGGGCCAGATCGCGGGCTGGCGCAAGAGCGACCGCGAAGTCGCGGCCTTCGAATTCACCGCGCCCGGCGACTCATATGCGTCACGCACCGGGCGCCCGCTCGACCTGGGGGTGATCGGCTTTGCGGTGTTCAGCGAACGACGGCCCGAGCCGCGGCCGATGCCCAGGCCACCGATGGTCCCCTCGCCGATGCAGAAGGACAGCGCCGCCGCGAGCGAGGCCGCGTCCACGGCACGCGCCGAAGCACCGGCGAGTGCGGCATCCCAACCGTCGGGCTCCGGCGCCGCCAATGACGCCGCGTCGCCCTCCGCGCTGGCCCGCCGCGAGCGCGCACCGCTGGAAGAACAGAAGCTCGGCACCGGCCACGGCCAGCGGGAGGAATCGATCGTCACGCACACCCGCTTCGTGCGCGCAAGCAGCACGCCCGTAGAGGTGCTCGCCGTGCGCTACGACAGTCGCGCCAACCTGATCCGCATGGGCGTGATCCCGCAGCCTGACGATCGCATCGCGCGGCCCCCGCGGCCGTTCCCGCAGACCCCGCAGGCGAGCTATGTTCCCGACCCGCCGCCGCGCTACTGATGTTCAGCGCTTCGCCGCCCGGTAAAGCCCTTCCACCTTCGGCACGTTGGCTTCGAGGATCTTGATGCGATCGGTGCCGCTCGGGTGCGTCGACAGGAAGCCCAGCCCGCCCGAGGACTTGCTGGCTTCGGCCATCTTCTTCCACAGCGTGACCGAGGCCTTCGGGTCGTAGCCCGCGCGCGCCGCAATCTCCAGCCCGACCAGGTCCGCATCGGTCTCGTCGTTGCGGCTGAACTTGAGCGTGATGAGTTGCGTCGCGCCGCGCGCTGCCAGGTCGCCCATCTGGCCCAGGCCCAGCAGTTGCGCGCCGATCGACAGCGCCGCGCCGGTGCCGGCGTTCTTGGCCATCCGCGCCCGCGCATGCTCGCGCAGGGCATGCGCCATCTCGTGGCCCATCACCATGGCGATCTCGTCGTCGGTCAGCTTCAGCTGGTCGATGATGCCGGTGAAGAAGGCGATCTTCCCGCCCGGCATGCAGAAGGCGTTGATCTGCTTGCTGCCGATCAGGTTGACCTCCCACTTCCACTCCCTGGCGCGCGGATTCCACTGCCCGACGAATGGAATGAGCCGCGCCGCGATGGTGCGCAGGCGTTGCAGTTGTGGGTTGCCGTCACCGGCCAGCGCGCCCTTGGCCTTGGCCTGCGCCATCAGCTGGCTGTACTGCTGCGTACCGGCCTGCTCGATCTGGTCCGCGGAGACGAGATTGCGGGCCATCGAAGACTGGCCGACGTCGACCTGCGCCAGCGCAGGGCCCGCGACCGAAGCACCGGCCGCAAGCAGGAAGGCGCGGCGCGCGAACAATGGGCCGGCGGGATTGAAATGGCAGCGTGAACACATGGGGGAATAATAAGCAGCAAGCCCTGCTTGTCCTACATGTCCCCACCTTCCGCCGACCAAACCCTTCCCGCTTCTCAAGCCGATGTGGCTTCGCCAACTCGACTTGATTCCCCTCGGGGGGCGGGCCGGTCCGCGCCCGGCGCTGGGGGCGCTGCAGTCGATGCGGCTTCGCCCTCCCGGCTTGATTCTCCGCAGGGGGATTCGGAAGACCGCAAGCTCCCCTGGCGCGACACCCTCAAGGTCTACCTCGAACCGGCCACGCTGCGCATGCTCGCGCTGGGCTTCTCCGCCGGGCTGCCGCTGTTGCTGGTGCTCGGCACGCTGAGCTTCCGGCTGCGCGAGGCGGGCGTGGACCGCGCCACCATCGGCTTCCTGAGCTGGGTCGGGCTGGCCTATGCCTTCAAGTGGGTGTGGGCGCCGCTGGTCGACCGGCTGCCGTTGCCGCCGCTGACCACGCTGCTCGGCCGGCGCCGCGGCTGGCTGCTGTTCGCGCAGGGGCTGGTGGTCGCCGGCTTGGTCGGCATGGCGCTCAATGATCCACGCGATGGCCTGCATCCATTGGTCTGGTGCGCGCTGCTCGCGGCCTTCGGCTCGGCCACGCAGGACATCGCGCTGGACGCCTTCCGCATCGAATCGGCCGCGACGCGCAAGCAGGCGGCGCTCGCCGCGGCGTATCAGACCGGCTATCGCCTCGCGATGATCTGGGCCGGTGCCGGGGTGTTGTGGGTGGCGGCATGGGCCGAGGTCAGCGACACCGGCGGCTACCAGAACGCCGCCTGGCGCACCGCCTACCTGGTGATGGCCGCATCGATGTCGGTGGGCGTGCTGACGGTGTTGTTGTCACCCGAGCCGGAGCGACGATCGCTGGCCGCGCCCAAGGGTGCGGTCGCGTGGCTGCAAAGCGTGCTCATCGAGCCCTTCGCCGACTTCATCCGCCGCTACAAGTGGCAGGCCGCGCTGATCCTGTCGCTGATCGCCGTCTACCGCATCAGCGATGTAGTGATGGGCATCATGGCCAATCCGTTCTATGTGGACATGGGCTTCACCAAGGACGAGGTGGCCACGGTCAGCAAGATCTTCGGCGTGATCATGACGCTGGTCGGCGCTTTCGTCGGCGGCGTGCTGTCGATGCGCTTCGGCGTGATGCGGGTGCTGATGCTGGGCGCCGTGCTCAGCGCGGCCAGCAACCTGCTGTTCGCATGGCTGGCCACGCGCGGACATGACCTGAGCGCGCTGGTGGCCGTGGTGTCGGCGGACAACCTCGCGGGCGGAATCGCCTCGGCCGCGTTCATCGCGTACCTCTCCAGCCTGACCAACATCAACTACTCGGCGACGCAGTACGCGCTGTTCAGCTCGATGATGCTGCTGCTGCCCAAGTTCATCGCGGGGTATTCGGGCGTGTTCGTCGACCGCTTCGGCTACATCAACTTCTTCACCGCCACCGCACTGCTGGGCGTGCCGGTGCTGGTGCTGGTGGCGCTGGCTTCCAGGGCGCGGAAGACGGCCGGCAACGATTGATCAGAGCGTCCCTCTCCCGGATTCGGCTGAATACGCGCCGGCCCTGAAGGCACGAAGATTTCGTAGCGAGGGCGCCGAGGTCGGTGGCCGCAGTAGATAGATTCGCGCCTTCAGAGCGTCCAGCCGCCGTCGATGACGTGCGCCTGTCCCGTCGTGTACGTCGCCCCCGCGAGGTACACGACGAGGTCCGCGATCTCCTCCGGCTGCCCGATGCGCCCGATCGGCTGGCGCGCGATGAAGGCCGCGCGGTTCGCCTCGTAGTTGCCGTCCGCGCTCAGCCGTTGCTGCAGCGAGGGGCTCTCCACCGTGCCGGGGCATATCGCATTGCAGCGGATGCCCTGCGCAATGAAGTCCGCCGCGACCGATTTCGTCAGGCCGATCACCGCCGCCTTGGTCACGCTGTAGGCAAAGCGGTTCTGCACGCCCTTCACGCTCGACGCAACCGAGGCCATGTTGACAATGCTGCCGCTGCGCCGCTCCAGCATGCCGGGCAGCACGGCCTTGATCGTGCGGACCATGGCCTTCACGTTGAGGTCATACGCAAAGTCGATGTCGCGCTCCGACGCCTCGAGGATGGTGCCGCCGTGCACCACGCCCGCGCAATTGAACAGCACGTCGACACGGCCCACCTGCTGGAAGAAGGCCGCCACGGCTGCATCGTCGAGCGCGTCGAGCCTGCGCCGCTGCATCTGCGCACCGCCCTGCACTTCCGCCAGCGCGGCCTCGTTGATGTCGGTGGCCCACACGGTGGCGCCGAGCCGGTCGAATGCCTCGGCTGTTGCGCGTCCGATGCCCTGCGCGGCGGCAGTGATGACGACCACCTGTCCGTTGAAATCCATGCTCATTTCCAGTTCCTTGCAGTTGCCGACGGGTTCATGCTGCGGCGCCCGGTGCTGCCATCGTCATTCGGCGCCGCGCTCGTAGGAGCGGGATTGGATCGCGAGGATGGCCAGGATCGTGACGGCGCAGCACACCATCAGGTAGACCGCCACATAGGTCGACGCGCCATCGGCGGCGGCGACCAGCGCCGAGGCGATGAACGGCGTCGGCCCTGCGATCAGCAGGCCGCTCAACTCCCGGCTCAATGCAATGCCCGAGAAGCGATAGCGCGTGGGAAACAGGTTGGCCAGGAACGCGCCCTGCGCGCTCGCCAGGCCGCCGAATCCAAGGCCGTAGCCGAGGCTCATGCCCAGGCAGCAGAGCACCACGTTCTTCGTGTCGAACAGCGCGAACAGTGGAAACGCGAACAGGAACACGAAGGCCGCGCCGCCCATGTAGACCTTCGCATGGCCGATGCGGTCTGCCAGCATCCCGAGGAAGGGCGTCAGCACCACGCCGACGAAGGTCGCGACCAGCACCGCCGTCAGCGCGTCGGTGCGCGCCATGTGCAGCGTGTTGGTCATGTAGCTGAGGCTGAAGGCGCTCAGGATGTAGGCGTTGGCGTTGTGGCCGGTCACGCTGAGGAAGCCGAAGAAGACTTCCTTCGGGCTGTCGCGCAGCAATTGGCGGATCGGCACCGATTCCTTGCGGCGCTGCTCGCCCTGCTTCGCCATGGCCGCCACGTATTCGGGCGTTTCGTCCAGGCGCTTGCGGATGTAGAGCGCGACCACGAAGAGCAGCGCCGACACCAGGAACGGGATGCGCCAGGCCCAGCCGAACAGCACCTCTTCCGGGAGGTAAGAGACCAGCAGGAAGCACAGCGTCGCCAGCAGGATGCCGAGCACCGTCGCCGACTGGATGAAGGCGGTGTAGAAGGCCTTGCGATGCGGCGGCGCGTATTCGGCCACGAGCGTCACGGCGCCCGCATATTCGGCACCCGCGCCGAAGCCCTGCACCAGCCGGAAGAACACCAGCAGAACCGGCGCCATCACGCCCGCCTGCGCAAAGGTGGGCAGCATACCCATCGCCACGGTGGACAGGCCCATCAGCGCGATCGTGAAGATCAACGCCGGCTTGCGGCCGAAGCGGTCGCCGAAATGCGCGATGACGATGCCGCCGACCGGCCGCGCGAAGAAGCCCACGGCAAAGGTGGCGAAGGACGCCAGGATCGCGGCCGTCGCCGACAACTGCGGAAAGAACAGCTTGTTGATGATGAGGCCCGCGGCCGCGCCGTAGAGCGCGTAGTCGAACCATTCGATGACGGTGCCGATCGTCGAAGCCACCACCGCACGGCGCAGGGTGTCGGTGCTGGCCGGGGCCGGGCGCGGGCGCGCTGCGGAATCGGCTGTGATGTCGAGGCTTGCCATGTTGTTTCCAGTCTGGAGATGTGTACGTTCAGGTGGGCATCGGGACCGAGAGACGCTCGGACCACGGTTTCAGCGCCGCCATGACGCCCGGGTCGACCTGCACGCCATCGCGCAGCTGGCGTTGCCGGCGTGCTTCGCTGTCGTCGCCGGGCACGCTCACCTTGGCCACGCCGGGCCGCGGCGCGGAAGCGCGGCAGGCGTCGGCCAGCCAGGTGGCCTGCTTGAGGTAGGCATCGGTACCGCCGAAGGCCGCCGGATCGAGCGCCAGCACGAAGACGCTCGCACTCCAGCCCTCTTTCGGTTCGGCCCGGCCATGACCCGACAGGCAGCCCGACAGCAGTTCGACCATCAGGCCGATGCCGTAGCCCTTGTGCCCCGCGTCCAGGCCGCCCAGCGGCAGCACCGTGCCGGGGGGCGTGGCGCCGACGACAGCCGGATCGGTGGAGGCGTGGCCCTGGTTGTCGAGCAGCCAAGGCTGGTCGAAGTGGCGTCCCTGCGACTGCATGCGCGCGACCATGCCGTTGGTCGTCATCGACGTGGAGATGTCGATGTGCACGGGCTTGTCTCCGCCCGGCGCACCGAACGCGATCGGATTCGACGTCAGCACGGGCGTGATGCCGCCGAAGGGCGCCACGCTGGAAAAGCCCGGGTCGGTCAGTGCGATGTAGAGCATCAGGCCCTGGTCGGTCGCGCGGCGCAGGTACGCGCCCAGGCATGCCGCATGGTGGCTGCGCTGGATCGACACCGCACCCATGCCGAACTGCCCCGCCCGCGCCATCGCTTCATCGACGGCCCGCAACATCAGCCACGGCCCGGGCAGCTTGCGGCCGTCCCAGGTCAGGCAGGCGCCGAAGTCGTTGACCACGCGCGGCGCGCCATCGACCTGCATGCCACCCGACTGGATCTCGCGCAGGTAAGGCGCCAGCAAGGCATAGCCATGCGTGCTGCGGCCCAGCAGTTCGCCTTCGACCAGGACCTGCGCGACGTCTTCCGACTTGTCCTGCGGCATGCCGGCGCGCTGCAGCAGTTCGCGCGCAAAGGCGGCGAGGGCCTCGTGCCGGAACTTCATGCGCGCCTCCGCGCCGAAGGCAGCAGGATGTCCCACAGCAGCGCCATGAGCAGGCCGGCCAGGATCATCAAGCCGCCGATGACGTTGACGCTGAGGAAAGTGCTCTTCGTCAAGTCGTTCACCCAGCCGATGAAGGTCGGGCTGAACACGCTGCCCAGGTTGCCCATCGAATTGACGAATGCAATGCCACCCGCGGCCGCAACGCCGCTCAGGAAGGTCGACGGCACCGTCCAGAAGACCGGGAAGATGCCCAGGATGCCCAGCGTGGTCACCGACAGCGCCGCAATGGCCACTGCCGGGTTCTGCGCATTGGCCGCGCTCACGATGTAGCCCAACCCGCTGGCGATGGCGCACAGCGCCAGATGCCACTTGCGTTCGCCGGTGCGATCCGAGTTGAAGCCGATGAACACCATGCCCACACCGCCCACCAGCCACGGGATCGAGGTCAGCAGGCCGATGGTCTGCGCGTCGGCAATGCCGGTGTTCTTGATGAGCTGCGGCATCCAGAAGGTGACGCCGCCAAAGCCCACGAGGATCAGGAAGTAGACCAGCGCGAGGTACAACAGACGAGGATCGGCGAAGGACCTGAGCAGGGAATGACCGCTTTCGGTGCTGCGTTGCTCGCTCGCCAGGTCGAAGGCGATCCGCCGCTTCTGGCTTTCGCTGAGCCAGCGGGCCGTGGCCGGCCGGTCCGGCAGGCAGGCATACACCACCACGCCCATCACCACCGCCATGAGGCCTTCGATGAGGAACAGCCACTGCCACCCGGCCCAGCCGTTCGTCTCCGCGAAGTGCTTCATGATCCAGCCCGCCATCGGACCGCCGGTGACGCCGGCCAGCGAGATCGCGATCATGAACAGGGCGTTGGCGCGGGCGCGTTGCGCCTCGGGGAACCAGTAGGTGAAGTACAGAACGACGCCGGGGAGGAAGCCCGCTTCCATCGCGCCGATGAGAAAGCGGCCGATGTAGAACTGCGTGGGCGTCTGCACGAACATCAGCAGCGCCGATGCGATGCCCCACGAGACCATGATCCGCGCGATCCAGATGCGCGCGCCGATGCGGTGCAGGATCACGTTGCTCGGGATCTCGAACAGGATGTAGCCCACGAAGAACAGGCTGGCCCCGAGGCCGTACACGGTGTCGCTGAACTTGAGGTCCTGCTGCATCTGCAGCTTGGCAAAGCTGATGTTGACGCGGTCGTAGTAGGCGACGATGAAGCAGATGATCAGCAGCGGGATCAGGCGCCAGGCGACGGTGCGGTAGATCGACTGTGCGTCCCTTTCCGCTGCTGCCGCCGCTCCTTGCTGGATGGTGGTGGTCATGGTCTTGTTTCCTTGGTGGTCCCGGGTGGTCAGCTGTGCAGTTGGCGATGCACGAGGTGATGCTCCAGCTTGTCCCAGTCCCACTCGATCCCCAGCCCCGGTTCATGCGAAGGAATCGCCTGGCCGTTCTCCACGCGCATGCCGCTGTGCGTCACCAGGTCCAGCTGCGGGATGTATTCGAGCCAGCGGCTGTTGGGCACCGCGCAGCACAGCGCCACATGGATCTCCATCAGGAAGTGCGGGCACACCGGCACGTTGAAGGCCTCGGCCATGTGCGCCACCTTGAGCCACGGCGTGATGCCGCCGATGCGGCCCACGTCGGTCTGCACGATGGAACAGGCGCCGCTCTGCAGGTAGTCCTTGAACTGCGACAGGCTGTACATCGATTCGCCCACCGCGATCGGCACCGTCGTCGAGGCGCAGAGACGCTGGTGCGCGAGCACGTCGTCGGCATGGATCGGCTCCTCGAACCAGGCGATGTCGAAGGGTTCGAAGCAGCGAGCGCGGCGAATCGCCTCGTCCAGGCTCAGGCCCTGGTTGGCGTCGGTCATCACGTCCCAGTCGCCGCCAACCGCGTCGCGCACGGCGGCGATGCGGCGCACGTCCTCGCCGACATGCGGCTTGCCGACCTTCAGCTTGGTGCCGCCGAAGCCCAACGACTTGGCGCGCAGCGCCTCCTCCACCAGTTGCGACTGCTCCAGGTGCAGCCAGCCGCCTTCGGTGTAGTACAGCGGGATGCTGTGCTTGGCGCCGCCGGCCACCTGGTGCAGCGGCTGGTTGGCCTTGCGGGCGCGCAGGTCCCACAGGGCGGTGTCGACGGCGGCCATGGCGATTGAGGTGATGGCGCCGACGGTGGTCGCATGCACGCGGTAGAACATGTCGCGCCAGAGCTTCTCGACATCCGCCGCGTCGCGCCCGATGAGCATCGGCGCGAGGTGGTCATCCAGCAGCTTGATGACCGACGATCCGCCCGTGCCGATGGTGTAGCTGTAGCCGGTGCCGACCACGCCGTCCGCGTCGCGGATGCGCACCATCGGCGTCTCCTGGCATTCGAAACTCTGGACGGCATCGGTGCGGACGACCTTGGGCTTCAGGTCGACCTTGAGCACCTCGACGGAAACGATCTTGGCCATAGCGAAGTTCTTTCTTGGGGATAGGGTGTTGATAAAACGTACTTTACACGCCATGTGCGTTTCCAACAATGAGCAAGTTTGCAGTGTTCACCCTCTGTTCTGGCGAACGGAATCGGCGTATATATTGAATTCAGAGTGCAAAATACAAATTCATCACCTTCCCCGCGCGGCCCTCGCCACCGCCAACACCCATGACGCCGCCCGAAGCCCCGTCCGCCCCGCTGCTCGCCGACACCGTCTATCGCGTGCTGCGCCGGCACATCGAGGCGCGCCACCTGCCCGAGGGCCTGCTGCTGGGCGAGGCCAACATCGCCAAGGCGCTCTCGGTCAGCCGCACGCCGGCCCGTGCCGCCCTGCAACGGCTGGCGGACGAAGGCCTGCTGGTGCCGCATGCCGGCCGGGGCCTGCTGGTGCGCCACGACGACCCGGCGCCGCAGCCGCTGCGCATGGACCTGCACGAGGCCGGGCTCAGCCTGGTCGCAGCCGACGAAGACCATCTCGACTCATCGACCACCGCGGACCGCCTCTACCCCGATATCGAAAGGGCGATCGCCTCCTGCATGGCCTTCGGCCGCTTCTGGGTCAACCAGACCGCGCTGGCCAGCCACTTCGGCATCAGCCGCACGGTGGCGCACGACCTGCTCACGCGGCTGGAGAAAGTGGGTGTGGTGTCGCGCGACCGCAATGCGCGCTGGTACGTCGAGCCGCTGACGCCGGCCAAGGCGCAGGAGCACTACACCCTGCGCGCGCTGCTCGAACCCGAGGCCCTGCTGCTGGCCTGGCCGCACATGGACAAGGCCCGCATCGAGGCAAGCTGGCAACGGCTCGTCGCCGCCATCCAGGCGCCGGCCGCGCTCGACGCCGCGGGCTTCGACCAGATCGAGCGCGACCTGCACGTCGACCTGATCCACCTCTGCCCCAACGCCCAGATGGTCAAGGTCATCCAGGAAAGCCAGATGCCGCTGATCGCCACGCACTACACGATCGAGCGCTACAGCGATTCGGCGCAGATCGGCCAGTCGATGCTGCAGCATCTCTCGGTGCTGACGCCGTTGATGGAGCAGAACCCGCAGCGCGCGGCCGAGGCGCTGCGCTACCACCTGCAGCAGGCGGCCGAGGTGACGATCCCGCGCATCGCCAACCTGCCCGTGTTGCGGCCGGACCAGTACCCGAATTACTTGCTGCCCGAAAGGTAACCCACGCCCGTGCGGCTGGGGCGCCGAAAGCGACCGGCCGCGTGACGCGCCATGCCAGCGGATATTGGGCCGCGTGCCTTCGATATGGCAAAACACCCACGTTGGAAACCTTGGTGAACTGGTAGGCTTTTGGATTGGCTTCCCTCCGGATTTCCCTCTCTTCGTTCTCCCACCGTGCCCTCCAGGATCCCACCCCTTCACATCAGCGCCTTCACCGCCACGTCGGCGGTCGGCGTCGGCAAGGCGCCGCTGCTCGCGGCGCTCGAACAACAGCGCAGCGGCCTGCGCGCCAACGACTTCGGCCCCAATCCCTTGCCCACATGGATCGGCCGCGTCGACGGCGTCGAAGACATCCGGCTGCCGGAGTCGCTCGCGTTCTGGGATTGCCGCAACAACCGGCTGGCCTGGCTCGGCCTGCATGCCGATGGGTTCATGGAGGCAGTGGCGGCGGCGCGCGAACGACACGGCGCGGCGCGCATCGCATTGATCCTGGGCACTTCGACTTCGAGCATCGGCGAGACCGAGCTCGCATACACGCAACTGACGCCTGAGCGCCAATTCACGCCAGAACAAAACCGTGCCGCCGTGCACACGCCGCATTCGCTGGCGATGTTCGTGCAACAGGTGCTGCAGCTCGAAGGGCCGTGCGAGACCATCTCGACCGCCTGCTCGTCCAGCGCCAAGGTGTTCGCCTCGGCGGAACGCATGATCCGGCTGGGCCTGGTCGATGCGGCCGTGGTCGGCGGTGTGGACACCCTCTGCGGCAGCGTGCTGTTCGGCTTCAACTCGCTGGAACTCGTGTCGACGCAGCCCTGCCGCCCCTTCGACGCATCGCGCAACGGGATCAGCCTGGGCGAAGGCGCGGGCTTCGCGCTGCTGGAACGCGGACCGGGCGCGCTGGAACTCCGCGGCTATGGCGAATCGAGCGATGCACACCACATGTCGACCCCGCACCCCGAAGGCCTCGGTGCCGAGCACGCGCTCGACGACGCCCTGGCACGCGCCGGCCTGGAGACCAGCGCCATCGACTACATCAACATGCACGGCACCGCCAGCATGAAGAACGACGAGGTCGAGGGCGGCCTGGTGTCGCGCCGCTTTCCGGCAAGCACCCATGCCAGCTCGACCAAGGGCTTCACCGGCCACACGCTCGGCGCCGCCGGCATCGTGGAAGCGGTCATCAGCCTGCTCGCCATCGAGACCGGCCTCAAGCCCGGCACTGCCAACTGCAAGGAACTGGGCACGGGCTTCGGTCCGCAGATCAAGCTCGAGCCGGAGCGCGGCGATGTGCGTTATGCGCTCTCCAACTCCTTCGGCTTCGGCGGCAACAACTGCGCGCTGATCTTCGGCAAGGGAGTGGCCGCGTGAGCGCCGCCCGGCCGCTCCGAAGGCGCTCGCACCGCAGCGCGCAGCGCGGAGGTACCCAGTGAGCGAGACCACGATCCCCAATGTCAGCCCGCCGACGCTCTACATCGAAGGCCCGGCCTTCTGGGCACCCGAACTGCCCGGCTGGGACATCGCCTGCGCCGCCTTCCGCGACGAGGGTGGCCTGACCGATCCGCCCGCCAAGCGCCCCTCCCCGCAGATCCTGGCACCGGCCGAACGCCGCCGCGCACCCGACACCGTCGCGCTCGCGCTCGAAGTCGCCAGCGCGGCCGTGACCGCATCGGGCCGCAACGCGAAGGACCTGCCCTGCGTCTTCGCCTCCGCGCACGGCGACCTCGGCATCAACGACTACATGTGCGGCACGCTCGCCACCGATCCATCGGTGCTGTCGCCGATCAAGTTCCACAACTCGGTGCACAACGCGGCCGTGGGCTACTGGACCATCGGCACCGGCTGCATGGCCTCCAGCAACTCGCTGAGTGCCTTCGAGACCAGCTTTGCCGCCGGCTTGCTCGAAGCCGCAACCCAATGCGCGGCGGACCAGCAAGCCATCCTGCTGGTCGGCTACGACGTGCCGGCTGTCGGCCCATTGAAATCAGTGATCACGAGTGCCGGCCTCATGGCAGCGGCTTTCGTCGTGTCCCCAGTGCGGACCGAGCGCACGGTGGCCTCGCTCGACTGGGCGCTGGAGCCGGGCCCTTCGCAGACGCCAGCCTTGCATTCGAGCGCCGCGAACAAGGTGCACACCGACTCCATCGCCGACGCACTCCCGGTGTTCGAGGAACTCGCGCGCGCCAGCGGCACGCCACTTCGACTGCCCCTGGCGCCGACGATGTCGCTGCGCCTGCTGATCCACCCTCTGGCCTGACGGAGCCCCCATGACCAGCACCGCCAATCCCGCACACGACGTCGTGATCATGGGTGGCGGCCTGGCAGGCCTCACGCTGGCGCTGCAGCTCAAGCGCCGCTTCGAGGACATCGACGTGCTGGTGCTGGAGCGGCGCAGCCACCCTGTGCCGCTGGCTGCGCACAAGGTCGGCGAATCCTCGGTCGAGATCGGCGCGCACTACTTCGACACGGTGCTCGGCCTCAAGCCCCACATGCAGGAGGCGCAGCTGCGCAAGTTCGGCTTCCGCTTCTTCTTCAGCGAGGGCCGCCGCGACATCGACCAGGTCACCGAGATCGGCGCCAGCCGCTTCCTCTCGGTGCCCAGCTACCAGATCGATCGCGGCATCTTCGAGAACTACCTGGCCGAGGAAGCCGCACGCCGTGGTGTGCGCTTCGTCGACGGGGCCGTGGTTCGCGCCGTCGACCTGGCCGAAACTCTCGATGCGCCGCACCGCCTACGCTGGACCGTCGACGGCGTGACCTACATCGCGCACACACGCTGGGTGGTCGACGCCTGCGGCCGCGCCGGCCTGCTCAAGCGCAAGCTCGGCCTCGCGCGGCCCAACGCACACGACGCCAACGCCGTGTGGTTCCGCATCGGCGAGCGCATCGTCATCGACGACTGGAGCGACGACCCCGCGTGGCGTGCCCGCTGCGATCCGCAGGCGCGCTGGCTGTCGACCAACCACCTGGTCGGCGCCGGCTACTGGGTGTGGCTGATCCCGCTGGCCTCCGGCTCGCACTCGGTCGGCATCGTGGCCGACCCCAAGCTGCATCCGCTCGACACGATGGACAGCTTCGACAAGGCGATGGACTGGTTCAGAACCTGGCAGCCGCGCCTCTACGACGAGTTGGACGGCAAGCGCGACAAGCTGCAGGACTTCATGTTCTTCCGCAAGTTCTCGTACGGCTGCAAGCAGGTGTTCTCCGCGCAACGCTGGGCCCTGACCGGCGAGGCCGGCCTGTTCCTCGACCCCTTCTATTCCCCCGGCAGCGACTTCATCGCGCTCGGCAATACCTACATCACCGACCTCGTGGCGCGCGACCGCGCCGGCCTGCGGCTGGAGGCACGCGCGCAGCTCTACGACCAGATCTACCACTCCTTCTACGAAAGCACCCTCACGCTCTACCAGGACCAGTACCCGCTGTTCGGCGACCCTGAGGTGCTGCCGGTCAAGGTGATCTGGGACTACACCTACTACTGGGGCGTGCTGTCGCAGATGTTCTTCCAGGAGAAGCTCACGCACCTCGCCCTGCTGGGTGAACTCAAGGAGGACCTGGTGCACTGCCAGCGCCTCAACGTCGCCATGCAGGCCTTCCTGCGCACCTGGTCGGCCGTGAGTGAAAAACGCAACCCGGCCGTGATGCTCGACCAGGCCGCGCTGCCCTGGTTCGCCGAACTCAACCGCAGCCTCAACGACAAGCTCGACGACGACGGCTTCCGCCAGCGCATGCGCGCCTCGGCGGCGCTGCTGGATGCGCTGGCCCGCGAGATCGTTGACCGCGCCGGCCGGGCCCATCCCGGCCTCGACACCGGTGCGCTCGGCCGCCTGCTGGACGAGAGAACACACTCACCATCAAACGAAGCGAAGCGGCCCGGCATGCTCTTCTGCGTCGCCCAGGCAATGGGTTAGCCTCGCATCCCGCCTCTTGCCCGTTTACGCAACTTTACCCAGCCTTCAAGCCCGCTTGGCCGGCCTGCACCACGATCCTTCCATGAGCAATCCGCAACTCCTGATGATCGAAGACGACGCGCGGCTGGCGCAGATGGTGAGCGAATACCTCACCCAGTCCGGCTTCGGCGTCAACCATGCACTGGACGGCAGCACCGGCCTGGAACTCCTGCAACAACACGCGCCCGACCTCGTCGTGCTCGACCTGATGCTGCCCGACATCGACGGCCTCGAAGTGTGCCGCCGCATCCGGGCGCTGCCCGGCCCGCTGTCGAAGGTGGCAGTACTCATGCTCACCGCCAAGGGCGACCCGATGGACCGCATCATCGGCCTGGAGATCGGCGCCGACGACTACCTGCCCAAGCCCTTCGAGCCGCGCGAACTGCTGGCCCGCATCCGCGCCGTTCTGCGCCGCCGCAGCGAATCCGGCGCCGCCAGTGCAGCCGCCACGCTGATGCGCTTCGGCACGCTGGAGATCGACCGCGACGCGCGCACCGTCACCGTCGGCGGCGCGCTGGCCGACCTCACCTCCTACCAGTTCGACCTGCTGGCCGCGATGGCCGAGCGCGCCGGCCGCGTGCTGACACGCGACCAGATCATGGAAGCCGTGCGCGGCCGCGAGCTGGAAGCCTTCGACCGCTCCATCGACGTGCACATGGGCCGCATCCGCGCGGCGATCGAGGTCGATGCGAAGAATCCGAAGCGAATCCTGACGGTGCGCGGCGTGGGCTACGTCTTCGCCAAGCAACAGGACTGAGATGGCGCCGCCCTCCCGGCACCACGGCGTCTCCGGCCAACCCTGCATCGCGTCGTGATCAACCTGTACTCACGCCACCTCTACGTCCGCATCTGGCTGGCGGTGGTTGCGGGCGTGGTCATCCTCACGCTCACGGCCGGCTGGATGGTGCGCTGGGCGGCCGACAACGAGCGCGACCGCATTTCGTCCTTGCCGCGCACGGTGATCGTGCGCGACGCCGAGGACCGCATCATCGGCACCGGCCAGGCCACGCGCGTGCGCGGCCAGGGCCTGGAATTCGACCTCACCCTGAGCGACGGCCGCGCACTCACGCTGCAGATGCCGCCGCGCGACCAGAACCCCGGCCCGGCCGGCCGTGCGCCGCCGCCGCCATGGCGCACGCCCTTCGGCTTCACCTGGATGATCGTCGTGGTCGGCCTGGCGGTGGCGCTGGGCGTCTATCCGATCGTGCGGCGCCTGACGCAACGGCTCGAGGCCTTGCAGCGCGGCGTGCAGCGCTGGGGCGAAGGCGACCTCTCCGTGCGCGTGCCGGAGCAAGGCCAGGATGAAGTGGCGGACCTGTCAAAGCGCTTCAATGCGGCCGCGGCGCGTGTCGAGACGCTGGTGCGCTCGCACAAGTCATTGCTGGCCAACGCCTCGCACGAGCTGCGCTCGCCGCTGACGCGCATCCGCATGGGGCTCGAACTCATGGGAAATGCGGCCCCCGAGCTTGGCACTGACCCGTCCTCGCCGCCCACCCTGGGGGCTCTTGCGGCTCGGGGCGACCCGTCGCAGTTCGTGACCCGCAAGCCCGGCGCCACCGACTCCCACGCCGCCGCACGCGCCGAGATCTCCCGCAACATCGCCGAGCTCGACCAGCTCATCGACGAGATCCTGCTGGCCAGCCGCCTCGACGCGCACGAGGCCGACATGGGCACGATCGAGACGGTCGACCTCACCGGCCTGGCCGCCGAGGAGTGCGCGCGCATGGGTGCCGAACTCGACCTCGCCGAAGGCACCAGCAGCAACAGTCTCAACGTGCCCGGCGTGCCGCGCCTGCTGCGCCGCGCCGTGCGCAACCTGCTTGAGAACGCACGCCGCTATGGTGCCGGCGAGATCAGCGTCGAACTCAAGACCGACGCGCGCAACGCAGAAGTGCGCGTCGGCGACCGCGGCCCGGGCGTGCCGGCCGCGTTGCGCGAGCGCATCTTCGAGCCCTTCTACCGGCTGCCCGGCGCGAGCGAACGCGAAGGCGGCGTCGGGCTGGGGCTGGCGCTGGTGAAGTCGATCGTCGAGCGACACGGTGGCAGCGTGCGATGCGAGTCCCGCGTGGGCGGCGGCGCCAGCTTCGTGATCGCGTTGCCGCGATAGCAGAGATGAATGCCTGTTCGTGGGCACCCGCGGAACCGGCTTTGCCGGGCCGCTGGGTGCGCCTCCTTGAGGGGCTGAGGGCCGCGGCTCCAAGCCTGCCTGCGCATGCTTGGACGGCCCGCAAGAGCAGCCGCCTCTGGCGGCCGCCCGGGCGCCGCAGGCGCTGCTGGGGTGGGTCCTAGAATTCGCCCCATGCTCAGGACACGCCTCGTCCGCTACACGGCGGCCTTCTGGGGTTTCGTGGTCTACATGCCCGTGGGCGTGAACTACGGCGCCACCTTTCTTCTCCTCCTCACGATGCTCGCCGGCGGCGGCTTGCGCGAGCGAGGGGCGCGCCTGCGCGCCAGCCCGATGTGGTGGCCCATCGTCATCTACCTGGCCTGGACGCTGGTGGTGCTGGCCATCGGGCAGCACTATCCGGAGACCGGGGAGAACCTGTTCCACGGCATCCGCATCGCTTCCACCATGCTGCTGGCGCTGGCGCTCACGCGCGCGGAGGCGGTGTGGGCGCTGCGCGGCTTCCTGCTGGTGTCGATGATCAACTTGCTGCTCATCGTGCTGCACCAAGCCCACGTCTTGCCCGACGTGCAGATCTGGCGCGCCGTCGTCTCGCTGCAGGGCAACAAGTCGATCAACGATGCGCTCCTGTTCACCGTGCTGGGCGCATCGACCGCGGTGCTGGGCCTGGCGCACCTGGCCGATGCGCGGCGCTGGCACTGGGCCGGCCCGGCCTTCGTCTTCACCGTGCTGATGGCGCTGATCGTGACGCTGGTGCTGCCTTCGCGCACCTCGCTGGTCGCGATGCTGGTGTGCGTGGTGGCCGCCTGTTTCCACCAGTGGCGCAGCCATCCGCGCATCCTGGCGGGCGCACTGACGGCGGTGTTCGTGGTGGCGGGGCTGCTGGTCTGGCAGGCGCCGGCGTCCATGAAGGACAAGTTCGAACTCGGCCTGCAAGAGGTCGAACAGGCGCAGGCGGGCGAGGTGTCCGAAGGCAGCATGACCACGCGCTACTACATGTACCGCCTGACGACCGAGATGATGCTGGACAAGCCGCTCATCGGCCTGGGCATCGGCGCCTGGACCAGCGAGTGGAAGAAGCGCGGCCCGAAGGTGCTCGACTACAAGAACATGCCGCACAACGACTACCTCTGGATGGGCTCGCAAGGCGGCATCCCGGGGATGCTGTCGCTGCTGTTCATCCTGGTGGCCGGCGTGTGGATCGCGTGGCGCCGCGCCGACCTGACCGGGCGGCTGGGCTTCGTCGCGATGCTGACCCTGCTGATTGCCGCGAGCCTGAACTCCGCCTTGCGCGATGCGCAGATCGGGTTGTGCCTGCCGTGGATCTGCTTCCTCTACTTGCGGCTGGTCGGGGAGAGCGGCAGCCCGTGGCGCGAGGTGCTGCCAGCGCGGCTGTCCGGTGTGTTCGTCAGTGCGGACGGCAGTCCGACGCACGCCCTTTGAGCACCGCGTTCAGGCCGTGAGCGTCCGGATCGCGATGCGCGCCGCCGAGGCCACCACCTCGTTGCGCATCGTCGCGTCCTTGCGGTCCTGCGTGTAGTAGATCGCCAGCACCAGCGGTGCACGGGCGACGGGCCAGACCACGCCGATGTCGTTCGTGGTGCCGTAATCGCCGGAGCCGGTCTTGTCGGCCACCACCCAGTTGCCCGACGCGGCCCGGATGCGCTGGCCGCCGGTGGTGTTGTCGCGCATCCAGGCCTGGAGCTGGTTGCGCTGCGCCTGAGGCAGTGCGTCGTCGAGCGCCAGGCGCTGCAGGTTGCGCGCCATGTCGCCGGGCGTGCAGGTGTCGCGCGGGTCGCCGGGCACGGCGGTGTTCAGTGCCGTCTCCCAGCGGTCCATGCGGAAGGTCTGGTCGCCCAGGGTCCGCGCGAACGCCGTCACCGCTTCGAGCCCGCCCGCCTGGCGGGTCAGCACGTTGCCCGCCGTGTTGTCGCTGTACTGCAGCGCCGCGGCGCACAGCTCGCCCAGCGTCATGCCGTCGTTGACATGCTTCTCGGTGATGGGCGAGTAGTTGACGAGGTCCGAGCGCGCATAGCGCACGCGGCGTTGCAGCAAGCCCGGATCGGCCGCGCTCTGCCGCAGCACGGCGGACGCGGCCAGCACCTTGAAGGTGCTGCAGAACGCAAAGCGCTCATCGGCCCGGTGCTGGATGCGGCGGCCGGTGCCGGTGTCGATGCCCATGACGCCGAGACGGCCGCCGACATCGGACTCCAGCTCGGTCAGCGTCGCCCGCGTCGCCTGCGTCGCCGGCAATGGGGCACACGCGTTCAGCACCGGCACCGCCATGGCGCCGAGCAGCAGCGTGCGACGGGTGGTCATCAGTGCCGGTGGCCGGCGGACTCGCCGGCCTTGAGACGATAGACCGTGCCGCAATACGGGCACTTGGCTTCGCCGGTGCGGGCCACGTCGAGATAGACCTTCGGGTGGTTGTTCCAGATCGGCATGTCAGCCTTGGGGCTGGGGCAGTACACGCCGCCCTGCGAGTTCAGTTCCTTGCCGAGCAATTCGACGACGGCGACGGGTTTGGTCGTGGACATGGTGCGATCAGACTTTGGTGAGCCAGTGGGCGTACTTGGGATTGCGGCCGTTCACGATGTCGAAGAACGCGCTCTGGATCTTCTCGGTGATCGGGCCGCGCGAGCCGCTGCCGATCTCGATGCGGTCGAGTTCGCGGATCGGCGTGACTTCGGCGGCGGTGCCGGTGAAGAAGGCTTCCTCGGCGATGTAGACCTCGTCGCGGGTGATGCGCTTCTGGATCACCTCGATGCCGAGGTCCTTGGCGATGTGCAGGATGGTGTTGCGCGTGATGCCGTTGAGCGCGCCGGCCGAGAGATCCGGCGTGTAGATGACGCCGCCCTTCACCACGAAGATGTTCTCGCCGGCGCCTTCGGAGACAAAGCCCGACGCGTCGAGCAGCAAGGCTTCGTCGTAGCCGTCGTCCAGCGCTTCCATGTTGGCCAGGATCGAGTTGCTGTAGTTGCTGACGGCCTTGGCCTGCGTCATCGTGATGTTGACGTGGTGGCGGGTGTAGCTGGAAGTCTTGACGCGGATGCCGCGCTTCATGCCTTCCTCGCCCAGGTAGGCGCCCCAGGCCCAGGCCGCGACCATCAGGTGGATCTGGTTGCCCTTGGGGCTGACGCCGAGCTTCTGCGAGCCGATCCAGGTGAGGGGGCGCAGGTAGCAGCTTTCCAGTTTGTTCTCGCGGACGACGGTCTTCTGCGCCTCGTTGACCTCTTCCTTGGTGAACGGGATCTTCATGCGCAGGATCTTGGCGCTGTTGAAGAGGCGCTCGGTGTGCTCCTCCAGGCGAAAGATGGCTGTGCCGTCGACCGTGTTGTAGGCCCGCACACCCTCGAATGCACCGCAACCGTAGTGCAGCGTGTGGGTCAGCACATGGATCTTGGCATCGCGCCAGTCGACCAGTTGGCCGTCCATCCAGATCTTGCCGTCACGGTCGGCCATCGAAGGCGCGGGGGGAACGAGGGCGCTCATTGTGTTGTGTCCTTGGGGGAGATTCGCTGAGCCGACGATTTTACGGCGCGGGCGGCTTGGCGTCGGGCCAGCAAGCCCACGGAAGGCGGAGGCGCGACGAACGATGGCGGCGAACGTCTGCTGGCGAACGTCTGGTGGCAAAAGCCGGGGCGCGCCGAGCGGATGTCCCACGAAGCGGCCGCCGCCGGGCGGCGACAATGCGCGCCTTCTTCGCCAAACCTTCGCCAAACCGTTACCGCTCATCGTTTCAGAAAAGAGTGCCTGTGTCCTTCTTCAAGAACGTCATCGTCTATCGCATCGAATCTTCATGGTCTGCCACGCTGGACCAGGCCGAACTGGCGCTCGACGCCCACCGTTTCACGCCCTGCGGTGCCACGCAGGAAAAATCCGCCGGCTGGATCGAGCCGCGCGGCCAGGCCAATGGCTCGCTGGTCGAGTCCGTCGGCGGCCACTGGCTGCTGGAATTCATGATCGAGGCCAAGGCCGTGCCGGCATCGGTCATCCGCCGCAAGGTCGACGAGCGCTGCGCGCAGATTGAGGCCACCACCGGCCGCAAGCCCGGCAAGAAGGAAAAGCGGGATCTCAAGGAAGACATCGCGCATGAACTGCTGCCGATGGCCTTCACGCGCCAGGCGAAGGTGACGGTCTGGATCGACCCGGAGTCGCGCCGCCTCGTCATCAACAGCTCCAACGTCTCGCGCGCCGACGAGGTGGTGACCGCGCTGGTCAACGCCTTCGAAGGCTTTGCCGTGGCACAGATCTCCACCACCATCGAGCCGGCCGCCGCCATGTCCAACTGGCTGTCGACGCAGGAGCCGCCGGCCGGCTTCACCATCGACCGCGAGTGCGAACTGAAGGCCAGCGATGAATCCAAGTCGGTGGTGCGCTATGCCAAGCACGCGCTCGACATCGACGAGGTGCGACAGCACATCGAACAGGGCAAGCGCCCGACCCGCCTGGCCATGACCTGGGACGACCGCGTGTCCTTCGAGCTGACCGAAGGCATGACGCTGCGCAAGATCGTGTTCCTTGAAGGCACCGACAGCACCAGCGCGATCAAGGACGGCAAGGAAGACAACTTCGACGCCGACGCGGCGATCGCGACGGGCGAACTCGGCCAGTTGGTGCCGGACCTGCTGGAAGCGCTCGGTGGCGAGATGGCGCTGGGCGTGGCCGCGCCGGTGGAAAAAGCCGACCTTCCCGCAGAGGCGGAAACGGAAGACGCGCCGTTCTAAGGGCCATTCGAAGCGCCCGCGCCGCTCGAATGAAGGGGCGAACCGAACGGGCTTGATTCGGACCCTCGGCGCGGGGCCATGCTTGCCCACGACCCGCAAGCGGATCAAGTCGGGTTTGCCTTTGCCTCCTCGACTTGATCGCGGCCCTAAGGGGCTGGCGTCTGGGCGGGAGGTTCCGCCGCATCCGTCGCCTCAGGCCGCGTGAGCGACCACTGGCGCAGCTTGCCGTTCATGAACTCGGCATCGACCCACGAGCCGCCGCCATCGGTCCAGCGGTAGAGCTCCGGCTGCTCGTCCTTCGGCGACCGCAGTTCACCGAGCGAGCGCGTGAGCGCCATCAAATGCATCAGGTTCACGCCGGGCTTGAGCTTGGCGTTGAGCATCACCGCGCTGTCGACATAGCCGATCGGCCGGTTGGCCGCGCGCCGCAGCACGGCCATCGTGCGATTGAAGTGCAGCAGCAGGAACATCACGATGGCGCCGGACACCACGGCCACGCCCTGCCAACCGTATTGGTTCCACGCGAAAACGAGCAACAACAAGCCGAATGCCGGCACCAGGTACTTGCGGAAATTCATTGATGGATTGTCGTTGGTAGTCAAGCCGCGCTACTGCGAGGGGCATGTTTCGATACTTTGCAGGGAAGCGATGCCGGACGGTACACCGAGGCGGCACATTTCGTTCACGGGCATGTGCCCGGGCCACCCCGAAGTGTATGAATCGCGTCTCCTTCTCCCCCCGTGTTTCCACCGTTCTCCTGTTCGTTGCCACTGCGGTCGCGGCAGCCACCTTGAGCGGCTGCTACGTGGTGCCGATGGCGCCGCCTGCGCAAGTCGGGCCGCCGCAACAGGCCATCGCGCTGTCGCCCATGCCTCCGGTGCCAACCGCGCCGCCGGCACCGACGAGCCAGAGCTTCACCGCACGGCTCTATCCGAGCAACGTCGAAGCGGCCCGCTTCGGTGCAGTGACCGGCGTGGTGACAAGTGACCTGAATGGCCGCGGCCATTTCAGCGCGGTGATCGGTGGAGAACAGTTCCAGGGAGAAGCAACGCGCACTGCGGGTTCGCAACGCAACGGCATTGCCAATGCCGCCGGTGCGAAAGGCGGGATCTTGAGTTGCCGGTACACGATGAATTCAACGACGTTGGGCGCAGGCAACTGCACGCTCAACAGCGGACCCGAATTCACGATGCATATCGGCGGGTAGGGAGGTCTGCCCGGATTCGCGATCGTCCCCCTCGCGGTCCGGGCGTTTTTTTGACCCCTGGCTATTGAAGTTGACGGACCACGTCCATCGCTTCCTCGATACGTTCCACGGCGTGGATCGTCAAGCCTTCGATCTCCTTCGCGCCCTTCCGGGGCGCGTTGGCTTTGGGGACCACCGCGATGCTGAAGCCGAGCTTGGCGGCCTCGCGCAAGCGCTCCTGGCCGCGCGGCGCCGGGCGCACCTCGCCGGCCAAACCCACCTCACCGAATGCGATGAAGCCCTTGGGCAAGGGCTTGCCGCGCAGGCTCGATGTGATGGCAAGCATCACGGCCAGGTCGGCCGCAGGCTCGGTGATGCGCACCCCACCGACCGCATTGACGAACACGTCCTGATCCATGCAGGCAATGCCCGCGTGGCGGTGCAGCACCGCCAGCAGCATTGCGAGGCGATCCCGGTCGAGGCCGACACTCAAGCGCCGCGGACTTGGGCCGCCGTTGTCGACCAGCGCCTGGATCTCCACCAGCATCGGTCGCGTGCCTTCGAGCGTGACCAGCACCACGCTGCCGGGCACGGGTTCCGCATGCTGGCTCAGGAAGATGGCGCTCGGGTTGGTGACGCCCTTGAGGCCGCGCTCGGTCATTGCGAAAACGCCGATCTCGTTGACCGCGCCAAAGCGGTTCTTGATGGCGCGCACGAGCCGGAAGCTCGAATGCGTGTCGCCTTCGAAATACAGAACCGTGTCCACCATGTGCTCCAGCACGCGCGGGCCGGCCAGCGCGCCTTCCTTGGTGACGTGGCCGACCAGCACCACCGCGGTGCCACTGGTCTTGGCGAAGCGCGTGAGGTGCGCCGCGCATTCGCGCACCTGCGCGACAGAGCCGGGCGCGGAGGTGAGCTGGTCTGAATACACGGTCTGGATCGAGTCGATCACCGCGATCGCGGGCCGGTTGGCGTCCAGCGTGGCGATGATCTTCTCCAGCTGGATCTCGGCCATCACCTGCACCTGCGAATAGTCGAGACCGAGCCGCTTGGAGCGCAGCGCAACCTGCGCCCCGCTTTCTTCGCCGGTGACGTACATCGCGTTCTGCCCTGCGCGCTGCAAGGCATCGACGGCCTGTAGCAGCAAGGTCGACTTGCCGATGCCCGGATCGCCGCCGATCAGCGTGACGCCGCCCGCGACGATGCCGCCACCGAGCACGCGGTCCAGTTCATCGATGCCGGTAGGCGTGCGGGCGATGTCGGTCGCTTCGATTTCCGACAGGGTGGCCAGTTCCGATGAGCCGCCGAGCGCCGCGAAGGGCGCGCTGAAGCGGTTGTTGCCAGCGCCGCCACCTTGCACCGCGACCTGCTCGACGAGCGTGTTCCAAGCGCCACAGCTGGGGCACTTGCCCAGCCATTTCGCGCTGGTGCCGCCGCATTCGCTGCAGACGTAGTTTGTTTTTTCCTTTGCCATGGATCGAGTGTAGGGAGGGCCGAGGAAGCGCCCGCCGTGTGTCCTCGGGTAAACCCCTTCGTAACGGAATGTCCGGGCACTTGCAAATCATTTAACAAGTTAAATAATAGCGATGCTCATGACCGCCACACCCTTCGTCCATCGCAACCTGCCACGCCTGCTGCTGCAAGCGCGCGAGGCGGTGATGGCACACACGCGGCCCAGCCTGCGCGAGCACGACCTGTCGGACCAGCAATGGCGGGTGCTGCGGGTGCTCGGCGAGCATGGCGCTGTCGAGACCGGCCGCGTCGCACGGGAAGCATTCATCCTGGGACCGAGTCTCACCGGCGTGCTGGCGCGCATGGAGCGCGACGAACTGATCCGGCGCAGCCGCGATCCGGAGGACCAGCGCCGCACGGTGATCGAGGCCACGGCCAAGGGCAAGCGGCTGGTGAAGAAGCTGTCCGGCACCATCGAGGCCCACTACGCGTGGCTCGAGGGATCGCTGGGCAAGGACAAACTCGGGGAGCTCTACGCGCTGCTCGACGAATTGATTGCATTGGAGCAACCATCGTGAGCAACGAGCGCCCCGGCGCGGAGACTTTCATGCCGACCGGCACCGTGTACGGCGTGCTGCTCAACTTCCGCGAGGAGGCGGAGGCCTGGGCGTCGCGCATGAATGAGCCGCCGTACAAGGCGCCACCCAAGGCACCGGTGCTGTATGTCAAGACGGCCAACACGTGGAGCCCGCATGGCAGCGCGATTGCAGTGCCGGAGGGCGCGAGCGAAGTCGAGGTCGGCGCGACCATTGCCATGGTGATGGGCGAAGGCGGCCAGGTGGCAGGCCATGTGCTCATGAATGACCTGTCGCTGCCGCATGCGAGCTTCTTCAGGCCACCGGTCAAGTTCAAGTGCGTGGATGGTTTCCTGGGCATCGGCGCCGCGATGCGCTTCGGCGGTGATCCGGCGGAGTTCACGCTGGAAGTGCGGATCAATGGTGAGCTTCGGCATGCCGCCGACTTCTCCCGGCTCGTTCGCGACGCGGCCCGATTGCTGGCGGACGTGAGCGAGTTCATGACCCTTGCGCCTGGCGATGTGCTGATGCTGGGCTGCAATGCCGGGCGACCGCTGGCGAAAGCGGGCGACCGAATCGAGGTCAGTGCGCCCGGCTTCGAGACATTGACGAACACGCTGGTGGAGGCCGCATGAAACACGCCCGCGTGCGCTACCAAGAAGCCGTGCACCGCGCCACCGAACGCGACGGCGCATTGCTGCTCGCGGATGGCCGGGTCGTTGCGTTCGAGGCGGTCGACTGGCTTCCGCCGCTTGAGCCCACGCCACGCCCCCGCACCATCCTCGCGCTCGGCCTCAACTACGCCGACCATGCAAAGGAACTGGAGTTCAAGGCGCCGGAGGAACCGCTGGTGTTCGTCAAGGGCGAAGGCAGCTTGATCGGCCACCGCCAGCTCACGCGCCGCCCCGCCGGCGTCCAGTTCATGCACTACGAATGCGAGTTGGTGATTGTCATCGGCCGCACCGCGAAAAAGGTGCGGCGCGACGATGCCTATGACTTCATCGGCGGCTACACCGTCGCCAACGACTACGCGATCCGCGACTACCTCGAGAACTGGTACCGCCCCAACCTGCGCGTGAAAAACCGCGACACCTGCACGCCGATCGGGCCGTGGCGGGTCGATGCGCAGGACGTGCCGGACCCGATGGCGCTGGCCTTGCAGACCACCGTCAACGGCAAGCTCACGCAGTCGGGCAACACACGCGACATGATCTTCGACGCGCCCTTCCTCATCGAATATTTCAGCCGCTTCATGACGCTGCAGCCGGGCGACCTGATCCTCACCGGCACGCCCGACGGCGTGGTGGATTGCCAGCCCGGCGATGTGGTCGTGACGGAGATCGAGCACATCGGCGCACTCGTCAACACCATCCAGGGAGCTTCATGAAGATCGATCACCTCATCAACGGCAAGCCGGTGTCCGGCAGCGACTACTTCGAAACCGTCAACCCCGCGACGCAGGAAGTGCTGGCCGAGGTCGCGTCCGGCGGCGAGGCGGAAGTCCACGCCGCCGTGGCCGCCGCGAAGGAAGCCTTTCCGAAGTGGGCCGGCATGCCGGCGCCGCAACGCGCGAAGCTGATCCGCAAGTTGGGGGACCTGATCGCGGCCAACGTGCCGGCCATCGCGCAGACCGAGACCGACGATTGCGGCCAGGTCATCGCGCAGACCGGGAAGCAACTGGTGCCGCGCGCGGCCGACAATTTCTACTACTTCGCCGAGATGTGCACGCGCGTCGACGGCCACACCTACCCGACCGAGACGCACCTCAACTACACGCTGTTCCATCCGGTCGGCGTGTGCGCGCTGATCTCACCGTGGAACGTGCCGTTCATGACGGCGACGTGGAAAGTTGCGCCATGTCTTGCGTTCGGCAACACGGCGGTGTTGAAGATGAGCGAGTTGTCGCCGCTGACGGCCGCGCGGCTGGGCGAACTGGCACTCGAAGCCGGCATTCCACCTGGCGTGCTGAACCTCGTGCATGGCTATGGCAAGGATGCGGGCGAGCCGCTGGTCGCGCACCCCGACGTGCGTGCCATCTCGTTCACCGGATCGACGGCCACGGGCAATCGCATCGTAAAGAGCGCGGGCTTGAAGAAGTTCAGCATGGAGCTGGGTGGCAAGAGCCCCTTCGTGATCTTCGAGGACGCGAATCTCGACCGCGCGCTCGACGCGGCCGTGTTCATGATCTTCAGCAACAACGGCGAGCGTTGCACCGCGGGCTCGCGCATCCTCGTGCAGAAGTCGATCTATGCGGACTTCGCGGCGAAATTCGCGGAGCGCGCCAGGCGCGTCAGGGTCGGCGATCCACTGGACGAGAAGACCATCGTCGGCCCGATGATTTCGCAGGCGCATCTTGCCAAGGTGCGCAGCTACATCGAACTCGGGCCAAAGGAAGGCGCGACCTTGCTGTGCGGCGGCCTGGGCGCGCCCGATCTGCCCGAGCGCGTAAGGAAGGGCAACTATGTGCTGCCCACCGTGTTCGCCGATGTCGACAACCGCATGAAGATCGCGCAGGACGAGATCTTCGGGCCGGTTGCCTGCCTGATTCCCTTCGATGACGAGGCGGATGCGATCCGCCTGGCCAATGACATCCAGTACGGCCTGAGCAGCTATGTCTGGACCGAGAACATCGGCCGCGCGCACCGCGTGGCCGCAGCTGTCGAAGCCGGCATGTGCTTCGTCAACAGCCAGAACGTGCGGGATCTGCGCCAGCCTTTCGGCGGCACCAAGGCTTCGGGCACCGGGCGCGAAGGTGGCACGTGGAGCTACGAGGTGTTCTGCGAGCCGAAGAACATTGCGGTGTCGATGGGTTCGCATCACATTCCACATTGGGGCGTGGCATGAGCGTCGAAAGGAGCCCGATGGCTTCGTCGCGGCGATCGTTCCTGCAAGGCAGCGCGGCCACGCTGCTCTGGCCATTTCTTGCACACGCCCAGAGTTGGCCCGGCAAGCCGGTCCGCATCGTGGTGCCCTTCACGCCGGGTGGCACGACGGACTTCGTCACGCGCCTGGTCGGCGTCGAACTCGCGAAGTCGCTCGGCCAACCGGTGATCGTCGAGAACAAGCCCGGCGCGGGCACGGTCATCGGCGTCGAGTCCGTGGCGAAGTCCGCGCCGGATGGCTACACCTTCGTCTGCGTCGCCAACAGCTTCGCGGCCAACCAGACGCTGGTGAAGAAGCTCCCCTACGATACGCTCAAGGACTTGCGGCCGGTGGCACTGATGGGCATGTCGGAGCATGTGCTCGCAGCCAACCCGGCGAGCGGCATCAAGACACTGGCCGACCTGCGCGCACAAGCGAAAGCCAAGCCTGGCACGCTGAGCTTTGCGTCGTTTGGCAACGGCACGTCGGCGCATCTGTCGGGCGAGATGCTCAAGCTGCAGATGGGGCTGGACATCGTGCATGTGCCGTACAAGGGCCAGGGGCCGGCGCTGGCCGATCTGCTGGGTGGACAGGTCACGGTCATGTTCGGCAACTGGCCCGAGTTCCGCAGCCACATTGCCGCCGGCAAGCTGGTCGCGCTGGGCATGGCGACGGCACAGCGATCGCAGTACGCGCCCGACATTCCGACGCTGGCCGAGCAAGGCGTGGCCATCGAATCGAATTCGTGGAACGGCCTGCTCGCACCAGCCGGTACGCCCGACGCGATCGTGCAGCGCATGAACGAGGAAGTGAACCGTGCGCTCGCCAGCCCCGCCGTCGTCGAGGCCTTCCACAAGGGCGGCATCGCCTCGTTGTCGGGCACGCCTGCGGAGTTCGCGGCCTTCGAGCAGCGTGAGATCGCGAAGTACGCGGAGGTGATCCGCAAGGCCAACATCGCGTTGGAGGGCTGAGATGAGACTGCCCCGGTGGCCTCGGCCCACATCCCAGTCAGAGATTCGTGCGACGGCGAGGCGGGACTGACATGAGCCTCTACAGCATGCAGAAATTCCTCTACGCGCTGAACCGCGAACCGGAGGTGCAGCGCCGATACCGCGAAGGCGGCGCGGAGCGCGACGCACTGCTCGCCGGCTACGACCTCGTCGACGAGGAGCGCGCGGCCATCCGCGACGGAGACATCGGCAAGCTCTATGTGCTCGGCTGCAACGGCCAGTTGCTGATGCACTTCGCGCCCTTGCTCGGCATGCCGTGGGCCGACTATCTCGAAGCGATGCGCGAGGGTGTGCGCAAGTACGGGCCGGTGCGCGCAGGCATCTATGCAATGACCACGTCGACCGACGACAAGGTGGCGGGCGTATGAAGGGAGAACGGTCATGAGCCTTGTTTTCGCAGGCGTTTGCAGCCACGCACCCGGCATCACGGGCCGTGCCCATCTGGCCGACCCGGTGGTGAAGGACGCGTTCCACGCGGCGTTCCATCGCTTCGGCGAGGCCATGCGCGCGACGAAGCCCGATGCGGTCATCGTCATCGCCGCCGAGCACTTCGCCAACTTCTTCATGAACAACATGCCGGCCTACGCGATCGGCATGGCGGACCGCTACGAAGGGCCGATCAAGGACCCGGTCTGGCTCGGCATCGCGAAGACCTCCGTGCCCGGCAACGCGGCGCTGTCGCAACGTCTCATCCGCGAAGTGATGCAGACGGTCGACGTGGCCTATGCGGAGGAATGGAAGTTCGATCACGGGATCATGGTGCCGCTCAACTTCCTCACACCGCAGTACGACCTGCCGGTGGTCCCGATCAACATCAATTGCCAGGGGCCGCCGCTCACGCCGCTGCATCGCGCGTGGGCCTTCGGTGAAGCGTTGCGCCGCGCCTGCGACAAGGCGCCGGAACGCATCGCGCTGGTGGGCACGGGCGGAATCTCGCACTGGCCCGCGACACCGGACTCCGGCAAGGTCAACGAGGCGTGGGACGCCGACTTCATGCAGCGCTGGTGCGCCAACGACAAGGCTGGCATGCTCGACTACACCGATGAAGCCACCTACCGCGACGCGGGACAAGGCGGCTTCGAGATCCGAACCTTCATCACCGTGGCGGCCGCGGCGCGCGGACGCGGCGAGATCCTGCACATGAAGGCCATTCCGATCTTCGCGGTGAGTTGCACTGCCGCCACCATGACCGTCCTCTAGCCATGCCCCATCTCGTCATCCTCTACACACCGAACATCGAAGCGCAGACCGACATGGGCGCGTTGTGCCGCTCGATGGCCGACGCCATGCTCGCGCAGCGCGACGATGACGGCAAGCAGGTCTATCCGACCGGCGGCACGCGCGTGCTGGCCTTTCCCGCGGCGCACTATGCAGTGGCCGATGGCAGTGGCGACCATGCCTTCGTTTATCTCAACGTGCGCATGGCATCGGGCCGGCCCGATGCCGTCAAGAAGCGCATCGGCGATGCGTTGCTGGCCTGCGCGAAGCAGCACTTCGATCCGCTCATCGCGCAGCGCCACGTCGGCATCACGCTGCAGATCGACGAGGCGCCGGGGCAGGTCTACGACGGCAAGCTCGGCAACCTGCATCCCCTGTTCAACAAGTAGCGCCCATGCTCTCCACCGAAGTCATCCAGCAGCTCGCCGCCGAGCTGGACCAGAGCGAGAAATCGCGCGTGCAGGTCGAGCATTTCTCGAAGCGCTATCCGCAGATGACCATCGAGGACGGCTATGCGATCTCGCGTGAATGGGTGAAGGGCAAGATCGCGGCGGGCCGGATCGTCAAGGGCCACAAGATCGGCCTGACTTCGCGCGCGATGCAGCAGGCCAGCCAGATCACGGAGCCGGACTACGGCACGCTGCTCGACGACATGTTCTTCGAGCAGGGCGGCGACATCCCGTTCACCCGCTTCATCGCGCCGCGCATCGAGGTCGAACTGGCCTTCGTGCTCGGCAAGAAGCTCGAAGGTCCGGGCGTGACCATTTTCGACGTGCTCGCCGCCACCGACTATGTGGTGCCGGCCATCGAGATCATCGACGCGCGCATCGAGCAGTTCGATCGCCACACCAGGCAGATGCGCAAGGTGTTCGACACCATCGCCGACAACGCGGCCAATGCCGGCATCGTCACAGGCGGCAGGCCTGTGAAGCCCGATGCCGTGGACCTGCGCTGGGTCAGCGCGCTGCTGTTCAAGAACGGCGTGATCGAGGAATCCGGCGTGGCCGCTGCCGTGCTCAATCACCCGGCCACCGGCGTCGCGTGGCTGGCCAACAAGCTTGCGCCCTGGGGCGAATGCCTGGAGGCCGGCGAGGTGGTGCTGGGCGGCTCCTTCACGCGCCCGACCACCGGCGCGCTGGGCGACACCTTCCATGCCGACTACGGGCCCCTGGGCTCGATCTCCTTCCGTTTCGTCTAAAAAAGGCTCCCATGCAAACACCCGTCAATCCCTTCAAGCAAGCCCTCATCGAGAAGCGCCCGCAAATCGGCTTCTGGCTCGGCTTCGGCGATGCCTACAGCGCGGAGATCTGCGCCGGCGCCGGCTTCGACTGGCTCTTGATCGACGGCGAGCATTCGCCCAACGGCCTGCAGTCGATCCTGCAGCAGGCGCAGGCGATTGCGGCCTACCCCGGCGCGAACGCGATCGCGCGCGTGCCGGTGGGCCACGGCGATGTCGGCACGACGTATATCAAGCAATACCTCGACCTCGGCCTGCAGACGCTGCTGGTGCCGATGGTCGACACACCCGAGCAGGCCGCAGCCATCGTGCGCGCGATGCGCTATCCGCCGCACGGCATCCGCGGCATGGGGGGCGCGCGCGCCTCGCGCTGGGGCCGCTACAACAACTACCCGAAAGAGGCCAACGACAACGTCTGCCTGCTGGTGCAAGCCGAGACGCGCGAGGCGCTGCACAACCTCGACGAGATCGCGGCCGTCGACGGCGTGGACGGCATCTTCATCGGGCCGGCCGACCTGTCGGCGTCGCTCGGGCACCTTGGCAACCAAGGGCATCCGGAGGTGCAGGCCGCGATCGAGGACGCCATCGCGCGCATCCTTCGCGCTGGCAAGGCAGCAGGCATTCTGACGCCGGACGAGACGCTGTCGCGCCGCTACCTGGAACTGGGCGCGACCTTCGTGGCGGTGGGGCTGGACACCAACCTGCTGGTGCGGCATACCAGTGCGCTGGCCGCGCGCTTCAAGGACAGCGCGACCGCGGTGAAGCCGGGCAGTGCATATTGATCTGCGTTGGATTCAACGTATGACAAATTCATCGTACGTTGCCGGAGCGCCCGAACAGTCAGATTGCCATGTGCTGCGGACACTCCGCGCAATGCCGCCGGAAACGGGCCAGGTTGCTCTTCACGTCGCTCGGCAAACAGCGCTTGGAAACATATTCAACGTGAGGTAAACGCGGGGGCCAAAAAGCGGTCGCCACTGGAACAATTCCGACCGCACTCAACCTCGGAGACATCCCATGACTATCACCCGCCGCCACATCCTGCAATCCACCGGCGCCGCCGCGCTGCTCGCCAGCATCGGCCAGCAGGCCTTCGCCCAGGCGCAGATCGAGACCGCGCGCATCATCACCGGCTTCGCGGCTGGCGGCACGTCGGATACCACCTGCCGCCGCGTCGCGACCAAGCTTGGCCCGCCGTACGCGAACACCTGCGTCGTCGAGAACAAGACCGGCGCGGGCGGCCAGATCGCCGTCACGTATGTGAAGAGCCAACCGGCCGACGGCGCAACCATCCTGCAGACGCCGACCTCCATCCTCACGATCTACCCGCACATCTACAAGAAGCTGCCGTACGACCCGCTCGTCGACCTGACGCCGGTGACCGTCGCCTGCGTCTTCGACTTCGGCTTTGCCGTCGGTCCGGCTGTGCCGCTGGACGTCAAGACGGTGCCGCAATTCCTCGCCTGGGCCAAGGCCAATCCGGCCGGCGCCAACTTCGGCTCGCCGGCCGCGGGTTCGACGCCACACTTCATCGGCGTGCTGCTGGGCAAGAGCGCGGGTGTCGAGCTGAAGCATGCGGCCTATCGCGGCACGCAACCGGCGATGCTCGACCTGCTGGGCGGCAACATCTCCGCCGTCTCCGGCCCGATCGGCGACATCACGCAACACCTGCCTACCGGCAAGATTCGCATCCTCGGCGTGTCGGGCGAAAAGCGCAGCCGTTTCGCCCAGGACGTGCCGACCTTCGGCGAGCAGGGCATCAAGGACATGGCGCACAGCGAATGGTTCGCCTTCCTGCTGCCGGCCAAGGCTTCGCCGGAAGTGCTGAACCGCCTGAACGGCGCGATGCGGTCGGCACTCGCGCAAAAGGACGTGATCGACGGCCTCGCCGGCTTCGGCCTGGAAGCCATGTCGTCCACGCCACAGGAGCTGACCGATCTGATCAAGAAAGACACCGCCAAGTGGGCGCCCATCGTGAAGCAAGTGGGCTTTACCGCGGAAGGATAAGGCTCTCCCCCAGGTTGCTCGCAGGTCGTGCGAGCGCCCACCCCCTCACCGGGGGCGACACCAGCGGCCCGGCGAAGCCGGTTCCACGGTGTCCCTGGAAAGAGAGGCGGCGCATGGTGCGCAAGGGATATTGAAACTGAAAGGCAACCCAGATGAACACCCGACTCGATGCACCCGATGCGTTGCTGATGCATCCGGACGAGCGCGCCGCAAGGCTGCAACTGGCCGCCTGCTACCGCGTCTTCGCGATGCTGGGCTGGACCGAGATGATCTACAACCACATCACGGTGCGATTGCCCGACAGCGTGACGGGCGGTGAAAAGCAGTTCCTCATCAACCCCTTCGGCCTTCACTACACCGAGGTCACGGCCAGCAACCTGCTGAAGATCGACCTGCAAGGCAATGTGCTCGACGGCGGCGCGTATCCCGTCAACCCGGCCGGCTTCACGGTGCACGCCGCCATCCACGACAACATTCCCGACGCGCATTGCGTGATGCACACGCACACCACGGCGGGCGTCGCGGTGGCCTGCCTGCAAGGCGGCCTGCAGCAGACCAACTTCTACACCGCGCAACTGCACGGCATGGTCGCGTACCACGACTTCGAAGGCATCACGATCCATGCTGACGAAGGGCCGCGTCTCTTGAAGAGCATCGACGGCAAGCCGGCCGTGATCCTGCGCAACCACGGCCTGCTGGCCTGGGGCCAGACCTTGCCGCAGACCTTCGCGATCCTCTGGACGCTGCAGCGCGCGTGCGAGATCCAGATGGCGACCTTCTCGATGGGCCAGGCCATCCCGATCAGCGAAGATGTCGCGCAGCGCTGCACGCGCGATGCGCTGCAGTTCAATCCGAACCACGGCGCCGGACGCGATGTGTTCGATGCACTGGTGCGGCAGGTCGATCGCATCGATCCCTCTTATCAAGATTGACATGAAGATCTGCATCTACGGCGCCGGCGCCATCGGCGGCTGGATTGGCGTGGCGCTGGCGCAGGCCGGCGAGCGCATCAACGTGGTGGCGCGTGGCGCGACCTTGGAAGCGCTGCAGCGCGACGGCCTGTCGCTGATGCGCGGCGACGTGCGCACGCGCGTGCCGGTGAACGCCGTGGCTGACCCGGCCGAGCTTGGCGAGCAGGACCTTGTCGTCGTGGCCGTGAAGGCGCCTTCGCTGGCGGGCGTGGCGGCGCACATCGCGCCGCTGCTCGGACCCGATACCCTCGTGCTGGTCGCAATGAACGGCGTGCCATGGTGGTTCCTGCAAGGCGGCTTCGGCGGTGAGGTCACGGGCCGGCGGCTTGCGGCAGTGGACCCCGAGGGCGCGATCGCTGCCGCCATTCCGGACCACCACGTGATCGGCGGCGTGGTGCATTGCAGCTGCTCGCTCGATGCGCCGGGCGTGGTGCGACATCACTTCGGCAACGGGCTCATCATCGGCGAGCCCTCGGGCGAGGCCACGCCGCGCGCGCAAGCCTTGCTGGACCTGCTGACACGTGCCGGCATCGACGCCAAGCTGTCGGCGCAGATCCAGAAGGACGTGTGGTTCAAGCTGTGGGGCAACATGACGGTGAACCCGATCAGCGCCCTCACCCGTGCGACCACCGACCTGATCCTCGGCGACGAGCTGGTGCTCGGTTTCATCTCGACCGTGATGCTGGAGGCCAAGGAGATCGGCGCGCGCATCGGCATCCCGATCACCGACACGCCCGAGGACCGACATGCCGTAACGCGTCGCCTCGGCGCCTTCAAGACCTCGATGTTGCAGGACGTGGAAGCCGGTCGCGCGGTCGAGCTCGATGCGCTGGTGAGCGCAGTGCGCGAACTGGGGCAAATGACCCGCGTGCCGACGCCATTCACGGACGCACTGCTCGGCCTGTCGCGGCTGCAGGCGCGTCAACTCGGCTTGTATTGAGCCCGCCTTCGCAGCCGGTCAGCGCCCCAGCATCGGCCAGATCGCTTGCGGCAGCGTCGCCGCAGCGGAGAGGAATACATCGACGGCCGCGCCCGACACGAGCGCGATGCCAAGCAGGAACAGCGCGATGACCGGCACCAAGGATGCGTTTGCCATCGCCCGCGCTCGCACGTCGAGCGACCCGCCCGGCAGATCGCCGAGCCCCGTGCCGTCCGCGCGCGGCGGCACGGTCATGCGACGATCGTTGGCACCCGCAAGGCCAGCGCGCACATGAGTTCGTAACCGACCGTACCCGCGGCGCGCGCCACGTCGTCGATCGGCAACACGGTGCCATTGACGGCCGAGCGGCCCCACAGCACGACCTCGCTGCCGAAGCCCGCGTCCGGCACCGGTGTGAGGTCGACCGTGATCATGTCCATGCTCACCCGCCCGACCATGCGCGTGCGCACGCCGTTGACCAGCACCGGCGCGCCGGTGTCGGCATGGCGTGGATAGCCGTCCGCATAGCCGACCGCGGCGATGCCGATACGCATCGGCTGCTCGGCCGCGAAGCGGGAGCCGTAGCCGACCATCGCGCCCGGCGCCAGGTCCTGGATGCCGATGAGCCGCGTGGCCAGTGTCATCGTCGGTTGCAATTGCCAGTGCGCCGAATCGTGCGCCGGAAAGTCGGGCGCGCTGCCGTACAGCAGGATGCCGGGGCGCACCCAGTCGGCGCGCGTGCCTTCGGGGTGCCTCAACAATGCGGCACTGTTGGCGATCGAACGCTCGCCGGGCAGGTCTTCGGTGGCGCGGCGGAAAGCCTCGACCTGCGCATCGATGCCGCGCGGACCATCGGCGTCACTGAAATGCGTGACGAGCGAAATCTCGTCGACTTGCGGCAGCGCATTGAGGCGCGTCCATGCGGCGCGGTAGCGTTCGGGCGTGAAGCCGAGCCGGTTCATGCCCGAGTTCATCTTGAGGAAGACGCGCTGCGGTTGTTGCGTCTTGTGTGCCGCGAGCATGTCGATCTGCTCGTCGCAATGCACGGTGTGCCAGAGGTCCAGGCGCGAGCAGAGTTCCAGGTCGCGCGCATCGAAGACGCCTTCCAGCAGCAGGATCGGTCCGCGCCAGCCGAGTGCGCGCACACGCTCGGCCTCGGCCAGGTCGAGCAGCGCAAAACCGTCGGCGCCGCGCAGGCCTTCATAGGCCCGCTCGATGCCGTGGCCGTAGGCGTTGGCCTTGACGACCGCCCAGACGCGCGCGTCGAGCGCGGCGCGCCGTGCGCGGTCCAGGTTATGGCGCAGTGCGTCGGTGTGGATGGTGGCGAGGATGGGGCGCGGCATCGGATGGCGTGGATGTGAAGGTGGGGAAGACGCCGGGACAGTCGCGCAAAACGACACGTTCGGCGCGCGGGTGAACCCGTAGTGGCACGGTGATTCTGGCACTGGACCCCCATGCTATAACCGCCTGTCCGCCCGTACGGCGGCGACTATTTCCACTATTGCCAGCGGCCCTTTTCCACTGGCCAGCATGCTCATCGATGAAGCGCGGTTTTTACACCATCATGTCGGCCCAGTTCTTTTCGTCTGTGGCCGACAACGCGCTTTTCGTCGCCGCCATCGAACTGATGAGAAGCACCGGCGCTGCCGAATGGCAACGCGCCGCACTGGTGCCGATCTTCGCCATCTTCTACGTTGTGCTGGCGCCGTTGCTGGGCGCGTTCTCCGACGCCTTGCCCAAGGGCAAGGTCATGTTCATCAGCAACGGCATCAAGGTGCTGGGGTGCGTGATGATGCTGTTCGGCTCGCATCCGTTGCTGTCCTACGCCATCGTCGGTCTCGGCGCAGCGGCTTATTCGCCGGCCAAGTACGGCATCCTCACCGAGCTGTTGCCAGCCTCGCAACTGGTCAAGGCCAACGGCTGGATCGAAGGCCTCACCATCGCGTCGATCATCCTGGGCATCCTGCTGGGCGGGCAACTCGTGGGGCACGCGGTGTCGCACTTCCTGCTCGGGTTCGACATGCCGCTCATCGACACCGGCATCGACACGCCGTCCGAAGCCGCCATCGGTGTGCTGATCTTCGTGTACCTGATCGCTGCCTGGTTCAACACGCGCATCCCGCATACCGGCGTCGAGATGCGGCCGCTGCGCTCCAATCCGCGCAAGAGCTTCGTGGGCAACCTGGTGGCGCTGCTGCCTGACTTCTGGCACTGCAATTCGCGCCTGTGGCGCGACCGGCTCGGGCAGATTTCGCTGGCCACCACCACGCTGTTCTGGGGCGCCAGCGGCAGCCTCAAGTACATCGTGCTGGCATGGGGCACGCTGGCCCTGGGCTACACCACGGCGCAGGCCACCGCATTGACCGGCGTGGTGGTCGTGGGCACTGCCGTCGGCGCCGTGGTGGCGTCGATGCGCATGAAACTGGACATGGCGACGCGGGTGATTCCGATGGGCATCGGCATGGGGCTGCTGCTGATCTCGCTGATCTTCATCACCAACCTGTGGGTGGCGATTCCGTTCCTGGTGCTGCTGGGCGGGCTGGGCGGCTTCCTGGTGGTGCCGATGAACGCGCTGCTGCAGCACCGCGGCCACAACCTGATGGGCGCCGGACGCTCCATCGCCGTGCAGAACTTCAACGAGCAGGCCTGCATCCTGGTGCTCGGCGTGTTCTACAGCGCCTGCACCGGCGCGGGCCTGTCGGTGTACACGGCCATCGCCGCGTTCGGCGGCCTGGTGGGCGGCGTCATGCTGATCATCCAGCTTTGGTACAACTACAACTGCAAGAAGTACCCCGAGGAAATCGAGCATCTGCTGCAGATTGCGCGCAGCGACAAGCATCACTAGTCCACCCCGCAGCGCCTGCGGCGCACCCCTCAAGGGGCGCACCCAGCGGCCCGGCAAAGCCGGTTCCGCGGGTGCTCACGAACAGACAGCGCTTGCACAGGCTTCGTACGGCGGTGACAGACACGTCTTCCCGCTCCGACTACGATGCTCGCCTTTACCCACAGCAAGGAATGACCATGGCAAGCATCTATGACTTCGAGGCGACCAGCATCGATGGCAAGCCCATCGCACTCAAGAAATTTAAAGGCAAGGTCATGTTGATCGTCAACACGGCGAGCAAGTGCGGCTTCACGCCGCAGTTCGAAGGGCTGGAGAAGCTGCATGAAAAGTACGGCGGCGAAGGCCTCACGGTGCTGGGCTTTCCGTCAAATCAGTTCGGCGCGCAAGACCCGGGCAGCAACGAGGAAATCGGCGCGTTCTGCACGAAGAACTACGGCGTGAGCTTTCCGATGATGGAGAAGATCGACGTCAACGGCAGCAACGCCGCGCCGCTCTACCAGTACCTCACCAAGGAAAAGCCCGGCCTGCTCGGCATGACCGCCATCAAGTGGAACTTCACCAAGTTCCTGGTGGGACGTGACGGCAAGGTGCTCAAGCGCTATGCGCCGCTCGACACGCCGGCCTCCATGACGCGCGATATCGAGAAGGCGCTGGCGGCAGCGTGAGACAGGGCCCCAGCACCCACTGCGCGCGCTGCGCGGTGGAGCAAGCGCCATGACGGCATCGCCCGTCCGGCACGACGCGGTTCGCACGCCCGACGAGCGCTTCGGCAACCTGCCGGGCTATCCCTGGGCACCGCACTACATCGCGGACCTGCCCTCGCTGGCGGGCCTGCGCATGCACTACCTTGATGAGGGCCCGCGCGACGCTGCGAGCACCTGGTTGTGCCTGCACGGCAATCCGACGTGGAGTTACCTCTACCGCAAGATGATTCCGATCTTCCTGCAGGCGGGGCACCGCGTGGTCGCGCCGGACCTGATCGGATTCGGCCGGAGCGACAAGCCCATTGACGAAGCCGCGCACACCTTCACCTGGCATCGGCAGGTGCTGCTCGAATTGGTCGAGCGACTGGACCTTCGCGACGTGGTGCTTGTGGTGCAGGACTGGGGCGGACTGCTGGGCCTGACGCTGCCCATGGCCGCGCCGGAGCGCTATCGCGACCTGCTTGTCATGAACACGGCATTCGGCACCGGCGACGCACCACTTGGCGCGGGCTTTCTCGCATGGCGCGAGATGTGCGCGAAGAATCCCGAATTCGACGTGGGGCGACTTTTCGCGCGCGGCAATCCGCAGATGAGTGGTGGCGAATGCGCTGCCTACAACGCGCCGTATCCGGATCACGCGTACCGTGCCGCGCTGCGGGCCTTCCCGCCGATGGTCCCGGAATTCCCGGACGCCAACGGCGCGGCGGAGTCACGCGCAGCGCGCGAATTCTTCGGAGAGCGGTGGCAAGGCCGCACGGTGATGGCGGTCGGCGCCCAAGACCCGGTGATGGGCGTGCCGGCGATGCGCGCGTTGCAGAAGTTGATCCGCAATTGCCCCGAGCCCATCGTGCTCGAAAAGGCCGGGCACTTCGTGCAGGAACTGGGCGAGCCCGCGGCGCTGGCCGCGGTGCAGGCGTTCCGCTGAAACGGTCGCGCTAGAAGCGGAAGTCCACGGTCCTCGGCGCGCTGGCGATCGTCACCGGCAGGTTCTTGGTGACGCCGCCGCTGCTGGCCTGAACCATGTACGAACCCGTCGGAAGGTCCACCAGACACAGCGGGCCGCGTGCGCGGAACACATAGGCGGGGGCTGCAGTCGTCGCATCCTGGATCGTCACGTCGACGTCAGCAAGATAGGCGCCATCGGGCCGCGCGAACATCAGCGACAGCGGATGGTCATTCATCTGCGCTCGCATCGCCACCGACTCGTCCGAGCCGACGCCGCCGCAAACATGTGTCGGTCCATCGGCCTTTTGCGCCCAGACGCCGCAGGCCGCCGTGGCAATCGCGCAGGCGACAACGCCGCGGCGCAGCAAGCTGGAAGAAACAAGGGAAACCATTTGGAACTCCTTCCTGAAGATCAGGTTGAAGTCAGGATGCAGCGCGACGGGCATGCAGCGGGTCGGACCCGTCCTGCAATGCCTGTGCGATCAGGCCGATGCAGCGGACGGCGCAAGCGCCGCGTCAAGCAGTTCGACCCAGTGCTTCACCGGTGTTTCGCTGCCGCTTTGCAGGTGCGTGATACAGCCGATGTTGGCCGACACGATGGTGCTCGGCTGCAACTGGTTCAGGTGCCCCAGCTTGCGGTCGCGCAGCGGATAGGCCAGTTCGGGTTGCAACACGGAGTAGGTGCCGGCAGAGCCGCAGCACAGGTGCGATTCATTGCGCGCGACCTGGATGTCGAAGCCGAGCGCACGCAGGTTCACTTCGACACCGCCGCGCAGCTTCTGCCCATGTTGCAGCGTGCAGGGCGGGTGGTAGGCGATCACGCCGATGGGCGCCTTCACGCGCGGCTTGAGCGCCTTCACCAGATCGGGCAGCAACTCGCTGAGGTCGCGCGTCAGTGCGCTGATGCGCGCGGCCTTCGTGGCATAGGCCGCGTCGTCCTTCAGCATGTGGCCGTACTCGCGCACCGTCACGCCGCAGCCCGATGCATTCATGACGATGGCCTCGACCGCGCCGCTTTCCACCTGCGGCCACCAGGCGTCGATGTTGGCGCGCATCTGCGCCTTGCCGCCTTCGTGGTCATTGAGATGGAACTTGACGGCGCCGCAGCAGCCCGCTTCCTTGGCGATGACCGTCTCGATGCCGGCCGCGTCGAGCACGCGCGCGGTGGCGCTGTTGATGTTGGGCATCATCGACGGCTGGACGCAACCGGCGAGCATCAGCACCTTGCGCGCGTGCTTGAGCGTGGGCCAGGCGCCAGCGTCCTGCTTCGGGGGCACCTTGGCCTTGAGCTTTTCAGGCAGCAGGCCGCGCACGCTCTGACCAAGCTTCATCGCGGGGCCGAACAGCGGCGAGGGCAAGCCTTCCTTCAGCAGCCAGCGCGCGGCCGACTCCTTGCCGGTGCGCGGCACCTTCTCGTCGACGATCTTGCGACCGATGTCCACCAGGTGCCCATACTGCACGCCGCTCGGGCAGGTGCTTTCGCAATTGCGGCAGGTGAGGCAACGGTCCAGGTGCATCTGCGTGCTGCGCGTCGGCGCCTTGCCTTCGAGCACCTGCTTGATGAGGTAGATGCGTCCGCGCGGGCCGTCGAGTTCATCGCCGAGCAGTTGGTAGGTCGGGCAGGTGGCGGTGCAGAAGCCGCAGTGCACGCACTTGCGCAGGATGGCTTCGGCTTCCTTGCCTTCGGGGGTGTTCTGGAATTCGGGGGCGAGTTCTGTTTGCATGGATTTACCAGGCTTTGCCTTCGTTGCCGAGACGGCCACGGTTGAAGATGCGATGCGGATCGAACTCATGCATCAGGTTGTGCTGCACGCGCGCGAGGGCGGGCGAGAGCGTGTCGAATCGTGCGTCTGATCGGGACGCATCGCCCGGCCGGAACAGCGTGGCGTGACCGCCCGCTGCGCGCGCCGCGGCGCGGATGGCTCCGCCCTGGCCCGACGGTATGCGGTACCAGCGTTGCGCGCCGTGCCATTCGATCAGCGGCGGCTCGCCCGCGATGGCCAGCACGGGCGCGGTCTGCGGCACCGAGACGCGCCACAGGTCGTGCGTAGCGGGTGTGTCGACGAACCACGGCAGGGTCTGGTCGCGGCAGGCATCCCAATCAGCGGCGACGTTCTCCTGTCGCTCGCCGCCGAGGTGCGCGCAGGCGGCCTCCACCGCCGCTACGGCGCCGCGCAGTCGCAGGTAGAGCACGGGATTCCCGGCATCCTCCACCCAGCAACTGGCGTTCAGTGGCAACGGTTGCCCGCCCCAGCTGTTGAGCAGGCGCAGCGCATCGGCCTGGCTGCAATCGAAGCGCAAGGTGGCTTCGGCCGGCGGCACCGGCAGCACCTTGAGGCTGACCTCCGTGATGACGCCCAGCGTGCCGAGCGAACCGGCCAGCACGCGCGAGACGTCATAGCCCGCGACGTTCTTCATCACCGTGCCACCGAAGCGCAGCAACTCGGCCTTGCCATTGAGCAGTTCCGCGCCGAGCACATGGTCACGCACCGATCCGACACTGGCGCGCGACGGGCCGCTCAGGCCCGCCGCGACCATGCCGCCGACGGTGCCGCCACCAAATCGCGGCGGCTCGAAGGCCAGGCACTGGCCCTTGCCGGCGAGCAGGGCTTCCAGTTCTGCCAGCGGCGTCCCGGTGCGCACCGTGACGACCAGTTCGCTGGGCTCGTAGCTCACGATGCCCGCGAGCGGCGTGGTGTCGAGTGCTTCGCCGGCGATGGGCTCGCCGTAGAAGTCCTTGGTGCTGCCGCCACGGATGCACAGCGGCGTCGCGCTGGCCGCCGCCGCACGAACGCGTTCGACCATCGCTTGCAAAGTGGTGTCCATGGTGCTCATCAGAAACGTGGGAGGTCGGCAAAGGGCATCTGCGCGCCGGCGCGGAACACCTGCTTGCCGTATTCGGCGCAGCGCTGCAGCGTCGGGATCACCTTGCCGGGGTTGAGCATGCCGCTCGGGTCGAAGGCGCGCTTCACGCCGAACATCTGCTCGTTCTCCGCGGCGGTGAATTGCACGCACATGCTGTTGAGCTTTTCCACGCCGACGCCATGCTCGCCCGACACCGTGCCGCCCATCGCGACGCTGGTCTCGAGGATGTCGGCGCCGAAGAGTTCGCAGCGGTGCAGTTCGTCCGGGTCGTTGGCATCGAACAGCACCAGCGGATGCAGGTTGCCGTCGCCCGCGTGGAAGACGTTGCAGCAGCGCAGGTTGTATTTCTTCTCCATGTCCTGGATCGCCAGCAGGATGTCGGCGAGGCGCTTGCGCGGGATGGTGGAGTCCAGGCACATGTAGTCGGGGCTGATGCGGCCCGATGCGGGGAAGGCGTTCTTGCGGCCGCTCCAGAACTTGAGGCGCTCGTCCTCGCTGGTGCTGACGGCGATGGCGGTGGCGCCGCAGCTGCGCAGCACCTCGCTCATGCGGCCGATCTCTTCCTCGACTTCTTCCGGCGTACCGTCGGATTCGCAGAGCAGGATCGCGGCGGCCGTGAGGTCATAGCCGGCGCGCACGAAGTCTTCGACTGCGGCGGTCATGGGCTTGTCCATCATCTCCAGGCCGGCCGGGATGATGCCGGCGGCGATCACGGCTGCGACCGCGTCACCGGCTTTGCGCACGTCGTCGAAGCTGGCCATGATGCAGCGCGCGAGTTGCGGCTTGGGCACCAGCTTGACCAGCACTTCTGTCGTCACGGCCAGCATGCCCTCGCTGCCGACGACGAGCGCGAGCAGGTCGAGGCCCGGTGCATCGAGCGCTGCGCCGCCGAATTCGACGGGCTCGCCATCGGCCATGAAACCACGCACGCGCAGCACGTTGTGCAGGGTCAGGCCGTACTTGAGGCAATGCACGCCGCCCGAGTTCTCGGCCACGTTGCCGCCGATGGTGCAGGCGATCTGGCTCGACGGGTCGGGCGCGTAGTAGAGACCGTAGGGCGCGGCGGCTTCGCTGATCGCGAGGTTGCGCACGCCGCACTGCACGCTGGCGGTGCGCGCGACCGGGTCGATCTCGAGGATGTTGTTGAACTTGGCGAGCGACAGCGTCACGCCCATGGTGTCGGGCATCGCGCCACCGGAAAGGCCGGTGCCCGCGCCGCGTGCGACGACGGGGACATCGAGCTTGTGGCAGGTCCTGAGCACGGCTTGCACCTGCGCAGCGGTCTCGGGCAAGGCCACGACCAGCGGTCGGGCGCGGTAGGCCGTGAGGCCGTCGCATTCGTAGGGCGTCGTGTCCTCGTCATGCCAGATCAGCGCGTGCGCTGGCAGATGAGCTTGCAGCGCGCGCACCACCTGCGACTGGCGTTCTGTCTTTGAAAGCAATTCGTTCTGCGTGGGCGTGACGGGGGCATTCATTTCTGTACTTCCATTGCGCTGTGCGCCAAATCGGCGTTGACAAGGACGATCGCGAGCTTCAGGCTGATTCAGCCGACATTCTCAGTGAACCACCATCAAGGTGAACGGCCACACATAGGCCTGCATCGTCACATACAGCCCCACCAGCGCGGCCAGCGCGATCGAGTGGAAGAACACGTAGCGCAGGATGTCGCCTTCATGGTCGAACCAGCGCGTGGCGGTCGAGGCCACCACGATCGACTGCGCATCGATCATCTTGCCCATCACCCCGCCCGAACTGTTGGCCGCGCCCATCAGGTTCGGGCTCAGGCCGAGCTGTTCCGCCGCCACCTTCTGCATGCCGCCGAACAGCACGTTCGAAGCGGTGTCAGAGCCCGTCATCGCCACCCCGATCCAGCCCATCAGCGTGCCGAAGAAGGGATAGAACGCACCGGTGTTCGCAAAGGCCAAGCCCAGCGTGGTGTCGGTACCGGAGAAGCGCGTCAAGGTGCCCAGCGCCAGCATCAGCACGATGGTCAGCAGCGAGTAGCGCACCAGCCACAACGTCCGGAAGAAGGTGCGCACGATCTCGACCGGGTTGTACTTCATGAACAGCGCGCTCACGATCGCTGACAGCAGGATGCCGGTGCCCGTGGACGACAGCAGGTTGAGCACATAGACCGCCGATTCCTTGTGCGGCGTGGGCACCACCGGCGGCATCTTGTCGATCATGTTGTGCAGCCCGGCCATCGGGAAGGACGGCGCGAAGATGCCGTTGAGCGCGGACTTCACCGGCGGCAGGCCCCAGACGAAGACGAACACCGACAGGATCAGCCACGGCGTCCACGCACGGATCAGCTCCGCCCGCGGATGCACCACGATGGGCGCCGGCGGCTTGGCTTCATGGGCGCTCACGTCCTTGCCGCGCAGGGACGGCGAGTGCCAGATCTTCTTCGGCTGCCAGACGCGCAGGAACAGCACCAGGCTGACCATCGAGACGATGGCCGCAATGATGTCCACCAGTTCCGGGCCGATGAAGTTGGAGACCAGGTATTGCGGGATGGCGAAGGACAGGCCCGTCACCAGGATCGCCGGCCAGATCTCCATCATTCCCTTGCGCCCGGCGAAGGCCCAGATGAGCCAGAAGGGCACCAGCAGCGAGAAGAAGGGAAGTTGCCGGCCGATCATGGCCGTGACTTCCATGAGGTCGTAGCCGTGCACCTTGGCGAGCGTGATGACTGGCGTGCCCAATGCACCGAAGGCCACCGGGGCGGTGTTGGCGATCAGCGAAAGTCCGGAGGCTGCCAGCGGCGAGAAGCCCAACCCGATCAGGATGCCCGCGGTCACCGCCACCGGCGTCCCGAAGCCCGCCGCGCCCTCGAAGAACGCACCGAAGCAGAACGCAATCAGCAGCAGCTGGATGCGCCGGTCCTCGGTGATGCCCGAGAGCGAATCCTGCAGCACCTTGAAGCTGCCGTTCTGTTCGGCCAGCTGCTGCAGGAAGATGATGTTGAGCACGATCCAGCCGATGGGCAGCAGGCCGGTGAAGCCGCCGAACAGCGCCGCGCGTCCGGCCATGTCGGCGGGCATGCCGTAGGCGAACACGGCCACCAGCAGTGCGGCCAGCAGGCCCAGCCCTGCAGCGATGTGCGCCTTGATGTGGAAGAAGCCCAGGCAGGCCAGCATCACCACCACCGGAATCGCGGCCAGCGCGGTGGAAATGATCATGTTGCCGAACGGGTCGTAGATCTGCTGCCAGGTCATGTGTTTGTCTCCGGATGTTGTGCCGGTGACTGTAGGCAGGCGCGCCCCGCAGCGGGTTGATTGTTTTTTGTCCTCGGGTTGAAGAAATTTCGCGGCGGCCCTGAAGGCGCGAAGATTTCGTAGCGAGGGCGCCGAGGTCGGGTCTGCGGCGCGGAACCCCACTCTCGTGCGGTGACACCGAAGTTGCGGCAGAGGCTGACAACTGCGCGAAGTGCTTGTCATGCCGGAGCCAACACCGCAGGCCCGAGATCAGCGTCCGCAGCAGAAAAATTCGCGCCTTCAGCCGTGGAAGGTCTGCGCCAGCCAATCAGCGAAGGCCGCGCATTGCCACCGCTCCAGCGCGCCCGGCTGCCAGCAGATGTAGTGCTTGTGCGGCGACAACACCGGCTTGTCCGACAGCGACACCAGCCGCCCCGATTCAAACCACGCCGCACCGAGCTTCAGCCGCACCAGCGCGACGCCGAAGCCGCTGGCGGCGGCATCGTAGACCAGGCCCAGGTCGTTGAACTGCGAGCCGACCTTCGGCTCGGGCTGGGCCAGGCCGCAGCTTGCGAACCAGGTGTTCCAGGGTTCCAGCGGACTGCGGATCAGCCGGGCACTGGCGAGCTCGGCCTCCGTGCGAAACCCGTCGAACGGCCCGAACTCGTTGAGGTAGCTGTGGCTGCAGGCCGGCACCACCTCCTCCTCGATCAGCAACCGGTGTTCGCAGTCGGCATACGCGCCGGGGCCGTAGCGCACTTCGAGGTCGGCCTGCTCGCCGGTCACGTCCAGCAACGGGATCGACACCTGCAGCACCAGGTCGATGTCGGGATACAGGTTGCGGAAGGCTTCCAGCCGCGGCATCAGGAACTGGCGGCTGAAGGTGGGCGTGACCGCCACGCGCAGGCGTGCCGCGCGCTGTGTGGCCTTGTTGCTGCCCGGCATGGCCTGCAACGCGGCGAGGCCTGTGCGCACGTTGGCCAGGTAGGCCGCGCCGTCGGCCGTGAGGCTGAAGTCGCTGCGGCCGAACAGCTTGAAGCCCACATGCGACTCGAGCTGGCGGATGCGGTGGCTGACCGCGCTGGCCGTCACGCACAGTTCATCGGCCGCGCGGCCCGCGTGCCGCAGCCGCGCCACGGCCTCGAAAGTCAGCAGGCACTGGATCGGCGGGATGTGCTGGAGGGACATGGCCGCACATCAGTCGTCGAAGAAATTGACCGGCAGGCCCCTGGCCTCGACACGGCGCATGACCACGCAACCCGACGCGGGCAGGCGCTCGATCTCCGCCGCGGGCCGCCCCTTGCGCGCACTGGTGACGAACAAGGTGCGCAGGTCGTCGCCGCCGAAGCACGGCATGGTCGGGCACTGCACCGGCAGCGCAACGGCTTCGCGCTGCGTGCCCTCGGGGGACAGGCGCAATAGCTGCCCGCCTTCGAACATGGCAGACCAGTAGTCGCCGGCCGCATCGACGGTCGCGCCGTCGGGACGGCCCTGGTAAGGCACGCCGCTCCCGGCACTCCAGCCCTCGGGCTTGGCAGCAAACTGATGGAACACGCGCTCATGCGAGAGCGTGTTGCGGTCGCCGGCCCAGTCCCAGGCGCGTACGACATGCGCGGCGGTGTCGGACCAGTAAAGCGTGCCCGCGTCCGGCGAGAACCCGAGTCCGTTGGCGGTGGTGGCGTCATTGGCCATCCTGGTGATGACCGGCGTTAGGCCTCCGCGCGCATCCAGGCAATACAGCGTGGCGTTGCGCTGCGTCTTGGGTTCATTCAGCGTGCCGGCCCAGAAGCGGCCGAGCGGATCGCACTTGCCGTCGTTGAAGCGCATTGTCGCGGTGTCGTAGTCGGCGGCCTGCATCAATAGCAGCGCGCCGCCCCATTCCGGGGCGCGGTGGATGCCGCTGCGCAAGGCCATGACGAGGCCGCCGCGCCGGGCGGGCGCGATGCAGCCGGGCTCCTCGGCCAACGCCCAGCGCTCGACGCGGACATCGGGCCCGATCGCGCCGCGCGTGCGAAGGATGCACCGGCCGGGGATGTCGACCCAATAGAGGGAGCGCTCCTGCGGATGCCAGAAAGGCGATTCGCCAAGTTCGCAAAGGGAGTCTGGGAGGGTCTGCCACATGGTGCTGCGATTGTGCGGGCAAGCGCGGCGCCTGCCCTCCCCCCGTTCAACGCCCTTGCGCCCGCCGACCACCCGCTTATGATGCGGCTGCCCCAAAAAACTGACGGGAAACTGACCATGAATACCATCCATTCGAAGACCTCGCTGTCGCGCCGCAGTGCGTTGCAACTGTGCCTGGGGGGCGCTGCCAGCGTTCTCCCGGGCTTCGCCTCCGCCCAAGGCGCTTGGCCCAACAAGGCGGTGACGCTGGTCGTGGGCTATCCACCTGGCGGGCAGACCGACTTCGCGGGCCGCGTGCTCACGGCGGGCATGCAGACCAGCCTGGGCCAGGGCGTCGTGATCGACAACAAGCCCGGCGTCAACGGCAACATCGCGACCGACTACGTCGCCAAGTCGCCGCCGGACGGCTACAAGCTGCTGGTCGGCAATGGCAGCAACATGGTGCTGAACCCGCACACCTACCGCAACACGCCGGTGGCGGACCCGCTCAAGCTCACGCCGATCGGCCTGCTGCTGACCTCGTCGCTGATGCTGGTGGTGCCGGCCACCCTGCCGGTGAAGACGGTCGAGGAATTCATCGCGTGGGTCAAGGCCGAGGACAAGGCCGGCAAGACCGTCGACTACGCCTCGGGCGGTCCCGGCAGCCTGGTGCAGACCGCCATGGAACTGTTCCGCGAGCGCATCGGCAAGCCCAAGATGAGCCACGTGCCTTACAAGGGCAGCAGCCCGGCCATGATCGACCTGATCGCCGGCCGCATCCCGTGCATGTTCGACGCCTCGTCGGTGGTCGCGCCCATGCTCAAGTCGGGCCAGCTCAAGGCCCTGATGTCCACCGGCCCCAAGCGCGTGCCGGCCTTCCCCAATGTGCCGACCGCCAAGGAAAGCGGCATCAAGGACTTCGAGATCATCTCCTTCATCGGCTTGTACGGCCCGGCCGGGCTGCCAGCGGACATCGTGACGAAGGTGAACACCGCGATGAACACCGCCCTCAAGGACGCCAACGTGCAGAAGACCATTGCCGACCGCGGCGACGATGCCGGCGGCGGCACGCCCGCGCAACTTGATGCGATGACCAAGAGCTACTACAAGCTGCTGGGCGACGTGGTCAAGAACAACGACATCCGGGCCGAGTAACGACCAGAAATCGGGCCGGCCAAGGCGCCGGCCCTCAGCCCACCGCCGACAGCAACTCCGGCAGGCGGGCAGCGGCCTGCCTCGTGGCCGCGCGGTAGCGGCGCAGCAGCGCCTGCCGGTCCGCATCGCTCTCGTCGACGCCGCGCACCATGTTGCCGAGCGTGTTCAGCCGGGCACGGCCCATCCACTCCGACACGGCAGGATGTTTCGCCCAACGCTGCCCGTTGGCCATCGCGACGGCCATCATGCGCAGCCAGTCGACCGGTACGCTGGGCGGCGGGATGATGGCGCAGAGGGCATTCTTTTCCGCGTCGTCGGTGTCCAGGCTTTCCACGAACGCGATCAGCGAAGAGCTGAAGGCCGGCAGGCAACTGCGCACCATCAGCAGGTTGACCCTGTCGCCGTCGAACACGCGCTTGACCTGCGGCGGGGGTATGCCATTGGCGGTGCAATCGATGTAGAGCCAGTCGGGGCCGGCCGGGATGGTGCCGTGGTCGAGCACGATGCGCGTCGGCTCGATGGAGCGCACATGCCCCAGGCGCACGATGTTCGTGATCCGCTGCACCTCGCGCATTTCAGCTGGCGCGACGGTGGCACAGCGGTACATCGTCGGTTCGATCGACGGCGACAGGCGCAGCACCTGGTGCGACGCCTCGAGCCGCAGGAACAGGTCGGCGATCGAGCTGGCGGCAGCGATCGCCTCCATCTGCTCGGCCAGGCCGAGAAAGGTTCGATCGAAGCCCTCCATGCCGGGCTGCACCGCGCCGCGGTCCAGGAACCACGCATCGCGCGGCACGATCCAGCGAATCGCATCGGGGTCCACCCCGTTCTGCAACAGCCATTGGCAGGTGTCGATGCCGGTCTTGCCGGAGCCGATCACCACGTAGGCCGGATGCGGCCGGCCGATCTTCGGCAACTCGTTCGGGGGCACGCAGCGGACGCCCGCCGCGACCGGGTAAGGCGGCGGACGGGTGGAGGGCACTTCGGTGCGCGCATGGGTGGCATCCACGATCTTCCGGCGCACCTTCACCGCCTGCCGCGCGCCCGTCAGCAGCGCGCTGAAGCCGGCGCCGTCCGCATCGACCTCGCACATCGGGAAGTAGTGCACCCGCCCCGAAGGCAGGAAGCGCTGGTTCATCACCTGGTCGAAGTAGTCCACCACCTCCGCGCCGGAAGCCAGTTCCGACAGCCCCTGGTTGAGCCCGACGAGATCCTTGCCGCCGTTGCCGAGCTGGCGCGAGTTGACGCCGTAGAACGCGGATGGCGAATGCAGCCGGACGAAGGGATACGCGTCGTTCCAATGCCCGCCAGGCCGGTGATGCCGGTCCACCATCACGATGTCGGCCTGCGTCTCGTCGAGCAGCGTGTCGACGAAGGACATGGCATTGGCGCCGGCGCCAATCACCAGGTAGTCGGTTTCGAGCAGGGCAGCGTCCATGGGTGCACTCTATGCCCGCACGCGCACAAGACCTATGAACCCGTTCACATCCGCCAAAAGCAAAAAGCCACCCGGAAAAGGTGGCTCGATGCTCATTCGGGGGATACCGCGGAACCGGCTTTACCGACCCGCTGGTATCGCCCCCAGCAGGGGAAGGCCTCGCGGCACGCAGTGCCGCGAGGCCTGGGGGCTTACCTGTTGTATGCCGTCTCGCCGTGCGACGAGATGTCGAGGCCTTCGCGCTCTTCTTCTTCCGTCACGCGCAGGCCGATCGTCAGGTCGGCGATCTTGTAGGCGATGAAGGAGACCACGCCCGACCACACGATGGTCAGCACCACCGCCTTGAGCTGCGTCAGCACTTGCGGGCCGATCTCGCCAGCCACCACGGTCGCCGTGACCCAGTCGCCGACATAGCCGGGGCCGCCGAGCGACTGCGTGTTGAACACGCCCGTCAGCAGCGCGCCGACGATACCGCCCACGCCGTGCACGCCGAACACGTCGAGCGAGTCGTCCGCCTTCAGCAGCTTCTTCAGGCCATGCACGCCCCAGAGGCAGGCGAAGCCGGCGACGAAGCCGATCACGATCGCGCCCATCAGGCCGACGTTGCCGGCGGCCGGCGTGATCGCCACCAGGCCGGCGACGGCGCCAGAGGCCGCACCCAGCATGGAGGCCTTGCCCTTCATCAGCGCTTCACCGATGGACCATGCGAGCACGGCGGCCGAGGTAGCGGTGAAGGTGTTCATGAAGGCGAGCACGGCGCTGGTGCCGGCTTCGAGGGCCGAACCTGCGTTGAAGCCGAACCAGCCCACCCACAGCAGCGAGGCGCCCACCATGGTCAGCGTGAGCGAGTGCGGCGTGAAGGCTTCCCTGCCGTAACCCACGCGCTTGCCGATCAGGATGGCACCGACCAGGCCGGCGACAGCCGCGTTGATGTGCACCACGGTGCCGCCTGCGAAGTCGAGCGCGCCCCATTGCCAGATCAGGCCGGCCTTGGCGTTCAACTCATCGACCACTGCCGCGCTGGTGTAGGCGTCCGGGCCCATCCAGAACCAGACCATGTGCGCGATCGGCGTGTAGGCGAAGGTGAACCACAGCACCATGAACAGCAGGACGGCCGAGAACTTGGCCCGCTCCGCGAAGGCGCCCACGATCAGCGTGCAGGTGATGCCGGCGAAGGTGGCCTGGAAAGCCGCGAACAACAGTTCAGGGATGTAGACACCCTTGCTGAAGGTCGCGCCGGGTGCGAAGACGCCCGTGGCCGGATCGAAGATCCCCTTCATGAACAGCCGGTCGAACCCGCCGATGAAGGAGTTGCCCTCGGTGAACGCCAGGCTGTAGCCGTAGATGAGCCACAACACCACGATCATCGAGAACGTGACCATCACCTGCATCAGGATCGACAGCATGTTCTTGCTGCGGACCAGGCCGCCGTAGAACAGGGCCAGGCCCGGCACGGTCATCATGATGACCAGCAGCGTGGAGACCATCATCCAGGCGGTGTCGCCCTTGTTGAAGCTGGGGGCGGTTGCGGCGGCGGCGTCGGCCGGCGCGGCGGTTGCAGCGGCGGCGGGTGCAGCAGCTGCGGGCGCCGTGGCGGCGGGGGCTGCCGTGGCAGCGGGCGCCGTGGCTTCGGCGGCTGGCGCCGGCGACTGGGCAAAGCCCGAGAAGCTGGCGGTCAGTACGCCCACGCCTAGCGCGAGGGAGATCAGCAACTTTTTCATTGGGGTGTTCTTTCGTGCCTTGAAATGCTTGAAATCAGAGGGCTTCGCGACCGGTTTCACCGGTACGGATGCGCACGACCTGCTCGAGGTCGTACACGAAGATCTTGCCGTCGCCGATCTTGCCGGTGCGGGCTGCGCCCTCGACGGCTTCGATCACGCGCTCGACCAGGTCGTCCGCCACGGCGGCTTCGATCTTGACCTTGGGCAGGAAGTCCACCACGTACTCCGCACCGCGGTACAGCTCGGTGTGGCCCTTCTGCCGGCCAAAGCCCTTGACCTCGGTCACGGTGATGCCCTGCACGCCGATGGTCGAGAGTGCTTCGCGCACCTCGTCCAGCTTGAAGGGTTTGATGATGGCTGTGACCAGCTTCATGGTTCTGTTACTCCTGAGGAAATATGGATGGCTCGACCCCTGCAAGGGCCGGGCCTGCTTTTCGTTTTTCTTAGAACGTCTTGGTCAGCGTCGCGATGAAGCGGGCCTTGTTCGGCGAGTAGGTCGTCGCGCCGATCGGGCCGAAGCCGAGGTCGATGCCGGGGTTGTTGGCCACGGCATAGGTGTTCTTGTGGTTGGCGCCTTGCACCGAACCCGCCAGCGACAGGCCGCCGCCGAAGTCCCAGCTCGCGCCGACGTTGTAGTCCATGTAGTTGCTGTAGCCTAGGCTCTTGATGTCCGAGGACATGAAGGTGTAGCCAATGGCCGCCTTCAACGTGAGGCTGGTCAGCACGGTCTTGCTGTACGACAGGTTCAGGTAACCCGTGTTCTGGCCCTTCAGGCCCGAGCCGCCCTTGTGGCCGGCATAGTTGAAGTAGTCCTTCGACACGGTGTGCGAGTACTTGGCGGTGAAGCCGCCGATGGCTTCGTCGGACCAGGTGGCCGCACCGTAGATTTCGGTCGTGTTGCCGGCCGTATTGCCCGAGTAGTAGTACTGCAGCACGCCGAAGTCGAGGTCGACCGGGCCGGCCTTGAACTTGTAGCCGCCGTAGAAGTCGCTCTCGATGCTGTTGCCCGGGAGCCAGTTGACGCTGGAGTTCCAGTTGCCCAGGTAGAAGCCGCTGGCATGCGCATAGTCGAAACCGCCCTGGATGGCGGGCTTGAACCAGCTGGTCTTGACCGGGGTGGTGAAGCCGCTGCTGATCATGTCCTGGTCCTGGCCGCGGAACTTGTAGTTGGTCGTGAGCGAGACGTTGGCCGTGATCGGCGAGACGACGGGTGCGGCAGCAGCCGGCTCTGCCGCTGGGGTGCTCTGGGCGAAAGCGGCGCCCGACGTTGCGAGCGTGGTGGCCAGTGCAACCAAAGCCTTGGCAGTGTGACGGTGCATCATCGAGGGAACTCCTACGTATATTTGAAAGGTTGGGAAACCCTTCAAAGCAGGGAGCGTGCCAAAGTGATGCGATCGATGCTGGATAACCCCGAGGGCATTCACAAACACTCACAACTGACGGGCAAAATCGTTACGGAAGTGTTTCGACGCAGAAGCGTGGAACTGAAAAGTAAACAAGAGCGCACCACAGCGGTGGATGCACCGTTTTGGTGAGGGAGAGGAAATGAGTCTGTCTTTGGTGCAAAGCCGTGCTTTGCTGGGCCTGGAAGCGGCCAGCGTCACGGTTGAGGTGCATCTGGCCAATGGATTACCCAGTTTTACGCTGGTCGGGCTGGCCGATGTGGAAGTGAAGGAGGCGCGCGAACGCGTGCGCTCGGCCATCCAGAACGCGGGGCTGGAGTTTCCGAACAACAAGAAGATCGTCGTGAACCTGGCCCCGGCGGACCTGCCCAAGGACTCCGGGCGTTTCGACCTGCCGATTGCGCTGGGCATCCTGGCCGCCAGCGGGCAGGTCGATGCGGCGAAGCTGGCGGGGCATGAGTTTGCCGGCGAGCTGTCGTTGTCCGGCCATCTGCGGCCGGTGCGCGGGGCGTTGGCGATGGCGTTGGCGCTGCACAGCCGGGGCATTGCGACCCGATTGGTGCTGCCAGCCGAGAGCGCGCAGGAGGCGGCGCTGGTGCCCGGCTCGGAGGTGTATGGTGCGCGGCATTTGCTGGACGTTGCGCGGCGGTTTCTGCCAGCGGGTGCGGACGATCCGCTTCAGGTCGAAGCGGGAGAGGACGGCTGGATGCGCGTTGTTCCGGAAGCCGGTACTTACGTTCCAAGCTATCCGGACTTGTCTGACGTGAAAGGGCAAGCCGGCGCCAAGCGTGCACTGGAGATCGCGGCGGCGGGCGGGCACAGCCTGCTGATGGTCGGGCCGCCGGGCTCGGGCAAGTCGATGCTGGCCCAGCGCTTTGCCGGATTGCTGCCGGCGATGTCGGTGGACGAGGCGCTGGAAAGCGCGGCGGTGTCGAGCCTGGCCGGGCGCTTCGCGGTCGACCGGTGGGGCGTTCGGCCAACTTGTGCGCCGCACCATTCCGCAAGTGCGGTGGCATTGGTGGGCGGTGGCTCCCCTCCTCGGCCTGGAGAAATCTCCCTCGCGCATCACGGCATTTTGTTTTTGGATGAGTTCCCGGAATTTCAGCGGGCCGCGCTGGAAGCGCTGCGCGAGCCCCTGGAGACCGGCACCATCACCATCGCACGGGCCGCACGACGCTCCGAATTCCCCGCGCGCTTCCAGCTCATCGCCGCGATGAACCCCTGCCCTTGCGGCTTCTCGGGCTCGCCGCTGAAAGCCTGCCGGTGCACGCCGGACCAGATTTCGCGCTACCAGGGCAAGCTCAGCGGACCCTTGCTGGACCGCATCGACCTGCATATCGAAGTGCCGGCCGTGTCCGCGCAGGAGTTGCTGACTGCGCCGCAGGGCGAGGCAAGCGCCGGCATCCGGGACCGCGCCGCCGCCGCGCGTGATCGGGCGATGACGCGGCAGGGCGTGCCCAACCAGGCGCTGCGCGGTGCGCAGATCGACGTGCATGCGGGGCTCGACGAAGCCGGCATGCGCTTCATGCAGACCGCAGCGACCAAGCTCGGCTGGAGCGCGCGCTCGACGCACCGGGCGCTCAAGGTCGCGCGCACCATCGCGGACTTGGCCGGCGCCGAGAATGTGCAGGCCGCGCACGTGGCCGAGGCGGTGCAGTACCGGCGGGCGCTGAGTGGCGCCGGCTGAATGACTGAACGGCAGAGCACACCGCATGAACGTTTCGCCATGACTGCCATCGCACGGTTCGCCAGGAACACGCTGGGGCGGGACTTTGCCGTCGGGGACATCCACGGTGCATTCGGCGCCCTGAAAGTCGCGCTGGACGCCATCGGCTTCGACAGCGCCACGGATCGGCTGTTCTCGGTGGGCGACCTGGTCGACCGCGGGCCCGATTCGGCGCAGGTCGTGGCATGGCTCGACCTGCCCTGGTTCCACGCGATCTGCGGCAACCACGATTTCATGGCGTGGCGCAGCGCGCTCGGCCGGCCTTTTGAACCGGTCGATCACGCCGCGCACGGGGGTGCATGGTTGCGCGACCTGCCGGTGGCCGAACGGCGGCGTATCGGCGAACGCCTGCGCGCGTTGCCGATGGCCTTCGAAGTGGAAACGTCCGGGGGCGTGGTCGGCATGGTGCACGCCGACTTTCCATCGGACGACTGGCGCGACCTGAGCGCGATCGACTGGCGGGCGCTCGACAACATCGACAGCATTGCCAGCCAGTGCCTCTGGTCGATCGAGCGCCATCAACGGCGCTACCGGGGCGTCGTCAGGAACATCCGTGCCGTCGTGCATGGGCACATGACAATTCCCGCGATGGAGACCTTGGGGAATGTTCATTTCATCGACACCGGCGGCTGGCATCCCTCGGGGCGCTTCACCTTTCTTGAACTGGGGGAACTGAAGGCCTTTACCGGTCCGGGACCCGAGCGTGAACCTGCCAATGCCCGGCGAAACCGGTAGCGCCCTGAACCACGGCGGCTCCGGCGTGTCTCCCGGGCGGCCCCTCTACGACGCACGCATGGTCGGTTGGTTGTCGGTCGGACAGTTGATCACCTGGGGCAGCGTGTTCTACGCGTTCGCGCTGCTGATGGAGCCGGTCGAGCAGTCGCTGGGTTTGAGCCGCGCGCAATCGTCGCTGGCCTTCAGCCTGGGCCTGCTGGCCGAAGGCGTGATGGCCTGGCCGGTGGGGCGCTGGATCGACGCGGGGCATGAACGCGCGGTGATGACGGGCGGCTCGCTCGTGATGGCGCTCGGGCTTTTTGCCCATGGCTTCGTGCAGGACGCGGCGGGCTTCTATGCGGTGTGGATCGTGCTGGGCGGGGCGCTCGCGGCGACGCTGTACGCGCCGGCCTTCGCGATCGTGACGCGGCGCTTTCCGCTGGGGTTTCGACGCGCGATCATCACGCTCACCTTCCTGGGCGGGCTGGCCAGCACGGTGTTCATTCCGTTGATTGCGTGGCTCATCGGCGCGATCGGCTGGCGGCATGCGCTGTGGGTGCTGGCGGCGATCCATCTGTTCATCTGCGTGCCCTTGCATGCCATCGTGTTGCGTGGCGCGCCAAAGCCGTCGGCATTGCGCGAGACCGGCGCAGCGGCATCGACCACAACGCTGCCTGCGTCCCACTTCCTGCGCAGCAAACCCTTCCTGCTGATCGGTGTGTTCGCGGTGCTGTTGATGGCCGTCACGGCCGCGCTGCCGCCGCACATGGTGAGCCTGTTGCGCGGCAGCGGACTTCCGGAGGCGTGGGCCATCGCGGTGCCGGCAAGCATCGGCATCGTGCAGGTCTTCGGGCGGGCGTTGCTCTACTTCTTCGAGCACCGCTTCGACCTGCATCTGGCGAACCGGCTGATTCCCTGCTTGATCCCGCTCGGCTTGATCGCGCTGCTTGCCGGCAGCGGGCATGCGGGCGCGGCGTTGGTGTTCGTCGCGTTGTACGGCATGGGCAACGGCATGCTGACGATCGTCAAGGGGACGGCGATTGCGCAGTACGTGAGCCGCGAGCACGTCGCCACGCTGAATGGCGCGCTTGGGTTGCCGATGGCGATTGCCCGCGCCATTGCGCCGCTGATGCTGGGGGTGTTGTGGACGCCAGCGAGTGGCTACACGACGGGGCTGTGGGTGCTGCTGGTCGCGAGCGTCGTGGCCGTTCTTGCGTTGGTGGGCGCGCAGCGGGCGCGGGTGGGTTGAGTGCTCGATCCGCTCAACCTTCGATGTCAGCCATTGCTGGCATTCCAGAGGCCGAACTCCGCATGCCTCGACGCAGACTGAAAGTCCTTGTCGGTCGACAGGAGCCGAAGATCGTGTCGACGGCTGAGCTGAATGAGCAAGGCGTCAATCGTGCCGATCTGAACACCATGGCGGCGGCAGGTATTGCGAACCTCGGCGGCTTCGATATGGTCCTGACGATCTGGCTCGATGAAGGCCAAGGCGGTGAAGCGCTCGATGATGCTGTCGCGTGCTTTCGGGCCGGCGAAGCCCTGCAGGAGTTCCTGCAGCACAAGCCCGGTGCTGAACACTTGGTCCGCTCCGTGAAGTGCGTTGCGCAACGCGATGACCTGCGGCGTCTGAAGGTCGCCATCCCTGCGCAAGGCGAGCGACCAGACGCTGGTGTCCACAAGCAAGCTCATGACTTGCGCGATCGCTCGGACTTGTAATCGAAGGATGAGTCCCAATCGAGCTTGCCGAAAAGATCGGCAACTCGCTTCTGCTCGCGACGGGCAATGAACTCCTGAAGCGCACGCGTGACCGCAGCCTTCTTCGTGACTTCTCCGCTGAGCAGAAATGCGCGGTTCAGAAGTTCTTGATCAAGGGCTAGGTTGGTGGCCATGTGTAACTCCTTCAAGTTCAGTCTACACATGGCATTTTGTTACGGCAACACGGCCGCGGCAATACAGGGCCTTCGCACGCCGCGACCTCTGGAGCGCCGCCATGCGGCCCCTGCCGCTCTTACGCCCCGACGCGCGAATCCAGCGCTTCATCAACCGGCAACACCTCCGAAGCCGGCCGCCCGCGCAGCACCACCACCCACAGCAGCAACCCAGCCATCAGCCATCCCGCGCCAACCGCCAACGCCAACGGACTCAGACTCAGCAACAGGCCCACGCTGACCAGCAACCCGATGCCCGGCAGCAGCCGATGCCGCACGAAGCGCACCGTCTTCTCGTGCTTGCCAAAGAAGCGCAGCACCGACAGATGCAGCAGCAAAAAGCCCCCGAGCGCGCCGAAGTTGATCATGGTCGACAACTCATCCGCATGGTCCACGCCGACGAGCGCGACCAGCAATGCGATCACCGAGGTCAAAAGCATCGCCACATGTGGCGTGCCGTGCTTGGCATGCACACGCCCGAGCACGCGCGGCAACTGGCCGTCGAGTCCCATCGCATACATGAGCCGCGCCACGCCGGCACAGATCGGCACCATCGCGACGATGGCCGCGACCACCACGGTCCAGGTCATCACCCCGCCGAGCGTCGGGCCCAGCGTGGCATTGGCCACGTCATAGGCCAGTGAAGCCGGGTCGCCGACCTTGAAGCCCACCATCAGGTCGCTCAGCAGCGAAGCCTGCACCACGAACAACACGCCGGTCAGCAGCAGGCTCAGCATGATGGCGCGGCCGATCAGGTGGCGATGCTCGGGGCGCACCTCTTCGCTGAGCGTCGAGATGCCGTCGAAGCCCAGGTATGACATCACGCCCAGTGCCACGCCGGGCAGCAGCGACTGCCAGACGATGTGCGCAGGCCAGAGCGACAGCGTGCTCACGTGGCCCGCACCCTTGCCGCCACTCAGCGCGATGACCGCGGCAATGATGAAAGCCCCGACCGCCGCCACCGACACCCAGAACAACACCGCGTTGATGCGCGCGCTGACGCCGATGCCGAACCAGTTGACCGCCAGCGTCACGAGCACCAGGCCGACCACCCAGGCCTCGCGCGGGATGGCCGGGGTCTGGCTGTTGAGCCCGATCGCCGCGAACACGCAGGTCAGCGCCGGGAACAGGATGTAGTCCAGCAGCATCAGCCAGCCGGCAAGAAAGCCCGCGAACGGGCCGAGGGCGACGCGGGCATAGGCATACACCGAGCCCGCGCGCGGTACGCGTTCCACCATGGTCGCGTAGCTGGCCGCGGTGAAGACCATGCAGCCCATGCCCAGCAGGTACGCCAGCGCCGGCGTGCCGCCCGAAGTGACGTGCAGGAAGCCGAAGATGACCCACGGCGCCACCGGCACCATGTAGGTCATGCCGTAGATCAGCAGGTCGGAGAAACGCAGGACCGGTCGCAGCTTGCCGTCTTGATGGCTCATGTGGGCTCCAGGGAAGGACTTTGCGTTGCAGATGCAGAGGAAACCGGTCGGCGAGCGCGCTGTGCCAGGTAGTCTTCGACCACGCCGCAGGCCAGCTCGATGAGCATCGGCGTCAGCTCGATCGCGGTGGCCGTGCCCTTGCGCTCATGCACCCAGCCCAGGTAGGTGGTGCTGCGTGCTGCGAGGAACATCGGCAGGCTTGCAAGGGCTTGATCGCTCAGGTCGCGGCGCCGCCGATAACCTTCGACGAGCGCGGCCTGCGCCACGTCGTAGTACGGCTCCGCCTTCAGGAAGTACAGCGAGGTCGCGACGTCGAACAGGTGCCAGCCGAAGCCTGCGTCGTCGAAGTCGATCACGCGGACGTCGTCGCCGTCGACGAGGAAGTTTTCCGGCACCAGATCCGCATGGATGAGGCCGTAGACCTGCGCGGACTTGCCGATGGCGAGCAGGTCTTCGCGGATCGCCATGCGCGCGGAGCCGAGCAAGCTGCGCTGCGAGGGCAGCAGCGCCTCCAGTTCCCAGAAGCGGCCCCACAGCGGGCGCAGGCCGGCGAGACCTTCCTCGCACCAGCTGTGACGCGCGAAGCCATCGACCGGCTGCCAGCGGCTCGATTGGTTGTGCATGCGCGCCATGGTCTCGCCGACGATGCGGTACTTGCGTGCGATCTCTTCGTCGCCGCCGCTGACGCCCTCTTCCACCGAGCCGAGTTGCCGGCCGTCGATCCACTCGATGATGTCGACCTGGTGGCCGATGGAACTGGTCGTGGCACCAATGACTTCGAAAGGCCGGCCATAACGCGACGCGATGACGCGCGGCACCTGCAAGCCATCGCGTTCGAGCGCGGCCATCCATTCGGATTCGGAGCGCAGTGCATCGTCGGAGTGGTAGCCCTGGCGATGGACGCGCAGCACCACCTTGCGGCCGTGTTCGCAGTCGACACGGAACACCGCGTTCTCGCGCACCTTGATGAGATGGATGCCAGCCGGCTTCAGGTCCCAGTGGATCAGGGCCGAGAGTGCGATCTGGCGGAAGGCGTGTTCGTCGGGCGTGGTGTGCAGCGTGTCGGTCACGGCGTGGGCTCCGTGACCTATGCGGCGACGCGCAGCGAAGACATCACGCGGTCGAGCGTCTCGATCAGCTGGTCCGCATTGCCGCTCGTGAAGGGCATCGGCGGGCGGATCTTCAGGATGTTGTCGAAAGGACCGATGCGGCTGATGAGCACGCCGGCGCGGCTCATCGCGTTGATGATCTCCTTGGCGGCATCGGTCGCCGGCGTCTTGGTCTCGCGGTCCTGCACCAGTTCCACCGCGAAGAAGAGTCCTCGTCCGCGCACATCGCCGATCAACTCGTGGCGCTGTGCCAGATCGCGCAGTTGCGCCAGCACATCGTCGCCTGTGGTCTTCGCGTTGGCGACCAGGTCTTCGTCCTCCAGCACATCCATCACGGCCATGCCTGCCGCACACGACACCGGATTGCCGGCGAAGGTGTTGAAGTACATCGGGTTCAACTCGGTGAAGCGCTCGACGATGTGGCGGCGCGCGATCACCGCGGCCATCGGATGGCCGTTCCCCATGGGCTTGCCGAGCGTCACGATGTCGGGCACCACGCCCTGCACCTGGTGGCCCCAGAAGTGGCTGCCGAAGCGGCCGAAGCCGCCCTGCACTTCGTCGGCGATGAAGTAGCCGCCGGCCGCGCGCACCTGCTCGGCGACGCGGCGCATGTAGCCGGCCGGTTGCGTGGGCAGGCCTTCGGAGGAAAGGCCGGTGCACAGGATCATGCCGGCGAACTTGCGGCCGCCGTCTCCGAAGCTGGCGATGGCCTTGTCGACCTCGGCGCAGTAGCCGTCGACCAGCGTGGCATCGTCTTGCTGGCCGCGATCACGGTACGGGTCGATGACCGGGATCATGCGCACGTCGGGGCCGCGCTGGTCGGGCGTGCTGAGGATGGCGCTCACCTGCGATACCGCCGCCGTGTTGCCGTGGTACGAGTGGGCCGTCGAGATGACGCCGGTGCCGCCGCTGACTTCACGCACCATGCGCAGCGCGAGCTCGTTGGCCTCGCTGCCGCTGCAGCAGAACATCACCATCATGTCTTCCTGCGCGAAGGTCGCGGCCAGGCGCTCGGCATAGCGCACGATGGTCTCGTGCAGGTAGCGCGTGCTGGTGTTGAGGGTGCGGGCCTGGGCGCAGATGGCATCGACCACGCGCGGATGGCAATGGCCCACGTGGGCGACGTTGTTGTAGGCGTCGAGGTACTTCTTGCCGTCGGCGCCGTGCAGCCAGACGCCTTCACCGCGCACGATGTGCAGCGGCTTTTCGTAGAAAAGCGGTGCGCGCTTGCCGAGGATGTCGAAGCGGCGCTGGAGGAGTTCTGTGGATGACATGCGATGTCCTTCTTCGGATGTGTTGTGTGTGTTCAGCGGCCGGCGGATTCGACCGGACCGTTGCGCGACAGGAGGAGTGCCTTGCCGTCGGGCAGTAGCGCGGCGGCGGTGAGGCTGAGGCGGTCTTCGCGTATCTCGGGCTTGACGTGCGAACCACCGTCGTTGCTGTGCAGAACGAGGCCGTCGAGGCCCACGGCCAGCACCTGCTTGCCACGCGCGGCCAGGCCGGTGATCGACGAGGTGCTGCCGGTGTCGATGCGGTCCCAGTGCGCGCCGTCGTCGGTGCTGCGATAGAGAGAGCCGCGCAGGCCGCCCACCACCCAGGCGCCGTCCGCAGCCACGCCGGTCCAGAACGAGCCCTTGTAGCCCGTCTCGACGTAGCGCCATGCATGGCCCTGGTCTTCCGAGACCAGCACCATGCCCTTCTCCGCGGTCGCGATCAGACGGCCCTTGCTGTCCGCGAACAGGCTCAGCAAATTCAGGTCCGCGGTCTTGCCGCCGGGGGGCGGCGCGAGCTTCTGTTCCTTCCAGCTCTTGCCGCCGTCCTCGGTCACGAGCACCAGCGACCACAGGCCGACGGCCACGCCGTGGCCGGCGTCGAAGAAGTGAACGGCGAAGAGCGGACGGTCTTCCTGCGCGGCCATGCGTTGCACCACCCAGGTATCGCCGCCGTCCTGCGTGTGCAGGATCACGCCGCGATGGCCGACGGCCCAGCCCTGCTTGCCGTCGACGAAGCTGGTGCTGTTGAGCTTGACGTCGACTGGCACCGACTTCGCCTGGCGCCATGCCTTGCCCGCGTCGTCGCTGAGCAGCACGACACCGTGGTCGCCGACTGCGACGAAGCGCGGGCCGGCACTGGCGATGGCCAGCATCTCGGCCTTCAGCGCATGGGCCACGCGTTGCGCTGGCACGAGCGCGGACGGCGCGCCATCCACCGGCGCCTGCGCGCAAGCCGCGAGACTTGCAAGGCCGCAACCCAGGGCCACGATCGATGCACGCAGGCTGCGCGAGAGGAATGCGTTGTTCATGTTCCTGCTCCCCTCTTCAATGGCTCAGCAAGCCAGGCGCACGCATCGGCACCTTGCGCGGGAACAACCTCTCCAGCCACACCGCAAAAGCCGGCAGCGCGGTCATCGCCATGATCATGTTGACCATGAACATGAAGGCCAGCAGCTTGCCCATGTCGGCCTGGAACTTGAGGTCGGAGAAGGACCAGGTCGCCACGCCGACCGCCAGCGTGATGGCGGTGAAGATGGTCGCGGTGCCGACTTCCAGCATCGCGTGCTCCACCGCCTTGACGATGGGCTGGCCCTTGCTCAGGTGCAACTGCAGCCGGTTGTAGATGTAGAACGCATAGTCCACGCCGATGCCCACGGCCAGCACCATCACCGGCAGCGTCGCCACGGTCAGGCCGATCTGCAGTTCCTTCATGAACCAGTAGCCGATGAAGGTGCCGACGGTGAGCGGCAGGCAGCAGGCCAGCACGGCGCGGAAGTCGCGGTACACGGCGAACACCAGGATCACGATGGCCGCGTAGACGTACAGCATCATCGGCAGCTCGCTGTGCTCGACTTCTTCATCGACGGCGGCCAGCACACCGGCGTTGCCCGAGGCAAGGCGGATGGTCACGCCGGGCTGCGGATGCGTGTCGCGGAAGCGCTTCACCGCATTCACCACGCGCTGGATGGTCGCGGCCTTGTGGTCGGTGAGGAACAGGTGCACGGCCGTCATGCTGCAGTCCTTGCGCATCGTGCCGCGGATGCGCGAGATCTCGGCCGCCAGCGCGGCATAGTTGCCGGGGTCGGTCGGCACCACGCTCATTTTCGGATTGCCTTCGTTGTAGCCCTCGTTGTAGAGGCGCATCTGCTGCGAGAACGAGGACACCGAGAGCACGCCCTCCACCGGCTGCAGCGCCCAGGCGAAGCGATCCTGGTAGAGGCCGATGTCGATGTTGCTGCAGCTGTCGGGCGCAGCCTCGAAGACCACGGTGAGCCAGTCGAGGCCGGTGTCGTAGTTGGTGGAGATGGCGACCGCATCGCGGTTGAAACGCGCTTCGGGCCGCAGCTCCGGCGCGCCCGGTTGCAGCGTGCCGACCACGCGGTCGCTGCTCTGCCAGACGGCGGTCGCGAAGATCGCGCCCACCACCGCCAGCGTGATGGCGGCATTGCGCGGCTCGGCCACCTTGACGACCACGCGCAGCCAGCGCGCACGCGCCTCGCGCTGCACCATCGCACGGTCGGCATAGGACTTGGGCACGTCGAAGTACGACGCTGCCACGGGCAGCATGACCAGGTTGGTGATGATCTTGAAACCGACACCGAGCGATGCCGTGATGGCCAGCTCGCGCACCATCGGAATCGGGATCAGCAGCAGCGTGACGAAAGAGACGAAGGCCGTCACCAGCGCCAGCGTGCCAGGGATCAGCAGGCCCGTGAAGCTGGCCCGGCACGCGTCATGGCAGCTCTTGCCATGCGAGATCTCGCGCACGATGAAGTTGATCTGCTGCACCCCATGCGACACGCCGATCGCGAACACCAGGAAGGGCACCAGCACCGCCAGCGGATCGAGCCCGAAGCCCAGCAGGCGCAGCGCACCGAACTGCCACACCAGCGAGGTCAGCGAACACACGATCGGCAGCAAGGTGAAGCGCACCGAATGGCTGTACCAGTACACCGCGCCCGCCGTCAGCAGCAGCGCCAGCGCGCAGAACTCGATCACGGCCGAGGCACCGTCGGCGATGTCGCCGATCTGCTTGGCGAAGCCGATGATCTGGATCTCGAAGTCGGCGTCCTCGAACTTGTCGCGGATGTCCTTTTCGAGGATGCGGTTGTAGGCAACGTAGTCGAGCTTCTTGCCGTCCTTGTCGAACTCGATGAGTTCGCCCGTGACCATCGCGCTGGTCTGGTCGCGCGAGACCAGCGAGCCAACGAAGCCGCCCTGTGCGGTCGCCTGGCGGATCGCGGCGATTCGCTCAGGTGTGAGCTGCTCGGGCGTGATGGTGCCGTCGATCAACGGATCGGCGCGAAAGCCTTCCTCGGTGATCTCGTTGACGAAGCTGTTGGGCGTCCACAGCGACTGCACGCCGAGGCGCTCGACGCTCGGCAGGAACTTGACCGCCTCCGTCACGTCGTAGAGGCGCTTGAGGCCGGCCGGCGTCCAGATGCCGCCGTTGCGCGCCTTCACCACGATGTTGAGGCGGTTCGCGCCGAGCACGTCGTTGCGATATTGCTGGAAGGTGCGGATGTACTCGTGGCCGATCGGCATCTGCTTTTCGAAGCCGGCGTCCATGCGCAATTGCAGCGCGAGACCGCCCATGACCACGGTGAGCAGCGCGAGTGCGATGAGCAGCGGCTTGCGCCGCGTGAAGAAGAAGTCCTCGAGGCGGGCCAGCAGGCGCTGCACGAAGGAAGGGGCAAGGGTTTGAGAAGTCACGACGTGATCCCGTTGGACGCACTGAGGGCCCGGAAGGTGTGAAGATTTCGTAGCGAGGGCGCCGAGGCCGGGTCTGCGGCGCGGAACCGCACTCTCGTGCGGTGACAACGCAGTTGCGGCGAGGCTGACAATTGCGCGAAGCGCTTGTCATGCCGGAGCCAACATCGCAGGCCCGGGATCGGTGGCCGCAGTAGAAAGATTCGCGCCTTCCTAGAAGTTGCGCGACGCGTAGACGCCGATGAAGTCACGGTCACGCAGCGGCTGGTCGAACACCGATTCGCCGCCCCAGAACTTGGCGTAGTTGACGCCGAACTGCCAGGTCGCCGGGTTCTTGATGAAGGTCACGGTCAGGTTGACCGCTTTCGCGCCCTTCATGAAGTTGGCCGACAGGTTGGGCGTGCGGCCGCTCAGTGCCTGGAAGTAGTAGATCTCCGGCACCACCTGCCAACCCGGGATCAGCGTGCTGTCATAGGTCCAGCTGAAGTCGAAGTTGAAGCCGCTGGAGTACTTGCTGCCGACCGGGTATTGCGCGTTGGTCGCGGCATTGACCGCGTACTCGTTGCCCCAGCCCCAGCCGCCCGCGGCCACCGGGTCGCCGCCATAGGTGGGCTTGAGCTTCGGGTAGCCGATGACCACGGCCTCGGCCATCAGCGTCGCGGTCTGCGCGCCGAGGAACTTGAGCACCGGCTCGGCATTCGATGGCGTGAGACTCAGGATGCCGGTCAATGCCCACTGGAAGCGCTTCTGGTCGACCCAGCAATTGCCGCCCTGGCTCGAACAACCCGAGACGTTCGGCGAGATGAACACAGCATCCTTCGGCCGGTACGAGAGCTCGGTGCCGATGGCCCAGTCACCCAGCGGCATGTTCGCGCTCAGGCCGAACATCTTGCGGTTCTCGAGGTACTTCCACTGCGGGCCGAATTCGGTGAGCGCCAGGTTGGGCGTCTTGTCGGTGTACGTCATCGCATACAGGCCGAGGTTGAGCTGCGTGCCGTCCGGCTGGTAGCGCAGCGCGACGCCGCCCTGGCCGGTCTGCTTGGGCTTGGTGTCCTGGATGCCGTAGGTGTTGGCGCCCTTGCCCAGGCCGTTGGTGACGGACCAGTAGCTGCCGCTCGGCGGAAAGTAGCTCTTGTTCCAGTCGGTCTGCACATAGGCTTCGGCCGCAAAGCCGGCACCCAGCCCCGAGGCGACGCTGATCATCGGCGCGGGCAGCACCGCTTCCTTCAGCTGCGTGCCGGGCTGCGACAGCCGCATGATGTCCATCGCATTGGTGGCGTTGATACCGCCCGGTAGAAAGAGGCTCTCACCCCAGTTGACCACCTGGTTGCCGATCCGCACGCGGGCCGTCTGCTCGCCGATGGAGAAACTCTTGCTGACCCACAGGTCGAGCAGCCGGGCCTTGAAGCGCAGGTCGTCACGCGCGTCCGGTGCCAGCCCGTCGCGCGACTCGATCGGCGGCGCGGAACTGATGTAGCCCGTGGTGTGGGTGGAGGTGAAGTCCCTCAGCCAGCTGAAGCGGCCCATGAAGGTGACGCCCTCGGGCATCTTCAGCAACAGTTCATGGCTGCCCTTGAGGTAGGTGGTGAAGGCATCGCCCTTGCCGTAGTTCAGGTTGCCCTGGTCGCCCATGCCCGACAGCGGCGACAGCTCGCCCGGCGGGCCGCCGGTGTTGCCGGCGTTGATGAGCGTGGTGCTGGGGTCCTTCAGGCGCACGCCGGAGCCGAGGCTCACGGTGGAGTCGAAGCTGCCCTTGAGGCTCTCGGTTTCGAAGGTGAGCGCATGGGCGTCGGCCATGCCGAAGAGCGCGCAGGCCGTGGCAATGCAGGAAGGGACGAAGCGATGGCGCATGGTGTCGTTCATTCGTGTGTCGCCTGACGCTCAACGCTCGCTGATGGCACGCAGGTTCTCGGAGGTGTAGAAGCCCTCCTTGAACTTCGGCTCCTTCGACTCGACGACCCAGCGCAGGTCCTTGCCGGCGGCAAGCGGCGTCTGGTCGAACAGGTAGCGGCCCTCGGGCAGGTTGTATTGGACGAAGGCCGGGTTGTCGCAGCTGCCCGTCTCGTAGACCGGGATCACGAAGGACTCGCGCACCTTGGCGATCTTTCCTTGCGCGTCGTAGTCGTCGGCGACGACGGCGGACCAGCTGTCCTCGTCGAGGTAGAAGGTGCGCTTGGGCGCCGAGTGGCGCACGCCGGCTTTCACCGTGGCCTCGACCACCCAGACGCGATGCAATTCGTAGCGGCGGCTGGCCGGGTCGATGAAGTCCTGTTTCGCGACCTGCTCGAACTTGACCGAGGGGTCGTACATGCCGAAGGCGTTGTAGCCGACGTAGATTTCCTTCTTGCCGACCAGCTTCCAGTCGAAGCGGTCCATGGTGCCGTTGAACACGCGCGGCTCGTCCACCGTGTACTGGTTCTCGAAGCCGACCTGCGGCGCGTCATAGGCGTAGGTCGGCATGCGGCGCACGCGGCGCTGGCCGGGGAAGTAGTAGAAGGCTTCGCTCGGCTTGTCGGTGTAGAGCACGTACACCAGGCCCTGGCCCGCCAGCGCCGTTGGCGATTCGTAGGCGAAGTAGGTGTTGTACTCGACCGGGGGCAGGGTCGACAGCAGCGTCGAACCCTTCTTGCCCCAAGGGAAATAGTAGGTCTGGGTGGCCCCCGCCTGGACCCATTCCGTCGCGCCCTTGCGCGGCGACAGCGACACGTAGTTCAGCGGCCATTCGAAGCCGATGCCCGCGTACTTCATCTTGTAGTTCCACATCGCCTCGGCGCCGCTGGAAGGCATCGGGAAGGGAACGCCGGGGACCACTGCTTCCTTGAGGCTCCAGCCGTCATCGCCGAGCTTGGCGGTGCCGATGTTCTTCTTCGTGTTCTCCTGCACGAAGTCCGGCACGCTGCAAGTGCGGCGCGTGGGGTACACGTCCATGCGGTAGCCCTTGGTCTGCTTGATCAGTTGCACCTGGCCGGGCGAGAGCTTGTCGGCGTACTTGTCGACGTTCGATGCATCGATGGCGAACAGCGGCTTGTCGCCCTTGAACTTGAAGAAGTCCTCGCGCTTCTTGCCTTGCGACCAGCCGGGTTCGGCCGGCTGGATGACCGTGAACGCGGGGATGACGCCGTCCTTGTTGGCCGCCTTCTCGGCGCCGGTGGCCGTGAGGTCGGCACCCAGGCGGGATGCGTCGGGGGCGGCAGATGAAGTGGCTGCGTACAGCGAACAAGCCATGGCGATTGCAGCGGCGATGGCGGTGGGGGCGGATGTGGATCTCATGAATGAAACCTCCTTGAGTGGTGCGCAAGCGTCTGGATCGAGACGGGTGTGGGACCGCTGGAGCGGACACGTCAAAGGTACGTTTGCACCGTCGCGCCTGCTTGGACTGGCGTGCACAACCTGCCGGATTCGCGTGCAAGCGATGCGCGCGGCTTGCACGCTCGTGCGGCATGACGTGCACGCCAATGCCCGCCTTCGCCGCGATGGCTGCCTGCGTTCGACGGCGAGGCGGGCCGATGAGCCGCACCAGCGCTATCGCTTCACCCGCCCGCTCTCACGGCGTCAAGGAACACCCCGTGGCTGGAGATTCGAAGGGCAAGGTCGCGCCGGTCACGGTCACGGTCACGGTCACGGTCACGCTCACGGTCACGCTCACGGGCGCGGGCCAGGGCATCGGCGAAGGCATTGCGCGCGTGCTTGCGGCGACGGCGCAAAGCTCGTCATTGCCAAGCGCACCGCGCAGAACGGGCGGTGACGGAAGCATCAAGGCAGCGGGCGGCGAGGCGAGGCGACGCTGGTGTGGGCCGACGTCGGCCGGCGCGAGGAGATCCGCAAGGCGGTGGCCGTCGCGACGCAGTTCTACGGGCAACTCGACATCGTGGTGCACGACACGGCCGTGCACCCGGTCATTGCGATCGGGCAACTGGGCGATGAGGACCTGGAGCGCACGCTGGCGGCGAACCGCAAGCCGCTTAAGCCGCTTTTCAGAACACCGTTCCGCTCACCTCACCCAGGCCGATCCGTACCGCCCCCTTGCGCTCGCAATACCCGCGCAGCGTGAGCGTGTCCCCATCCTCGAGGAAGGTGCGGCGCTCTCCGTTGGGCAGCGCGACCGGGTTCTTGCCGCCGAGCGTGAGCTCAAGCAGCGAGCCGGCCTGATCGGGCTCGGGCCCCGAGAGCGTGCCAGAGCCGAGCAGGTCGCCCGGTTGCAGGTTGCAGCCATTCACCGTGTGGTGCGCCACCAGCTGCGCCGCCGTCCAGTAGGCGGCCTGCGCGGCGTTGCTGCGTGTAAGGCGCGTGGCGGGCACACCGGCGTCGCGCATCTTCGGCGTCTGCAACCAGACTTCCAGCGTGATGTCGAGCCCGCCGGTGTGCCGGTTGACGTCGCTGTCGAGGTACGGCAACGGCAACGGATCGCCCGCCGGTCGGTCGAAGGACCGGGCGCGAAAGGGGGCCAGGGCTTCCATCGTCACCAGCCATGGCGACAGGGTCGTGGCGAAGTTCTTCGAGAGGAAAGGCCCGAGCGGCTGGTACTCCCAGGCCTGCAGGTCGCGCGCGGACCAATCGTTGAGCAGAGTGACGCCGAACAGGTGCTGCTCGGCTTTCGCGATGCCGATCGGCTCGCCTTGCGCGTTGCCCTCGCCGATGAAGAAGCCCAGCTCCAGTTCGTAGTCCAGCCGCTTCGAAGGCCCGAAACTCGGCGCCTCCGCATCGGGCGCCTTGGTCTGGCCGTGCGGCCGCTTGAAGCGCTGGCCGCTCACGCCGATGGAGGAGGCGCGGCCGTGATAGCCGATGGGCACCCACTTGTAATTGGGCATCAGCGGCTGGTCGGGACGGAACAGCTTGCCGACGGTGGTGGCGTGATGGATGCCGGTGTAGAAATCGGTGTAGTCGCCGATGGTGCAGGGCAACGCCATCTCGACGTCGGCCTGCGCATACAGCGCCAGCTCCCAGTGGTTCTGCCGAGGGCTGCCCTCACGCAAGTCCTCGGACAGCAGGGCGCGCAGCGCGGCCCGTTCGGCGGGCGATGCCGACATGACGAGGTTCATGTCGGAGTGCTCCAGCACATGGGCGGCTTCGAGGTCCAGCACACGGTCGCCGATGGCCACGCCAATGCGGAACGGCTCGTTGCTGCCGGCCGGCCTGAAACGGCCGAACGGCAGGTTCTGGATCGGAAAGTCGCAACCCGCCACGTTGGCGGTCTCCACCCAACTGCGCAAGTTGGGGTCGTGCGTGGCGTTCAAGTCGTTGCTCATTGTTTCTCCCTGATCGATGCGTCGTGATGCGTGCCGGACGGGACGATGGTCATCTCGGGAACCTCCGCGAAAGCAGGACTTTGATAGTAGTGCGTCCTCGCCAAAAACTGCAGGGGAGAACCGGCATTCACGCAGGCATCGGGAAGCCGCATCCTTCGCGACGCCGGACGTCGTTCTCCGCCGAAGCCCAGGGCGGCCGACGGCGGCGAAGGCGTGTCATGGCAAGCCATTCATACGGCTTTGCATTCAATTGCAGAACAAGGCGGAGCGCCGCAGACAGCGCTGTAGCACGGCAAGGTGATCCAACGCAGTGATGCGGTTGAAGGCGAAGTCGTATCGCGCCTCCCACCGATGAAGCCCGCCATGCAGCGCAAAGCCGGGGCAGGCGCTGTCGTGGAACGGACTTGCGGCGGCGCGCTGGATCCAGGCTGATGCTGGAAGCAGTCCATGCGCAGGCTTGGACACCTCCAAGCGCAGCCGCATCGGGACTGCGGCCGTGGGCTCAGCGACGGGCCGCGTGCAGCATGTCTCGCGTCCGCTGCGCCTCGCGCCGCGCGGCTTCGGCGAAGTCGTCGCCGGCCGATGCGTAGCAAATGGCACGTGACGAGTTGACGACGATGGGCGCATCTTGGCGCCAGCCCGCTCGCACCGTCGCCACCGCGTCACCGCCCTGCGCGCCCACGCCCGGGATCAGCAGTGGCACGGTGGGGGCCAGCGCACGCACGCGTTCGATCTCGTCCGGGTAGGTGGCGCCCACCACGAGGCCGAGTTGGCCGTTGAGGTTCCACGGTCCCTGGGCCAGTCGTGCGATGTGTTCGTAGAGGAAGGGTTCGCCTTCCACGCCGGCCAGCCGCTGGCCCTGCAGGTCGGAGCCGCCGGGGTTGCTGGTTCGGCACAGCAGGAAGGCGCCCTTGCCCGCATGCCGCAGGTAAGGCTCGACCGAATCGAAGCCCATGAAGGGTGACAGCGTGACCGCGTCGGCACCGTAGCGTTCGAAGGCCTCGATGGCGTATTGCTCGGCGGTGGAGCCGATGTCGCCGCGCTTGGCGTCGAGGATGGTGGGCACATGGGGCGCGTTGCGGCGCATGTGCTCCATCAGTTGCTCCAGTTGGTCTTCGGCGCGGTGGGCCGCGAAGTAGGCGATCTGCGGCTTGAAGGCGATGGCCAGGTCGGCGGTCGCGTCGACGATGCGGGCGCAGAAGTCATAGATGCGACTGGCATCGCCCTTGAGCTGCGCCGGAAAACGGCTGGGTTCGGGATCGAGGCCGACGCACAGCATGGAGGCGTTTTGCTGCTCGGCCGTGCGCAGCTTGTAGAGGAAAGTCATGGGGCGGGATTCTAGGTTTCGCGGGGAGCACATCGCCCCGGGCTCCTGGGCCTCATGTCCCGCCGAACCGATCCGCAGCCAGGCAGAGATCGGCCCAGGCCTTGGCCTTGTCGCCCCGGTTGCGCAGCAGGTAGGCGGGGTGATAGGTCGCGACGACCTGCACGCCCGACGCACCCGGCAACTCGGCCGCCTGGCCGCGCAGCTTGCCGATCGGCTCATTGCGTCGCAGCAGGCATTGCGCGGCGAGCGGGCCCATCGCGAGCACCATGCGCGGCGCGACCGCCGCGAGGTGCGCATCGAAGCTTTGCGCGAAGGGCTGCGAGGCGGAGGCTGAGGAGGTGGCGCTCCGGTGCGTGCGCATCAGGTGCACGGGCACGGCGCCGCTGTCCAGTTGCAGCGCGCGCAGCATGTTCTCGAGCAAGCGGCCGGCCTCGCCCGCAAAGGGCTCGCCATGGCGGCCATCGGGCTGGGGCGGCATGTCGACCACGACCAGCCAGCCGCCTTGCGCCGCGCTGCCGCCGTAGAGGCGCTGCGGCGGCTCGATCTGCATGGCTTCCTCGCCCGCCGCTGAAGGGCGGACGGCGGGCGCGGGGGCCGGACCTTTGGCGGTCGGTCCGGCGGGGACCGGTCGCGGGGCGACTTCGGCTGGCGCGGCGCGGCGGGCTTCCGGCCGGCCGCCGGCCACGGCCGGCTGCGCGGGTTCGGCGGCTGGCGCGGCCTCGCGCGCCACGCGCAGCGCCGGCTCCGCCGTCGACGCCACCACGGGCTCAACCGGCCACCAGACCTTGACGCCCATCTCCTCCAGCATCGCGCGTTGCCGCGCATCGAGTGCGAGTGCGCTCATTTCAAAGGGCCCCAGGCGCTGGCCGATTCATTGAGCAGCAGGCTCATGACGATCGCGTCCTCGCGCTGGTTCTGCAGCGCCGGGTAGTAGCCCTTGCGCACGCCCACGCGGCGAAAGCCGCCCCGCTCGTAGACAGCTATCGCGCGCGCATTGGATGCACGCACTTCGAGCCAGAGCCATTGCGCGCCTTGCCCGCGTGACCATCCGGCCAGGGTTTCGAGCAGCATCGGCGCCCAGCCCTGGCGCTGGAATGGGGGCGCCACGGTCAGGTTGAGCAGATGCACTTCGTCCACGCCCTTCATAGCGACGAAATAGCCGATGAGCTCGACCGGCTCGATCCTCGCGCGCTCCCGGCGCGAGAGCGCATCGGCGTCTGGCGCGGGTCCCACCAGCAACTGGCAGTGGTAGCCGGCATGCATCGAATCGATGAAGTTGGCCCGCGTCCAGGGATGGGTGTAGGCGGACTGTTCGACGGCGCAGACCTGGTCGAGCCGCTCGATGACGAGCGGTTCGAGTCGTGCTTGCAACGGTGGCTGCGGTACGGCGCTCATCGGTTTCAGGTGGTGGTTCCGCTGCGGATGCGCATGCGCTCTTCGGTGGTCTGCGCGACTTTATCGCGGACGTACAGCGGCCACGCATCCGCCGGCGCAACGGTGCGGCCGGCGGCGATCATTGCCGGGGCGAGTCGCAACAGGGCCGCGGCGGTCGGCAGCACCTCGTGGCGCGCGGCGGCTGCAGGGAGTCGATCGCCGTACGCCTGGAAGGCATTGCCCGCCAGTGCCCAGCCTTGGGGCACGCGCACTTCCTCCGGCGCCAGCAAGCGAGGCTCGCAGGCGGACTCAAGCGCATCGAAGTCGTACTCCGCCGCATAGACCTGGTCCATGCGCGCATCGAGCAAGGCCACCACGCGCCGAGAACCGAAACGATCTCGCGCCTCCTCGGCCACCGCGTGCAGCGTGTCGATGGGCAGCAGGCGCACGCCCGCGCCAAAGCCCAGGCCCTGCGCCACCGAACACGCCGTGCGCAGCCCGGTGAAGGAGCCCGGGCCGCGCCCGAACGCGATGGCGTCCAGCTCTCGCAGCGTGAGCCCGGCATCGGCCAGCAACTGCTGGATCAGCGGGATCAGCGTGGTGGACGATTGCGCGCCGCCCGCGCCGGTGTGGACATGCAGCGCATCGCCGTTGCGCACGGCCACCGAAAGATGCTCGGTGCTGGTGTCGAAAGCGAGGAGCTTAGGCATCGGCCTTCCCCGCGGCACGCACCAGGGGCGTGGCCGGTGCCGACGCGTTCGGCCGCACGCGCTGCACGCCGAACAGGATGCCGCCCGTCACCAGCAGCAGCCCGACCAGCAGGCTCCAGTGCAGCGGCTCGCCGAGGAAGATCACCGCGGCAAAGGCGGACAGCCCCGGCACCAGCGCCGTGATCATGGTGGACCGCACCGGCCCGAAGTACTGGATCATCCGTGTGAACGTGATGCCCGAGATCACCACCGACCCGAGCCCCTGGAACAGCATCTGGAAGGCGATCTCGCCCACCGGCGCGGTGCCCAGGTGGCTGTTGACCCAGCCGACCGTCACCAGCAGCGCATACACCGGCACGAAAGTCAGCGTCGCGAACACCGTGATCGCGATGGTGGCGCGCACCGCATCGAGCCCGTTGCTGCGCGCCACGATGCTGTAGCAGGCCCAGCAGAAGGCGGCGCTCATGAAGAGCAGGTCGCCCTTCCAGATCTCACCGCCCTCGAAAGCATGCAACAGGCTGCTGCCGCCGACCATCAGGTCGCCGATGACGATCAGCGCCAGCCCGGCCGCGCGCATCGGCGTGATGCGATCGCGCAGCACCACCGCAGCCAGCAAAGTGGTCCAGAGTGGCAGACTGCCCGGCAACAGCACCGAGGCATGCGCGGCCGGTGCGTAGAAGAAGCCGGAGTACGCGAGCAACGCATAGCCCAGCCCGCCGAACACGCCGCCCAGCGCCGTCACCCGCAGGCCCAGCGGCGACAGGCCGAACAACGAGCTGACGACCGGTCCACCACCGGCCTCGCGCCGCGCCTTGCGGACCAGCCATGCGCCCCAGGGCATCAGCACCAGGCTGGCGCCGCACATGCGCGCGACGGCAATGTCGAAGGGCGTGAGCGAACGCGCGGCCGAAGCCCGGGCGATCACGATGAAGGCAGTCCAGACGAGCACCGTGATCACGGCCGCGCCGATGCCGATGGTGCGCGGGGAGAGGCGGGGAGCGACGGGCATCGGGGGATTATCGAGGGCGGCCCGCCAACCCCGGCGCGCCGGGGCCAATGCATGGGCCAATACCGCTCCCTCAGCCCCGGCACAAATGAAACCGATGCGTTTCGTGCCACGTCAAGGCCCAAACCTCAGCGACACCAGGGGCTCCGCACCACTCACGCCGCTGCATCAGCCTGCACGATTCGCGCCGCGGCCTTGCGCAATGCGGCCAGCGCCTTGGCCGGCGCCGTAGGGGCCACCAGCAGCGTGACACCTGGGCCCAGCGGATGGATCACGCAAGCCGATGCCACGCCGATCTTCTCGGAAGAAGCCAGCACCACCGTCTCCGCCGACGCCGCCATCAGCGCGCGCTTGATGTGCGCCTCTTCCAGGTCGGCCGTGGTGAGGCCGGCCTGCGCTTGAACGCCGGTCACGCCCATGAAGTAGGTGTCGGCGCGGACCTGCGCGATCGCCTGCAGCGCCGCCGCGCCAACGGCCACCATCGAATGCTTGAACAGCCGCCCGCCGACCAGCACCACCTCGACGCCCGCATGTCCGGCCAGTTCGACCGCGACCGAGGGGCTGTGCGTGACCACCGTCGCGCGCAGCGAAGCGGGCAGGTGCCGCGCCATCTGCACGGCCGTGGTGCCGCCATCGATGAACACCACCTGCCCCGGCAGCACCATGCGCGCGGCGGCGCGGCCGATCAGGCGCTTGTCGGCCGTGGCGATCTTTTCGCGGCCCGGAAAGTCGGCCTCGGCCGGCGCCAGCGGCAGCGCGCCGCCATGCACGCGTTGCAGCAGGCCCTCGGCCGCCAGCTCGCGCAGGTCGCGCCGGATCGTGTCTTCCGACAGGGCCAGTTCCTCGCTGAGCGCACGGGCGATGACCTGCCCGTCGCGCCGAAGCGCCTCGAGGATGTGTTGCTTGCGTTGACGGGTGAGCATGGCCTCGATGGTAGGCGATGAATGCACGAATCTGCACGTTTTATCTTGAAGCTGCACGAAATTGCTTCTACGATCGCCACCATGAAGCTGCAAGAACGCGTCCGGGTGCACGAAGTCACCCTGCTCTCCGACAACTGGTACGTGCTGAAGAAGACCGCCTTCGACTGGCGCCGCAACGACGGGCAGTGGCAGCGCATGGAGCGCGAGACCTACGACCGCGGCAACGGCGCCACGCTGCTGCCCTACGACCTCGCGCGCCGCACCGTGCTGCTGACGCGGCAGTTCCGCTATCCGACCTTCGTCAACGGCTATGGCGAGTTGCTCATCGAGACGGCGGCCGGCCTGCTCGACGACGCCGCGCCCGAGGAACGCATCCGCGCCGAAGTCGAGGAAGAACTCGGCTACCGCATGGGCCATGTGGAGAAGGTCTTCGAATGCTTCATGAGTCCCGGCTCGGTCACCGAGAAGCTGCACTGCTTCGTCGCGCCCTACGACGCCAGCATGCGCATCGGCGATGGCGGCGGACTGGCGCATGAGGGCGAGGACATCGAGGTGCTGGAGTTGGACATCGACGAGGCGCTGGCCATGGTGGCGGACGGGCGCATCGTCGATGGCAAGACCGTGATGCTGCTTTATCACGCTCGATTGCATTTGTTCGTTCAGTAGCGTCCGAGAAGTCACGCAAGGTCGGATGGATATCGCCGTCCTGGCAGCATCCATCGCTACACTTTCGGCCTCATGTTCCGCTTCCGGTCCGCCCATCGCTGCTTCTCCGCCTTCGTGGTGATGCTGTCGCTGTTGTTCTCGCAACTGGCGCTGGCGGGCTATTCGTGTCCGGCGATGGCCGCGCCCGAGTCGATGGCCGAGCGCATGGCCCGCGGCGCGCCGTGCGAGGGCGGTGACGAGGTGCAGCCGGTGCTGTGCCACCAGCATGCGGTCAATGCGTCGCAGTCCTTCGAGCCGGCCAAGCCGGTCACGCCTTCGCTACCCATGGTGGTGCAGGTGCTGCCGGCACCATCGATGCTGCCGGTGACCGACGCTGCCGGCCTGCGCGTGGCGCACGTGCCCGAGCAGCGACCTCCACCCGATCCCGTCTTCCTCGCGACGCGCAGACTGCGCGTTTGACATCTCCGTCGACCTGAGCTGACCGGTGCTGGCGCGGCCTTGCCGCTTGCCAGCCATCGCCTCGTTGTTTCGCGGAGATCCCATGTCCATTCCCCTGATACGTTCGGCCGTCCTGGCCGTGGCGCTGTTGCCCTGCCTGGCCAGTGCCGAAACCCTTACCCTGGAGACGGCGCTGCAACGCGCGGTCCAGCGCTCCGAAGCCGCACGCGCCTCGCGTGCCGGCGTGCTGAGCGCCACCGAGAGCGCCCGCGCCGCCGGCCAGTTGCCCGACCCGATGCTGCGTGTCGGCATCGACAACCTGCCCGTCACCGGCGCTGACCGCTTCAGCACCACGCGCGAGCCGATGACCATGAAGCGCGTCGGCATCAGCCAGGAGTGGCTGTCTGCGGACAAGCGCAACGCACGCCAGGCCGCTGCCGACGCCTCGGTGGAACGCGAGACGGTGCAGGCCCGCGCGGCCATCGCCGAGGTCCGCCTGCAGACGGCGCTGGCGTATGTCGATGCCTTCTATGCCGCCGAATCGTCGCGGCTCGCCACCGCAATGGAGCACCACGCGCGGGAGGAATTCGAAGCGGCACGCGCGCGACTCGCTGCGGCGGCGGCTGGCAGCCAGGAGGTTCTAGCGCTTGGCGTCGCACGTGGCCAAGCCGAGGACGAGGCGAGCGACGCCCTGCAGCAACAGAACGCTGCGCGGCTTGCCCTGCAACGCTGGGTCGGCTCGACGCCCGACGACCTCGCGCCGTTGGCCGAGTTGCCGATACCTGACGAGGAGGCCTACGTGGCCGCCCATCCGACCATCGCCGCATTGCAGCGCGATGTAGAAGTGGCGAAGCGATCTGCCGCCGTCGCAAGCAGCAACCGCTCGCCCAACTGGACCTGGGAAGTGGGCTACGGCCAGCGCACGGGTTACTCAGACCTGGTGTCCGTCGGCGTGAGCATCCCGATCCCGGTCGCGCCCGACGCGCGCCAGGACCGCGACACCGCCGCGCGGTTGGCCTTGGTCGACAAGGCCGAAGCCGATCTGGCGGAAGCCACGCGCGTCGCCACCACGCAATACCAGACGCTGCAGGCCGACACACAGCGCCTGCGGCAACGCATCGAGCGCTACCGCACCAGCGTGCTCACCGTCGCGTCGCAACGCACCGCCGCCGCGATGGCTTCCTACCGCTCCAACCAGGCGTCACTTGCGACATTGTTCGAGGCGCGCCATGCCGAAGTCGAAGCGCAACGCAAGCTGCTCGCGCTGCAGCGCGACCTGGCCAGGACGCTGGCCCAACTGGTGTTCCGTCCCATCGTTGACGAGGTGTCCCCATGAAACGCACCCGTCTCGCGGCCCTGTCGCTGGTCGCCGCCCTGTTGATCGCGGGCGGCGCGTTCCATGCGGGCCGCACGCTCGGCCCCGCTCCCGACGAGCACGCGGCCCACGCGCCGGCCCCCGCTGCCAGCACGCCCGAACCCGCGGCCGAAAAGAAGATCCTCTACTGGCACGACCCCATGGTCCCCGGGGCGCGCTTCGACAAGCCCGGCAAGTCGCCCTTCATGGACATGCAGCTCGTCCCGATGTATGCCGACGCCGACAGCGTGAGCGGCACCCGGATCGATCCGACCATCCAGCAGAACCTCGGCATCCGCCATGCCACGGTGCGACGTATCGAATCGAACACATCGGTCGAAGCCATTGGCTCGGTGCAGTTCGACGAACGGCTCGGCGTGGCGGTGCAGACGCGCGTCGCCGGCTATGTCGAGCACCTGGCCGTGCGTGCGCCGATGGAGTCGGTGCGCAAGGGCCAAGCCCTTGCCACGGTCTTCGCGCCCGAATGGCTGGCACCGCAGAACGAACTGCTGGCCTTGCAGCGCTCGGGCGTGTCGCAGGAGATCATCAGCGCCGCACGCGATCGCATGCGCGCGATGTCGATTCCCGCCGAGCTCATCCGCCAGAGCGAAAAGGCCGGCTCGGCGCAAGCCCGCTTTACCTTGACCGCACCCGCGAACGGTGTCGTCACCGAACTGGGTGTGCGTGAAGGCATGGCCGTCACACCCGGCATGACGATGTTCCGCATCGGCGGGCTCGACAAGGTCTGGGCCGTGGTCGAGGTCCCTGAGGCACAGGCCTCGCGCATCCGCGTCGGGCAGAAGGTCAAGGCTGTCTTGCAGGCTGACGCGACGCAGTCCTTCGACGGCAAACTGACCGAGATCCTGCCGCAGATCGATGCGGCCACACGCACGCTGAAGGCCCGCTTCGCGGTCGACAACGCGCAACGCAAACTCGTGCCGGGCATGCTGCTACGGTTGCAAGTGGAAGGGCCGAAGACCACGCGCCTGGTCGTCACCTCGGAGGCCGTGATCCGCACGGGCAAGCGCGCGGTCGTGATCGTGCGCAAGGCCAATGGCGCCTTCGAGCCACGCGATGTGACGCTCGGCGCAGACCTCGGCGACGACATCGAGATCATCGACGGACTCACCGAGGGCGAGCAGGTCGTCGCGAGCGGCCAATTCCTCATCGACTCTGAAGCGCGCCTGCGCTCCGTGCTCGGCAACATGGCCCCGCAGAAGCCATGATCGCCGCGCTCATCCGCTGGTCTATCGGCAACCGACTGCTGGTGCTGATGGCCACGCTGCTGCTCGTCGCGGCCGGCCTCTGGTCGGTCATGCGCACACCGCTCGACGCATTGCCGGACCTGTCGGACACGCAGGTCATCATCCGCACCCCTTGGCCCGGCAAGGCGCCGCAGGTGGTCGAGGACTTGGTCACCTATCCGATCACCACCACCATGCTCGGCGTGCCCGGCGCAAAGACGGTGCGCGGTTATTCCTTCTTCGGCGACTCCTTCGTCTACGTGCTGTTCGACGACAAGACCGATCCGTACTGGGCCCGCTCGCGCGTCGTCGAGTACCTCAACCAGGTGCAGGCCCGCCTGCCCACCGGCGCCAAGCCCGCGCTCGGACCTGACGCGACCGGCGTGGGCTGGGTCTACGAATACGCGCTGGTCGACCGCACCGGCGCCCATGACCTCGGCCAGTTGCGCGCGCTGAACGACTGGTTCCTCAAGTTCGAACTCAAGACCGTGCCCGACGTGGCCGAGGTCGCCAGCATCGGCGGCATGGTGCGCCAATACCAGGTGGTGCTGGACCCCGAGCGCATGCGCTCGCTGGGCATCACGCAGGGGATGGTGGTCGACGCGCTGCAGAAGGCCAACCAGGCCAGCGGCGGTTCGGTGGTGGAGATGGCCGAGGCGGAGTACATGGTGCGTTCGCGCGGCTACCTGCGTTCGCTCGACGACTTCCGGACCATTCCGCTGACGCTGTCCGGCGCCACGCCCGTGTTGCTGCGCGACGTGGCCACAGTGCAGGTCGGGCCCGAGATGCGCCGCGGCATCGCCGAGCTGGACGGGCAGGGCGAAGTCGCAGGCGGCGTCGTGGTGATGCGCTCCGGCAAGAACGCCCGCGCGACCATCGCGGCGGTCAAGGCCCGGCTGGAATCGCTCAAGCCCAGCCTGCCGCCGGGCGTGGAGATCGTGCCGGTGTATGACCGCTCGCTGCTCATCGACCGTGCCGTCGACAACCTGCGCAGCAAGCTGGTCGAGGAGTTCATCGTGGTCGCGCTGGTGTGCGCGGTGTTCCTGTTCCACCTGCGCTCCGCCCTGGTGGCGGTGGTGGCGCTGCCGGTCGGTGTGCTGGCCGCCTTTGCCGTCATGCATTGGCAGGGCGTCAATGCCAACATCATGTCGCTGGGCGGCATCGCGATCGCCATCGGCGCGATGGTCGACGGCGCCATCGTGATGGTGGAGAACCTGCACCGGCACATCGAGGCCTTCGAGACGAAGCATGGACGGCAGCCGGACCCGCTGAAGCGCTGGCGGCTGGTGGCCGATGCCTCGGTGGAGGTCGGGCCTGCCCTCTTCTTCTCGCTGCTGGTCATCACGCTGAGCTTCGTGCCGGCGTTCTCGCTGGAGGCGCAGGAGGGCCGGCTGTTCTCGCCGCTGGCCTTCACCAAGACCTATGCGATGGCGGCTGCGGCCGGCTTGTCGGTGACGCTGATTCCGGTGCTGATGGGCTGGCTGGTGCGAGGCCGCATACCTCATGAGGCGGCCAATCCGGTGAACCGTTTCCTGATGGCGATCTACCGGCCCGCGCTCGAAGCGGTGCTGCGGTTTCCGAAGGCTACGCTGGTGGTATCGGTGCTCTTGCTGGCCTTGAGCATCGTGCCGCTGCTGCGCCTCGGCGGCGAGTTCATGCCGCCGCTCGACGAAGGCGACCTGCTGTACATGCCGTCCGCCCAACCAGGGCTGTCGGTGTCGAAGGCCGGCGAACTCCTGCAGCAGACCGACCGCCTGATCAAGACCGTGCCGGAAGTGGCGAGCGTGTTCGGCAAGGCAGGCCGCGCCGACACGCCGACCGACCCCGCGCCGCTGGAAATGTTCGAGACCACCATCCAGTTCAAGCCGCGCAAGCAGTGGCGTTCCGGCATGACGCCCGACAAGCTCGTCGCGGAGCTGGACCGCGTCGTGAAGGTGCCGGGCCTCACCAACGTCTGGGTGCCGCCGATCCGCAACCGCATCGACATGCTGGCCACCGGCATCAAGAGCCCCGTCGGCATCAAGGTCGCGGGTGCGGACCTGGCCATCATCGACGCGCTCACCGCGCAGATCGAAGCGGCAGTGAAGAAGGTGCCCGGCGTGTCTTCGGCACTGGCCGAGCGGCTCACCGGCGGGCGTTACGTCGATGTCGACGTGGACCGCGCAGCGGCAGCGCGCTACGGGCTGTCGGTGGCCGACGTGCAGGCTGTGGTGTCCACCGCGATCGGTGGCGACAACGTCGGCGAAGTGATCCAGGGGCGCGAACGCTATCCCATCAACGTGCGCTATCCGCGCGAGATCCGCGACTCGCTGGAGCGCCTGCGCACGCTGCCCTTCGTCACCGACAAGGGCGCGCAACTGTTGCTGCAGGACGTGGCCCGGGTCCGCATCGAGGACGGCCCGCCGATGCTGCGCAGCGAGAACGCGCGCCTGTCGGGCTGGGTGTATGTCGACGTGCGCGATAGAGACCTGCGCTCTACCGTCAACGACATGCAGGCGGCCGTTGCCAAGTCGGTGACGCTGCCGGCGGGCTATGCCGTGTCCTGGTCCGGCCAGTTCGAATACCTGGAGCGCGCGACCGAGCGCCTGAAGCTGGCGGTGCCGGCGACGCTGGCCGTCATCTTCGTGCTGCTGTACCTGCTGTTCCGGTCCTTCGGCGATGCGCTGCTGGTGATGGCCGCCGTGCCCTTCTCGCTCATCGGCGGCCTGTGGCTGGTGTGGGCGCTGGGGCATGCGGTCTCGGTGGCCACGGCGGTGGGCTTCATCGCGCTGGCCGGTGTGGCGGCGGAGTTCGGCGTGGTGATGCTGGTGTACCTGCAGAACGCTCTGTCGCGGCGACTCGCGGCCGGCGAGCCCATGAACGAGCAGACCCTGCTCGCCGCCATCCGCGAAGGCGCCGTGCTGCGCGTTCGGCCGAAGGCCATGACAGTGGCGGTGGTGATGGCCGGGCTGTTGCCAATCTTGTGGGGCAGCGGAACAGGATCGGAGCTGATGACCCGCATCGCCGCGCCGATGGTCGGTGGCATGGTGAGCGCGCCCTTGCTGAGCATGCTGGTGATGCCGGCGGCGTGGTATCTGCTTCGACGGAGGGGCATGGCAGGTGCGGGTGCCGCAGGATCGGCCACGTCCGCAACCGCGACCGCGACCGCGACCGCGACCGCGACCGCAAACTGATCCTTGCTGCAACTTCACCTCTGCCGCAGGAACCAGAACCAGAACCAGAACCAGAACCGGCGCCGAAGCCGAAGCCGAAGCCGAAGCCGAAGCCGAAGCCGAAGCCGAAGCCGAAGCCGAAGCCGAAGCCGAAGCCGGGGCCGAGGCCGAGGCAGTTGCCGCCGCCAGAACCGCAATCGAAACCGCCGCCGATGGCACCGCCGCCTCAGACGGCCCGACCGGGATAATCCACCGATGCGATTCGCCCCCCTCCTCTCCTTGGCCGCCGCGACGCTGTTCAGCCTCGGCGCCGCCGCCCAGCAAGCCCTGCCCCCCGAAGTCGACGCCGCGCTGGCCCGCGCCAAGGTGCCGCGCGATGCCGTCACCATGCTGGTGATCGATGCCGAAGGCGGCAAGCCGCCCCGCCTGGCCTGGCGCTCACAGACGCCGGTGAACCCTGCGTCGATCATGAAGCTGGTCACCACCTATGCCGGCCTTGACCTGCTCGGCCCGGCGTACGCCTGGACCACGCCCGTCTACGCCGACGGCCCGGTCAGCAACGGCGTGCTCAACGGCAACCTCTACATCAAGGGCCAGGGCGACCCCAAGTTGGTGGTCGAGCGCCTCTGGCTGCTCATGCGCCGCGTGCAGGGCCTCGGCATCCACACCGTGGGGGGCGACATCGTCATCGACCGCAGCGCCTTCGAGAGCCCGACCGAGCCCGATCCCGCGGCGTTCGACGGCGAGCCGCTGCGCCCCTACAACGCATCGCCCGATGCGCTGCTGATCAACTACAAGTCGGTGGTGATGACCTTCGTCCCCGAGCGCCAGGCGCAGACCGCGCAGGTCAACTTCGAACCCACACTGGCGGGCGTCACGATGCAGCCCACCGTGCCGCTGTCCGCTGGCGAATGCGGCGACTACCGCAGCAACCTGCGCGCCGATTTCAGCGACCCGACGCGCATCCGCTTCGGCGGCAGCTTCCCAGCCGCCTGTGGCGAAAAGACCTGGGCCGTGGCCTATGCCGATCCGCGCAACTACGCCGCGCGCGCCGTCGGCGGCATGTGGAGCGACATGGGCAACCAGCTCAAGGGCCAGGTGCGCGAGGGCCGCGTGCCGGCCGGGCTCAAGCCCGTGTTCGAGGCCGTCTCCCCGCCGTTGGCCGAGGTCATCCGCGACATCAACAAGTACAGCAACAACGTGATGGCGCAGCAGCTGTTCCTCACGCTCGGCCTGCAGCAGAAGAACCGCGGCACGCTCGACGGCGCGCGCACCGCCGTGCGCCAGTGGTGGAACGACCGCATCGGCACCGGCGAAGGCCAGCCCGTGCTCGACAACGGCTCCGGCCTGTCGCGCGAGGAGCGCATCACCGCCGCCGCGCTGGCCAAGATGCTGCAGCATGCGTGGCGCTCGCCGGTGATGCCCGAGCTCGTGTCGTCGCTGCCCGCCAGCGGCGTCGATGGCACCTTGAAGAAGCGCGCCCTGCGCTCCGGCGGCACCGCGCACCTCAAGACCGGCTCGCTGCGCGACGCGGCCGGCGTGGCAGGGTACGTCGATGGCGAGAGCGGTCGCCGCTACGTGCTGGTGGCCATCGCCAACCATGCCAACGCCGGCGCCGCGCGTCCGGCCTTCGACGCACTCGTGGACTGGGCCACGCAGGACTGAGAAGGCGCGAATCCTTCCACTTCGGCCACCGATCCGGGGCCTGCGGTCATCGCCGCACGAGCGTTCGGGTTCTCGTCCGCGAACCAGTCTCCCGGCTGGCCCCACGCGGCGAAATGCTCACGCCATCCTTGCCTCCCGAATGTCGGTCAAATCCTCCCGGGCAGTACTTTCGTCGTAGGACATCGGCTAACATTGCCCGCGTTCGTCCAAAACAAAATTCAGGGAAAACAAATGAGACATTTCCAGATGTGGAGCGTGGCGGCCGCGACCGCCGCCTTGACGGCTTGCGGCGGTGGAGGAGGCGGCAATGACGCCTCCCTCGCGATCCTCGCGGCCACCCTGGCAGCGCAGAAGAACGCGACAGTCACCCCCCAAACCCCCGCGCCAGGCTCGCTGCGCGACCCCGCGGTCGTCGCGGCCACGCTCAGCGCGGCGCAGATCGACGCGGCCACGGGCGCCAGCGGCTTGCAGGCGCTCAGCGGCAAGGCGAAGTGCGACGTCAAGGTCGTCCCGCTCAACTACAACACCATCGGCGTCAAGGGCGAACCGGCCAATGCCTCGGGCGTGCTGCTGCTGCCGGCCGGGGCTTGCGCCACCAGTGCCGCGCCACTGCTGGCCTATGCCCGGGGCACCGAAGTGTCCAAGCCGCGCACCATGGCCAACCCGCAGGACGGCGAGACCCAATTGCTGCTGGCCCTGTTTGCATCCCAGGGCTATGCGGTGGTGGCCACCGACTACCTGGGCTACGCCAAGTCGACCTACGCATTCCACCCCTACCTGCACGCGGATTCGGAAGCCAGCGCGGTGATGGACTCCCTGCGCGCCGCTCGCCTCGCGGCAGCCAGCCAGTCGGCCCCGCTGTCGGGCAAGGTGATGTTCACGGGCTATTCGCAAGGCGGCCATTCATCGATGTCCGCGCATCGCGCCGCCGAACGCGACAACGCCGCCGAGTTCAATGTCGTGGCGGCCGCCCACCTGGCCGGTCCCTACTACCTGTCGAACACGATCAAGTCCACCGACGCCATCGCCGGCTACCAGGTCTTCGTCCCGTTCCTCATCAACTCGTACCAGAAGGTCTACGGCGACGTCTACGCGAACCCCAGCGTCGTCTACCAGGCCCCCTACACCAGCGATGCGTACAACACCAGGTTCGGCAGCATCGCCGACCTGCTGCCCAGCCCGACGCTCACCTTCACCACGCTCATCACCAGCGGCGCGGTACCGGGCGCCAATGGGGAGACGCCTGCCCAGGCGCGCGATGCGCTGTTCCAGCCTGCATTCGTGGCGGCGGTGCAGACCGACCCGGCCAACAAGCTGGTCCTCGACGCGAAGAAGAACGACCTGCTGGGCTGGAGCCCGAAGGCCAGCACCCTGCTGTGCGGTGGCGCCGCCGATCCGACCGTGCCGCCCGCGGCGCACATGGTCCCGCTGATGGCGGACTTCCGGGCGCGCGGTGTGACGACTGTGACCAGCGTCGACGTGGACTCCCAGATCCAGGCCACCTACGGACCGAACGGCGCAGCGCCGACCGACCCGGGATCGCCTGAATTCGCCGCCTACTACGGCAAGTACCACGGCACCTACGAGCCGCCGTTCTGCCTGTTCGCGGCGCGCACGCTGTTCGATGCGATGAAGTAGCGGTTGGCCGGCCAGGCTGGCAGGCAGTCCGCCTGCTGGCCTGTCGCTCCGCCAGGATCAGCGCCGCGCGGCCGGCCGCCTTCACGTGGCCGACCTGCGCTCGCAACGGCCGCTCCGCTTCCGCCGGCGTCCGTCCGGCCGCGGGACGCAGCAAGTCCTGGCTCACGACACGCAAGGTGCTGGCCGAGGTCAGGCAGAAATGGATCGCCGTTTCCCTCGACTGCCCCAAAGAGCCGCCCTTCCTCCTGGAGAACTGTGCGTTCGCCGGCCGATGACGGCGCCGAAAGCGCTAATGAGGGCAGGTCACTGTCGGCACGTGGAAGCACACGCCTCGATGGCAGCGAGCGCGCCACCAAGCAGATTCAACTCGGCCGCTTCGCTTTCATCATCCTCCCAGGATCGTTTGTCGGTCCCATCTGGCCTGGGGCTCCGCCAGGTATTCCTGCCAGCGGAAGCCGGCGTCGAGTCAAGCTTGACGCCCGTCACCGAGCCCCCAGCCTTCGCCGCCGAAACAGCGCGAAATGCTCAGTCCGCCGCTGCGGCGCGGCGCAAGCGGTCGCGCACGCCTTCCCACTCGGGTGAATCGGGCGGCGTCTCGATCCAGATCAGCCGAGCGCCGCCCGCATCGAACTCGCGCAGCACCGCAAAGAGCTGTTGCGCGGCGGCGACCGCATCGTCCGGCATGCGCCGTTGCAGCACGCGCTGCGAGCGGCTCTTGAGCCCGGTGCGCGACCACACCGCGATGTGCGCGGCTTCGGCGCCCAGCACATCGAGCCCGGCTTGCAGCGCGCGGGCATCCATCAGGCGCAACCTGGCATTGGGCGCGTAGTGCGCTTCCAGCGTGCCGGAGGCGCGCGGGTCGGGCTGGGCCAGTTCGGCGGGATCGCGCACGCGCTCGCCACAGGCGGCCTCGACCTGCGCGCGCGTGATGCCGCCCGGGCGCAGCAGCACGGGCACGCCCCGGCTGCAGTCGATGATGGTCGACTCGATGCCGACATGGCATGGGCCGCCGTCGATGACCATCAGGCCGTCGCCGAACTCGTCATGCACATGCGCCGCGGTGGTCGGGCTCACGCGCCCGAAGCGGTTGGCGCTCGGCCCGGCCAAGCCGGGAACGCCTTGCGCCAGGCAGGCCGCCAGCAGCGCCTGCGCCACCGGATGCGCGGGACAGCGCAGGCCGATGGTGTCCTGCCCGCCAGCCGCGGCCGCGCCAACGCCGTGCTGGCGCGAAACGATCAAGGTCAGCGGCCCGGGCCAGAACGCCTTCTCGAGACGCTCCGCGAACGGTGGCAGCGGCTGGGCGAAACGCGACACCGCCTCGGCGCCGGCAGCGCCCGCCGCCACATGCACGATCAAGGGATGATCGCTCGGACGCCCCTTGGCCGCGAAGATGCCGGCCACGGCCGCATCGCTGGCGGCATCCGCGCCCAAGCCGTAGACCGTCTCGGTCGGAAACGCAACCAGGCCGCCCGCGCGCAGCAGCACCGCGGCCTGGTGGATGGCTTCGGGGGAGTGGCCGTCGAAGATCATGGGAGAACCAGTCCACCCGCCGGGCCGCCCCAAGGGCGGACTGCACCCCCTCGGGGGGCAGGGAGGACACGCAGTGCCGAACGTGGGGGCTGCACCAGTCCACCCGCCGGGCCGCCCCAAGGGCGGACTGCGCCCCCCCGGGGGGCAGAGAGGACACGCAGTGCCGAACGTGGGGGCTGCATGTTCATTCCGACAGCGGTATCGGCAAGCCCAGCAAGGCAGCCGCGAAATCAGCCGTGCTGCGAACGGCATTGATATCCGCACCGGTCACGTTGAGGTGGCCCATCTTGCGCCCGCGCCGCGCCTCGGCCTTCCCGTACAGATGCAAATGCACCCCGGGCAGCGCCAGCACATCCGCCCAGGGCGGCTCGCGTGGCGTGTCGCCGTCCGGGAACCACAGGTCGCCCAGCAGGTTGAGCATGATCGCCGGGCTGTGCTGTCGTGGCTGCGTGAGTGGCAGGCCCGCGAGCGTGCGCACCTGCAATTCAAACTGCGAGATGTCACTCGCGTCCATGCTCCAGTGCCCGCTGTTGTGCGGTCTAGGCGCCATCTCGTTCACGACCAGCGTGCCATCCATCAGCACGAAGAACTCGACGCAGAGCACGCCCACGTATTCAAGGCCCTCCGCAATCGACCGGGCCGCGGCCGTGGCCTGCTCCGCCACGTCGATGGGCATGCTGTATTCGTGGACCTCGGTCACGGCCAGGATGCCGTCGCGGTGCAGATTGCGCTGCGCCGGCAGGTGCACCATCAGTCCGTCGCGGCCGCGCGCCACGATCACCGAGCATTCGAAGTCCAGCGCAAGCATCTTCTCCAGCACGCAGGCGACGCCACCGGCAGCCTGCCATGCGGCGGCCAGCTCCTCGCGCGTGCGCACGCGCTGCTGGCCCTTGCCGTCGTAGCCGAGCCGCGCGGTCTTCAGGATGCCGGGAAGCAGGTCGTCGTCGACAGCGGCCAGGTCGGCCGGGTCCTTGAGCACGGCATGTGGCGCACATGAAACGCCGCAGCGGATGAAGTGCGCCTTCTCGCGGATGCGGTCCTGCGCAATGGCCACAGCCGCCGCGGCAGGCGACACGGGCCGCGCCACGGCAAGGTGCTGCAGCGAAGGCGCGGGCACGTTCTCGAACTCGGTCGTGATGGCGTCCGCCAGTCCAGCGAGCCGCGCCAGACCATCGACATCCGCATAACCGGCGGGAACGTGGTGGTGGCTGACGTGCCCGGCGGGGCTGTCCGGGTCCGGATCCAGCACCGCCGTTGCATAGCCCATGCGCTGTGCCTCATGCACGAACATGCGGCCGAGCTGGCCGCCGCCCATCACGCCGAGCGTGGCGCCGGGAAGGATGGGTGCGCCGTTCTCGCGCGCCACGCTCACAACGCGCCCCCGCCTTGCGGCGAGAAGAGCGGAGCCGCGGCGCCGGGCGACGCGGCATCGGCGCCCGGCGGCGGCAGGGTCATGGCCTGGGCCGTGGCCGTCTGCGCCGCGCGGAAGGTGTCGAGCTGGGTGCGCAGGCGCGGATTGTTGACGGCCAGCATGGCCACCGCGAACAGCGCCGCATTGGCCGCGCCCGCGTTGCCGATGGCGAAGGTGGCGACCGGCACGCCCTTGGGCATCTGCACGATGCTGTAGAGCGAATCGACACCCTGCAGGTGGCGGCTCGCGACCGGCACGCCGAGCACCGGCACCGTCGTCTTGGCGGCGAGCATGCCCGGCAGATGGGCCGCGCCGCCCGCGCCTGCGATGATGGCGGCCAGCCCGCGCGGGGCAGCGTTCTCGGCGTAGGAAAAGAGCTGGTCCGGCATGCGATGGGCAGAGACCACTTGTGCTTCGTGCGCAATGCCGAATTGCTGGAGAATCTCGACGGCGTGGCGCATCGTCTCCCAGTCGGAGTTCGAGCCCATCACCACACCGACCTGGATTGCTTGGTTCATGGTCGCAATTTTACGTTTGACACACCTTTCCCGATGATCGACATCACCCTCGACAACTTTCAGACCGAACTCATCGAAGGTTCGATGGACGCGCCCGTGCTGCTGGACATCTGGGCCGAATGGTGCGGTCCCTGCAAGCAGCTCGGGCCTGTGCTCGAGCAATTGGAGGTCGAATACGCCGGCCGCTTCACGCTGGCCAAGCTGGACGCCGACAAGGTGCCGCAGATCTCGCAGCAGCTCAGCCAGATGTTCGGCGTACGCAGCATCCCCTTCTGCGTGATGTTCAAGGGCGGCCAGCCGGTAGACGGCTTCGTCGGCGCCGTGCCGGCCGCGGAGATCCGCAAGTTCCTCGACAAGCACGTGCCCGCCGCCGAGGAACTCGAAGCCGCCGCGCAGGAAGAAGCCGCGCAAGAGGCGCTGGCCGAGGGCGACACCGAAGGCGCGCTCGAAAAGCTGCAGCATGCGGTGGCCACCGATCCGGCCAATGACGAAACCCGCTTCGACTACATCAAGCTGCTGCTGCAGCAGGGCCGCGACGACGATGCGAAGGTGGCCTTCGCGCCGGTGATCAGCAAGGCCCCGGCGGTGCGCCGTTTCGACGCGTTGCAGCGCTGGATGGACGCCATCGACTTCGCCAACCCGCCGACCGGCGCCGCGCCCGTGCTCGCCGACATCGACGCGAAGATCGCCGCCGCCAAGCGCGACTTCCCCGCCCGTTTCGACCGCGCCCGCCTGCTCATGGCCGCGCAGCAATGGACGGATGCGATGGACGAACTGCTGGAGATCCTCATGCGCGACAAGGCCTGGAACGAGGAGCTGGCGCGCAAGACCTACGTGGCCATCCTCGAGATCATCGAACCGCCGAAGGTCAAGGTCGCCGATGGGCAGATTCCGCCGGCCGATCCGACTGTCTCCACCTACCGGCGCCGCCTCAGCAGCGTCGTCCTGAGCTGATTCCCCTGGACGGAACACGCACCATGCCCGCCATCCCACCGCAGGTTTCGGCCCCTTCGACGGCCTCCCGGCTTCTCGCTGCCGCGCGACTCACGTGCGCCGGCATCGGATTGTTCGCGGTGTCGGCCTGCTCCAGCGTGAGCCTCGACGAACCGCTCGAAGGCACGCCCTGGCGGCTGGTGCAGCTCGAAGGCCAGCAGGTGATGATCGGCGCCGACCCGAAGATCGATCCGACCCTCCAGTTCGACGCCGGCTCGCAACGCGTGAGCGGCAATGGCGGCTGCAACAACCTCTCGGGCGGCTACAAGCGCAGCGGCAATGCGCTGCGCATCGGCCCGCTCGCCTCCACCCGAAAAGCCTGCATCGACGCCAGCCGCTCGCGCCTGGAAAGCCGCTTCCTGGCCGCGCTCGAAGCCACCGCCGGCTACACCGTGAAGGGCGGCCAGCTCACGCTGCTGGACGGTCGCTCGATGCCGCTTGCGGTGCTGGACCTCGGCTTGCGGACGGCATCGCCTCCTTGACCGGGGAGGCGGATGCACCGGCAGGCATGGCGGCTCCCGCCGCAGCTCATTGCAGCTTGTACAGCCCCACGATCTTGCTCATCTCGACCTGACGCGCGCTGCGCACCCACAGCTCGAAGCTGTTGAGGGTGGTGCCTTGCGCGTATTGCGGGAAGCCGAAGCTGGTGTCGCAATGAAGGTCCATCGCGGTTTGCTTCGAGCACCGGACAACGGTCTTGCGCGCCAGGCTCGCCACGCCTGTGGCGTCGTTGAAGCGTGCACCGGCTTGACCGGCGACGCTGCTGCCGAAAGGTGCGCGGCCATAGGCGATGAACGATGTCGGCGCCAAGGCCCCCGGCGGAACCGTCCAGGCGTCCACGTTGCCGTCGCTGCTGAAGTCAACGATGTTGGGCTTTGCCTGGCTCGCCGCACCGAACGTGAACGCTCCCGCAGCGGCGCTCGAACCGATCAGCCCGACCCGCATCGACGGCGTGAGATCCACGAACGATGCCTGGCGGATCTCACCGAGGGTCAATGGCCGCGACAGCGTGCGGTAGGCCTGCACCACGTTGGCCACGGCATCGTTGGCATGGAAGAACTCCAGGGTCCACGCGCTCTGGTCATTCAATGCGCTGATGCGCGAATCGGTGTATTGCGGACTCGCGAAGTACAGCGCGGTTTCCTTCTCGGCGGGGTTGCCTGGCGTCGACCGATCCAGGTACTCGCCGCGCAGGCGGAAGACCGGACTGGAGGTGAGTGTGACGTTGTCCTCGCGCGTGACCACCAGGTATGAAAGGCCGGGCGTTGGCACGAAGACGCGCTGCTCTCCGCTGGCCGCGGTGACCAACACCTTGCTGAACAACGGAGCGCCCGCGCCATCGACTCGATTGTCGATATAGACGTTGTAACCCGTGGTCAGGGAACTGAAGGCCGGCGTGTTCAGCAGGTCACGGCGTTGTGCAAGGGGACGCACGCTCGCGCTGTACGCGTTGGTATTGCCGGCGAGCTTGAGAACGCCGCCGACATTGCGCGCCGCGAGGGTGTCGTGGTCGGTGTTGCCCAGGGCATCGGTCCAGCGGTAGCTCAGCACCATGTCGCCGTTGGCGCGGAAGAACTCGACGTTGGCACGGTCCCATTGGAGGCCGGTGGCGCCGCTGCGGAACAGAGAGGCGAATGCCCCCTGGTTGCTGGCGTCGCGGCCCACCGCGAGGCCGTTGGCAAGGTAGGTGTTCGGGTCATCACCCACGAACAGCGTGCGACAGGCCGGTGCGGAGACATCCGCCGCCCCGCCGATCGCGCTTGTCGTGTCGCTTGCACCGCGGATGCGCTGGGACAGCGGCAATGCATAGCAGGCCGTCAGTCGGCTGACGAATGCGGCGACGACGTCGGGCGCTGGCACCGGCGCGACGTCCTGCGCCGTCAATGTGGCCGGCAATGCCGGGATCGCCGCATCGCTGCTGCGAAAGACGATGGAGACCGGCGCACTGTCGGCAGCCGTAGGCAAGGTCTTGACCGTGATCTCGACGTTGGCAGCGCTGCCGTCAGGCCGCACGCTGACCACGAGCGCGTCGAGCACCTTGTCCTGCCCCGTGCCATTGGCGGAAAACGCACCGGCGATCGGATCGATGGTGGTTTCGCCGAGTGCGCCCAGCAGCGGCTGCAGCGCCGAGGCCAATGCCGCGACCTGCGCGTTGAGGGTGTCGGCCGTCACCGTGGCCGGCGTGGTCTTTATCGCACCGGCCAGGCTGGCGGGATTGCCCTCGGGCGAAAGCCTGGCAACGATCACCGTCGTGAGCGAGCTCACGTTGGCAACGCCAGAGGCAGTGGCCGACGTGCCGTACAAGGTCTGGTCGTCGCGCACGGCGCGGATCGCCAGGGGCGCCCGGGTGGTGCCGGCCAGCGTGCACGCATAGGCGCCCTTTTCGTCGGTGGTCGTGTCACACACCTTGGTGCCAGCCTGGTCCGTGACGGTGAGGGCCGCGTGGGCGAAGGGGGCGCCGGTGGCAGCCACGCCGCTGAGGGTGGTGGCGGTGGGTGTCGTGGTGGTGGGAGCGGGTGTCGTGCCGACGGTGCCGATCGGAAAGTAGCTACCGCCGCCTCCACCGCCGCATCCCGAAATCGCCAGTACCAACGCACCGGACACGGCCAGGCAGGTACGCGAAAAGCGCTTGTTCATCGAAGTCTCCCTGAATTTGGTGTGGCATCCGCTTCGCGCAGCCGCCTTCAGGGAGCATAGGGGATCAGCACGAAGCCACACCCCCAGTTTTGAGGATTTCGAATCAGGCCCGCGCCTGCTACCAGCGCGCGGGCAGCGACTTCAGGATGGTCAGCGTGCTTCGCTCGTCGACCAGGTAGGCGCCGCGCTTCAGGTCCATCAACAGCCGGCTCACCATTTCGCGAGAGCAGCCGATTTCGCTGGCGATGGTCTGGTGGGTAAGGCGCCCGACCACCAGCGTGCCGTCGGCCTGGGGCTGCGCACGTTCCTCCAGCAGCAGCTTGAGCCGCGTGTAAACGTCGAGCAGCGCCATGCTGCGGGCACTTTCGGTGGCCAGGCGGGCCCGGCGGATCAGTCGCAGGATCAGCTCCATCGCAAACTCCGGCTCGGCCGCGATATGGCGCAGCACGGTCTCGCGCGTGACCACGGCGCAGAGTGTCGGCTCTACCGCCTGCACGCTGGCCGAGCGCGGACCGCCGTCGAGGGACATTTCGCCGACGTACTCGCCGGGACCATGGTGACTCAGCGTGGCCTCGCGCCCGCGTGAATCGGAGACAAAGGCACGCAGCCGACCGGCGAGCACGACATAGATCGCATCGCCCCGGTCGCCCTCGTTGATCAGCACCGCATGGGTCCGATACCGGCGCTGGACGCCCAGGGCGGCCAGCGTTCGCACATGCGGCGGGAGGGCGGAAAGCGGGTCGGCGTTCGATTCGGGAGCGGGCGGCGGCATCCACCGAATATAGGGCGGCCTTCGAAGTGCCGCTGTCGCCGGCCTCAGTTCGCGTGCATGCGCAGCGCCGACACCACCTGCGGCATGCGCGAGACGCGGTGGACGACCTCGCGGATGCTGCCGCTGCCGGTCTTCTGCCGCACGTTCTTGATATGGGTGCGGACGGTCGACAGGCAGATGCCCTGCAGGCACGCGATTTCCTCCGCGCCGTGGCCGGCGCAGAGCTGGGCCAGCACGTTCTGCTCGGCACGCGTGAGTTGCTTGGCGCGGGCGAACATCTGCATCGTGATGGTCTCGCAGCCGGCCGAGCGGCTGCACATGATGAGCACGGTGTCGACCTCTGCGCCGGCGTCGCGCGGGCCGAGCGGAATGAAGGCCAGCGACAGCGGCTCGCTCGCATGCTCCAGTTCGACGATGCTGCGGCAGCCGCGCTCCGCATCCTTCAGCGCCTGGCGGATCGGGTTCTGCCAGCCGGACTGCGCTGCATTCAGCATGCCGTCGACGTTGCGCAGCGTGCGCTGTGCCGCCAGTTCGCGCAGGGCCGGATGGTTGGCGTGCAGGATGCGGCCGGTGAGGTCGACCAGCATCAGCCCGTGGTCGATTTCGTCGAGCACGCGGGCCAGCATGCCGGCGTGCAAGGCCTCCGGCGGTGGCATGCTCGCCGGGGTGTAGGAGGTCCAGGTCTGCGGTTGGTGTGCCAGATTCATGTCGCTCTCCTCAATCGTTGGGATGAGTTGAGTGTGCTGAATCGGTACGCTGGCGGGTGGGGACTATTGCCGCCGCTTTTGTGACTTATTCACGTTGACACGGCTGCCGACATTTCTGCCTTCGGCAATGCGAGAACGACCACTTCGGCGAGTCCGCCGTCTCAAGCGACCGTGCTCACCTCCATCGATTGGGCGCCGCAAGCTTGCGACGGACATCCCTCGTCCGGAGGATGGGCCAGGACGCGCCGCCCGGGAATGGAGCGCGGCTGCAGCCCCGCCAGGCGTCAGCGGTCGCGCGGCTGCTCAGCCTGTCAGCCGCTCCAGCGCCTCGCGGTACTTCGCGGCGGTCTTCTGGATCACGTCGGCCGGCAGGCGTGGCGCGGGCGGGGTCTTGTCCCAGGGCTTGCCGTTGATCTTCGTCGCCTCCAGCCAGTCGCGTACGAACTGCTTGTCGTAGCTCGGCGGATTGGCGCCGGTGCGCAGCGCGTCCTCGTAGCCTTCGACCGGCCAGTAGCGCGAGCTGTCGGGCGTGAGGACTTCGTCCATCAGCACCAGCGTGCCGGCTTCGTCGAGGCCGAACTCGAACTTGGTGTCGGCGATGATCATCCCCTTGGCCAGCGCGATCTCGGCGGCGGTCTCGTAGATCTGGATGCTGGTCTCGCGGATCTGCTGCGCCAGCGCGGGGCCGACGATCTCCACCACGCGGTCGTAGCTGATGTTCTCGTCATGCTCGCCGGCAGCCGCCTTGGCCGCGGGCGTGAAGATCGGGCGCGGCAGCTTGCTCGCGTTGGTCAGGCCTTCGGGCAGCGGCACGCCGCAGACGGCGCGGTTGTCCTGGTATTCCTTCCAGCCGCTGCCGGCCAGGTAGCCGCGCACCACGGCCTCGACCGGTATCGGCTTCAGCCGCTTGACCAGCATCGAGCGGCCGGTGACCTGCGGTACTTCGTCGGGCTGGACGGCGCTCTCTGGCGCGTCGCCGGTCAGGTGGTTCGGGCAGATGTGGCCGAGGCGGTCGAACCACCACAGCGCCATCTTCGTGAGGATCTCGCCCTTGCCGGGAATCGGCTCGCCCATGATCACGTCGAAGGCGCTCAGCCGGTCGCTCGCCACCATCAGGATGCGGTCGTTGCCTACGGCGTAGTTGTCGCGGACCTTGCCGCGTGCCAGCAGGGGCAGGCTCTTGATGGAGGAGGTGTGGACGGTGGTCATGAGCGGGGTCGGAAGTTCAACGGGAGATCAGCGCGGAATTGTGGCGCATCGTGATGCCCTTCAGTTCCGCCAGTGTCAATTGCGCCGTGACGCCGCGCGGCGACCGATAGAACGCAGCCAGCCCGCAACCCGCACGCCGCCGCATTCGCCGAAAGGCGGCTTGGTGCGCTGATCGATCTCGCTCACAATGGCTCTTCACAGGGAGGACGCCATGGATGCACATGCGCCAAGACGCGCGGCTGGACTACGCTTGCTCGCACTCGCCAGCCTTTCGAGCGGCTGTACGGGCGCACCATCGATTCCGTTTGCCGGCGCGTACTTCCCGGCCTGGCTGGTGTGCGCCATGGTGGGGGTGGCAGGCGCCATCGTCGCGCGCCTCGTCTTCGTCTCCACCGGCCTGGCCCAGGTCCTTCCCCTGCAACTCTTCGTCTGCACCGCCATCGGCATCATGGTCGGCGCGCTGGCCTGGCTTTTCTGGGTCGGGATGTGACCATGGAAGCACGAGGCAAGCGCAAGCCGCCGGTTCGCGGCCTGGTCATTTCGCTGACGATCATCGCCGTCGCGATCGGGGTGGCGGTCTACATCGGGGCTCGCAGCCGACCCTCGACCGACAACGCCAGCATCGACGCCGATGTCGTCCACGTGGCGGCAGCCGTCGGAGGCCGCATCGTCGACCTGCCGATCCGCGAGAACGGTTTCGTGCGCAGGGGCGACCTGCTGTTCCAGATCGATCCGGTGCCCTACCAGATCGCGGTGGACGTGGCAGAGGCCAATGTCGGCGTCGCGCTCGGTGCGCTCGACACGCAGCAGCGCCTTGTGGCGACCCAGCGATCGGGCGCGATCGTCGCGAGCGAGCAGACGCGCCGTGCCGAAACCAACCTGGGCCTGAACACGCGCACCGAAGAGCGCCTGCGCCCGCTCACGTCCAAGGGCTATGTCCCGCAACAGCAACTCGACCAGGCCCAGACCGCCACGCGCGATGCGACGACGTCCTTGCGCCAGGCACGTGAGCAGGCGGCGGCGGCCCAGCGCGCGGTCGGCAACATCGCTGGCGCCGAAGCCGCCGTGCAATCGGCCCGGGCCATGCTGGCCAACGCGCGGCGCGCGCTGGAGGACACCACCGTGCGTGCCGCGCACGACGGCCGCATCGTCGGGCTCACGGTCTCCAGCGGCGAGATGACCCTGCCTTCTCAGGCCCTCTTCACGCTGGTCAACACCGAGGAGTGGTTCGCCGTCGCCAACATGCGGGAGACCGATCTCCACGACATCGCGACGGGCGACTGCGCAACGGTCTACTCGATGATCGATCGCGGCAAGCCGATCAAGGGCGTGGTGGACGGCATCGGCTGGGGCGTGCTCTCGGACGACCGGGTCAACCTGCCGCGCTCCGTCCCCTTGGTGCAGCGCTCGCTGAACTGGGTTCACGTCGAGCAACGCTTTCCCGTGCGCGTGCGCTTGGAAGAACCGCCAGAGGGCCTCGTGCGGCTGGGCGCCAGCGCCAATGTCGAGATCCGCCATGGCGCCCGCTGCCGCTGAGAACAGTCCCTTGCGCCTGGCCGCGCTGGCACGGCTGCTGGCGCCGCGACCCGGGCGGCTGGAATTCGCGGCGCGGCTGGCGCTCATCTGCGCCTTGACCGCGCTGGTCACCGAGATCTACCAGACCCCCGAGCCGGCGCTCGCGACCTACGTGGCCTTCTTCGTCACCAAGCCGGACCGCGTGTCGAGCGTGGTGGCCTGCCTGCTGATGACCGTGGTGATCACGGTGGTGCTCGGCGGGGTGCTGCTGGTCGCGCAGTTCGTGCTGGACTTTCCCGCCTGGCGCGTGGCGAGCATGGCGCTCATCTCCTTCGGGCTGCTGTTTCTTGTCTCGGCGAGCAAGCTGCGCCCGCTGGCCGGCACCATGGCGCTGATGACGGCATACGGGCTCGACCGGCTCGGTTCCGTGCCGGCCGGAGAACTCGCGACGCGGGGCTTGCTTTACGCGTGGCTGTTCGTCGGCATTCCCGCGGCAGTGGCGTTGGTCGTCAGCCTGTTGCTGGCGCCGTCGCCGCGCACGCTCGTCCAGCATGCGTTGGCTGGACGCCTGCGCCTGGCCGCCGCAGCGCTGCGCGGGGCCGATGAAGCAACGGCCGGCGCATTGGCGCAATGCATTCGCGGGGGCGATGCCGAGATCCAGGGCGGGCTCAAGCTGGCCGGCGTGGAGCGGACCTCGCCGCCCGAAGACATCGTGGCGCTCCGCCATGCCGCCGACGCCACGGTCGTGCTGCTGTCGGCCGTCGACTTCATGGCGCGGACACCCGGGGCCATGCTGCCGGAAGGCACGCGCACCGCGCTGGCGGACACGGTGGAGCAGATGGCCGGGATCCTCGCGACCGGCGGGTATCCGGTCGGGGTGACGCTGGCGTTGCCAGACGACGAAGCGCTCGCTGCGCTGCCGGCCACAGCCCTGGCGGCGGTGAAGGACGCGCTGCTGCATTTCGCCGAGCCAGCGCCCGCCGTTGCACCCGCTCCTGCCGCAGCCGCAGCCGCAGCCGCAGCAGCAACCGCAGCGCCATCTTCCGCGTCCGAACCTGCCCCCGCGCCAGGCGGAGCGTCATCGGCCGAAGCCGGTACCCCACGCGCCCCCCTCGCCCCCGCCGCAGTTGCAGCCCCCCTACCTGCACCTGCGCCCTCCGGCTTCCTGGCCCCCGACGCCTTCACCAACCCCGACCACGTGCGCTATGCCCTGAAGACCACCCTGGCCGCCATGTTCTGCTACCTGCTCTTCTCGGTGCTCGACTGGCCTGGCATCCACACCTGCCTGATCACCTGCTACATCGTGTCGCTCAACACCATGGCGGACAGCGTCGAGAAGCTCGGCCTGCGCATCGCCGGCTGTGCAGTGGGCGCTGCCGCGGGCATCGGCGTGATGACCTTCATCGTTCCCTCGGTCACCTCGATCGGCGGGTTGCTGGTGATCGTGTTCCTGGGCGGGCTGGCGTCCGCCTGGGTCGCGGCCGGCAGCGCGCGCATCTCGTATGCCGGCTTCCAGATGGCCTTCGCGTTCTTCATCTGCGTGGTGCAGGGCGCGGGGCCGGCGTTCGACATGGTCGAGGCGCGCGATCGGGTGATCGGCATCCTGCTGGGCAACGTGGTGGTGTACATCGTGTCCGCGCATATCTGGCCGGTGAGCGTGCGAGCGCGCATCGAGGCCGGCATCGGCGCCATCACACAGCGGCTGAGCCTCATGGCGCAGGCCACCAGCCCCGCTGCGCGGCGTCGACGCGCGGCCGAAGCCCAGGCCGCATTGGGGACGACGGAAGCCGACCTCGCGCTGGCGCAGTACGAACCCGACTGGGTGCGCCCCGAAGATGCCTGGCTGGACCAGCGGCGTGATGTCGTGACGCGAGCCGGCGCATTGCATGCACCCTTGCTGCTGCTCGCGTCGGCAGGCCATGGCGTGGACGCCGGGATCGAACAGCGCCTCGATCGGCTCGCAGGCAAAGCTGCGGCGCCTGCGACACCGGGCGCCACTCCGCCGTTCTCTGGAAGTGCAGGGAGCGCAGGGAGCGCAAGCATCGAGACCCGCCCGCTGCGCACGCTCGTCGACGCGCGCCTGCGCCATCTGGAAAACGCATGGACGGCCCTCGACCGGCCGCAGGGAGAGGTTTCGCATGCACCAGCCTGAAAAGCTCGCCACAGCGATGTGTTCGCTGGTGCTGGCCGGCTGTGCCAGCACGGCGCTGGACATGGTGCCCAGCCGACCCGACCGTCCCTGGCGCCCCGCGATCAGTGTGGGCGGCGAGATCCTTGCCAACGGTGCGGGTGGGGTTGCGACATCGGACAACGGCTCCTATGTCCTGCCCTCGAACCCCGCACTGGCCGTCGTCAAGCCGGCGCCCGTGCTCGACCCCGGCCGCGCGTACTCACTGGCCGACCTGATCGACATCGCGCAATCCAGCCATCCGGCGACGCGCATCGCCTGGGACGACGCCCGGCACGCGGCGCTCGCGGCCGGCATCGCGGAGAGCGCCTATCTGCCTCGCCTCACCGCCAACCTGGTCGGCGCCCGCCAGAGCGCCGACGGCAGGAGTTCCCTGTCGTCGCTCAACTTCGGCAATGGCTCCGACTGGGGTGCGGTGGGCGCGCTGTCGCTGCAGTGGCTGCTGTTCGACTTTGGTGAGCGGGCGGCGGTCCTCGACGCCGCGCAGCAGGTCACGGTGGCATCCAACATCGCGTTCACCGCGGCCCACCAGCGGGTGATCCACGACGTCTGCCTGGCTTTCTATGCCCAGGCTGCGGCCAGGATGCGGGTGGAGAGCGCCGACAAGTCACTGTCGAATGCGCTCAAGGTCGAGGCCGCCGCCGACGATCGCTTCAAGCACGGCGTCGGCACGGTGATCGCCGTGGCGCAGGCGCGCCAGGCAACGGCGCAGACGCGGCTGGCGCAGGTCCAGTCGAAGGGCGTCGCGCAGGACAGCTACCAGGCCTTGCTCTCGGCGATGGGCATCTCGCCGATGACGCAGATCCGGCTGGCCGACGTGTCGAAGCGCAAGCTGTCCCCGGCGTTGGCGGGATCGGTCGATCGCCTGGTGCGCGAAGCCCTGTCGCGCCGCCCCGATGTGCTGGGCGCCTACGCAGCGCAGAAGGCCGCCGCCGCCAGCATCCGCGCCGCCGAAGCGGACTTCAAGCCGAAGGTCTTCGTCTCCGCGAGCACCTCGTACACCACCGCCCACCTGGGCCTCACGTCCATTCCGTCGGTGAGCCAGCAGCCCGGCACCGCCAACCTGTCAGGCCACAAATGGGGTGCCACCGTCCTCGCGGGCATCACGGTCCCGATCTATGACGGGAACATGCGCAACAACACCTTGCAGCAGGCCCATGCCAACGCCGACAAGGCTGCCGCCACGCTGGAGCGGGTGCGGGATGAGGCCGTGCGCCAGATCGTGATGGCCCAGAACGCGCTGGAAACCAGCCTGGCCGCGCACGATGCAGCCACCGCGCTGAAGACCGCTGCCCAGACCACCTTCGACGCGGCGCTGGATGCCTACCGCCACGGCGTGGGTTCGATCACGGATGCCACGATGGCCGAAACCCAACTGCTGCAGGCCGGCAACGCCGCCACTGACGCCTACAGCAATGCGCTTTCGGCGGCGGCCACGCTGGCTTTCGCGAGCGGGTCGCTGGGCGCGGCGCCGGACTCGCGCTGAAGTGAAAAAGCACCGCCGATGTCCCTGCGACGCCGGGGCGGCCAGCAAAGGCGGCGGCTCTTGAGGGCCGTCCAAGCCTGCGCAGGCAGGCCCGGAGCCGCGACCCTCAGCCCCGCCCTCGAGGGACGCGCACCCAGCGGCCCGACAAGACCGGTCCCGTGGGTGCCCACGAACGGGCAACGCTGCGGGATGCGGGATGCGGGATGCGGGATGCGGGATGCGGGATGCGGGATGCGGGATGCGGGATGCGGGATGCGGGATGCGGGATGCCGTCAGTCTGGCCGGAATTCGTCAAAGAGAGACGGGTTCGCTGGCGACGAGGGAGACGTTTCGTCCCATTGCGCCAGCCAGGCCCGCACGCCCTTGTCATCGCGCCACAAGTCGAACTGTTCAGCCACCATGACGCGCGCTTCCTCCACCGAACCAACGGCGTAGCTGGAGATGTCCGGCACCTTGGGCTTGCGCGAGCCACGCAGCAGCGGCAGCACGTGCGGATTGCGCCGATGGACCTCCGCCAGCAGGCGCCCGGCTTCGTCGAGGCGCTGCACCGCCAGCAAGGCACGCGCATGCGCCACCGTGATACCCACGACGAAATCGTCCGGGTAGCGCGCGCACAACGCCAGCGCTTCCGACCTCATGCCGCGCCGCAGGTACACCGCGGCCAACCGAGGCCGGAAGCCATGGTTGTCGTTCGGATTGAGCACCTCGACCATCGCACGCAGCCATTCGAAGGAACTGTCGGCCTTGGCGGATGTGTCCAGTTCGATGCGGCGCACGAGGTGACGCAGCGCAGGCCGGTTCTCCATCCAGGCCCATTCGCATCGCGCCGCCGGATAGCGCTGGAGAATGAGGTTCCAGAGTGCCAATGCCCGTTCCAGGACACGCGATTCCAATCGATAGGTCAGGGCAGCGGGCCCGCCATCCAGCGCCAGCAGCAGGGCGTCCAGCACGTCCAGGCAATCCGCCAGCACGGGGCTGCGCTGCAGCGCTTGCAGCCAGGCCGCGGCATCGAACACCTGCAGTTGATCGTCATCGAGCCGCGAATACGTCAGCTGCGGCTCGGGTTGCGTCATCGCCTGCCGCCATCGGCGCATCGCCGTCGCGGCCACCTTCGTCGGCGCCAGGGCGCCCAGGTCGTCCGCGGTCGCATGGCGCCAGTCCAGTTGCAAGCGCGCCTCGGGCAGGCTGTCGATCCAGTTCAGCAACGAATCCACATCGGCATCCATGCCGAAGAGAGCCCGGACATCGTCGTCGAGCACCTCGTCCCCCTGGCCCGCGGCAAGATGCCATTCGCCACGGCTCATGTCCTCCAGGGCGTCGATGGTGTGGGCGATTTCAGGCGCGATCGGGAGGCGGCCCAATCGGCGCGCGTGGAAACCGGCGCGCTCACGCGCCCGGCTCTCCTGGCCGGTGCCCAGCAAGGTGGTGACTTCGAGGACGGCAATGCGCGGATCGTCGGGTGTGAGGCGCTGGGCCTGGTCGAACGCGCGCTTCGCGCCCTTCGCATCGCCAGCGTCGGAAGCCATCATGCTCAACCGCTGCCAGCCGAACGATTGAACTGTGGCATCGCCGTTGTCGATCATGGCCTGCGCGAGTTGCTTGCGCTTGCGAGGCTTGTCCAGGTCGAGGTACACATCGGCCAGCACGTCCAGCAGGTCGCTCACCTCGGCCGTCCACGGGGCAGGTCGCTTGGCCCAGGGCTCCAGCAGCGCGCAGGCGTCCTGGAACGCTTCTTCGTCACAAAACGATTGCGCTGCCGCCAGCACCATGTCGGGCGGAATTCGCAGGGCCGGCAGTTCGCCCCACTGCTTGCGCGGCATTGCACAAACCATGACCGCGCCCAAGGTCAGCGGCTCGAACGACGGCAAATGCGCGTACACGTCCGCGCAGCAGTGCTTGAACTTGCGAGCCGAGCCGCACAAGCAGGCGTCGTTGCGCCCCGGCAGAGGGAGCTTGCGCGGGATGAATCGGTTGGACGGCAGCGGCATCGCGGACGCAATGGCCCATCCCAACGCACGAAACATGGGCGCTGCCGCGGGATTGGCCCGCGCGCCGGCGCCTTCCGCCGTCAACTCCGGGTAGAGCGAAGGACCTGCCAGCGCCAGCCGTTCGATGAGTTGGCTGGCATCGTCGCCTGCCAACAGTCGCTGCGCACTCCAATACAGCAAGCCATCGATGGCCGCAGCGCGCGCAAGAGCGTCCGGGATATCGTCCATTCCGTCCGTCCTCATCGCCGGGCACCCATTCAATCCAGGAGATGGTCCAGGGGCCGGCCCCTGCGCAGCACGCGCATCCTGCGCGCCGGGTCAGACCACCGCTTGCGCGAGTTCGCCCTTGGCGTATTTGGCAGCGACGACCTGCAGCGTGTCGCCCTTGATCTTCAGGCCCTGGCCTTCGCAGCCGAATTCCAGGTAGCGCTGCTTGCAGATCAGGCGAGCAGCTTCACGGGCCGGCTTGAGCCATTCGCGGGCGTCGAACTTCTCGGGGTTCTCGGCCATGAACTTGCGCACCGCGCCGGTCATGGCCAGGCGGATGTCGGTGTCGATGTTGATCTTGCGCACGCCGTGCTTGATGGCTTCCTGGATTTCCTCGACCGGCACGCCGTAGGTTTCCTTCATGTTGCCGCCGTACTGGCGAATGATGGCCAGCAGTTCCTGCGGCACGCTCGACGACCCGTGCATCACCAGGTGGGTGTTGGGGATGCGCGCGTGGATTTCCTTGATGCGGTCGATCGCCAGGATGTCGCCGGTGGGCTTGCGGGTGAACTTGTAGGCGCCGTGGCTGGTGCCGATGGCGATGGCCAGCGCGTCGATCTGCGTACGCTTGACGAAGTCTGCCGCTTGCTCAGGGTCGGTCAGCAGTTGCTCGCGCGTCATGGTCGCGTCGGTGCCGTGGCCGTCTTCCTTGTCGCCCTTCATGGTTTCCAGCGAGCCGAGGCAGCCCAGTTCGCCTTCAACCGTCACGCCCACGCGGTGCGCCATGTCGGACACCTTCTTGGTGGTCTCGACGTTGTATTCGTAGCTGGCGATGGTCTTGCCATCGGCCTCCAGCGAGCCATCCATCATGACCGAGCTGAAGCCCAGGTCGATGGCGCCCTTGCAGACGTCGGGGCTCTGGCCGTGGTCCTGGTGCATGACCAGGGGCACGGTCGGGTAGGCCTCGATGGCGGCCATGATCAGGTGCTTGATGAAGGCCTCGCCTGCGTACTTGCGGGCGCCGGCGCTGGCCTGCAGGATGACGGGCGCGCCGACTTCCTTGGCCGCTTCCATCACGGCTTGCACCTGCTCGAGGTTGTTGACGTTGAAAGCGGGAATGCCGTAGCCGTTGGCGGCTGCGTGGTCCAGCAGTTCGCGCATCGATACAAGTGCCATGGGGTGCCTCTGTAGGTAGAAAAATCGGAAAAAAGTACTGCCGGCGATTCTATCGATCCCCTCCCGAGTCACGGGGGATTGCCCCCACATGGCGCGCTGTGCGCCTACGGCAATCCGAGGAATTTCACGATCGGCGGCAGAACTGGTCCGCCCAGCCAGCGCAGCGGCTTCGCGACGGCGGCAATCAGGGTGACGTGGCCGAGGTTGTCAAATTCGCGCACCTGGACGTCGACGCCCACTGCACGCAGCCGCTCGGCCATCTGCCGCGTGTTGCGGACCGGGTTGACCAGCGTGTCCTTGTTCACCGCCATGAGCAGCGTGCGCGGCGCGGCGGCCGTCACGTGGTTGAGGGGCTGCGACTCCGGCAGCGTGTTCGGCCAGTCGAAGGCGACCCGGGCGTCCGGGTTCTCGATGGGCAGGAAGTCATAGGGGCCGGCCAGGCCGATCCATCCGGCGAGCTGCTTCGGGCTGGCACCGACGGCCCCCAGCCAGCGATCGTCCAGCGCCACCATTGCCGCGTTGTAGCCGCCCGCACTGTGGCCCATGACGTAGACCTGCTTCGGGTCGGCGCCGAGGCGCACCGCGTTGTCCAGCGCCCATTTGACGGCCAGCGCGCTGTCCTGCACGAACACCGGGTACCGGAAGTCCGGCGACAACCCGTAGTCGGGCAACACGACCACCGCGCCGCGCGACGCCAGCGCCTCGCCGACAAACCAGAAGGTCGCGCGATCGCCCGTGGTCCAGGCGCCGCCGAAGAAGAACACCACCAGCGGGCGCCGCCCCACCACCGGCAATGCGGCGGGTAGCGGCCGGAACACATCGAGCTTCTGGCGCGGCGCCGGACCGTAGGCCTCGCCGCCGTCGAAGTCGTAGGTGTTCCGCGACACCGCGCGGTCCAGCAGCATGGCGGGCGAGCAGGCCGCCAGAAGCGTGGTGCCGGCCGCGCAGAAGGCCAGTGCGGCGCGCCGCAGGAGGGGAGCGAAAGTCATGGCACAGAATACGTCGGACGACATGATCTGGATTCGCGGGCCGCTGTCCGCCCGAGCCGGACGCCCGGGCAACCATCCTGCCCATGACGGGGTCAGAAGGTGTGAGGATTTCGCAGCGAGTGCGCCGAGGTCGGGTCAGGCAGCGCAGCCGTAATGCGGTACGGCGAGGAGCGAAGGCCCGGGATCGGTGGCCGCCGTAGAAAAAATTTCAACTTCGTCAGGTGGCCCGGCAGATCTTCAGCATGTTGGTGCCGCCGGGCGCGCCCATCGGCTCGCCGCAGGTGATCGCATACACGTCGCCGCTCTGCACGATGCCGCGCTTCTTCAAGTGCGCCTCGGCCTGGTCGAGCGCGGTGTCGCGGTCGCTCTGCGAATCCATCAGCAGCGGACGCACGTTGCGGTAGAGCGCCATCTTGCGCTGCGTGGCCAGCCGCGAGGTGAGCGCGTAGACGGGGATGTGCGCGGCATGACGGCTCATCCACAGCGGCGTCGAGCCCGACTCGGTCATCGCCACGATCGCCTTGGCGCCCAGGTGGTGCGCGGTGAACAACGCGCCCATCGCGATCGACTGGTCGATGCGGTTGTAGGTGTGGCCGCTGAAGTCGGTGTCGCGGGTCTTGTCCTCGGCGGCTTCGGCGGCTTCGCAGATGCGGCTCATTTCCTGCACGGTTTCGAGCGGGTAGCGGCCCGAGGCGGTTTCGGCCGAGAGCATCACCGCGTCGGTGCCGTCCAGCACGGCATTGGCCACGTCGCTGACCTCGGCGCGCGTGGGCACCGGGTTGGTGATCATCGACTCCATCATCTGCGTGGCGGTGATGACCACGCGATCCATCTCGCGCGCCATGCGGATCATCTTCTTCTGCAGCGCCGGCACCGCCGCGTTGCCGACTTCCACCGCCAGGTCGCCGCGCGCGACCATGATGCCGTCGCTGGCACGGATGATTTCCTCCAGCTTGGGGATCGCCTCGGCGCGTTCGATCTTGGCGATCAGGCCCGGCTTGTGCCCATGCTCTGCCGCCGCCACGTTGCAGAGCTGGCGCGCCATTTCCATGTCGGTCGCGTTCTTCGGAAAGCTCACCGCGACGTAGTCGGCCTTGAAGCTCATCGCGGTCTTGATGTCTTCCATGTCCTTGCCGGTCAGGGCCGGCGCGGTGAGGCCGCCGCCCTGCTTGTTGATGCCCTTGTTGTTCGACAGCTCGCCGCCGAGCTTGACCGTGGTCAATACCGTCTCTCCCTTGACCGCATCGACCGTCAGCACGATCAGGCCGTCGTTGAGCAGCAGCTTGTCGCCGGCCTTCACGTCGCGCGGCAGGTCCTTGTAGTCGAGGCCGACGCCGTTGACGTCACCCAGCTCGGTGCGGGCCGCGTCCAGCAGGAACTTGGCGCCCGGCTCCAGCCAGACCTTGCCTTCGGCGAACTTGCCGACGCGGATCTTCGGTCCCTGCAGGTCGGCCATGATCGCCACCTCACGCCCGGTGCGCCGCGCCGCCTCGCGCACCATCGCCGCGCGGTCGATGTGGTCCTGGGCCGTGCCGTGGCTGAAGTTCAGCCGCACCACGCTGACCTTGTTCAGGATCATCTGCTCGAGCAACTCCAGCGTGTTGGAGGCCGGGCCGAGCGTTGCGACGATCTTGGTGGCGTGGCGGGGAAGGCGGACGGGGGTATCCATGGTGCAAGTCTCCGGGGTCGTTGTGGTTATGAGAGGTCTTCAGGAAATCCACCCCGCCGCGCCCGCGAGACGAGCGCGAACGGGTTCAGTTCAATGCGGGGCGCTCACTGCGCCGCGCGCCGGGTCAGGATCTCGAAAGCCGGCAGCGTCTTGCCTTCGAGGATCTCGAGGAAGGCGCCGCCCCCGGTCGAGATGTAGCCGACCTTCGATTCGATGCCGTACTTGGCGATCGCGGCCAGCGTGTCGCCGCCGCCGGCGATCGAGAAGGCCGGGCTCTCGGCGATGGCTTCGGCGATGGCCTTCGTGCCGCCCGCGAAGGCATCGAACTCGAACACGCCGACGGGGCCGTTCCAGACGATGGTGCCGGCTTCGCGCAATTGCGCGGCGAGCTGGGCGGCGGTCTTCGGGCCGATGTCGAGGATCAGGTCATCGGCGGCCACGTCGGTCGAAGCCTTGACGGTGGCGGGCGCATCGGCCGAGAAGGCCTTGGCCGTGACCACGTCGACCGGGATCGGCACGGCGGCGCCGCGTGCGCGCATGGCTTCGATGACGGCCTTGGCCTGGTCGAGCAGGTCGGGCTCGGCGAGCGACTTGCCGATCGGCAGGCCGGCGGCCAGCATGAAGGTGTTGGCAATCCCGCCCCCGACGATGAGCTGGTCGACCTTCTCGGCCAGGCTCTTGAGGATGGTGAGCTTGGTGCTGACCTTGGAGCCGGCGACGATGGCGACCAGGGGGCGCTTGGGCGTGGCCAGTGCGCGGGTGATGGCGTCGATCTCGGCCGCGAGCAGCGGGCCGGCGCTCGCCACCTTGGCGTATTCGGCGATGCCGTAGGTCGTGCCCTCGGCGCGGTGCGCGGTGCCGAAGGCGTCGTTCACGTAGATGTCGCACAGCGCGGCCATCTTCTTCGCGAGCGCGGGGTCGTTCTTCTTCTCGCCCTTGTTGACGCGGCAGTTCTCGAGCAGCACGACGTTGCCGGGCTTCACGTCGACGCCGTCGACCCAGTTGGCGACCAACGGCACCTCGCGGCCCAGCAACTCGGCCAGCCGCGCGGCGACCGGCGCCAGCGAATCCTCCGGCTTGAATTCGCCCTCGGTCGGGCGGCCCAGGTGCGAGGTCACCATGACCGCGGCGCCCGCGGCGAGCGCCTGCTGGATGCAGGGCACGGAGGCGCGGATGCGCGTGTCCTCGGTGATGCGGCCGGTGTCGTCTTGCGGCACGTTGAGGTCGGCACGGATGAAGACGCGCTGGCCGGCAACCTTGCCTTGGGCGCACAGATCGGTAAAGCGAATGACGTTCATGCGCTTGATTCTAGGAGTCGATCGTGACGGTGCCTGTACGCGTTGGCAACGAACTGATGCGCTGCGGCCGGCGTTGCCGCAGCACCAACGGCTACCAGCCCAACCCGAGGTGCAGCGGCAGGTACACCGCCATGCCCGCCACGATGGTCCCCAGCACGCCTCGGCGCTTGAAGTAATAGAGGGCACCCACCGCCGCGGCGTAGAGCCGCGCGTCCTGCCATGTCGCGATGAAGTGGCCCTGCGTCATCACGATTTCGGGAATCACCACCGCCGCCAGCGCCGCCACCGGCGCATAGTGCAGCGCCCGGTGTGCCCATGGCGGAAGGCCCCAGGGCCGGTCGAGGATGAAGAAGAAGCAGCGCGTGAGCACGCTGATGCCGGCCAGGCCGAGGATGATCAGCAGCGTCCAGCCGTCCGTGACGCCGCCGTTCACTTCGCGTCCCATTCATTCGGGTCCAGCCCGAGCTTCTTCTCGAACCAGAAGCACAGCAGCACCGCCACGCCGATGCCCACCACGATGTTGAGCTTCAGCGGCAGGCTGTAGGCCATCACGGCCGTCGCGCCGGCGATCCCGATCGCGACCATGCGCAGCCTGCTGGTAGCCATCGAACAGAGGATCGCAACGAGGCTCAGCACGCCCGCGAAGCCCAGCCCCCAGGCGAGCGGGATGAAATTGGCGAGCGCCACGCCGAGCAAGCTCAGGCCCATCCAGGCCACCCAGGTGATGCAATAGCCGCCCGCGAGGTAGGCCTCCTGCTCTTCGCGTCCCGCGGTGTCCGGTGCCGGCTCGGGGTAGCGCCGCGTGAACATCACATAACTGAGGTCGGCCGTCATGTAGCCGTTGACCAGCCGGCGCCAGCGCGGCATGTGCATGAGGTAGGGCCGCAGGTGCAGGCTGAACACGACGAAGCGCAGGTTGACGCAGAAGCCCGTCGCCAGGATCACCCAGCCCGGCGCGCCCGCCATGAGCAAGGGAATTGCCGCCAGCTGGGAGCTGCCGGCATAGACCAGCAAGGCCATGGCAACGGCCTCGACCACGCTCATCCCCGACTGCACCATTGCCACGCCGGTCATCAGGCCCCAGGCCGCGATGCCGAGCGCGAGCGGCGCCATGTTGCGCGCGCCTTCGCGGAAGGCGGGATGGTTGCGGACGGATCGAAGGAAGAACAAGCGATCAGCGCCCGAAAACCTGACCCGGCCGCACATCGAAGCCGCGCACGAAATCCGCCACCGCCAGGCGCTTGCCGCCCGGGCGCTGCAACTCCGTGACGACGACTTTCGCGTCATGGGCGGCGACCGTCATGCCCGCGGGCGCGACGTCCAGGATCGTTCCGGGTGCCTGCTCCGGCAGGCCGGCGTCGACGCGGGCGGCCCACACCTTGACAGTCTCGCCGGCCAGTTCACTGCTCGCGCCCGGAAACGGATCGAAGGCACGGATGCGGCGCACGATGGCTTCGGCCGGCTGGTCCCAGTCGATCTTCGCCTCGTGCTTCTCGACCTTGTGGGCATAGGTCACGCCCTCCGCGGGTTGGCGCTGCGGCTTCAACCCGCCCACCTCAGCCAGGCGCAGCGCGTCGACGACGAGGCGTCCGCCCATGTCGGCCAAGCGGTCGTGCAGCTTCGCGGTGCTGTCCTCGCCGATCGCGAGCGACTCGCGCAGCAGCATGTCGCCGGTGTCGAGACCGGCGTCCATCTGCATGATGGTCACGCCGGTTTCCGCATCGCCGGCCTCGATGGCGCGGTGGATCGGCGCGGCGCCGCGCCAGCGCGGCAGCAGGCTGGCGTGGATGTTGAGGCAGCCCAGCGGCGGCATGTCCAGCACCCACTGCGGCAGGATCAGGCCGTAGGCCGCCACGACCATCGCATCGGCGTTGGCGGCCCGCAATACTTCTTGCGCGGCAGCCGCGTCCTCCGGGTACTTGCCGTCCAGGCGCAGGCTGCGCGGCTGCGCCACGCGCCATCCGCGCAGCAGGGCGAGCGTCTTCACCGGCGAGGCCTGCAGCTTCATGCCGCGGCCGGCAGGACGGTCGGGCTGGGTCAGCACGAGGGCGATTTCAAAGCCGGCGGCATCGAGCCGCGCCAGCGCAGTCGCGGCAAAGGCGGGAGTGCCCGCAAAGACAATTCTCAAAGGGGTACTCGCAGGGTCAGCGGGTCAGTTGCTCGAACCGCAGGTCGTCTCCGACGTTGTAATGGTCCACCACGCCTCGCGGATCGACGTAGATGTAGAGCAGCCGGATCGTGTTGTGCCACTTGTAGCGCCAGGTCCAGACGTCGCCATTGAAGGAAGTGACCCGGCTGATCTCGTAAGGGCGACCATAGGTGAGCAGCACATCGGGCACGCGCCAGGTGCCGGGTCGGATGGTGTTGCCAAACAGCCCCTCGTCGAGTTCCTGTCGGATGGACAGCACCTTGCCACTCCTGTCCAAGTCGACGTTGTTGACTTCGAAGCCTGCCGGCCCGCGTGAGTACTGCAGGCGCTCGCCACCATCGGGGAGCGCATACGTCGCGGTGGGCGGGCCCAGGCGCTGAAGCGCTTCCGCCCGCGTGCTTTCCAGCGGGAGCCGGGTCGGCTCCCCGGCGCAACCCACGAGACCGCCCATCAGGCCAAGCGCCGCCGTCAACGCAGCCAGTGCCCGCCGGCAGCGAATCACGCTCATCCCCGGCCTTCGCGCTGCTCTTCGCGTTGCTGCTTGAGCAGCTTGCTCTTGATGCGATTGCGCTTCAGCGGCGACAGGTATTCGACGAAGACCTTGCCGAGCAGGTGATCCAACTCGTGCTGGATGCAAACCGCCAGCAGGCCATCGGCCTCGATGGTGCGCGGTTCACCATCCAGGTCGAGAGCTGTGCAGCGCACCGAAGTGGAACGCTCGACCCCGTCGTAGATGCCCGGAACCGACAGGCAACCCTCTTCATTGACCACTTTCTCGTCACTCGCCCACACGATTTCGGGGTTGATCAATATCAGCGGGGCGTTACGCTCCTCCGAAACGTCAATGACCACGAGTCGTTCGTGCACGTCGACCTGAGTGGCCGCGAGTCCGATGCCCTGGGCGTCGTACATGGTCTCCAGCATGTCGGCCACCAAGGTCTTGATGCGGGCGTCGACACCCTGAACCGGCTTGGCAACCGTGTGCAGGCGTTTGTCGGGGAAACTCAGGATGGGTCGTTTGGCCATGAAAGCGTGGGAAAGTTGGGGCTATTTTCGCCAATTCCGCGACGCCCCGCGGACACCGAAAAGGATAAACGTTGCCGTCTCCGGGGCTTCAGCGCAAAATTCGTTGCAAATTGTGAGGATTCGTTTCCGCCGCCTCCGTGGCCGTAGTGTGTGCACACCATCCAACTCATGAAAACATTCCGAACCATCGCCGGCGTGCGTCCGAACAACCTTGAGTCGATGTGGCTTTGCTTGCTCGACTCAACCCCCCGCGGGGGGCGGGCGGGGCGCAGCCCGGCCCTGGGGGCGCTTGAGTCGATGCGGCCTTGCCATCTCGACCCCATCCCTCGCGGGCGGCGCCCGGTTCTGGAGGCCATTGCCATGCTCGCGGGCCTGACGCTGTTCGGCACTGCCACGGTGGCTTCGGCGCAAACCTACCCGATCACGCCGACGCAGCGTGCCACCGCCCAGCAGACCGCGCAAACCGGCATTCCGCTGAGTGAACTCGCCCCCAACGCGCCGGACGAATACACCGTCAAGCGTGGCGACACGCTCTGGGCGATCTCGCGCATGTACCTGCGCACGCCATGGCGCTGGCCTGAGTTGTGGGGCATGAACATCAACGAAATCCGCAACCCGCACCTGATCTATCCCGGCCAGATGCTGTACCTCGACAAGACGGGCGGCCGCGCCCGCCTGAGCACCCGTCGCGGCACCGGCGCGCCGGAAGGCACGATCAAGCTGTCGCCGCGCACGCGTACCGAATCGCTGTCGGGCATGGCCCTGCCGACGCTTAACACGGCCCTGATCGAACCCTTCCTCACCGAGCCGATCGTGACGGACGAGGACAGCGTCAGGCTGGCGCCGCGCATCGTCGCCGGCAACGACAACCACGTGCTGCTGTCCCGTGGCGACCGCGCCTATGCCCGCGGCGAAGCCAATGCGCCGCTGGTGGAGAAGCCAGGTCCGATCAACCAGTACCGCGTGTTCCGCAATGCCACGCCGCTGAAGGATCCGGCCACCGGCGAGATCCTCGGCTATGAGGCGCAGTACCTCGGCAAGGTCCAGTTGCAGCGCAGCGAGACGACCGAAACCATGATGCAGGACGGCAAGGAGGTCACCAGCGTGGTGCCCGCCACCGTCGACGTCGTGGCTGCCAAGGAAGAAATCCGTGCCGGCGACCGCCTGCTGCCCGAACCGCCGCGCCAGTTGCTGAGCTACGCGCCGCGTGCACCCTCCGGCACCATCGCCAATGGCCGCATCATTTCCGTGTATGGCAATGCGGTGCAGTTCGCGGCGCAGAACCAGGTGGTGTCCATCAACAAGGGCACCCGCGACGGCCTCGAGACCGGCAACGTGCTGGCCATCCTGAAGAATGGCGAGACCATCGTCGACCGCACCAACGGTGGCAAGGAAACGCTCAAGCTGCCGAATGAACGCATCGGCCTGCTGATGGTGTTCCGTCCGTTCGAGAAGGTGTCGTACGCCCTCGTCCTGGAGATCAGCGACACTCCGAAGGCAGGGGACTTGCTGATCAACCCCTGAAAAAACAACAGGGGAGTGGACAGGGAGTGGAACGAGAAGAACTCGAGGGCTGGCTGCGGCTGACCCTCACGCCGGGCGTCGGCGATATCACCGCGCGCAAATTGCTGGGCGCCTTCGGGCTGCCCGGCGACGTATTCCGGCAGACGCCGGCCGCCCTTGTACAGGTCGTGTCCGAGACCTGTGTCGCGGCGCTCCAGCAAGCGCCCGCCGGGCTTGAAGCGCTCGTCGAAACGACCTGGCAATGGCTCCACGGCAGCGACGCCACCGGCGCCGCACGACGGGTGCTGACGCTCGGCGATGCCGGCTACCCGGCCGGGCTGCTGCAGATGGCCGATCCGCCGCTGATGCTCTACACGCTGGGCGCTGCCGGATTCAACCTGGCGCAGGTCGATCGCAGCTTGGCCATGGTCGGCAGCCGCAATCCGACGCCGCAAGGGCTTTCGAACGCGCGCGCATTTGCGCAGGCGCTGGGCGAAGCACACATCGTGGTCGTCTCGGGACTGGCGCTCGGCATCGATGGCGCAGCGCATCAGGGCGCCCTGGATGCCGCCGGCAGCGCGCAGCGCCTGGCGACAGTCGCGTTTGTCGGCACCGGACTCGACCGCGTCTATCCGGCCCGACATCGCGACCTGGCGCGCCGCATCGTGGGACAGGGCATGCTGGTCAGCGAATTCCCACTCGGCACGCCCCCGCTCACGCAGAATTTTCCGAAGCGCAACCGGCTGATAGCCGGCCTTTCGCAAGGCACGCTGGTGGTCGAGGCCGCATTGCAATCCGGCTCGCTGATCACCGCCCGGTCGGCGGTCGAACAAGGCAAGGAAGTCTTCGCGATCCCTGGGTCGATCCACGCGCCGCAGTCGCGCGGCTGCCATGCGCTGATCCGGCAGGGGGCCAAGCTGGTCGAGTCGGTGCACGACATCCTGGAGGAACTGCACTTTCCGATGTCAACGCATGCAACAAGTGCCGGCTCGTCATCGGCCAAGGGCCCCGACAACATGGAATCGGAAAACCCATTGCTGGAAGCACTCGGCCACGATCCCGTCACCCTCGACGCACTGACCGCGCGCACCGGTTGGAGCGCTTCCGACCTGCAGGTTCGCCTGCTGGAACTTGAACTGGATGGCCATGTGGCGCGGCTGCCGGGCGGGTTGTTCCAGCGCGTCGCCTCGGCGTGACAAGCCCATCCCCGAATATGCCTGCGACGACCCCACTCAGGGGTCGCACGCGGGCGACCGGCGAGAGGGACCCTATGAGTCGGGTTCACAGCCCCGATGCGGAGTGCCGTATGGGGGACTGGTCCAGCGAGTCGGCGGCAACACCCGGCGGCCATGCGAAGCCGGTTCCCCGGGTGCCCATGAACAGGCCATGCTCCCGGATCGCCAGGCGCGGGACGCGCACGTCATGGATACGCCGAACTGACACATTCATACGACTTCCCAGGCGGCTGGGCTATATTGGGGCATGTTCGAAGTGCTCGTATTCGTCTATGAAAACTACTGGCGCGGCGACGCGTGCCCCGAACCCGAGCAACTGGGCCGCAAGCTCAGTGCGCACGGTTTCGACCACGACGAGATTCGCGATGCGCTCCAGTGGCTGGAGGGCCTGAGCCTCGCCACCCGGGGCGCCCAACTGAAGTTCGAGGGTGACGGCAGCACCGCCACCGTCACCCTGCTCGGCCCGGACGAAGCCGCCCTGCCCCAATCCGACGACGCGATGCGTGTCTACTCCAGTGCCGAGCAAGACCACCTCGGCGCCGAATGCCTGGGTTTCATCAACTTCCTCGAAGCCTCGAACGTGCTTGACGGCGGCTTGCGCGAGATCGTCATCGAGCGCGCCATGGCAGCGCCCGGCGACCCGGTGGCACTGGACGAACTGAAGATCATCGTGCTGATGGTGCACTGGAGCACCGGCATTGAGCCCGATGCGCTGGTGCTCGACGAGCTCTGCGAAACCCGCGCCGGACGGGTGGCGCATTGACCATTGCCTGCTCCCTGCACTCGCTGTAGCGACCATCCCCAGCCGGAAAGTCGCAGTGCAGTGGCCCGGCAAGGCCCCGTGCACGTCGAAGCGTGCCGATATGACGAACGCGGCGAACTCATTGCCATGTGCGGCGGAAAGGCGTTCGGATCGACCGGATTCGCAGTGTTCCGGGCCTGGTACCGCCTGACTAATTCAACAACCGCTCGGGATTAGCATCCAGCTTGGCCAGCGCTTCGCGCGTCGCGCGGACGGTGAGGGTTTCCTCTTCCGCCGGCACCAGCAGCCCGGCCTGCAGGTAGGAAGCGAGTCGCCCGGCCTGGATCAGGAAGTTGCGCCCGTGCGTCGAGGCGAACAGATGCAGTTGCTTGCGCTCGCTGCGCCAGACGAACTGGACCTGATTCACGCGGCCATTGTGGTCGAGCATGAACCAGGTGCCGACCTGGAGTTCGTGCGCCCAGGCCAGCATGTCTTCGCTGACCTTGGTGCCCGCGTTCGGAATGACTTCCATCGATGCCGCATCCACGCCCAGCAGCAGTTCGATGCTGCCGGCATCGATCGGCAACTCGCCCGAGACGTCGCCGGCCTCGTCGGTGACGAAGTCCTCGAGGTTGGCCAAGCGCTTGGCCATGGCCTCGATCTGCGCGGCAGGAATGGCTTCCGTCTTCGACATGAAGGCATCGGCCAGGGTGTCGCCGATGATCTTGATGTGCGCTTCCTGCGGCTCGCCCACGATGCCCAGCAGCGTCATGCCGGAGCGCAGGCGCTGCAGCAGCTTGGGCAGGTCCTGGATCACGCGGGTGCGGTCGTTGCGGTTGGGCTTGGCGCTGGCGGCCCACACCAGTTCGGAAGCTGCGCGCTTGAGCGTCACGGTCTGCTCGTCCTGGCCGCCATAGCGCAGCGCGGCGATGGCCAGCACCTCGGCCCAGACCTTGAACAGGAACTCGCGGATCTCATCGCGCACCGGCATCTCGTTGAGCATCTTGCGCAACTCGATGGTGTACTGGATCGCCATCGTTTCCTTCTGCTCGACCTGCTGCGCCACGCTCATCAGCCGTTGCGTGGCGTCGCTTTGCGTCAGGTACTTGTTCAGGAAGGCGACGAACTCGTCGAACACCAGCTTGAACACGCGCTGGCCGGTTTCCGGGTATTGCTCGATCACCTGGACCACGCGGCGGATCTCGCCTTCGAGCGCGCTGCCAGAGATGGCCGCCGCGTCGAAGCCCATGACGCAGGAGCCCATGCGGTCGATCAGCATGCGCGCGGGATGCTGCAGCGTGCCGAAGAACTCGGGTTCGGCGATCGCCACGCGCAGCACCGGCATCTGCAGGCGCGCGAACCACACGCGCGCCGAGAACGGAATGCGCTCCTCGGCAAGGATGGCCTGGAACATCAGCGCCACGATCTCGACCGTGGCCTTGTCGGCGGTGGTCGGCGCCTTCTTCTTGAGTTCGGCGCTGCGCCGGCGGAGGTCGACAGCGGTCTGCTGCACGGCAATCGCATCGTCGGCCAGAAGGTACTGCGATGCGGCAACCTGGTAGGCCGCCTCCGCATCCGCGATGGCCGCGGCAAAGGCTGCGCCACCGACGCCACCACTGGCACCTCCCGCCATGCCGCCGCCGACACCGCCTCCGCCCATGCCTGTGGCGCCGACCCCGCCGCCCAGGGCGCCACCTCGCTGTGCCACGGTTTCACCGCCAATACGTGCAGTCACGAAGCGCTTGAGATTCAGCAACACGCCTTGGGCGCGCTGACGGGCCACAAAAAACGGCGATCCGCCTCCGCCTTCCAGACCCGGTAGCGCCGCACCACCGGAGCCTCGGCTGCCACCGGAACCCCAACCGCCGTGGCCATGGGAGCCTCGACCGCCGCCGGACCCGCTTCCGCCTCCATTGCTGCCGCCACCGCCGCCTGGCTCGCCGTGCACCACGCCGATCGCGGCAGGCGCGAAGCTGCCAGGGGGAATGCCGAAGCCGCCCGCATGGCCGCCGCCGCGATGCGCGCCACCAACGCCCTGCACGCCACCAACGAATCCGCCCAGTCCCCCGCCGCCAATGGCAGTGGAATTGGCATTGGCAAAGCCGCCCGATTCAGGGATGAAGCCGCCGCCCAGCACGCCGGCGTTCGTGGCATTGCCGGTGCGCTTGACGAATTTCTTGAGGTCGATCTCGGGCATCACGCCCTTGGAGATCAGGAAAGCGTTGGCGTCGTGATAGGCACCCACCACGACTTCCAGCAGCCGGGTGTGCACGACCTCCTGCACCTTGGTCCAGAGCGGCCGACTGAGTCCGGCAGCCAGCCATTGCTCCACCAGCATCTTGGCCAGCGACTCGGGCCGCAGCACGTCCTTGGAATCGAGTTCGGTCGTGCCTTCCAGGTGCTGGATGCGCAGGCGCAGGTCGTTCAACTCGAAGCTGGCCTTGTCCTGGATCACCAGCGCCAGTCGCGACGACAAGATGTTGTTTTCCACCACCTCGTCGCCGATGAGCTCCAGCGACGACAGCGAATTGGGCAAGCTGCCGGTGCTGGAGGACACCTGGGCCAAAGCCTTGCGCCAACTTTCCTGCGCGAGCGAAACCCAGTCTGATTCCTTGTTCCGGAAAGTCAGGAAATCGTCGCGGTGCTCCTGCATTTCGCGCGCGGTGGCCACCTGTTGCGACAGCACGGTCAGGCGCTCGCGGATGGCATGCGCAGATGGCGCGATCACCCCTCCGGTTGCAGTCACGAAACGCTCGCGGGCCTCACGGGCAAGTTGCAAGGACGCGACGTTGGACCGCTGGGTGCTCATGAATGGATCAGGCCGGCTTTAGAACTTTAGCAATCACCTAGCTTGCATTGGGATGCGTTTTGACACAAGCCCGTTGCATGCTCGCCAACCCGTAATTTCCGGCATTGATTCACACCACGGCGCCGGCGTTGGGATCGTCCGGATCGCCGTCGCGCTTGATCGGGCCCTTGACCAGGTCCTCGCGCTTGACGCCCAGCCACATCGCGATGGCCGCCGCCACGAAGGCCGACGAGTAGATGCCGAAGCAGATGCCGATGGTCAGCGCCAGCGCGAAGTAGTGCAGCGTGGGGCCGCCGAAGAAGAACATCGACAGCACCACCAACTGCGTGGAGCCGTGGGTGATGATGGTCCGGCTGATGGTCGAGGTGATCGCGTTGTCGATGATCTCGTGGGTGTTCAGCTTGCGGTAGCGCCGGAAGTTCTCGCGCACGCGGTCGAAGATCACGACCGATTCGTTCACCGAATAGCCCAGCACTGCCAGCACCGCCGCCAACACCGCCAGCGAGAACTCCCACTGGAAGAAGGCGAAGAAGCCCAGGATGATGACCACGTCGTGCAAGTTCGCTAGCACGGTGGCCAGCGCGAACTTCCATTCGAAGCGGAAGGCCAGGTAGATCATGATGCCGACCACCACCATGCCGAGCGCCTTGAGCCCGTTGGTGGTCAGTTCATCACCGACCTGCGGGCCGACGAATTCGTTGCCGCGCAGCACGACCTCGGGGTCGACCGCCTTCAGCGCACCCATGACCTGCTCGCTCTGCTGAGCGGAGCTCATGCCCTTTTGCACCGGCAAGCGGATCTGCACGTCGCGCGAGGTGCCGAAGTTCTGCACCTGCACGTCGGCATAGCCGAGCTTGGCGATGGTCTCGCGCACCTTGCCGACGTCAGCCGACTGCTTGTAGGCCACTTCCATCACCGTGCCGCCGGTGAATTCCACCGACAGGTGCAAGCCGCGGTGGAACAGGAAGAACACCGCCAACGCGAACGTGATGAAGGACACCGCATTCAGCAGCAGCGCGTGCCGCATGAACGGGATGGTCTTGTGGATTCGGAAAAACTCCATCGCAGGGTCCTGTTCTTATTCGGCCACGGCCGTGCCGTCGGTCTTGGGGCGCCACACGGTGCCGATGGAGACGGTCTTGAGCTTCTTCTTGCGGCCGTACCAGAAGTTCACCAGGCCGCGCGAGAAGAACACGGCCGAGAACATCGAGGTGACGATGCCGATGCAATGCACCACCGCGAAACCGCGCACCGGGCCGGAGCCGAAGGCCAGCAAGGCGACGCCGGCGATGAGCGTGGTCACGTTGGAGTCCAGGATGGTGCCCCAGGCACGGTCGTAGCCGGCATGGATGGCCGCCTGTGGCGCGGCGCCATTGCGCAGCTCCTCGCGCACGCGCTCGTTGATCAGCACGTTGGAGTCGATCGCGACGCCGATGGCCAGCGCCATGGCCGCGATGCCGGGCAAGGTGAGCGTGGCCTGCAGGATGGACAGTACGGCCACCAGCAACAGCAGGTTGACCGCCAGTGCGATCGACGAGAACACGCCGAACAGCGCGTAGTAGATGCACATGAACACCATGATCGCGGCAAAGCCGTACATCACGCTGTCGAAGCCCTTGGCAATGTTGTCGGCGCCAAGACTCGGGCCGATGGTGCGTTCCTGGATGATTTCCATGGGCGCGGCCAGCGAGCCGGCGCGCAGCAGCAGCGCCAGGTTGTTGGCATCGACCGAACTCATCGCACCGGAGATGCTGAAGTGCGTGCCCAGTTCACCGCGGATCGTCGCGACCGAGATCGCCTGCCCCTTGCCCTTCTCGAAGAGCAGGATGGCCATCAGCTTGCCGATGTTCTCGCGGCTGGTGTCGCGCATGATGCGGCCGCCCTTGGCGTCCAGGTCGAGCGACACGTTGGGCTGGTTCTGCTGCTGGTCCAGGCCAGCCTTGGCATCGGTCAGGTTCTCGCCGGTCACCAGCACCTGCTTCTTGACGATCACCGGTTGGCCGCTGATGTCGGGGAACTTCTCGGAGCCGAAGGGCACCGGGCCGCCGGTCTTGGCGGCGCGCGCCTCGGCGCTCTCGTCGACCATGCGCATCTCGAGCGTGGCGGTGCGGCCCAGGATGTCCTTGGCACGCCCCGGGTCCTGCACGCCGGGCAGTTGCACCACGATGCGGTCGATGCCCTGCTGCTGGATCACCGGCTCGGCCACGCCGAGTTCGTTGATGCGGTTGTGCAGGGTGGTGACGTTCTGCTTGAGCGCCTCGCCCTGGATGCGGACGGCGGCCTCGGGCCGGAACCGGGCCGTCAACAGGTAGTCGTCGCCCTCGCGGCTGTCGGTGGTAATGAGATCGGGCTGCTGGTCCTGGAACAGGCGCTTGGCGGCCTCCAGCGCGGTCGCGTCGCGCGCGCGCACTTCCACGGTCTGGCCATTGCGGCTGACCGACGCGCCGCGCACAGTCTTGTCGCGCAGCGCCGAGCGAACATCGCCGGCAATCGTCTCGGCCCGCTTGTCGAGCACGCCCTTCATGTCGACCTGCAGCAGGAAGTCCACGCCGCCGCGCAGGTCCAGGCCCAGGTACATCGGGTAGGCGTGCAGTGCCGTGAGCCAGTTCGGCGAACGCGACACCAGGTTCAGCGCGACCACGTACGCCGGGTCTTCCGCATTCGGCACGAACGCATGCTGCAGGGCATCGCGCGCCTTCAACTGGTCATCGGTGGTCGTGAAGCGCACACGCACGGCCGATGCGTCGAGCGTCAACAGGTCGGCCTTCAGGCCGGCGGTCTTGAGCGCCTCCTCGACGCGGGCCTGGGTCGTCGCGTCGATCTTGGCGGTCGACTTGGCGGGCGACACCTGCACGGCAGGCGCCTCGCCGAAGAAATTGGGCAGTGCGTAGATCAGCCCCAACAGGAGCACGATCACGATGACGGTGTACTTCCAGACCGGATATCGATTCATGGCGGGAGGTTGAGCGTTGGAAGTTCGGCTTGGCGCAAGGGTTGCCGGGGGCTGCCCCCGGCCGGCGAACGATTACTTGATCGCGCCTTTGGGCAGCACCTGGATCACGGCGCTGCGCTGGATCTTGATCTCGACGCCGTTGGCGACTTCAAGGCCGAGGTACTGGTCGCCGATCGACGTGATCTTGCCGAGCACGCCGCCACCGGTGACGACTTCATCGCCCTTGGCCAGTGCCTCGATCATGGCGCGGGCTTCCTTCGCGCGCTTCTGCTGCGGGCGGATGATGACGAAGTAGAAGACGGCAAAGATTGCAATCATCATGGGCAATTGCAGGCCGCCGAACGCAGACAACATGTCGCCGCCGGCAGCAGGGGCGGGAGCAGCGGCGGTCTGGGCAAAGGCAGAGGAAATGAACAAGGGAGTCTCCAGCAGAGGGTGTTGTCAGGAACGCAGGCGAGGCCCGCAAAAAGTCGCGGCGACCGCGGGGTGCGGCCATGCGGCGCAGGACCATGCCCGCGCGCAAGCACCGGGGATTGTATTCGTGGGGGCAATCGCCGTTGCCGGCTAATCCGGCGCTGGGAACGGGGCTTTGAAAGCGGCGCGCGAAGGGGCTGCGCTGCGACTCAAGTGATGGCGGGCAATGACTGTTCGTGGACACCTGCAGAACCGGCTTCGCCGCCGGCCCGCCGGGTGCGCCCACTGCTGGAGGGGCTGAAGGCGCGGCTCCAGGCCTGCTTGAGGGGACTGGGACGGCCCGCAAGAGCGGCCGCCCCGGCGCCGCAGGCGCATTCGGGGGCAGGCTTCTTTTCTTTTTTCAGGCCGCGGCGCGGGACGCCTGCGGCTGGCGCCACTGCGTCATGAGCGCCGCCCAGCGCGTGCGCGCCGCTGCCAGGTTGCGGTCCTTCACATGACCGTAGCCACGGATCTGCTCCGGCAGCGCGGCGATTTCCAGCGCCGTGGCATGGTTGGCGGCGGTCAGGCCGGACATCACTTCCTCGATGCTCGCCTTGTATTCGCCGATCAGTGCGCGCTCGGTCTTGCGCTCCTCGGTGCGGCCGAAGACGTCGAGCGCGGTGCCGCGCAGGCCCTTGAGTGCGGCCAGCAGCTTGAAGCCGGTCAGCATCCCGGGGCCGAACTTCTTCTTCTGCAACTCGCCCTTCGAATTCTTCTTCGCGGTGAGCGGCGGCGCCAGGTGGTAGTTGAGCTTGAAGTCGCCTTCGAACATGCCGTTGACGCGGTCCAGGAAGCTTTGGTCGGTGTGCAGGCGCGCGACCTCGTACTCGTCCTTGTAGGCCATCAGCTTGAACAGGTAACGTGCCACGGCCTCGGTCAGCGTGTTCTTGCCGACCCGCGCCGTCTCGACCTGTTGCACGCGGCCGACGAAGGCCTTGTACTGCTCGGCATAGGCGGCGTTCTGGTACGCCGTCAGGAACTCCACACGGCGCTTGACCAGGCTCTCGACCGTTTCGCGCTTCTTGAACTCGATCACCTGACCGGGCGTCACGAGCTTCTGCACGGCGGCAGGGCTGTGCGCGGCACGGCGGCCCCATTCGAAGGCGGTCTTGTTGTTCTCGACGGCCACCGCGTTCAGCTCGATCGCGCGCATCAGCGATTCATGCTCCAGCGGCACCCAACCCTTCTGCCAGGCAAAGCCGAGCAGCATCGGGTTGGCGTAGAGGCTGTCGCCCATCAGCGCGACGGCGGTGGCATCGGCATCGAAGCTGGCCAGGCCATCGGCGCCGACGGCGCGCGCGATTTCATTGGCGCACTCGTCCTGCGGGTTGGTCCAGTTGGCATTGCGCACGAAGGCCGCGGTCGGCGCGCCATGGCTGTTGAGCGCGACGTGCGTGCGGCCTTCTCGCATGCGGGCCAGCGTCTCGCCGTTGACGGCCACCAGCGGGTCGGCTGCAAGGATCAGGTCGGCCGCGGCCGTGCCCACGCGCGTCGTGCGGATCGCGTCCTGCGATTCGCCGATCAGCACATGGCTCCAGGTGGCGCCGCCCTTCTGCGCGAGGCCGGCCGCGTCCTGCGTGACGATGCCCTTGCCCTCGATGTGAGAGGCCATGCCGAGCAGCTGGCCGATGGTGATGACGCCAGTGCCGCCGACGCCGGCCACCACCACGCCCCACACCTGGCCTTCATTGAGCAGCGGCAAGACGGGTTCGGCCATCTCGCCCATCTCGAAGGGCGAGTTGGCCTTGCCCTTCGACTTCTTCTTGAGCTGGCCGCCTTCGACCGTGACGAAGCTCGGGCAGAAGCCCTTGAGGCAGCTCATGTCCTTGTTGCAGCTGCTCTGGTTGATGGTGCGCTTGCGGCCGAATTCGGTTTCCAGCGGCTCCACGCTCAGGCAATTGCTCTGCACGCCGCAGTCGCCGCAGCCTTCGCAGACCAGTTCGTTGATGACCACGCGCTTGGCCGGATCGACGGCCGTGCCCCGCTTGCGGCGGCGGCGCTTCTCGGTGGCGCAGGTCTGGTCGTAGATGATGGCGGTGGTGCCCTTGATCTCGCGGAACTCGCGCTGGATGTCGTCGAGCAGGTCGCGGTGCTTCACTTCGACATGGTCGCCCGGTACGCTGACGCCCTGGTACTTCTCTGGTTCGTCGGTGACGATGACGACCTTCTTCGCGCCTTCGGCATGCATGCTCTCGGCGATCTGCAGCACCGAATGACCCTCGGGCCGCTCGCCGACCTGCTGGCCGCCGGTCATCGCGACCGCGTCGTTGTAGAGGATCTTGTAGGTGATGTTCACGCCGGCCGCGATGCTTTGGCGGATCGCGAGCAGGCCGCTGTGGAAGTAGGTGCCGTCGCCGAGGTTGGCGAAGATGTGCTGGTCTGTCGTGAAAGGCTGCTGGCCGACCCATGGCACGCCCTCGCCGCCCATCTGCGTGAAGCCGATGGTGGAGCGGTCCATCCAGGTGGCCATAAAGTGGCAGCCGATGCCGCCCATGGCGCGCGAGCCTTCGGGCACGACGGTGCTGGTGTTGTGCGGGCAGCCCGAGCAGAACCAGGGCTGGCGACCATCTTTCACGCCACCGACCTGCAGCACTTCCATCGAGCGCTCCTTGGCTTCGAGGATCGCCAGTTGCGCGTCGATGCGCGCGACCATGTCGCTGCCGGCCTGTTCGAGCAAGCCGGTCTTCTTCAGGCGTTGCGCGATGGCCTTGGCGATCAGTGCCGGGTTCAGGTCGGCATTGGCGCGCAGCAGCGTGTGCGAGGTCGGGTTGGGCATCGACCATTCGCCGCCCGAGTAACCCTCGGCCGCATGCACTTCGCCTTCGTCGTACTTGCCGACCACGTTGGGCCGCACGTCCGAGCGCCAGTTGTAGAGCTCTTCCTTGAGCTGGTATTCGATGACCTGGCGCTTCTCCTCGACCACCAGGATTTCCTGCAGGCCGGTGGCGAAGTCACGCGTGAGTTGCGCTTCCAGCGGCCACACCACGGCCACCTTGTGCAGGCGGATGCCGAGCTGGCGGCAGGCGTCGTCGTCGAGGCCGAGGTCGATCAGCGCCTGGCGCGTGTCGTTGAAGGCCTTGCCGCTGGCCATGATGCCGAAGCGATCGTTCGGGCCTTCGATGACGTTGTGGTTGAGCCGGTTGGCGCGGATGTAGGCCAGCGCGGCGTACCACTTGTAGTGCATCAAGCGGGCTTCCTGTTCCAGCGCATGGTCGGGCCAACGGATGTGCAGGCCACCGGGCGGCATCTGGAAGTCGGTGGGCGTGATGATCTCGACGCGCTCGGGGTCGATCATGGCGGTGGCGCTGGACTCGACGATCTCCTGGATCGTCTTCATGCCGGACCACACACCAGAGAAGCGGCTCATCGCGAAGGCATGGATGCCGAGGTCCAGGATTTCCTGCACGTTGGTCGGGAAGAACACCGGCGTGCCGCAGGCCTTGAAGATGTGGTCGCTCTGGTGCGCGGCGGTCGAGCTCTTGGAGATGTGGTCGTCACCGGCCACCGCGATGACGCCGCCGAACTCTGTCGTGCCGGCCATGTTGGCGTGCTTGAAGACATCGGAGCAGCGGTCCACGCCCGGGCCCTTGCCGTACCAGATGCCGAAGACGCCGTCGAACTTGTTGGTGCCCTGGGGCGAGAAGCCCAGTTGCTGCGTGCCCCATAGCGCGGTGGCGGCCAACTCTTCATTGACGCCCGGCTGGAACACGATGTTCTGCGCCTTCAGGTACTTGCTGGCCTTCCACAGGGCCTGGTCATAGCCGCCGAGCGGTGAGCCGCGGTAGCCGCTGATGAAGCCGGCCGTGTTCTTGCCGTTGTGCTGGTCACGCAGGCGTTGCAGCATGGGCAGCTTGACGAGGGCCTGGACGCCGCTCATGAAGGCGCGCCCATAGTCGAGCGAATACTTGTCGTCGAGCGTGACGGTTTCGAGTGCCTTGCGAATGTGCTCGGGAAGCGGGGCGTTCATGTGTCGGTCTCCGGTGGCTTTGCCTCGTGGGCGTGGCTGAAAAGGTGTTTTGAACCCTTGTAGGGCGCTCCCCAATAGTGACGCAAAGTGTATGCCCGAGCTTCCGACAGGTGCTTGCGTTCTCTGCCTCGCAAACCCGCGTTCCAGAAAGGATCTTTCTTAAAATGCGTGCGTATGGAAAGCATTGACAAGTTCGACCTCGCCATCCTGCAAGAACTGCAGGCCGATGGGCGCCTCACCAACGCCGAACTGGCACAACGCGTGGGGCTGTCCGCCGCGCCATGCTGGCGCCGGGTGCGGGCGCTGGAGGAGGCCGGATTCATCAAGGGCTATCACGCCGAGATCGACCGCCACAAGATCGGGCTGGGCGTTTTCGCTTTCGTGCGTGTCGATACGGAACGGGTGCAGGGCGATGCCACGCGCAAGCTGGAGGACGCGATCCGGAAGATGCCGGAAGTGGTGGCCTGCCACTACATCAGCGGCACCGGCACCTTCGAGTTGCAGGTGGTGGCGCAGGACCTCGACACCTTCTCGGCGTTCGCTCGCGAGCACCTGATGAACCTGCCAAACGTGAAGGACCTGCACACCAGCTTTTCGCTGGGTGAAGTCAAGGCCAGCAGCGCCTTGCCGCTTGCGCACCTGGCGTCGCCGCGACGCTGACAGGTTGACGGCGCGTAGTCGAACTGGTGGAGGTCCATCTATCCGGCCCGACCGCTGAGCCAGTTGACCTGGCAAGCCACTTCATCCTCATGGGAGCCCGTGACCACGGCGTTGGCTGCGCAGGCATCAGGTCAAGACCAAGCATGCGGCCGAAGCAGGCGGCGCGGGCGTTGCGCACCAGGGATTTGTCCGCATGGTTGGCCAGCAACGCCCGGTTCTTGCTGGCCGGCCGGCCGAGCAGCGCCGCCTTCCTTGCCCAGCTTGAGCGGTGGGGCTTCCTGGGCATTCATTCCCCGGTGCCGCGGCCGCGAATGTCGGTGGCGATCATCGTGTCGGCGTCGCCGAGCGGCGGAGTAGCGGAAGTATCCGTGCGCCTTCTTCAGGAACAGCAGGCCGGTGAGTTGCTCCAGGTAGTCGCCTTAGCCCCCGCCGCCGTCGCGCAGCGCCTGGCCGAAGACTGCAGTGAAACTGCCCGACTTGCCCCCGTGTTTCTCCAGCACCCGCACGCCGCTGATCGTCATGCCACGGTCCACCGCCTTGCACATGTCGTAGATCGTCAGTAACGCCACCTGCACGGCGGTCAACGCCTCCATCTCCACGCCCGTCGGCCCGACCGTCTCCACCGTCGCGCTGCAGACCACGTGCGGCGGCAGTCCACCCTCGGCCGAATGGCTGGTGAACCCCACTGCCACGCGAGTCAACGCCAAGGGATGGCACAGCGGGATCAAATCGCTGGTCTTCTTGGCTGCCTGGATGCCCGCAATCCGCGCCACGCCCAGCACATCCCCCTTCTTCGCGCTCCCCGATTCGATCAGCGCCAGCGTGCTCGTCAGCATTTCGATGCGCCCGGTGGCGACGGCAATACGGTGGGTCGCGGCCTTGCCGGCCACGTCGACCATGTGGGCCTGACCCTCGCTGTCAAAGTGTGTAAGGGAACTCATGAGTGAACATTCGGTGCGGTCGCGCATCATACGAGGCCGACTCAACAACCAGGAATGCTGAGGTTGACTTCCATTTCCAGCTCAAAACGGGGTGTCGTGCCCGTCCTGCGGGCGTTCTGCGCCTCCTTATTGATCGCGTGCCAGACCGTCATGCCGCCGGTGGCGGCGGCCCAGGCGCAGGGCTTGCCCGGCATGGGCGACGGCGAAATGACCCCCAGCGCCGAGCGCCAACTGGGCGACAGCATCTCGCGCCAGATCTATCGCGACAACGACTACCTCGACGATCCGGTGCTGGTCGAGTACCTCCAGGACATCTGGCAGAAGCTGTTGGCCGCCGCCCGCGTGCGCGGTGAACTCTCGCCTGACCTCGACGAACGCTTCGCCTGGACGATCCTGCTGGGCCGCGACCGCGACATCAACGCCTTTGCCCTGCCCGGCGGCTACATGGGCGTCAACACCGGCCTGATCGCCGTCGTCGGCAGCCGCGACGAGATGGCCACCGTGCTCGGCCACGAGCTGTCGCACATCACGCAGCGCCACATCTCGCGCATGATCAGCCGCGACGCGCGCAACATGCCGCTGCTGATCGCGGCCATGGTGCTCGGCATGCTGGCCGCGGCCAAGAGCAACAGCCGCAGCGGCGCCGATGTCGGCCAGGCCGTGGCGATGGGCGGCCAGGCGGCTGCGATGCAGAGCCAGCTCAACTTCTCTCGCGACATGGAGCGCGAGGCTGACCGCATCGGCTTCAGCGTGATGACGCAGGCCGGCTACGCACCCCAGGGCGCCGCCGCGATGTTCGAGAAGCTGCAATACGCCTCCCGCCTCAACGACAACGCTTCCTATCCCTACCTGCGCAGCCACCCGCTGACCACCGAGCGGATCGCCGACATGCAGGGCCGCGCCCAGTTCAGGCCCGGCGCCGAAGCCGAGATGCCACTGGTGATGGACCAAGCCATGATCTCGTCGCGCGCGCGTGTGATCTCGCGTCCGGGGGTCGACATCCTGCGGGTCTGGATTCAGTCCATCAACACCGGTGAATTTGCCAAGAGCCCGCCCGCGCAGCAGGCCGGCATGCTCTACGCGGCGGCGCTGGCTGCCAATTCGCTGAAGGACTTCGGCACCGCGCGCGACATGGCTGCGCGGTTGCGCGAGCGCACGGTCGGCAACGCGCCGGCGTCCCGCCTGGCCCGGCTGCTGTCCGCCGAGATCGAACTCTCCGCCGGCCAGCCCGGACGCGCCGCCCCGTTCCTCGATGCCAAGGCCCGGGACCGTCCCGAAATGATGTTGTCCGCGCAAGCCGCCGTCGCCACCCGCAACCCGGCACCCATGATCCCGCCACTGCGCGACTGGGTCGCCACGCATCCACGCGATGCCACCGCGTGGCGCGCCCTCGGCACGCTCTACAACGCCCAGGACGAGCCGCTGCGCGCAATCCGGGCCGACGCGGAAGCCAACGTCGCCATTCTTGACTACGTCGCCGCGCGCGACCGTTTCAAGGCCGCCCAGGACCTCGTACGTCAACCCGGCACCGGCCCGGTGGATCACTATGAGGCCTCCATCATCGATACGCGGGCCCGGGAGGTCGACCAATTGTTGCGGGAGCAAATGGCCGAGGAGAAGAAGGCGCAGCGGTGACCTGCGTCACGATTCAGGGGAAACATCGGGTACGGGCAGGCGGGCTGCGGCGCTAACATAGCCGCTGGAACTTTTTGCTACGCCGTTCCTGCTCGCCCTGCTGTCACGGGGCGGCCGGATCGAGTTTCCCGTGTTTTGAACCAAGCGACCTATTCAGGGAGGACCGCGCAACGCGCGGTCACGTGCCGCACCCTCGCGGCACTTTTCGAATCGCGATGCACCGAAGGCGGTGCCCGCGAGGCGTATGCCGTGGTGCGCGACGACATGATCCTGTCCGACACCGTGAGCTTCGCCGAACTGGGCGAACGGTGCCGTGGCTTGGCGCGGCGCCTGACCAAGGTCACGCGTCCCGGCGACCGCGTCTTGCTCGCATTGCCCACCGGACTGGATTTCGCCTGTGCTTTCTGGGCCTGCATGCTGGCGGGACGCGTGGCTGTCCCGGTGCCTGCGCCAGATCCGATCCGGTGGCGCCGCGCCGCGCCACGGCTGCGCGGCATCATTGAAGACGCCGGCGCGAGCCTGGTCCTGATCGCCGAATCCATGCGCCAGGCTGCAACAGATCTCGTGGGTGCGCACGGCACCACAGGCGTGCGCTGGCTCACGCCTGCCGAGCTGCAGGCCCTCGAGCCAGGCGTGCTTGTCGATGCAATCGTGGGCCCCGATACGCTGGCCTACCTCCAATACACCTCGGGTTCGACCTCGGCGCCTCGCGGCGTGTGCCTCAGCCATGCCAACGCGCTGGCCAATGCACGCGCGCTGACCACGGCGGTCGCCGTGCAGCGACACAGTCGGCTGCTCACCGGGCTGCCGCAGTTCCACGACTTCGGCCTGATGTTCGGCCTGCTCGCACCCATGATGGTCGGGGCCAGCAGTTGGCTGATGTCCCCATTGACCTTCCTGCGCCGTCCGCTGCGTTGGCTCGACGCCATCGCCGAGTTCGGCATCACGCACAGCGGCGCACCGGATTCCGCCTACGCCGCCTGCCTGCGCCAGTTGGCGGGCCAGCCCTATGCCCGCGATCTTTCCGGGGTGGTGTCGTTCAGTTGCGGCGCCGAGCCAGTTCGCGTGGCCACCATGCAAGACTTCCTGCACGCCTGCGCGCCCGCCGGATTGCGCCCCGAGGCGTTTTCCGCGGCCTTCGGCCTCGCGGAGGCGGTGCTCGGGGTGACGATCAGCACCCCCAAGCAATCGCCGCGGGTGCTCGGCGTCGACGCGGCGGCCTTGCGATCGCACCGCGTCCGGCACCAGGCCATCGACGATTCTTCCTGCCTGTCACTCGTCAGTTGCGGGGCGCCGCTGCAGGACACCGAAGTGGCAATCGTCGACACCGACACCGGCGCGCGCTGTCCCAGCGACGCGGTCGGCGAGATCTGGGTGCGATCGCCCAGCGTCGGCGCAAGGTACTGGCGGCAGGAGGCGTCGTCGCGGGCCACATTCGGGGCCGTGTTGCCGGATGGCTCGGGGCCTTGGTTGCGCACCGGCGACCTCGGCTTTGTCGACGGCGGCGAACTCTTCGTCACCGGCCGCCTCAAGGATCTCATCATCATCCACGGCGAGAACCACTATCCACAGGATCTCGAGCAAACCGCGGAAGAAGCGCAGCCCGCCCTGCGGGCCGGCTTCGGCGCCGCCTTCAGTGTGGACAACGGGCAGGGCGAGGTCGTGGTGCTGTTGCTCGAGATGGAGCGCCGCACGGAGCCGACCGACGCCGCCGCCATCGCGCGCTCGGTGCGCCGCGTCGTGGCACTGGCCCACGAAGTGCCAGTCGATACCGTGGCCGTGGTGCGGGCTGGCGCCTTGCCGCGCACTTCCAGCGGCAAGATCCAGCGCAGGGCGTGCCGCAGCGCATGGCTCGCCGGCGAACTCGACATCCTGGCGCGTGATACGCAAGCGCCAGACGCACGGCATGTGCCACCGCGCGACGCGGCCGAGCAGGCTGTGTGGGACATCTGGCAAGAGGTGCTCGGCACCCGCGCGTTCGGCGTGCACGAGCACTTCGCCGAATTGGGGGGCACCTCGCTGACCATGTCACAGGTTGCATCGCGCCTGCAGGATCGCCTGGGCGTGGTGCTTCCATTGCAGGCGCTGTTCGAGCAGCCCACCGTCGCCATGCTGGCCGGCCGGGTGGCCGAGGCCCTGCGCGACGATCCGCCACGGGCGGCGGAAGCGCCGATCGCGCGGATCCGGCGCGGCCAGCCGCTGCCTGCTTCGCTGTCGCAACGACGGATGTGGATCATCCAGCAGTTCAATCCTGCTTCCGTGGCCTACAACGTGCCGGTCTCGCTCAGGCTGCGGGGTCCGCTCGACCGCGAGCTGTTGCAGCGCGTGATCGATCACCTGATCGAGCGTCACGAGGGTTTGCGCACGCATTTCGAGATGCAAGGCCCGGAGCCCGTCCAGTTCATCACCCCCAGCCTCAAGCGCGACATCGAATACATCCCGCTCCAGGCGTCGCATCCTGCTCAGCGCATGGCACAGGCGCGCGCCCTGCTGCGCGAGCGAGTGGCCACGCCCTTCGACCTCGCGCAGCCGCCGCTGCACCGCGCCACGCTCTTGGGTCTGGAAGACGATGACCATGTCTTCCTGTGGCTCATGCACCATGCCATCACCGACAACTGGTCGATGGCGATCTTGATGCGCGAAGTGCTGGCGCTCTATTCCGCCTGGCTCGGCGGCCGCGAGCCGCGCCTCGTGGCATTGCCCGTGGAATACGCCGACTACGCCGCCTGGCAACGCGCACCCCAATCGGTGCGGCACCGCAAGCACCAGATGGGGTACTGGATCGAGCGCCTGCGCGGCCTCCAGGCCATGCAGTTGCCGACCGACTTCTCGCGGCCGGCGTTCTCGGGCTTTCATGGCGCCAAAGTCACGGCGGTCCTGCCAACGCGGTTGAGCGAGGATCTCCGGAGCTTTTGCACGCGCCATGCAGTGACGCCTTACATGGTCCTGCTCGCTGCCTTCAAGCTCATGCTCTCGCGCCAGGCCGGCAGCACCGACATCGCCGTCGGCACGCCCATCGCCAACCGCCACCACCTCGCCACCGAGCAACTGGTCGGCACGCTGGTCAACACGCTGGTCATGCGGACCGACCTGTCGGGCGACCCGGAGTTCTCTCGGCTGGTGCTGCGCGTTCGAGAGACCGCATTGGGCGCCTATGCGCACCAAGACGCGCCCTTCGACGAACTGGTGGAGGCGCTGGGGCAGGGGGGCGTCGCGCAGCCCGACGGCCTCGTGCGCGTCCTGTTCAACGTGCTCAATGCGCCCCTCGGACAGCTTGAGCCGGTGCCCTTCGCCTACGAGGAATTCGAACTGGAACGCACCGCCTCGCAGTTCGACTTCTCCCTGCACATCGACACCGAATTCGCGCACCGCATCCACCTCGAATACTCGACCGATCTGTATGCCGCCGTGACCGCCGAGCGCATGCTGGAGAACTACGTCGCGCTGGTCGGGCAGGTGTTGCTGGACCCCGAGCGACCGCTGTCGACCTATTCGATCGTGGCCCCTGCCCAACTGGCGCTGCTGCGCAACAACTGGAACGCCACGCAACTCGCCCCGCCGGCGGAGCAACTGGTGCATCGCCACCTGCGCACGGCCAATTCGGCACTGCGCGACACGGTCGCAGTTGTGGACGCGTCAGGCCTGCGCTTGGGCTATGCGGAGCTGGAGGCAGGCTCCAATGCACTGGCGCGCGTGCTGCGCGCTCGCGGCATCGCCCGCGGCCATCGCGTCGGCTTGTGCCTGCCGCGCGACGCGGGCATGTTGGTGGCGATGCTCGGGGTGCTGAAGTCCGGCGCGGCCTACGTTCCGCTGGATCCGGCATTCCCGGTCAGCCGCCTGGCCTACATGGCCGACGATGCGGAACTGTCGGTCATCCTGGTTCCGCCAGACCTGTCCGCCCCCTTCCGCGACGTTGATGTGCCGCTGATCGACCCGCGTGAGCGCGCGCTGACCGCAGCCGCATCGACAACCGCGCTGGCCGCCGACCCCGAGCGTGATGCGCGCCCGCTCGACGCCGCCTACATCATCTACACCTCCGGCTCCACCGGCCAGCCCAAGGGCGTCGCATTGCCGCACCGGGCGGTGGTCAACTTTCTCGCGTCGATGGCGCGGTCGCCGGGGCTGTTGCCGAGTGATCGCCTGCTCGCGGTGACCACCCTTTCGTTCGACATCGCTGTGCTGGAGCTGTTGCTGCCGCTGGCCGTCGGCGCCCAGGTCATCGTGGCCGGCCGCGAACAGGTCGGGGACCCGACGCAACTTCGCCAGTTGCTGGAGCGCCACGAAGCCACCGTCATGCAAGCCACACCATCGGCCTGGCGCGCCCTGCTCGACACGGGTTGGGCAGGTGGGCCCGGCTTTCGCGCGCTGATCGGCGGCGAGGCGCTCCAGCCCGCGCTGGCCGAACAACTCATGGAGCGTTGCACTTCGCTGTGGAACATGTACGGCCCGACCGAAACGACCGTGTGGTCGACCTGCTGGCAGGTACAGACACCGAGCCAGGGCATCGCCATCGGCCGGCCGATTGCCAACACCTCGGTCTGGGTGCTGGACCCCCAGGGCCACCCGTGCCCGCCAGGCGTACCGGGCGAGGCCTGCATCGGCGGCCTGGGCGTGGCGCTCGGCTACCACCGGCGCGACGAACTGACGGCGAGCCGTTTCGTGCCGGATCCTTGGAGCGACGAGCCCGGCGCGCGCCTCTACCGCACCGGCGACCTGGCGCGCTGGCGGCATGACGGGATGCTCGAGCACCTGGGGCGACTCGATCATCAGGTCAAGGTGCGCGGCTATCGGATCGAACTGGGCGAGATCGAAGTCGCGCTGTCCAAGCATCCTTCGGTGGCCGACAACGTGGTCGTCACGCACACCGAAGGCGCGGACGATGTCCGGCTCGTGGCCTATTGCGTCGCGCGTACGCAGCTGCTCGATCCAGCGGTGCTGCGGGAGCATCTGCGCACGCGCCTGCCCGGCTACATGCTGCCGCAGCACATCGTGCGGCTGGAGACGTTGCCCCTGCTGCCGAACGGCAAGATCGATCGCCAGGCACTGCCGCGTCCGATCGGGGACTTCCTGCGCGAGCCGCAGCAACGCGTGGCGCGCCCGAGCACGACTGAGGAAATCGTCATCGCGCAGATCTGGTCCAAGCTGCTGGGTGCGGACGACATTTCGCCCGTCGACAACTTCTTCGACCTCGGCGGCCATTCGTTGCTGGCCATGCGCGCCGTGGTCAACATCCGTGAGCGCCTGGGCTGGAAAGTGGCGCCCGACCGTCTGATCTACGAGACGCTCGGCCAGATCGCGCGCAAGGAAAACCTGTCCGTGAATTGAGGTGGCGCGCCACTCGAAGCCTCTTTGCAGGCACCCGCGAGCCGGCCTTGCCGAGCCTTCGGTTGCGCACCTTTGAGGGGGTGGCCGCAGGCGGCTACTGGGGGCGGGTCATTTCCCGAGCGCGGCCTCGATGACGACGCCCAGCAACGAGTAAAGCACCGAGCCAATGAGCGCCGCGCCGAAGCTGTTCACGTGGAAGCCATCGAGCAAGCCTGAGGCTGCCCAGAACATCAAGGCGTTGACCACGAACAGAAACAGCCCGAGCGTGACGATGGTGACGGGCAAGGTCAGCAGCACCAGCACCGGCCGTACGATCGTATTGAGAAAGCCGATCACCGCGGCGGCGATCAGGGCCGAGCCGAAGCTGCTGACCTGCACCTGGTGATAGAGATAGGCAACGGTCAGCAGCGCAACGGCGCTCAGCAGCCATTTGATTATCAGTCGCATCGATCAGAGGATACACGTGGCGTGGGGAAGCGCCGCGAGGCGGGGGCGCCCTGGGCGGCCGGTCGCCCGGCGTATCGACCGCGCCTACTCGCCGAGTTCGTTGGCCAGCACCAGCAACGCGCCCATGCCCACCACAGCGCCGGGCAATGCCCAGCCAGACTGGCCCGTTGGCGGTACATCTGGCGCCACCGGTTCCATGTCCACGCCCAGCTTGGGCCGACGTGCGTCGATCACCTTCGCCGCGCCGTGCGACAGCCGCAACTGCTGCGTCAGTTCGGTCAGCCGGCCCGCGGCAAGCGAAGGGGTGATCTGGTCGCCGGGGCGGCACAGCGCCGGCGTGACCTCGGCCACCGTCTTGGCGAACCACTTGGCGCGCCAGTTCTCGCGTGCGCTGTGACTCACCCATTTGCTGATCCGATGCGTCATGCGCGGCGCGCAAGCCACCAGGATCCAGTGGCGTGCGCCTCCGCCCGCATCCGTTGCCGGAGCCACCAACCGGGCCACGTGTTCACGCGCAAAGGCGGCGTCGTCCACGTACACGATGATCTTTTCCATGATGTGCTCCTGTGGTGAATGGGAGAGCGGCAGCGGGACGCGGCCGCCCGAACCCGACTTACGCCGTGACCTTGTCGTTGCCTGCGCGGCCTTCTTCCGATGCCCGGTCGCGACGCGTCTTCAACCAGCCGGCGGTCAGCACGCCCACGATGCACAGTGCACACACGCCCCAGTAGGCGATCTGGTTGCTGGTGGCGGAACCGCCGAACCAGGTGGCCAGCATCTTCTCGTTCACGATCATCTTGCCGGCCGTGAAGGCGAGCACCGCAGCGCCAATCTGGATGATGATGGGGAAGCGTTGCACCAGCTTGAGCACCAGCGTGCTGCCGAACACCACGATCGGCACGCTGATCAGCAGGCCCAGGACCACGAGCGTGAAGTCGCCATGCGCCGCACCTGCGACGCCGAGCACGTTGTCGATACCCATCAGCGCGTCGGCAATCACGATGGTCTTCATCGCACCCCAGAAGGTGGTCACACCGGCGCTGGCGTGCTCATCGTCGCCGTCATGCGTGTCGGCCAGCAATTTGTAGGCGATGTAGAGCAGGCCCAACCCGCCCACCAGCATCAAGCCCGGGATCTTCAGCAGCCAGACCACGCCGACCGTCATGATCGAACGCACCACGATCGCGCCAACAGTGCCCCAGACGATGGCCTTGCGTTGATGTTCCTTGGGCAGGCTGCGCGCGGCCAATGCGATGACGATCGCATTGTCGCCAGCGAGGACGAGGTCGATCAAGATGATGGCCAGCAAGGCCGAGAACCAGGGGGCGGAAAAAAGCTCCATGAACAAGTCACTCCAGTGCGTTTCGATTCATCCCGCAGGTGCGGAAGAGACGGCTGGAGGATCGGGCCGGATGTTTCCGGAGATCTCAAAGCGCTTCGACCAAACCTTTAGCGGGTTCAAATCGAAGGTCTTGCTCAACACCGCGCCACAGGCACGCTGCCCGACAGACCGGAAGTGTTATTTGCTTCGTATTGACGGCCTGACGATATCCCTCGCAAGGTGCGATGGACGGGAGCTACTCCCCTTCGGAACGCCGATTAAAGCATCGCGGCCGGCGGCGCCGCAACCGCAGAATCCGCATTTCATATGGAAAAATGACCTGGAAGATGCATGTGATAAGCGTTTAATGCTATTAATTTAATAGCGCAAAGACCTTTCGCATCTTCGGGACTTGCACAGTCTATGATGCCCGTCCGCTGTCTTCCCCGTCCATGGCCGCCATTCACATCACCGACATCGAGGCCGCCATCAACTACTGGCGCGACAGGAGCCCGTCGCCCGACGGCATCACGCTCGCGCCCGAACTGCGCGCGCTGGCCGAGGTCTACGCACTGATGGTCTACCACCATGAAGACGAGGTCAGCGAGGTCGGTTTCCCGCGCAAGGCTTGGGCCGCGTGGCTCGAGTGGTATCGCACCACGCCCGACACGCCTTGCATCGCCATTTGCTCCACCAGCCAGGGCGACGACCAGTGCAAGGGCTGCGGCCGCAGCTTTGCCGAAGTGCAGCACTGGCCCGCGATGACCCCCGCCGAGAAGCGCGGCACCTGGCGCCGGATCACCATGGAAGACACAGCCTGGCGCTTCAACAAGTACGCCGAACGAGCCCGTGAAACGGAGCACGTCTGGCCTGATGAGCCAGCCAGCGACACCCCAGTGACCGCCGGCGACTGACGCGGCGTGGCTGCCTACGCGTTCGTGCTGCTGGTCGGACTGGTGGCCGGCGCCGTGAGCGGCGTCATCGGCACGGGTTCGTCGATCATGTTGCTGCCGGTGTTGGTCTACGCATTCGGGCCCAAGCAGGCGGTGCCGATCATGGCCGTCGCCGCGGTCGTGGCCAACCTCGCGCGCGTGCTGGCCTGGTGGCGCGAAGTCGACTGGCGCGCCTTCGCGGCCTATTCGGCGACCGGCGGCCCGGCGGCGGCGTTGGGCGCCCGCACCCTGCTGCAATTGCCGGCCACGCTCATCGACGTGCTGTTGGGCATCTTCTTCATTTCGATGGTGCCGTTTCGGCATTGGGTGCAGCGGCGCGCCTTCCGGGTGCGACTGTGGCAGATGGCGTTGGCTGGCGCGGTCATCGGATTTCTCACCGGCGTGGTGCTGTCGACCGGGCCGTTGAGCGTGCCGGTGTTCGCGGCCTATGGCCTGCTGAAGGGGGCTTTCCTGTCGACGGAGGCGGCCAGTTCACTGGTGCTGTACGTCAGCAAGGTGCTGACCTTCAGGGGGCTGGGCGCGATGCCGGCGGAGGTGCTGGTGCAAGGGTTGGTCGTCGGCGCGTCATTGATGGCTGGCACCTTCGCGGGCAAGGCGATGGTGTTGCGGCTCAGCGCGCGCGCCTTCCAGTACATGCTTGACGCCCTGCTGGCGGGTTCGGGCCTGGCATTGCTGCTGGCGGCGACGCAGCACTGAGCCGCTCCGGGTCAGTTCCAGCTTTCCATTGCCCTTGGAGAGCACCCGCATCCGGCGTCCGCCCTGGCGGCCGCAGGAGGACGCTATTTCAAGCGCGTGAGCTCGATGTCTATGCTTTCGGCCCCGTTGCCGAGCGTCAGCGTGTTTTCGTGCACCGTGGCCTGCAGTTGCATGCTGCGCTCGGCGAGCTTGGCGACGGTCTGCGAGGTCTCGCTCGGCACGCGCCACACCTGCAGGTTCTGCGGCCGCGTCAGTTTGTTCTCGATGCCCTTCCACCAGATGCCGGCGGCATGGCTGAAGCAGTAGACGATCACCTGGTCGGCCTTGCCGCAGGCCTTGATGATGGGCTTGTCTTCCGGCTGACCGACTTCGATCCAGAGCTTCACCTCACCGGTGAAATCGCGCAGCCAGACGTCAGGCTCATCGACGTTCGACAAGCCGGCGCCGAAGGCCAGCGTGCCGTCGCCCTGCACCACGTCCTGCAGCTTGTACGCGTTGAGCGCCAGCGCGATGAGCCGGATCATCATCCGCTCGTCGTTCTCGCTCGGATGCCGCGCCAGCGTCAGCGCATGGTCGGCGTAGTAGTTGTGGTCGATGTCGGCAACGGCGACGTTGGCCTTGAAGATGGTGGATTTGAGGGCCATCAGGCGCGCCGAGCGAGTTCTGCGGCCTTGCCCGTATACGAGCCAGGCGTCATCGCCAGCAGCCTGTCCTTCTCGGCTTGCGGAATCTCCAGCGAGCGGATCAGCCCATGCAGCGCCTCGGCCGTCACGGTCTTGCCACGCGTCACTTCCTTCAGTTGCTCATAAGCGCCCTGCACGCCAAAGCGGCGCATCACCGTCTGGATCGGCTCGGCCAGTACTTCCCATGAGGCATCGAGATCGTCGGCCAGTGCCTGCTCGTTGAGCTCCAGCTTGCCCAGGCCGGTGGCCAGGCTCGCAAAGGCCAGCGCCGTGTAGCCGAAGCCCACGCCGATGTTGCGCAACACCGTGCTGTCGGTCAGGTCGCGCTGCCAGCGGCTGATCGGCAGCTTTTCGCTCAGGTGGCGCAGCACCGCATTCGCCAGTCCCAGGTTGCCTTCGGCATTCTCGAAGTCGATCGGGTTGACCTTGTGCGGCATCGTCGACGAGCCGATCTCGCCCTTCTTCAGCCGTTGCTTGAAGTAGCCCAGGCTCACGTAGCCCCAGATATCGCGCGCAAAGTCGATCAGGATCGTGTTGGTGCGGGCAAAGGCGTCGAACAGCTCGGCCATGTAGTCATGCGGCTCGATCTGGATGCTGTAGGGCTGGAAGGTGAGTCCCAGGCCCTGCGGCGCAGGCGTCTCGATGACCTTGCGGCTGAAGCCTTCCCAGTCGAACTCAGGCCAGGCCGCGATGTGTGCGTTGTAGTTGCCCACGGCGCCGTTCATCTTGCCGAGCAGCGCGACGGACGCGATCTGCGCGCGCGCCTTGGCCAGCCGCACCGCGACGTTGGCGATCTCCTTGCCGACCGTGGTCGGGCTGGCGGTCTGGCCGTGGGTGCGGCTCAGCATCGGCACTTCGGCGAACTTGCCGGCCATGTCGCGCAGCGTGGCGATGATGCCGTCGAGCGCAGGCAGCATCACCTTGTCGCGCGCGGACTGGATCTGCAGGGCGTGGCTGGTGTTGTTGATGTCCTCGCTGGTGCAGGCGAAATGGACGAACTCGGAAGCGGCGAGCAGTTCCGGCCGGGCCTCGAACTTCGACTTGATCCAGTACTCGACGGCCTTGACGTCGTGGTTGGTGATCTTTTCAATGTCCTTGATGGCCAATGCGTCGGCCTCGGAAAAGTTGGAAACCAGCCCCATGAGGTACTTGCGGGCGCCGCCGCTGAGCGGCTTGAACTCGGCGAAGCCGGCGTCCGACAGCGCGATGAACCAAGCCACCTCGACCTGGACGCGCCGGTGCATGTAGCCCTGCTCGCTCATCAGCGGCCGCAGCGCGCCGAGTTTGCCGGCATAACGGCCGTCGAGGGGGGACAGGGCGGAAACTGTGGAGAAGGTCATCCTTCAATTTTAGGTGCCGGCTGTGGCGTTTCCCCCTCGCTGCCCACCGACGGCCGCTTCCCGAGGGGGCGGTTCCCCTAGAATCAAAAAAGCTACAACGAATGTCACTCCGAGGGAAGAGCCCGCATGAAATTGATCGGATCCGCCGCCAGTCCTTATGTGCGCAAGGTGCGCGTGGTCATGGCCGAGAAGCGGCTGGATTACCAATTCATCAAGGAAGATGTCTGGGCCGATGACACGACCATCAGTCAGGCCAACCCGCTGGGCAAGGTGCCCTGCCTGATCATGGACGGCAGCGAGGCGATGTTCGATTCGCGCGTCATCGTCGAATACCTTGACACCCTCTCTCCAGTGGGCAAGCTCATTCCACAGCAAAGCCGCGAGCGCGCCGAGGTCAAGACCTGGGAAGCGCTGGCCGATGGCGTGATGGACGCGGGCATCCTCTGGCGCCTCGAGGCTACCTGGGCCAAGCGCGCGGATGGCGAGCGCAGCCAGGCCTGGATGGACCGCCAGCGCGCCAAGGTCGAAGGCGGCATCGCGGCCATGTCCAAGGGCCTCGGCGACAAGCCGTTCTGCAGCGGTATCCACCTGAGCCTGTCGGACATCGCGGTCGGCTGCGCGTTGGGCTGGGTGAGCTTCCGCTTTCCGGATATCGACTGGCGCGGCGAGTATGCGAACTTGGCCAAGCTGTGCGACAAGCTGCAACTGCGGCCCAGCTTCGCCGACACACTGCCCTCGTAACTTCGCTCGCTGGGCGTTAAGTGCGCCCGCCCCGCTTGCTGCGAGCGCTACACAATCGCCAGAAACTTGATTGCTGTTCGAATGTGAGGGCGAACCCAAATGCCCTCAGAGGCGTGTCGAGCACTCCCATTTCCAGGAACACCGCGGAACCGGCTTCGCCGGGCCGCTGGCGTTGCCCCCGGTAGGGGTTGGACGAGCGGCATGAGGTGTCGCCCGGCGCGAGCCAGGTGCTTGTACAAAAATGCTGCGAGGCGCCCCGTGCGAAGAGGGAGGGAGGGAGGAGGAGAAGAATCGCCTCGGGATTTCAGCCGGACTACGAATGCCCGGAAGACCTCGCAGCATGAAAACCAGTCAGGCAATTCACCGCCCGAATGCGTTTAGGAGGCCCTCCGCCGCGCCGAGGTTCCCGATTCGAACGTAAACATTTGTGAAGCCACGCCAGGATGCCGAGCCGTCCGCCCACAGGCCTTGCTTTCACGGTGCGGCGAGCTGCTTTTCAAGCGCTCGGAGGAAATCCTTGCTGTCAGGCGTGGTCATGCTGGAGTAGCTTTCGACCACCTTGCCATCCCTGCCGATCAGGTACTTGTAGAAGTTCCACTTTGGCGTGGTGCCTGAAACTTGTGCGAGTTGCTTGAACAGCGGGTTGGCCTCCGGCCCTCGCACCGACGACTTGGCGAACATCGGGAATTTCACGCCAAAGGTGCTTTCGCAGAAATCGGCGATCTCCTTGTTGGAGCCGGTTTCCTGGGAGAAATCGTTCGACGGAAAGCCAAGCACGGCGAGGCCGCGCGCGCGGTATTTGCTGTCCAACGCTTCCAGTCCCTTGTACTGCGGCGTAAACCCACAAAAGCTGGCGGTATTGACGACCAACACCACTTTGCCGGCATACTGGCACAGAGATTGGGGTTTCTCGTCTTGCAAACGCAGGAATGTGTGGTGCAGGATCGGAGGGCAGGCGGCCTCTGTCTCGGCCTGCGCTGTGGCGGGGCCCAGCGCAGCCGCCGTCAAGCAAGTGAAAATCAGGGAGCGCAAGTGCATCGGTTATCTCCAGCGGCATGGCGCATCCAATTCGGCGATGCGTGTGTGCCGCATCATCGCGCGCTTGTCACGGCCGTGCCAAACCTTGCCGACTAAAATCCCTCGGCTACAGAAAGACATCGATGCTTTACCCGGAACTCTTCAGACAACTCGAATCCGTCCGTTGGGACATGGACCGGGACATTCCGTGGCAGTCGTTCGACGCCACGAAGTTGTCGGCGGAGCAGGCGCAAACCATCAAGATGAACGCCATCACCGAATGGTCGGCGCTGCCGGCCACGGAGATGTTCTTGCGCGACAACCGGCACGACAGCGATTTCTCGGCGTTCATGTCGATCTGGTTCTTCGAGGAACAGAAGCACTCGCTGGTGCTGATGGAATACCTCAAGCGCTTCAGCCCCGAACATGCGCCGACCGAGCAGGAACTGCATGAAGTGCGCTTCGACTTCGACCCGGCGCCGCCGCTCGAGACGCTGATGCTGCATTTCTGCGGCGAGATCCGCCTCAACCACTGGTACCGCCGTGCCGCCGAATGGCACACCGAGCCGGTCATCAAGCACATCTACACCACGCTGAGCCAGGACGAGGCCCGCCATGGCGGCGCCTACCTGCGCTACATGAAGCGCGCCATGGAAAAGTTCGGCGACGAGGCCCGCGCCGCCTTCACCAAGGTCGGCGTGCTGATGGCCAGCGCCCGACGCACCGCGCAGGCATTGCACCCGACCAACCTGCATGTGAACAAGGCGCTGTTCCCGAACGACACCATCCAGAGTCGCATGCCCGACCCGGACTGGCTCGAGCACTGGCTCGACAAGCAGATCAAGTTCGACGCCGTCTGGGAAACCAAGGTTGGCGAACGCATCCTGCACAACATGAGCCTGCTGATGAACCGCAGCTTCAAGACGGTGCAGGAACTGAACCGTTACCGCAAGGAACTGGCCGCGACGCTCGGGCCCAAGCCCGAATACCAGGGCGCCTGAAACAGGCCCACCCCCGAAACGCCTGCGCCGCCGCCCCCTCGAGGGGACGCACCCAGCGGCCCGGCCACCCGGTGCGCGGGCGCCCACGACGGTCCTCGCCCTGCTCGCCTTGGTGCCCACCTGTCGGGCGTGCATTTCCGACTTGCGAACCGCCTCCCGCTTGGCGCCCTCGCTGCGAAATCCTCTCGCCTTCGAAGCCCTTTCAGCGTCGCTCCACGATGACCGGCGCGAGGCTCAGGCCGTTGCGGACCTGTTCGCCTGCCGCTTGGGCAGATTCGCGTGTGGCGTAGGGGCCCGCCTGCAGGCGGTGCATTCCGTTCTCGCTGAACACCGTCATCTTCAGCGCCGGCATCTGCTTCGATACCTTTTCCTGGAAGATTGCTGCGCCTTCGCGCTGGCTGAAGGCGCCCAGTTGCACCCAGAAGCCGGTGGCAGCCGCCGGCTTCTCCACCGCATCGGTCGTCGATCCGGGCGCCGGGTTCGCTGTGCCGCGGGGCGGCAACGGAATGGTGCCCATGGACGGCAGGTCCGTGCCCATGGCACCGCGAGGCGGTGGCGCAGGCGTTGAAACTTGTGTCGTGAGGCCAACTGGCACGACGACGGCATCCGATGGTTGTCGTGGCCGCGCAGATGCCTCTTGCGCCACGGTGGTGTCGCCCGAACGTCGCCAGGCGCCGGTGCGGATGTCCTGGTTGGTGATGCGTTCGACCTCGACGGGCGCCACACCGCGCAGCAGGTCGAGCTTCGAGGCTGCTGCATAGCTCAGGTCGATGACGCGGCCGTCGACGAATGGGCCGCGGTCGTTGACCCGGACGATCACCTCGCGCCCGTTGGCCGGGTTGCGCACGCGCGCATAGCTGGGCAGCGGCAGTGTCTTGTGCGCGGCCGTCATGGCGTACATGTCGTAGGGTTCGCCACTGGCGGTCGAGCCGCTGTGGAACTTGCGGCCGTACCAGGAGGCCAGTCCGCGTTCGCGGAACGGGCGGTCGTCGACGATGGGCACATAGGTCTGGCCCAGCGCGACGTAGGGCTTGCTGGTGCCGCCGGCGGCGCGGATGCTTTCGACGCGCGGTTCGGCATCGGGCATGCGATCGAAGTCGGCTGGCAGGGTGGCTTCGGCGCCATCGCTGCCGCCGGGCCCGGCCGAGTCGCTGGGCCCGCTCGCGCAACCTGCCAGAACGCTCGCCAGCAGCACGAGGGCCGCGCACGCGAGAGGCGCCAGCGCGTGGCGGCTCGTCGTCGGCGCGCGCCGGGAGTCCATCAGCGCGCCACGCTCAGCCAAAGGCCGCCTTGCACAGGGCGGCCATCGCGTTGCGTTCCGCCACCAGCGAAGTCAGCGGCATCTGCGTCGGCTCTTCGTTGAGGCGCGCGACGTGCTGGACGCGGCGCAGTTCGCGATAGGCCACGCCTGCATCGTGGCCCACGCCGGGCGGCAGCAGGCCGGCGTCCTCGGCGCGCTGCAGCAGCGCGATGTTGCCGACGTTCGGTAGCAGCGACGGAAAGCGTGCGCTGGCCGACAGCACCATGTACTGCACCACGAATTCGGCATCGACCATGCCGCCAGGGCTGTGCTTGACGTCGAAGCGGTCGGGCTTGACCGGATGCGCGGCGCGCACCTTGTCGCGCATCGCGACGATCTGCACCTTGAGCGCATCGAGGTCGCGGATCGAGGTGATCGTGGCTTCGCGCACGGCATCGAAGCGCCGGCCGAGTTCCGGGTCGCCGAGCACGAAGCGCGCGCGGGTCATGGCCTGGTGCTCCCAGGTCCATGCGGTGTTGCTACCGCGGCCGAGTTGGTACTTCTCGTAGGCGTCGAAGCTGATGGTCAGCAGGCCGGAGTTGCCGTTGGGGCGCAGGGCGGTGTCGATCTCGAACAGGTCGCCTTCGGCCGTCTTGACGGTGAGCCAGTTGATGAGCTTGCGCACGTAGGCGGCGTAGACCTCGCTGGCGCGCTCGTCGTCATCGTCGTAGACGAACACGATGTCGAGGTCGCTGCCGTAGCCCAGCTCCTTCCCGCCGAGCTTGCCGTAGCCAATGATGGCGAACTGCGGCTGCGGCCGGTGGTGGTTGCGCACCAGCGGCCAGCACCAGCGTGCGGTCACGCGCAGCACGGTGTCGGCCAGTGCGCTGAGGTCGTCGGCGACCTGCTCGACGGTGATGTGGCGCTCGACATCGCGCGCCAAGGTGCGGAACACCTCCGCGTGGTGGGCGCGGCGCAGCAGGTTGAGCATGGCCTCTTCATCGGCTTCGCCGGTGCTGCGCAGGGCGCCGCGTCGCTCTTCCAGCTCCTGCTCGAAAGTCTGCGCATCGAAGCGGCTGGTCAGCATGTGATCGTCGGCCAGCTCGTCGATCACGCCGGGGTGCTTCAGCAGGTAGCGGGCAGGCCACTTGGCCGCGCCCAGCAGGCCGAGCAGGCGGCGTTGCACGACCGGGCGTTCGACCAGCAGCGCCAGGTAGCTTTCGCGGCGCAGCAGCGGCTCGATCCAGTCGGCCCAGCGCAGCGCGGCCTGCAGGTGGTCGGCGACCTGGCCTGCGCCATCGCCGTCGGCCTCGTCGCGCATCCATTGGCCGGTACGCTGCACGAGCTGGCGCAGGCGGCCCTGGGCTTCCTCGCGCAAGGCGAGCACGCGCGGATGGTCGACCCAGCGCTTGATGCGTTCGGCGAACGCGGGGGGCAGGTCGTCGAGCAGGCCGGCCATGTCGGCCGGCGTGACGCCGCCGGACTTGCCGTTGCATTTGCCATTGCAGGTCTTCGGCTCGCCGCCCAGCAGCTTGTCGAATTCCTGCGCCACCAGTTCGCGATGGGCGTCGAGCTGGGTCAGGAATTCGCAGCTGTCCGCGTAGCCGAGCGTCCGGGCGATCCAGCGCAGGTCGTCGTCATTGACGGGCAACGCATGGGTCTGCTGGTCGTCGAGGTACTGGATGCGGTGCTCGACGCGGCGCAGGAAGACGTAGGCTTCGGCCAGCGCGTCGGCGGTCGCCTGCTCCATCAGGCCGGCGCGGGCGAGGCGCTGCAAGGCGTCGAGCGTGGGACGGGTGCGCAGTTCGGGGAACTGGCCGCCGCGCACCACCTGCAGCAGTTGCACGGTGAATTCGATCTCGCGGATGCCGCCGCGCGACAGCTTGACGTCATTGGCCCGCGACGGCCGGCCCGCGCTGCGGCGTGCGGCCTGCTCGCGGATCTGCCGGTGCAGCACGCGCAGCGAGTCGAACACGTTGTAGTCGAGGTAGCGGCGGAAGACGAAGGGCAGCACCACGGTGCGCAGCGCTTGCGCAGAGGCATCGGCGATGCAGTCGAAGGGCGCGACGACGCGGCTCTTGAGCCAGGCGAAACGCTCCCATTCGCGGCCCTGCACCTGGAAATATTCCTCCAGGGCATCGAGCGAGACGGCGTTCGGCCCCGAGTTGCCATTGGGCCGCAAGGCGAGGTCGACGCGGAACACGAAGCCATGTTCGGTGGTGTCGCCGACCAGCGCATAGATGCGCTTGACCATGCGGCCGAAGAAGTCCTGGTTGGCGAGCTTGCCGCGGCCCGTCGCATCGCCGGCGGTCTCGCCATCGGCGTCGTAGAGGTAGATCAGGTCGATGTCGCTGGAGACGTTGAGCTCGCGCGCGCCCAGCTTGCCCATGCCGACGATCCAGAGGCTGGCCGGCTTGCCGTCGGGGCACAGCGGCTGGCCGTGCACAAGGGCGAGTTCGCGCCGGGCTTCGTGGCAGGCGGTGTCGAGCGCGAATTCGGCGAGTTGCGTAACGGCGGTGGTCACGACTTCCAGCGGGGCCTGGGCTTCGCAGTCGAGCGTGATGAGGCGCTCCATCACCAGCTGGCGAACGATGCGCAAGGCGTCGGCCACGGAAGCGTTGCGTGCGCGCAAGGCTTCGTAGGCTTGCGTGAAGTGCCCTCGCACAGGCGCGCCGGACGGCAGCAGCGCGAGGTCGGCGGCATAGCGCCTTCGCAGTCGCTGCACGAAACGGGAATGCGATGAAAGATGCACGGCGGGCGCCGCGGTGGCACCATGGCCATGCGCGTCCGGAGTTGAACTGGTCTGAAGGCTGGCAGTCATAATTCCTGACACAGCGCGCGATCCCTAATGAACGTCACGACGTCTTCCCCTTCACGTCTGCTCCAGGTCACCGCTGTCACGGCGCGCTGGATGCTGGGACTTCTGATCGCCGCCTGGTTGTTGTTCGCACTGTCGGTCGTTGTCCTACACGGCTGGATTGTGCCGCGAATCGGCGAGTACCGCGGCGTGCTGGAAGCGCAAGCCACCAAGGCCATCGGGGTACCTGTGCGAATAGGCGCGATCACCGCGGTCTCGGAGGGTCTTTTCCCCACCTTCGAATTGCGCGACGTGGTGCTGCATGACAGCGTGGACCGTGAAGCGCTCAAGCTGGCGCGCGTGGTGGCCAGCGTGTCGCCGCGTTCCTTGTGGCGCCTCAACTTCGAGCAGATCTATATCGAGAACCCCGAGGTCGACGTGCGGCGTGATGCCATGGGCAAGCTGCACGTGGCCGGGCTCGACATGGACGCGGACACCAGTGGCGACACGCGCGCGGCCGACTGGTTCTTCTCGCAGCGCGAGTTCGCCGTCGAGGGCGGCACCGTGCGCTGGACCGACGAAACCCGCAAGGCACCGCCCCTGCTGCTGACCGACGTGAGCTTCGTCTCGCGCAACAGCACGCGCCGCCATGCCTTGCGCCTCGACGCCACGCCGCCCGAGGGCTGGGGCCAGCGCTTCACCTTGCGCGGCCAGTTCCGGCAGCCCTTCCTGAGCACCCATGCCGGCAAGTGGCAGACCTGGGACGGCCAGCTCTATGCCGAGTTTCCCCACATGGATGTCAAGCGGCTGGGCGCCTATGTGTCGCTCGACGCCCGCATCCGGGAAGCCAACGGCGCGCTGCGGTTGTGGGCCGATGTGAACGACGGCCAGGTCTACGGCGGCGCGGTCGACCTGGCATTGCTGCGCGTCGACGCGGTGCTGGGCGAGAAGCTGGAGCCACTGGTGTTTCGTCGCGTCACGGGGCGGCTCGCCGGCCACACGGACGACGAGCGCTTCACATTCTCGACCACCGACTTGCAGTTCGATACCGCCGACGGCACGCGCTGGCCCGGCGGCAACCTGAGCTTCGAACGCATTCCCGCCAAGGGACGCACCGGCTCCGAGCGCGGCGTGTTCAAGGCCGACCGGCTCGACCTTGGCGCGCTCACGCAGATCGCGAGCCGCTTGCCGATCGACGAGCCCACCCATCGCGCGCTCTCGATCCTGGACCTGCGCGGACTGGTCGAGCGCATCGACGCGAATTGGCAGGGGCCGATGAGCGAACCCGACAAGTACCAGGCGCGCGGCCGTGTCAGCGGCCTGGCCGTGGCCTCGCAGCCCGGCGAGCCCGCGCCGGTCCGGCCAGCCGCGCCACGCGGCACCAACGTGCCCGCCGCCGTGCCGACCGGCACGCCCGGCCTGCGCGGCGCCACCGTCACCTTCGACGCGACCCAGGCCGGCGGCACGGCCGATCTGGCCATCACGAAGGGCGCGCTCGATTTCCCCGGCGTGTTCGAGGAGCCGGTGGTGCCGATCGAGCAGCTCTCGGCCAGGCTCGCCTGGAAGCGCGACGGGTCGGACATGCAGGTGCAGGCGACAGGCGTGCGCTTTTCCAATGCCGATACGCAGGGCGAATTCAAGGCCGACTGGCGCACCAGCGATCCCGCCACCTCGCGCTCGCGCGGGCGCTACCCAGGCGTGCTCGACCTGCAGGGGCAGCTCACCAAGGCCGACGGCACGCGGGTGTTCCGCTACCTGCCGCTGGTCATCCCCAAGTCCACGCGCGACTATGTGCGCGACAGCGTGAGCAAGGGCACCGCGTCGACCGTCGACTTCAAGGTGCGCGGCGACCTGCACGACATGCCCTTCAACGATCCGAAGCAGGGGGACTTCCGCATCGCGGCCAAGGTGAACGACGTGACCTATGCCTACGTGCCGCCGCCCCCCGGGGCCGCCCCGGCCGTCGGTGCATGGCCGGCGTTGACCGGCCTTTCAGGCGAGTTGATCTTCGAGCGCGCCGGCATGCAGGTGCGCAATGCGCGTGGCCACTTTGTCGGCGTGCAGGGCATCGAGGTCACCAAGGCCGAGGCCGAGATTGCCGACATGGCGCATGCCGCGCCCTTGCTGAAGGTGGATGGGCTGGCCAAGGGGCCGCTGCTTTCTCTGATCAAGGCGGCGGCACCGATCGTGGGTGGCGCCCCGGGCGAGGCCATCGGGCAGGCCCGTGCCACGGGCAACGCCGACTACAAGGTGCATCTCGAACTCCCGTTGGAGGCCATGGACAAGTTCAAGCTCCAGACCACGGTGGCGCTGGCCGACAACGAAGTCCAGCCGATGCCGGAAGCCCCGGCCTTCACGCAGGCGCGCGGCATGCTGACCTTCACCGAAAGCGGGTTCATGCTTGCCGGCGTGCAGGCCCGGGTGGCTGGCGGCGATGTCAAGGTCGAGGGGCACGGACGCTATGCCGGCATCGGCAGCGAGATGGTCTACAAGGCGCAGGGCACGGCCACGGCCGAGGGCCTGCGCGCCATGCGCGAGGTGAACTGGCTCAGCCGGCTGGCAAAGCGGGCCAGCGGCAGCACGCCCTATGCGGGCACGCTCTCGGTGCGCGACGGCGTCACGGAGTTCAGCCTCGCCAGCAGCTTGCAGGGCCTGGCACTCGACCTGCCCGCACCGCTGGCCAAGCCCGCGGCCGATGCCCTGCCGCTGCGCCTCGAGAAAAAGCTCCTGCCCCGCGCGTCACCGGCGGCGCCAGCGCGCGACGAACTGCAGATGGACCTTGGCCGCCTCGCGACGGTCCGCTACCAGCGCGACATTTCGGGCGCCGAACCGAAGGTCACCAATGGCGCGATCGGCATCGGGCTGGAGGGCGGCGAGTCGGCCGTATCGCCGGCACGCGGCGTGATGGCCAACCTGCGGCTGGCGCGCTTCGACGTGGATGCCTGGAAGTCGGTGTTCGGCGAGGCCACGGGCACGCCGCCGGAAGCGCTTGGTGCAGCGCAGGAGGAAGCCTCGGGCTACCTGCCGACCTTGCTCGCCGTGCGTGCACAGGAGTTGGTGGTGTCCGGGCGCAAATTGAAGAACGTGGTCCTGGGCGGCAGCCGGGAAGGGCCGGTGTGGCGCGCCAACATCGACGCCAACGACCTCAGCGGCTACGCCGAGTATCGGCAGTCGCAGGATGGCCGGCTGTATGCGCGGCTGGCCCGGCTGCGCATCGCGCCCAGCGAGGCACCGGAGGTCGAGTCGCTGCTCGACGAAAAACCCGGCACGCTGCCAGCGCTCGACATCGTGATCGACGACTTCGAGTTGTTCAATCGCCGGCTGGGCCGCGCTGAGATCAACGCCGTCAACCTCGGCGGGACCAGCCACGAATGGCGGCTGAACAAGCTGGGCTTCAGCACCCCGGAGGCCAGCTTCATGGCCGAGGGGAGCTGGACCGCCCTGCCCGCAGCGCCTGGCACGCGTCCGGACGCGCGGCACACCAGCATGCACTTCACGCTGGACATCTCGGATGTCGGGCTGTTGCTCAATCGCTTCAACATGAAGGACGTGGTCCGGCGCGGCCATGGGCGGCTCACAGGCGAGGTCGACTGGCGCGGATCGCCCTTCTCTCTCGACTATCCGAGCCTGGACGGCAAGGTCCGTATTGACGTCGAGTCCGGCCAGTTCCTGAAGGCAGACCCGGGCCTGGCCAAGCTGCTCGGGGTGCTGAGCCTGCAGGCACTGCCGCGTCGCCTGACGCTGGATTTCCGGGACATCTTCAGCCAGGGCTTCCAGTTCGACTACGTCCGCGGCGACGCAAGGATCAACGACGGCACTGCCAGCACCAGCAACCTGCAGATGAAAGGCGTGAACGCGGCCGTGCTGATGGAGGGCACGGCCGACATCGCGCATGAAACCCAGTCGCTGCGCGTGGTGGTGGTGCCCGAGATATCGGCCGGCACCGCGGCGTTGGCGGCCACCGTCATCAACCCCGCCATCGGACTCGCCGCCTTCCTCGCCCAATACGCGCTGAGCAAGCCGCTGAGCGCCGCGGCGACACAGGAATTCCAGATCGACGGCACCTGGACCGATCCGAAGATCACCAAGGTGCCGCGCAAGGTGGCGCAGGAGGCCAAGCCTTGAGCGCCGCGCCCGCCGCCCGAAGTCGCTCGCGCCATCATGCGCAGCACGGAGGTTTCCCGGTGAGCGCCATGACAGCCACGGAGAACACATGAAGGTTTCAGCGATCCAGATGGTTTCGGCGGTCGAGCGCGAGGCCAACCTCGCCCGCGCCCATGCGCTGCTGGGCGAGGCGGCCGCGGCGGGCGCCGAACTGGCGGTGCTGCCCGAATACTTCTGTGTCATGGGCCGGCGAGACACCGACAAGATCGCCCTGCGCGAGCAGCCCGGCGACGGGCCGGTGCAGCGCTTCCTGGCCGATGCCGCGCGCGAGTTCGGCCTCTGGATCGTGGGCGGCACCTTGCCGCTGGTGAGTCCGGAAGACGATCTGCACGTGCTCAACACCTCACTCGCGTTTTCGCCGACCGGTGAATGCGTGGCGCGCTACGACAAGATCCATCTCTTCCGTTACGACAACGGCACCGAGCGCTACGACGAGCGCCGGGTCATCACGCCCGGCACGCAGCCCGTGCTGTTCGAGTTGCCTTCGCGCGACGGGCATGTCTGGCGAGTCGGCATGAGCGTCTGCTACGACCTGCGTTTTCCGGAGCTGTACCGTGCGTTGGCGGCGCAGGGCGCGGAACTGCTGCTGGTGCCCAGCGCCTTCACGCACACCACCGGTTCCGCGCACTGGGAAGTGCTGCTGCGGGCCCGCGCCATCGAGAACCTCGCCTGGGTGATGGCGCCGGCCCAGGGCGGCACGCACGAGAACGGCCGTCGCACCTGGGGCCAGTCGCTGGTGGTGGACCCTTGGGGCACGATCGCGGCGCAGCGCGCCACCGACGAGGGCGTGGTGACCTGCGATGTCGACATCGCCCGGGTGGCGACGGCGCGCCAGCAACTGCCGGCGCTCGGGCACCGCGTGATCACGGCCTGAATGTCCCCCACCCCCGAATGCGCCTGCGGCGCCGGTGCTACCGCCAGAGGCGGCCGCTCTAGCGGGCCGTCCAAGCCTGCGCAGGCAGGCTTGGAGCCGCGGCCCTCAGCCCCTCAAGAGCCCCCAGGGCCGGGCTGCGCCCAGCCCGCCCCCCGCGGGGGATCGAGTCGAGATGGCAAAGCCACATCGACTCAAGGGGGCGCACCCAGCGGCCCGGCAAAGCCGGTTCCGCGGCTGCCCACGAACGGGCATGGTTCGCCCTTGCTCTGGGGGCACTGAATGGTCGAGCGACTGCACTCGTCCATCGCGCCGGCCCGGCAGGCCTTCGCGCGCTTGCGCTCCTTGTGGCAGCGCTGGTTCCTGTGGCTCTTGCTGGCGCTGCTGGTGATGGTGTTGCTGACCACCGTGGTGTGGCTGGCGGGGCGCCATGAGGCCGAGCAGGTGCAGGTCGTGCTCGACCATGACACCGCCGACGCGCTGGGCGAATTGCGCGGCGGCCTGCAGCGCAACGCGCAGAGCCTGAATGCCCTGTTGACCGACGCCACCCATGCCGGGCACTGGCCCGAGGAGGAAGCCGCGGCCCAGTTGCGTGCACACCGCGAATGGCTGCGCCTGGAGTGGCGCGATGCACGATTGCGACTGCTGGCCGCTACGGACACGCCCTACCGCATGCGCCTGTTCGAGCCGGCCGCGCGCGAAGCCATGCGCTCCGACATCGCGCTGGCCTGCACCGCGGCCAACAAGCTGTCGTCCGCGGCCTATTCGCCCAGCCACTACGTGTCGAACAGCGCCGGCACCGGCATGGAGGTGCTGGAGGTCTGCCTGCCCTCCGAGGCGGGCGGCTACCTGGTCGCAACCTATTCGTTGCGCGACACTCTGACCGAACTGGTCGGGCCGACGCTTCGGCGCGGGCAGGAGATCACGTTCACCGAGCCCGACGGCACCCGGCTGGCCTCCGTGGGCGTGGCGCGGCGGGTGGGCAGCCGCGTCTTTACATCGCAGCAATTGCTCGACCTGCCCGGCGTCACGCTGATGCTGCGGGTCGATGGCTGGCGTTCGGAGCCGGACCTGTTCCCGAACGTGCTGACCGCCCTGGTCACGGCGGTGTCGATCGCGCTGGTGTCGGTGCTGGTGCTGCTGGCGCGCGACACGCGGCGACGCCTCAGGGCCGAACGCGAGCTCGCCGACACGCTGGCCTTCCGCAAGGCAATGGAAGACTCGGTCATCACCGGCTTGCGTGCGCGCGACCTGCAGGGCCGCATCACCTACGTGAACCCCGCCTTCTGCGCGATGGTCGGCTTCACCCCCGAGGAACTGATTGGCACGCAGGAAGCGCCCTACTGGCCGACCGAACTGGCGCACGAATACCAGCAGCGGCAGGACCTGCGGCTCGGCGGCAGCGTGCCACCGCGCAACGGCTTCGAATCGGTCTACATGCGCAAGGACGGCGCGCGCTTTCCGGTGCTGATCTTCGAGGCACCGCTGATCAATGCGCACGGCATGCAGACCGGCTGGATGAGCGCGTTTGTCGACCTCAGCGAGCAGCGCCGCATCGAGGAAATTTCGCGTGCCAGCCTGGAGCGCCTGCAGGCCAGCGCGCGCCTGGCCACCGTCGGCGAGATGGCGTCGCTGCTGAGCCATGAACTCACGCAGCCGCTGGCCGCGATCGCCAGCTATGCCACCGGCTCGCTCAACCTGCTCGGCGGCGAGGCGGGCGGCGCCTCGGCCGAGCTGTCCATGGCCATGCGGCGCATCGGCGAGCAGGCCGAGCGCGCCGGCCAGGTCATCCGCAGCGTGCACGACTTCGTGCGCCGCCGCGACCGCACGCGCGAGCCGGTGGCGCCGCAGGCCCTGCTCGATGCGGTGATGCCGCTGGTGCGGCTGCAGGCGCAGAAGCTCGGCGTGCGCATCGACATCGAGCTGGAGTCTGCGTTGCCGCAAGTGCTGTGCGACCGCACGCTGGTCGAGCAAGTGCTGCTGAACCTGACCCGCAATGCCATGCAGGCGATGGACCAGCCCGCCATCACGGAGCGCGTCCTGCTGCTGCGCGTGGCGACGGCGCCCGGTCGCGAGGAGTCGGTGCCCGAGGCGCGCAGATGGCTCGAATTTTCCGTGGCCGATATCGGCTGTGGCATCGACGACGCGGTGGCGCGACGGCTGTTCACGCCCTTCTTCACCACCCGCACGGATGGCATGGGCCTGGGCCTGAGCCTGTGTCGCACGGTGGTCGAGCAACACGGCGGCGCGCTGGTGTTCGAACCGAACCGGCCCAGCGGCACGGTGTTTCGATTTACATTGCCAGCGGTGGTGGCTGCGCCCCTCGAAATCCCCGCCCTCGCCGCCAACGCCTAGCCGCCTGCCAAGTCATGCAACCCCCGATCGATGCCCTGATCTTCATTGTCGACGACGACGCCAGCGTGCGCGAGGCGCTGGCCTGGCTGCTGCGCTCGCGCCGGCTCATGAGCGAGCACTTCGCCAGCGCCGAGGCCTTCGAGCAGCGGCTGGAGGGCGACCCTGCGTTCGACGCGCCGACGCAGCCTCGCTGCCTGCTGCTCGACGTGCGCATGCCCGGCACCAGCGGCCTGGTGCTGTTCGAGCGGCTGGCCGAGCGCGGCCTGATCGGCACCATGCCGGTGATCTTCCTGACCGGCCATGCCGATGTGCCGACCGCCGTGGACCTGGTCAAGCGCGGTGCCTTCGACTTCTGCGAGAAGCCGTTCTCCGACAACGCGCTGGTCGACCGCATCGAGCAGGCGCTGGGCGCCTCCCTGCGCGCGGTCGAGCGCCAGCGCGCGCGCTCGGGCCTGGCGGCGCGCATGAGCGAACTGACCGAGCGCGAGCGCGACGTGATGCAACGGGTGGTGGAAGGCCTGCCGAACAAGCTGATCGCGGATCAGCTCTCGATCAGCGTGCGCACGGTGGAGGTCCACCGGGCGCGGATCTTCGAGAAGATGGAAGTGAAGTCGGCGGTCGAATTGGCCAACCTGCTGCGGGCGATGTAGGGGGCGCCAGTGTCGCTCGGCCGACACCGCCGCCACGGCGTCGCAGGGCGCCTTGCAGATCCGGAAACATGCCGATCATCAGGCCGGCAAAGAGTCAAGCGGCCGCGTTGACCGGCCTGTACAGTTCCAACGCGTGGGTCGAACCGTGGGCGGCCCGCCCGCGTTGTTGCCTCACTTGCACACACCCCATGCCTGTCGAGTCCCAACCTGCCTTGCCCTTGCGCCTGCGGCGCTTTCGCGTCGACGTCGGCACCATCATCACGGTCGTGATCCTGGTCGAGTCGCTGCTGCTCATCGCGCTGGGGTACTGGGGGTCGCAGCGGCTGGTGTCGCGGATCGGCGAGTCGGCGCACCAGGCTGACCACCTGCGCATCGAGGACCGGACCATCGCCTTCCTCCATCACGCGGCGACGGCCGTGCGGGCCATGAGCGAATCACCGAGCCTGCAGACCGGCGGCGAGGGCACGGGCCAGTCGGGTGAGCTGATCTGGACGCTGTTGCAGCAGTCGCCAGAGCTTGACAGCATCTACGTCGCGGCCGCCGATGGCCGCATGCTGATGGTGACGCGGCATCCGGAGCCGGCCGTGGTCAACATGAAGGCGGAGCCGCAAGGCACCACCGAGGTCTGGCACTACAAGCCGCCGGCCAGCGACAGCACCGATGTGCAGGAGCGCTTTCGCACGGTGCGCGTGGAGACCTTGCATACGCAGTACAAGCCTGCGGAACGAGACTGGTTCCGGAGCGCCCTGAACAGCCAGCGCAACGAGGCGGTCTGGTCGCAACCCTATGTGTTCGCCTCGCAGCGCCAGGAGCTTGGCGTGACGTATTCGCTGCCGGCGTGGCGCCGCGGGGCGGATGGCAGCACGCAGCAACTGGTGGCCGCGGGCGATGTCACGCTGGGCCGCCTGTCCGAGTTCGTGCGCCTGTTCAGCCGTGACGGCAATGGCGAGGCGGCACTGCTCGGCACCGCATTCCAGGTGCTGGCGCGCAGCGATGTCGAAGGCAACGTGAGGCAGCTCGATGTGCCGCGCGGCGGCGTGTTGGGCGCGGTGCACGCGCGTCTGCAGGCCGGCACCGGCGCGCGCGGCGCTGCGGACGGGAACTTCGCGCTGGAGCACGAAGGCCGCCGCTACCTGGTGCGCACCTCGCACCTGCCGTCGACGAACTGGCTGCTGGTGAGCTGGGTGCCCGAGGACACATTGCTCGGCGGCCTGCGGCGCAACGTGCTGTGGTTGCTGGCACTGGTGCTGTCGTCGCTGGGGATCATCCTGATCGTGTCGTTGCGGCTGTCGAAGGTGGTGACCCTGCCGGTCGAGCAGCTGTCGCGCATCGCACGCCGCATCGGTCGCTTCGACCTCGACAACATACCGCGCGTACCGAGCCGCGTGCTGGAGATCCAGCAACTGGACCAGGCGCTCGACGATTCGGCACGCGGGCTGAAGGCATTCAGAAAGTTCGTGCCGGTGGACCTGGTGAACCAGCTCGTCGACGAAGGCCACACGCTCACGCCCAGCGGCGAGCCAAGGCGCATCACGGCGATGTTCACCGACGTGGCGGGCTTCACGCGCATCTCCGAAGTCATCGAGACCAAGATGCTGGTCGAGCAGCTCACCGAGTACTTCAACGTGGCCACGCGCGTGATCGCGCGCCATGGCGGCACGGTCGACAAGTTCATCGGCGACGCGATCATGGTGCTGTGGGGCGCGCCTTCTGCGCTCGAAGATGCGGAGTACAAGGCCTGCGTGGCCGCGCTGGACCTGCAGGCGGAACTGGCCGCGCTCAACGCGCGCTGGGCCACGCAGGGCCGGCAGGCGTTCGTCACGCGCATCGGCATCCACACCGGCACGGCCGTGGTCGGGGCGCTCGGCTCGAACGACCGGCTGGCCTACACCGCGTTCGGCGATGCCATCAACGTGGCGAGCCGCATCGAGGGCATGAACAAGGAGCTGGGCACGAAAGTGCTGTTGTCGGAGTCGACCTTCGAAGGGCTGAAGGGCCGGCTGCGCACGCGGCGCGTCGAAGAGGTAGCGCTGCGCGGGCGGCTATCGAAGATGGTGTTGTATGAGTTGCTGCCGACATAGGCAACAAGGAAGACGCACGGTCGCGAGAGCGTTCGCCATTCGATCGATCCAGACATCGACAAGCGTCGACCCACTCCTCATCAAGCGGCCGCAGCCCGCCGCTGCGCCAACCCCACATACCAATCCAGGCACCCCGGGTTCGCCATCGCCTCGCGGTTCAGCACCTTCTCGATCGGTTGCCCGAGCAACAGTTTCTTGATCGGCAGTTCCTGCTTCTTGCCCGACAGCGTGCGCGGTATCTCCGCCACCTGGAAGATCTCGTTCGGCAGGAAGCGCGGCGAGAGCGAGGTCTTGATCGCGTCGTTGATCCTGCCGCGCATGGCGTCGTCGAGTGCGACGCCGGGGCGCAGCACGACGAAGAGCGGCATGTAGCTTTCGCGGCCCAGGTATTCGAGGTCGACGACCATCGAGTCCAGCACCTCGGGCAGGGCTTCGACGGCGCTGTAGATCTCGCTGGTGCCCATGCGCAGGCCCTGGCGGTTGATGGTGGCGTCGCTGCGGCCGTAGATGATGCAGCCGCCGTCCTCGCCCACCTTGAGCCAGTCACCGTGGCGCCAGACGCCGGGCCAGGTGTCGAAGTAGCTCGACAGGTAGCGTGCATTGCCGGTGTCGCCCCAGAGGTAGAGCGGCATGGCGGGGAGGGGTTGGATGCAGACCAGTTCGCCGACTTCGCCGATGACCGGCTGGCCCTCCTCGTTCCAGGCCTCGACCGCATGGCCGACCTGGCGGCATTGCATCTGGCCCGGCACTTCGGGCAGCTCGCGGTTGCCGCCGACGAAGGCGCCGCAGAAGTCGGTGCCGCCGGAGATGTTGCACCACCAGATGGTTTCCTTTTCGCTCGCGCCGTGTGTCGCCGCCCGCGCCTGCCGGAACTGTGCGCTGCCCCAGCGTTGCACCTCTTCCGACAACGGGGAGCCGGTGCTGCCGAGGGCGCGCACACAGGACAGGTCGCCGCAGTCGGCTGCCGTCACGCCGGCCTTCATGCAGTGGGTGAAGTAGGCCGCGCCCGCGCCGAAGAAGGTGACGCGGTGCTTCGCCGCGAATCGCCACAGCACGCCCCAGTCGGGCTTGTCCTTGCTGCCCGCGGGATGGCCGTCATAGAGCACGATGGTGGCGCCCAGGCACAGGCCGGCCATCTGGCTGTTCCACATGACCCAGCCGGTGGAGCTGTACCAGTGATAGCGTTCGCCGAAGCTGTTGGCGTGGTAGCTCGCGCCGATGTCGTTGTGCAGAGCGCAGGCATACATGGTCATGATCACCCCGCCCTGCCCGTGCACGATGGGCTTGGGCAGGCCGGTGGTGCCACTCGAATAGAGGATCCAGATCGGATGGTCGAAGGGCAGCCACTCGGGCTCGAAGGCGGCGACCTCGGCATCGTCGCGCGCGATGGCGTCGGGCCAATGGGCGTCGGCCTGCATCGCGCCCGCTGCGTGCGGGCTGTCGACAAGCAACAGTTTCTGCACGGTGGGCAAGGCGTCGCGCAGTTCCTGCAGCACGGCAGTCCGGTCGATCGGCTTGCCGCCATAGTGGACGCCGTCGGTGGCAATCAGCACCTTGGGTTCGATCTGCCGGAAGCGGTCGAGCACGGCCGGCGTGCCCATGTCCGGCGCGCACACGCTCCACACGGCGCCGATGCTTGAACAGGCGAGGAACGCGATCATCGTCTCGGGCACGTTCGGCAGGTAGGCTGCCACGCGGTCGCCGCGCTGTACGCCGAGCGAGCGCAGCGCGAGCGCCACCGACGCAACCTGGCGCTTGAGCTCGGGCCAGGACAGCTCGCGCGCCTCGCCCCGTTCGTTGTCGCTGACGATGGCCGGCAGGCCCGCCGCATGCGCGGCATCGACGTGCCGCAGCACCTCGCGCGCGTAGTTCACCTGCGCGCCAGGGAACCACACGGCGCCGGGCATCCTGTTCACCGCGAGCACCGCGCTGTGCGGTGTTGGCGAGTGCATGCCGGCATAGTCCCAGATGCTTTGCCAGAAGGCATCGAGCTCGGTGGTGGACCAGCGCCAAAGCGCGTCGTAGGCGTCGAAGGAAAGGCCGCGCGTGTCGCGCAGCCAGGTTTGATAGAGACGAATCTGCGGGATGTTGAGCACAGTCATTGCCGCGAGCCTAATGCCGCGCAGCAATGTGCTCAAGGGGGCTAGACCTCTGGCGCAGGGCCAGGCGCATCGTCACCGGATTGCACGGCCAATCGTGCGGTGAAGCGGGTGCCGGCCTCCGCCGAGGAGCTGACTTCGAGACTGCCGCCATGCGCTTTCACGATCATCGAGCAGATGTGCAGGCCCAGCCCCAGGCCACCCTTGGCTTCGTTGTCCGCAGGCCGCCAGTAGGGCTCGAAGATCCTCGCCATGTTCGCCGGCGCGATCGGCACGCCCCCATTCCACACGGACACCTGGAGGCGGCCGCCCGGCTCCGACCGGGCCTCGACCACCACCGGCTGGTCGCTCGCGCCATGCGTCAGCGCATTGCCCAGCAGGTTCGACAGCAACTGCTGGATGCGCCCGCAGTCGCACCAGACGTCGGCGGCGATGTCGATGTGCTCCTCGATCCGCCGATCCGGGTGCGCAAGCTGGAGTTCGGAGACCACCTCCGACATCGATGCGCCCAGGTCCGCGACCTTCGCCGGCGTCACGACCAGCCCGGAGCCCATGCGGCCGCGCGCGAAGTCGAGCACGTCGTCGATCAGCAGCGCCATCCGGCGTGTCGTCCTGCGAATGCGTTCGCCGACCTTGGCCGCCTCAGGCTCGGCCGTACGACGCACGAGCAGCTCGGCCAAGGCACTGACCGACGCCAGCGGATTGCGCAGGTCATGGCCCAGCACCGCGATGAATTGGTCGCGCAACTCGGCGGTGGCGCGCTCGTCGAGCAGCGCGGTCTCGGTGGCCAGCTGCGATTCTTCCTGCGCGAGCTGGCGCCCGATCAGTTCGGCAAAGCTCTCGAACATGGCCACCGTCTTCTGGTCCGACACCGGCAGCGGGCGCGGGTCGATGGCGCACAGGTTGCCGAAGTATTCACCGCCGGGCCGGATGATCGGCACCGAGATGTAGCTCTCGATGTTGTAGAGGCGCGGCGTGTGATGGTCGCGGTAGACCGGGTCCAGGCTCGCATGGTCGAACACGACCGGCTTGCGCGCGGCCCGCGCCTCGATGCACAAGGTGGTGCGCACATCCAGCTGGCCGCCCGGCAGCAGGCCGAAGTGGATGTCGTCCTGCACCGCGCATGCCGTCCAGGTGCCCTCCGTCACCCGCGCCACGGCGGCAAATCCCATGCCGGTGTTGCTGCAGATGATCTTGAGAAGCGTCGGCACCGCACTGATGCGGCCGATGGCGGCAACGTCACGCAGGATGGTTTCAGGGGCGTCTAGGGTCGAGTCGGTCAGGGTCGGGGTTCCAGTAATGTCAACGGATTGTCGACGAATCACCTGAACGGTGTCTGGCTCGGGGCGGGTGGCCGCGCCCAAGGCCACGCCACTGTTCGCGGAGCGATCACCGCGTGACGGGCTTTTTCTTCTTCGCAGCGCCCTTGGGCGCGTCATCGCCGCCGAACAGCTTCTCCATGCGCTGCCCGAGCCGCGCCCCGATCGCAGTGCCCACCCCCGGCAACACCGCGCTGCCGATGGCGGCGCCGGCCAATGCGCCGCCGGTCAGCGACAGCTCCGGCGCATCCAGCGTGCCGCCCACCTTGAGCGGTACGCCGACCACGCCATCGACGATGTCGACCGTCAGTTCGCCGTCCATCCTGCGGTTGATCACGGTGCCAGCGCCGCTCGCCGTGAGCACGCCCGACGTGGCCTTCAGGTTGCTGTAGCGCAGCACGGTGCCTTCTTCGGTGGCCTGCGTGTCGAGCGTGCCTGCGATCTCGTCGAGGGGGGTCTGGCCGCCGCGGCTGATGCCGGCCGTGCGCACCGCCCGTGCCAGGTCGAAGCGACGCAGCACGGCGGGCCGCACGGTGAAGCGGGTGCGCGTGTGCAGCACGCGCGCCCATTCGACCGGGTTCTCGCCTTCCGCCGTGACTTCGGTGCGGCCGTTGATGCGACCGACCAGCGCCGCCTGCCGCCCGAAGGCCGCTGTCAGCCCCGCGATGTCGACGTTGCGCGGCGCGAGGTCGGCATGCAGGCGCAGCTTGTCGCCTGCCAGCGCCTCGACGGTGGCGGTGCCGTTCCACGTGCCGCCGCCCACCTCGATGTCGGTGCGCCACTTCATGACCTCGTCAGCTTCCCGCGTGATTTGGAGGCGCGCGGGCGGCGTCACGCCACGGCGCGCCACTTCGGCATTGCGCGGCATCCAGCCGGCGTCGAACTCGATCCGCCCGTCATAGGCCAGCGCGATACCGCGCCGGTCGATCCAGGTGACGTCCTCGAAGCGGACCTGCGCCACCGGCACCGGGTGCGCAGCGAAGGGACCGAGCGGCTCAGGTGTCGCATCGCCGCGCCCGCGAAACTCGCGTGCCGATGCGCGTGGGAACATCGCGCCTTCCACCTCCACGTCGTCGATGCGAATGCGCCGCGCCAGCAGCTCGCGCAGGCTGGCGTGCAGCACCAGGCGGCGCACCGTGATCGGTTCCTTCTGCGCCGTCGCCAGTTCGCCCAGGACCAGCGAAAGGCCTGGCCGCAAGGTCCAATGCGCGGAGCCCACGCGCAAGCCCACGCCGGTACGTTGCTCGAACTCCGAAGCCACTCGCGCCGCGAGCTGCGCATCGTCTGGCAACCACCAGGCCAAGCCGCCTGCGGCGATCAGCACCAGGCCGACCAGCGCGGCCACGATGCCGGCGATCCAACGTCCAGGGCGGGTCATTCAAAAGAAACCTGTGCGCTCATCCGCTCAGCTTAGGCCCGCCCTGGACGCTCGCTATAGTTTTGCTCCTCTCTCCTACATCGGGAAAGCATCCATGCCCATCTGGCAAAAACCCATCTCCCTTGAACTTCTGAATGCGGGCAACAAGGGCACCGCACTCGAAAGCCTTGGCGTCGAATTCACCGAAATCGGCGACGACTTCCTGAGCGCCCGCGTGCCCGTGGACAAGCGAACCATCCAGCCCTATGGCCTGTTGCACGGCGGCGTGTCGGTGGTACTGGCCGAATCGCTGGGCTCTTCGGGCGCCCACTTCAGTTCCCCGGAAGGCCATCGCGCGGTGGGGCTCGACATCAATGCCAACCACCTGCGCTCGGCCCGAAGCGGCTGGGTCACCGGCACCACACGACCGGTGCACCGGGGCAAGACGACGCAGGTGTGGGCGATCGAGCTGGTCAACGATGAAGGTGAACTGGTCTGCGTGTCGCGCATCACTATGGCCATGCTGGCGCCGCGCTGAAGAAATGTTGCTCCTCCCGAGGCAGGGCTCACTTCGTGCAGCCCGCCCACCCCCCACCGGGGGCAACACCAGGGGCCCGGCAAAGCCGGTTCCCCGGTGTTTCACGAACAGATCCAGGAAATTCAAATGAATCCATCGACTGAAACCTACCTGCCCCGTTGGCGTGAAGTGCGCGCGGTCCAAGGCACCGTGGTTGCGCCCGACGAGCGCCTGCCCTGGCCGCAGACCGCGGCGATGGGCGTGCAGCACGTCATCGCGATGTTCGGCGCCACGGTGCTGGCGCCGATCCTCATGGGCTTCAACCCCAACCTGGCGATCCTGATGAGCGGCGTCGGCACGCTGATCTTCTTCTTCGTCACCGGCGGGCGCGTGCCGAGCTACCTGGGCTCCAGCTTCGCCTTCATCGGCGTGGTGATCGCGGCCAGCGGCTATTCCGGCACCGGGCCCAACAACAACATCGCGGTGGCGCTTGGCGGCATCGTGGCGTGCGGCGTGCTCTATGTGCTGATCGGCCTGCTGGTGCAGATGGTCGGCGCGGGATGGATCGAGCGCTTCATGCCGCCGGTCGTCACGGGCGCGGTGGTGGCGGTGATCGGGCTCAACCTGGCCAGCGTGCCGATCAAGAACATGGCGTCCAGCAACTTCGAGTCGTGGATGCAGGCCGTGACCTTCCTCTGCGTCGGGCTGGTCGCGGTGTTCACGCGCGGCATGGTGCAGCGGTTGCTGATCCTCATCGGGCTGATCCTCGCGAGCATCGTCTACGCGGTGCTGACCAACGGCATGGGCCTGGGCAAGCCGATGGACTTCACCGGCATTGCCAATGCCGCCTGGTTCGGCGCGCCTGCACTGACCGCGCCGACCTTCACCGGCCCGGCCATGCTGCTGATCGCGCCCGTGGCCATCATCCTGGTGGCCGAGAACCTGGGCCACCTGAAGGCCGTGACCGCGATGACCGGCCGCAACCTCGACCGCTACATGGGCCGCGCCTTCATCGCCGACGGCATCGCGACGGTGGTGAGCGGCAGCGTCGGCGGCACTGGCGTCACCACCTATGCCGAGAACATCGGCGTGATGGCCGCCACGCGCATCTACTCGACCGCGGTGTTCGTGATGGCCGCGCTGATCGCGCTGGTGCTGGGCTTCAGCCCGAAGTTCGGCGCAGTGATCCAGGCGATTCCGCTCCCGGTGATGGGCGGCGTGAGCATCGTGGTGTTCGGCCTGATCGCGATCGCCGGCGCCAAGATCTGGGTCGACAACAAGGTCGACTTCTCGCAGAACAAGAACCTCATCGTGGCGGCGATCACGCTGATCATCGGCACGGGCGACTTCACGCTGAAGTTCGGCCAGTTCGCGCTGGGCGGCATCGGGACGGCGACCTTCGGGGCGATCCTGCTGTACGCGTTGCTGGGGCGGTCTCGCAACGCATAGGTTGTTGAATACGGACAGCCGAACGCAGAAGACGCAAAGGTTTCGCAGAAGTCGCAAAAGGAATACCGAAGAAATTTTTCTTTGTCTTCTTTCGCGACCTTCGCGTAACCTTCGCGTCCTCTGCGTCCGGTACCCGATCCCGTATTTCTAAACCCTGTACCGCTCGATCAACTGCTTCGCGATCACCGTGCGCAGGATCTCGTTGGTGCCTTCGCCGATGCACATCAGCATCGCGTCCCGGTAGAAGCGCTCGATCTCGTATTCCACCGAATAGCTGTAGCCGCCGAAGATGCGCATCGCTTCCTGCGCACAGAAGGCGCCGGCTTCCGAGCCGGCCAGCTTGGCCATCGCGGCCTCCAGGTCGCAGCGCTCGCCGGCGTCGAACTTGCGCGCCGCCTGCTCGATCAGGCGCTTCGCCCCTTCCACCTGCGTGACCATGTCGGCCAGCTTCATCTGGATCGCCTGGTGCTCGCAGATCTGCTTGCCGAAGGCGCTGCGCTCCTGGGCATAGCGCAAGGAATGCTTCAGCGCTCCTTCCGCGATGCCCGCGCCGCGTGACGCGACGTTGATGCGACCCAGTTCCAGGCCGCCGGCCGTCTGGTAGAAGCCCTTGCCCTCGACGCCGCCAAGCAGGTTGGCCTTCGGCACGCGGTAGTCCTCGAAGTTCAGTTCGCAGGTGTCGATGGAGCGGTAGCCCATCTTCTTGAGCTTGCCGACCACGTTGAAGCCCGGCGCCTTCTCGGCGATCAGCAGGCTCATGCCCTTGTGGCGCGGCTTGGCGGCCGGGTCGGTCTTCACGAGCAGCAGCGTGCCGTGACCATGCATGCTGTTGGTGATCCAGGTCTTGTTGCCGTTGACGACATAGTGGTCGCCTTCGAGCTTTGCAACCGTGCGGATGGCCTGCAGGTCGGAGCCGGCGTTGGGCTCGGTCAGGCCGATGCTGCCGCGGAACTCGCCGGTGGCCATCATCGGCAGGTACTTCGCCTTCTGTTCCGCCGTGCCGGCACGCTCGATCGCGGAAGCCATGATCAGGTGCGAATTGACGATACCCGAAGGCGCCATCCAGATCGACGACAGCTTGATCACGATCTGCGCATAGGTCCAGGACGAGAGGCCGAGCCCGCCGTATTCCTCGCCGATGGTGGCGCCGAACAGGCCCAGTTCCTTCATCTGCTCGACGATGTCGTGCGGGTATTCGTCGGCCAGGTCGTACTTGCGCGCGACCGGCCGCAGTTCCTTCTCGGCCCAGGCTTCGACGGCGTCGACAAATTCCTGCTGGTCGGCGTGCATGTCCAATGCGGGGCGTGTGGTGACGGCATCCATGAGTGAGTCTCCGGGCCGGCTCAGTAGCCGACCTTGTCTTCGACGCTGTGGCCCTGCTTCGCGATGAGCATGGTGCGGGTGAAGGTGCAGACCACCTTGCCGTCCTGGTTGGTGCCGATGGTGCGCACGGTGACGAGGCCGGCGCCGGGCCGCGAGGCGGATTCGCGCTTCTCCAGCACTTCCGATGCGGCATAGAGCGTGTCGCCCGCGAAGACCGGGAAGGTCATCTTGATGTCGCCCCAGCCGAGGTTGGCGATCGCCTTCTGGCTCACGTCGGTCACGCTCATGCCGACCATCAGCGCCACGGTGAAGGGGCTGCAGACGATGCAGCGGCCGAACTCGCTGGCCTTGGCATATTCGCCATCGAAATGCATCGGGTGCGTGTTCATCGTCAGCAGCGTGAACCAGGTGTTCTCCGTTTCCGTGACGGTGCGGCCGGGGCGGTGCTCGTAGACGTCGCCGACGTGGAATTCCTCGTAGTGGCGACCGAAGCTTTCGCGATAACGCTGCTCGCCGATTTTCTTGATGACCTGGACCATGGTGTCTCCTGTTTGCGGGTGAGTTCGGGGGAATGAAGGAAGGCGGGTCAGCGCTGGCCGGCCCGGGCAAGGATGCGGCGCGCGTTCCGGATCACGGGGGCATCGACCATGCCGCCGCGGAACATGAAAGCGCCCGCGGCGTCGTTGGCTGGCACTGCGTCGGCGAGCGCGCGGGCCCAGTCGATGCGCTCGGCGGGCGGCATGAAGGCGTCGTGGATGACCGGGATCTGCTGGGGATGGATGGCCGTCTTGCAATCGAAGCCCAGCGCCAGCACGCGGCGCGTTTCGTCGGCCAGGCCCTCGGGGTTCTTCAGGTCGATGTGCGGCACGTCCCAGGCCTGCAGGTTCGCCGCGCGGGCCGCGTGGAGGATGCGGGCGCGGGCGTAGAGCAGGGCGTCCCAGCCGAACTGCGCGCCGAGTTCGGCCGACAGGTCGGCGCCGCCGAGCATGAGCGCGCCGAGCGGCGCGCCGGCGTGAGCAATGGCGGCAGCGCCGTCGATGCTGCCGGGCGTCTCCAGCAGCGCGACCAAGCTTGGGCACTTCGCGCCCAGCCACGCGTGGACGCATTGAAGGTCCGCGGCGGCTTCCACCTTCGGCAGCAGGACCCAATCGGGCATCACCGTCGCATCGGCGAGCGCCAGCACGTCGCGCAGGCCTTCCAGCGTGCGGACCGCGTTCAGGCGCAGCGCCACGGCGGGCTGCGCGGGATCGGTGGGGCGCTCCGCAAGCCAGCGCAGCGCATCCGCACGGGCCGCCGCTTTCTTCGCCGGGGCGACGGCGTCTTCCAGGTCGATGCAGACGAGGTCGGCGCCGGCCGCCATGGCTTTCGCAAAGCGTTCCGGCTTCTCGCCGGACACGAAGAGCATGGAACGCGGCGGGGCGGCGGAAATGGAGGTCGAGGATGGCAAGGCTTGGGTCTCGTCTGCGTCTTAATTGTCCGTACAATAAACCAATTTCCGTGGTGGTGTCAACCGATCCGTCGCCAAATGGGATGATTCGCCCGTGAGCCATACCACCCCCTCCCCCGCGCCAGACGTCGACGAAGACGCGCCGCGCTACATGCAGATCGCGCGCGAGTTCATCCGCGGCATCGCCGACGACACCTATCCGCTCGGCGCCCACCTCCCGACCGAGGCCGAGCTGTGCGAACAGTTCGGCATCAGCCGTTTCACCGCCCGCGAGTCGATCCGCGTGCTGGTGTCCGCCGGCCTGGTCACGCGGCGCCCGCGCATCGGCACCGTCGTGATCGCCAAGCCGGACACCGCCCGCTACGCCCAGGAGGCCAGCGCCCTGCCCGACCTGCTGCAGTACGCCCGCGACACCGACATGCGTTTCGTCTACATCGGCAAGGTCACGCTGGGCAAGGCGCAGGCCCAGGAATTCGGCGTTTCCCCCGGGGAGGAATGGACTTATGCGCTCGGCGTGCGCTATGCCAGCGACCCCGGCAACGCCGATGAAACAAGCGCACCATCGCGGCCTTTCTGCATCACGCGCCTCTTCCTCAATCCGCAGCTCGAAGGCATCGGCGCCCTGTTGCGCTCGACCAAGACGGCCGTGTACGCCCTCATCGAACGCGAGTACGGGCTGCCGATCGACCGCGTGGAACAGGAGCTCAGCGGCGCCGTGCTCGACGCCGACGATGCGGCCAACCTCGGCAGCACGCCGGGCGCGCCGGCGCTGCGAATCGTGCGCCGCTACTACGACAAGAAGGACCGCCTGCTCGAGGTCGCCGACAACGTGCATCCCAGCGACCGCTTCACCTACCGCATGAATCTGCGGCGCTGAATTCCAGGCCGGCGCGTCGGCGCTGTTGACACCATGGCGAAAGACTCCTATATTTGTCCGTACAAATACCGGAGACCTCACCCATGCCCCTGCTTCGCCGCCCCCTTCTCCTCGCCTCGCTGCTCGCCGCCTTCCTGGGCCCGCTGCCAGCGCTCGCGCAGAGCGACTACCCCAACCGGGCGGTCAAGATCCTGACCGGCTTTCCGCCGGGGCAGGCCACCGACACGCTGGGCCGGATCATTGCCAACAAGCTGCAGGAAGCCCTCAAGCAGCCCTTCTTCGTCGACAACAAGCCCGGCGCCGCCGGCATCATCGCGACGCAGGCGGCGATGGCCGCGCCGCCCGACGGCTACACGCTGCTGCTGACCTCCTCCGGCCCGCTGGCGGTGAACCCGGGGCTCTACGCCAAGCTGCCCTATGACCCGGTGAAGGACTTCGTGCCGGTCGGCGGCATCGCCATCGTCCCGGAGGTGCTGGTCGTCAACATGGATGTGCCGGTCAAGGACGCGAAGGGCCTGATCGCGCTGGCCAAGGCCGAGCCCGGCAAGCTCAACTACGCCTCGGGCGGCGTGGGCGTCACCAACCACCTGGTGACCGAGATGTTCCGCAGCACCACGGGCATCGAGCTCAGCCATGTCCCCTACAAGGGCGGCCCGCCCGCGCTGACCGACCTGATGGGCGGCCGGGTGCAGATGATGTTCGAGACCACCGTGGCCACCCTGCCCTTCGTCAAGCAGGGCAAGCTGCGCGCGCTGGCGGTCAGCAGCCCCGAGCGCATCGCCGCCGCGCCGGACCTGCCCACGATCGCCGAACTCGGCTATCCGGGCTTCAGCGGCGTGCCGTGGATCGTGATCATGGCGCCGGCCCACACCCCCGCGCCGATCGTGGCCAAGCTCAACGCCGAGATGAACAAGGCGCTCAACAGCAAGGATGTGCGCGAGTCCTTCGCCGCGCAGGGCGTCGAGCCGATGGTGAAGACGCCGGAGCAACTGGGCGTGTTCATCAAGTCCGAGATCGTCAAGTGGACCAAGGCGGTGAAGGACTCCGGCGCAAAAGCCGAATAACACCCCGAAGCGCCTGCGGCGCCCGGACGGCCACCGAGGCGGCTGCTCTTGCGGGGCCGTCCAAGCCAGCACAGGCAGGCTCGGCGCCACGGCCCTCAGCCTCCTCAAGGGGGCGCCACCCGGCGGTCCGGCAAAGCCGGTTCCGCGGGTGCCCACGAACCAGCCTCGCTGGCTTGCAGTTGGAAATTCCTGAACCACCACCGCGAACCTCATGACCCACACCACCGACACCGCCCCTGACCACATCGCCACGACGCTGGCCGGCTTCACCCACCGCCTGCGCCTGGGTGAAGTGCCCGCCGAAGTGAGCCTGCGCGCCCGCCACCTTATGCTCGACGCCATCGGCTGCGCGCTGGCCGCACGCCAGGAGGACTTCGCGCTCCGCTTCGAGAAGGCCGTGCACGCGCTGCCCGGCGCCAACGTACCTGCCGCCTGCACCGCTGGCGCTATCGGCTTCGCCCGCCGCCTGCCGCTGCGCGATGCGGTCCTGCTCAACGGCGTGCTGACGCATGGCCTGGACTACGACGACACCCACATGGCCGGTGTGCTGCACCTCAGCGTCAGTGTGCTGCCCTCGCTGTTCAGCCTGGCCGCGGCCAACGACGCCAGCGGCGCCGACATGCTGGCCGCCTACATCGCCGGGCTGGAGACGGGGGCACGCATCGCCAGCGTCGCCAAGAGCGGCTTCCACGGGCAAGGATTCCACCCCACGGGCGTGGTCGGCGCCTTCGCGAGCGCGCTGGCCGTCGGCCGGCTGCTCGGCCTGGATGCGGACGCACTGGTCGCGTCACAGGGCATCGCGCTGTCGCTGGCCAGCGGCAGCCTGCAGTTCATCGAGGACGGCAGCTGGACCAAGCGCATCCACCCCGGCTGGGCCGCGAATGCCGGCCTCACTGCCGCCAGCTTCGCCCAGCAAGGCATCCCTGCACCCGATGCGCCCTACGCGGGCCGCTACGGCTTGTTCCGCAGCTACCTCGACACCACCCGCCAAGCCCAGGTCGACATGGCGCTCGGCACCGCCGGCATCGGCGCCGATGGCCGCGCCAGCACCTGGGAGCTGGACAACATCGCCGTCAAGCCCTTCCCGATGTGTCACTTCGTCCATGCGAGTGCCGACGCGGCGATCACGCTGCATCGCAACGGCATCGACGTCGACAAGATCCGCAGCGTCGAGGTGGCCGTGCCCGCCGGCGTGGTGCAGGCCGTGTGCGAGCCCATCGCCGCCAAGCGGCGCCCCACCAGCGACTACGAGGCCAAGTTCAGCCTGCCCTATGCGGTCGCGAGCGGCCTGCTGCGCGGCCGTCTCGGCCTGAAGGAACTGGAACCGGCGGCCTTCGGCGATGCCACGGTGCGCGCATTGATGCAGCGCATCCGCTACGTCGAGGACCCGGCCTCGACCTTCCCGCGCCACTACACCGGCGAGGTGCGCGTCGAGATGGAGGACGGCAGCACGCAGGTGCAGCGCGAGCCCGTCAACCGCGGCCATGCCGAACGCCCGCTCACCAACGCCGAAGTGCGCGAGAAGTTCATGGACAACGCCACGCTCTGGTTCCCGCGCAGCCATGCGGAAGCGGTGTGCGAGCAGGTCCTTTCGCTCGACAAGCTGCCGTCGGTGCGCACGCTCGAATCCCTGCTCGCGACCGACCCGTCGACGCCAGCCATCGCCGCCACCCCCGCGACCGTCATGAACTGAACACGCCATGTCCAAACAACCCACCTCCACCCTTCCCCTCGCCGGCCTGCGCGTGCTGGCCGTCGAGCAATACGGCGCCGGCCCCTTCGGCACCTCCTACCTGGCCGACCTCGGCGCCGAGATCATCAAGGTCGAGAACCACAAGGACGGCGGCGACGTCGGCCGCCATGTCGGCCCGCACTTCTTCGGCGAGGAAGACAGCCACTTCTTCCAGACCTTCAACCGCAACAAGCGCAGCATCACGCTCGACCTCAAGCATCCCGAGGGCATGGCCGCGTTCCGCAAGCTCGCGGCCGGTGCCGACGCGGTGCTCGACAACCTGCGCGGCGACCTGCCGGTCAAGCTCGGCCTCACCTACGCCGCGCTCAAGGACGTGAACCCGGCCATCGTCTGCACGCACCTGTCCGCCTACGGCCGCGAGGGCTCGCGCCGGGCCTGGCCGGGCTACGACTACCTCATGCAGGCCGAGGCCGGCCACCTCACGCTGACCGGCGAGCCCGAGGGCCCGCCCACGCGCTACGGCCTGTCGATCATCGACCTCATGACCGGCCTGGTCGCGGCCTTCGCGCTGCTGGCCGGCGTGACGCGCGCGCGGCAGACCGGCATCGGGCTGGACATGGACACCTCGCTGTTCGACGTCGCGCTGCACAACCTCAACTACCCCGGCACCTGGTTCCTCAATGCCGGCGTGGTCACCGGCCGCACCGCGCGCAGCGGGCATCCGAGCCTGGTCCCGAGCCAGCTCTACCGCACGAAGGACGGCTGGCTCTTCATCATGTGCAACAAGGAAAAGTTCTGGCCGATCCTGGCGCGCGAATTGGGGCATCCCGAATGGGCAACCGACCCGCAGCTCGCCACGTTCGCCGTGCGCCTTGCCAACCGCGACCGCGTGACGCGCCTGCTCGACGACGCGCTGATGCAGGCGCCCACGGCCCACTGGATCGACAAGCTGTCCGGCAAGGTGCCGGTGTCGCCGGTGTTCGACGTGGCGCAGGCGCTGGAGAACCCCTTCGTGCACGAGCGCGACGGAGTGGTCGACTACGCGTATGACGACGGCCGCGCCGCCCGCATGATCGCCAACCCCATCCGCGTGCCGGGCGTCACGTTGCCGCAACGCGCCGCGCCCTGCATGGGGCAGGACAACGACGCGCTGCTGCGCGAAGCGGGCTTCGATGACGCGGCGATTGCCAAGCTGCGCGACCTGGGCGTGATTGCCGAAACACGTGAGGCACGCGAGGCGGGCGAGGAGCTTGCACTGGCGGAGGACATCGGCCACGCAGCCGGGCCCTGATACGGCATTGCCGTCGACCGCATGGCGGCGTTGAAGCGCCTTGCCGTGCTGCAGCGCTGTCTGCGAGCACGCCAACGTCCTGCGCTCAACTGCAAATCTGCACAAGCGGCTACGCCACACGCGCCCCCAATGAAAACGGCGCCCTCGATGGGGCGCCGTTCTTGCTGGTAGATGACTTTATTCGGCAGCGGCAGTGACATCGGCCTTGACAGCCGGCTTGCGCGATCGGGCCTTCTTCGCGGGTGCCGCTGGAGCGGGAAGCTCCGGCGCCGCAGCCTTCTTCACGCGCGCCTTCTTGGCCGCAGGCTTCTTCGCAGCGGCAGACTTCACCGGCTCGATCGCCTGTGCCTCGACGGCTTCCGTCTTCGCCGTCGCCACTTCAGGCGCAGCATGCGGCACCGCCGTCTTCGCAGCCGCGGCCTTGGCGGCGGAGCCGGCGGAGGGTGCATCGCCTGGCAGCATCTTCGTCAGTTCCAGCAGCATGCGGTGCTCGGCCAGCATGTAGTCGCCCAGGTCGGTGAGGTCCGGCAGCACGCGGCGGCAGGCGATCAGGCCGTAGTCCATGCGGCCGTTGTAGCTCTGCACCGTGATGTTCAGCGCCGTGCCGTGGCTGGCGATCGACACCGGGTAGTAACAGGTGACATACGCGCCCGCAAAGTACATCGGGAAGGGCGCGCCGGCCACGTTGGAGATCGCCACGTTGGCCATCGGCGGCAGCACGTTGACCAGGCCCGAGCGGCCGTACATCGTCGCCATGCCCGACATCAGCCAGGGCGCGGCGAACATCGGGAAGTCGTCGATCATCACCGACTTGAAGCGGTTCATCACACCCTTGGCCGAGGTCGACGAGGTGTTGATGGCGCGCATGCGCTCGATCGGATCCTTGATGTCGGTCGCCAGGCTCACCAGGATCATGCTGGCCTGGTTGTTGGCCGTGTCGTCGCCGGCCTCGCGCGTGCTCACCGGCACGCCGGCCACCAGCGACTGCTCGGGCAGCTCGTTGGTGTCCTTGAAGAAGTTGCGCAACGCACCGGACACCGTGGCCATCACCACGTCGTTCAGCGACACGCCGAAGTGCTTGCCGATTGCCTTGGTCTCGGCCAGCGGGATGGTGCGGCCGGCAAAGGTGCGCTGGTTGGTGATCGCGACGTTCAGCACCGTGCGCGGCGCGAACAGGTTGAACTTCTTCGGCGCCGACTTGGCTTCCTTGCCCTCGGCGCTTTCCACCGGCTTGGCCAGCCCCGCGATGGCCTTGCCCAACGCCGGCGCCATCTTGAACAGCTTCACGTACTGCTGCACCGTGTTCTTCATCGCCGCGCTCGCGAGCTCGGCCATGCCGAGCTGGTACTTGTTGCCGCGCGGCTTGACGCGCGGCGGCTTGATCACGCGGCCCGTGGGCGCGGTGTCGAAGATCGCCTTGCCGACCTCGACGCCGGCCTGCCCGTCGATGCCCGCATGGTGCACCTTGGTGTAGAGGCCGACCTGGCCGCTCTTCAAGCCGTCGATGATGTAGAACTCCCACAGCGGCCGGCTGCGGTCCAGCAGCGCCGAATGCAAGCGCGCCACCACCTGCTGCAGCTGCCGGTTGCTGCCGGGCTTGGGCAGCGTGATGTGGCGGAAGTGGTGGTCGATGTCGAGGTCGTCCTCTTCCACCCACACCGGGTTCGACAGGTCGAAGGGCATCAGCGCCAGCTTGCGCGTGAACACGTCGGCCAGGTGGATGCGGGCCAGCATGTTGGCCTTCGCGTCCTCGAAGAAATCGCCTTCGTAGCCCTCGGGCAGGTCGAGCACGTTCAGCGAGCCGACGTGCATCGGCATCTCGGGGGTTTCAAGGTGCAGGAAAGTCGAGTCGAGTCCGCTCAGGTGTTTCATGGGTTGTCTTTTCTGTTCGCAATGATTGGTTGGGCCGCGGGCAATTCGCTCAACGCGATGGGCTCTCGGCGGGATACAAGGCGCGTTCGGGGCCGGTCGGCTTGAAATGTTTCCATCCATCTTCCGACTGCGCCAATCGATCGCCGATGGCATAAAGCGCCAGCGGATGCACCCCGAGACCGGAGTGCGACGCACCGACGATCTCGATATTGTCGCTGAGTGGCCCTTTCTTCTCGATGCTGCAGCCCCAGCCGACAATGCCGTCCGCCCGCGTGAAGATGGCCGTCATGGGCACGCCCGGGGGCGGACCGTCACCGCGCTCGCCCGGATCAACATCGTTGCGCCCGCTGACGAACTTGTAGAGCTGCGACGCGTTGCTGCTGCTGTCCGGGTGGCCATAGAGCGGGCTGCCGAGCGAAATGGCCTGGCGCACCTTGCCGGGCGACTCGCGGGCCATCTCCCGGGCGTACACGCCGCCCAGACTCCATCCGACGATGCTGACCTTGCGGCCGGACTGCGCATGCAGGTCGGCGAGCGTCTGGCGCAACTGGGTCAGCACGCCCCGGCGCGGACCCAGGTTGGGACCTTGGCCCCAGCCGGAGGTCTGATAGCCGCGCGACGCCAGGAAGCGGCGCAGCGGAATGGTGGAGTTGTCGTCGGCCATCATCCCCGGCAGCACCAGCACTGCATGCCCGTCGCCTTTCGGCACGCGCGACATGAGCCAGGGCAGGGCCAGCGGGAGGGTCGAAAATTCCAGCAACGCCCGCCCCTCGAGCAACATCAGCAGCCTGGAAGGCCGCCGCTCGTCCGGGGTCTTGCCGAAGATGTTCCTGAATGGCAGGACATCGTTGAGGTTGAGTTTCAAAGGCACTCCCTGGTTGATATGACCACAAGGGGGCATTCTGAGAGCACAGCCACGAAAGTGGAGCACTTCCGCGTCGCCGCCGCGACTAGGGTTTACCGCATGCGGGATCTGGAAGTCAATTGGCACGTCCCGGGCCGATCGTGCACGGCGACGCGCGGGTGCGCAGGGTCCCTGCGTCTTCCGGCCTGCATGCTCCCGCCCCGACCGCGCCCGAATTTAAAACCAAGCGCAACAGTCGCCGCCCTCCCCTCGGCGCCCGTTAGACTTGTCCGCTTTCCGCACCGACGTTTTACATGGCAGATGCATCCGCCGCGCGCACTCGTGCGGTTTTCGAATTCAAGAGCGCGACGCTTCCGCTGATTGCGGTGATCCTCAAGACGGCCAACCTGGCCGTGCTCACCGAGGCCATCGATGCACAGTTGGCGGACTCTCCCGATTTCTTCGAGCAGGAGCCGGTGGTCATCGACCTCTCGCACCTGCCGGCCGAGGAAGCCGTGGCGACGCTCGATTTCGCCGCCTTGCGCACCCTGCTGGCGCGCCACCAGACGCAGCCCATCGCGGTGCGCGGCGGGAGCGACGCGCAGAACAAGGCCGCACGCGCCGCGGGCCTGTCGATCGCGGCCATGCCGGTCGCGCCGCCGCCCCGCTCCTCGCCGCCCGCCGAAGCACCCAGCCCCGCGCCGCAGATCGTGCGCGAGGTGCCGGTGCCTGCGAACGGCACCCTGGTCATCGACAAGCCGCTGCGCTCCGGCCAGCAGGTGTATGCACGCGGCGGCGACGTGATCGTGACCGCCGTGGTCAGCGATGGCGCCGAAGTCATCGCCGACGGCAACGTGCACGTTTATGCACCGTTGCGTGGCAAGGCAATTGCAGGTGCCCGCGGCAACACGGCGGCGCGCATCTTCACGACCTGCCTGGAAGCCAAGCTCGTGGCCATCGCCGGCATCTACCGCACCGCCGAGGTGCCGTTTCCGGCCGGGGTGGCCGGCAAGGCGGCGCAGATCAGCCTCGACGACAAGAAACTCGTGATCAAGCCCATATGAACCGGAGGCGGCCCGTCAGGAACGCATCCCGAACCAACAGCATTTGAGAATTCAGAAGGAAAGTTAGATGGCCAAAATAGTGGTGGTGACCTCGGGCAAGGGCGGCGTCGGCAAGACGACCACGAGTGCGAGCTTTGCATCCGGACTCGCCTTGGCGGGCAAGAAGACGGCAGTGATCGACTTCGACGTCGGCCTGCGCAACCTCGACCTCATCATGGGTTGCGAGCGCCGCGTGGTGTACGACCTGATCAACGTGATCCAGGGCGAGGCCAACCTGAACCAGGCGCTGATCAAGGACAAGCAGTGCGACAACCTGTTCGTGCTGGCCGCCTCGCAGACGCGCGACAAGGACGCGCTCACGCAGGCGGGCGTCGAGAAGGTGCTGAAGGACCTCTCCGACATGGAGTTCGACTACATCGTCTGCGACTCCCCCGCCGGCATCGAGACCGGGGCGCTGATGGCCATGCACTTCGCCGACGAGGCGCTGGTCGTGACCAATCCGGAGGTCTCCTCGGTGCGCGACTCCGACCGCATCCTCGGCATCCTCAGCAGCAAGACCCAGCGCGCGATCGAGGGCAAGGAACCCATCAAGGAACACCTGCTCATCACCCGCTACAACCCGAACCGCGTGGCCGGCGGGCAGATGCTGTCGCTGGAGGACATCCAGGACATCCTGCGCATCAAGCTGATCGGCGTGGTGCCCGAATCGGAGACGGTGCTCAACGCGTCGAACCAGGGCATCCCGGCCATCCATGACAAGGGCACCGACGTCTCCGAGGCCTACACCGACGTCGTCGCCCGCTTCCTCGGCGAAGACCGGCCGCTGCGGTTCACCGAAGCGCAGAAGCCGAGCTTCTTCAAGCGCATCTTCGGGAGATAAGCCATGTCTTTTCTCTCGTTCCTGCTCGGCGAAAAGAAGAAGACGGCAACTGTTGCCAAGGAGCGGCTGCAGATCATCCTGGCCCACGAGCGCAGCGGCCGCAGCAGCCGGCCCGACTACCTGATAGACCTGCAGCGCGAGCTGGTGGCCGTGATCTCCAAGTACGTGTCGATCAAGCCCGAGGACATCAAGGTGAACCTCGAACGGCAGGACGATCTCGAAGTGCTGGAGGTCAAGATCGAATTGCCCGAGGCGATGTCGCCCGCGCGCTGATGCCTGCCCAGTGCGCAAGCTGCTGTTTCGATAGCAACAGACGCCCGCCAGCCATGCGCTCGCGGGCGTCGTTGCTTTTGGCGGGAGCGCTTCGCGCCAGCCAGTCCCGGGCGCGACAGCGGGAAAGCCCCGATGCAAAAAATTGCCGATGAGGCTCCACGAATGTTCGCTCTCAGCGTATCGTGTCACCCCATTTCATCAACATCCAGAGGAGACATACGCCATGGCAACTGCAAAGAAATCCGCCCCCCGGAAAGCCGCTTCCGCCAAGAAGGCCGCCGCACCTGCGGTCAATGCGGTGCAGGACATGCAGGAAGCGATGACCAAGCCCTTGAAGGGCGCGGTCGAGAAGCTCAAGGGCCTCAAGCTGCCGGGCGTGCCGGATACGTTCAAGAATGTGAACCTGCAAGGCGCGGCCAGTGCCCTGCTGGACAACGGCCGCAAGGACCTCAAGGCACTGGTCGAGGCCAACGAGAAGTCCTACAAGGGCCTGCAGGCCGTGGTGCAGCGCCAGGCCGAGATGCTCAAGAGCTCCATCGGCGAGTGGCAAACCGCCGTCAAGGAAATGCCGGGCAAGGACCCGAAGGAAAACCTGGCCAAGCTCGACGAACTGGGCCGCGCTGCCTTCAAGCAGGCGCTGGCCGACATGAAGGAGCTGGCCGAACTGGCCGCCAAGTCGCAAGCCGATGCCTTCAACGTGGTGCGTGACCGCATCAACGACAACGTGAAGCAAGTCAGCGACCTGCTCAAGACCGGCGGCAAGTGAGTCGTCCGAACTTCGCGAAAGCCAACGGCGTCGAACTCGCCTGGGACAGCTTCGGCGACCCGGGCGCGACGCCTTTGTTGCTGGTCATGGGGCTCGGCGCCTCGATGATCGCGTGGGACGAAGTGTTTTGCGCGCACCTGGCCGCCGCGGCCGGCGCGCATGTGATCCGCTTCGACAATCGCGACGTCGGTCTGTCGACCGCATTCCCGCAGCTCGGCGTGCCCGACGTGCAGGCGCTGATGATGAAGGCGCTGGCACGCCAGAGCTTCACGGTGCCCTACACGTTGCGCGACATGGCTGACGACGTGGCCGGCCTGATGGACACGCTGGGCATTGCCCGCGCCCATGTGGTCGGCGCGTCGATGGGCGGCGCCATCGGCCAGGAAATGGCGATCCATCACCCGGGGCGCATGCTGTCCTTCACCAGCATCATGTCGACCACCGGCGACCCCGCCCTGCCACCGCCCACGCCCGAGGCGCTGGCCGTGCTGTTCACCCCGGCGCCGCCCACGCTGGAAGCCTTCATTCCCCATTACGCCAAGGTGTGGCGCGTTTTGCGCGGGCCGCACTCCTTTCCCGAAGACGAGGCACGTGACGCCGACCGCGCCCGCGCCGTTTTCGCACGCGGGCTCAACCCGGCCGGCACGGCGCGCCAGCTGGCCGCGATCTTCGCCTCGGGCAACCGCAAGCCGGCGCTGCACAAGACGCATGTGCCGACGCTGGTGATCCACGGCGACGCCGACCCCCTGGTGCCGGTGGAAGCCGGCATCGACGTGGCCGCGGCCATTCCTGATTCGAAGATCCTTCGCCTGCCCACCATGGGCCATGCCCTTCCGGTGTCGCTCTGGCCGCCGGTGATCGAAGGCATTGCCAACCACACCGCGCGAAACGCTCCCACGCGCTGACTTCATGACTCGGCGCCCGGCGGCAGCATCCGCTGACACGGGCTCCATTTCCCGCTAGAAAAACATCCCAAGGAGACTACAAGCAATGGCCAACAACGATCACCCCTGGACCTCTTCGTATCCTGCAGGCATCCGATGGGATGCCCCGCTCACGATCTCGCCGGTGCAGCAACTGCTCGACGATGCGATCGCGCGCTGGCCGGACCGGCCCTTTCTCGACTTCATGGGCCGCCGCATTGCGTACCGTGAATTCGGCGCGATGGTCGACCATGCGGCTTGTGGATTCCAGAAGCTGGGCGTCAAGCCGGGCGTTCATGTCGGCCTGTACCTACCTAACTCGCCGCACTACCCGATCGCCTTCTTCGGCGTGATGAAGGCCGGCGGCACGGTGGTCAACTATTCGCCGCTCGATGCCGAACGCGTGCTGGAGCACAAGGTGGAAGACAGCGAGACCGACATCCTCGTCACGCTCGACCTGGCATTGCTCTATCCGCAGATGTCGCGCCTGCTCGGCCATTCGCGGCTGAAGAAGCTGGTGGTCGGCACGCTGCCCGAGTACTCGGCCGCGCCCGGCCCGATCCGCGCGCAGATGGAAGCCGGCAAGATGCTGGCGCCGGTGGCCACCGACGACTTCCACATGAGCTTCGCCCAGTTGCTCGACAACGACGGCCAGTACGTCACGCACCCCTTCGGGAATCCGGCTGAGACGGTCGCGGTGCTGCAATACACCGGCGGCACCACCGGCCTGCCCAAGGGCGCGATGCTCACGCACGGCAACCTCACCGCCGCCTGCAGCCAGTATGTCGAGAGCCTCTCCGGCGACGACCCGATCGTCAACTTCGGCGAGGAGCGCGTGCTCGCGGTGCTGCCGCTGTTCCACATCTATTCGCTGACCGTCAACATGTTGATGGGCATCAAGCTCGGCGCGGAAATCGTGTTGCACACCCGCTTCGACCTCGAGACCGTGATGAAGGAATTCGAGGCCAAGAAGATCACCATGTTCGCCGGCGTGCCGACCATGTACACCGCCATCGCCAACCATCCCAAGGCGAAGGAAATCAACATGACCTCGCTGAAGTCCTGCGGCTCCGGCGGCGCGCCGCTGCCGGTGGAGGTGGCGCAGAAGTTCTTTGCGATGACCGGCTGCAACCTCAACGAAGGCTGGGGCATGACCGAGACCTCGCCCACCGGCAGCTTCACGCCGGCGCGCGGCCGTCGCAAGGCGGGTTCCTGCGGCATGCCGCTGCCGGGCATCACCCTGTCGATGCGCAGCCTGGACAACCCCGACGAGCAGGTGCCGACCGGCCAGCGCGGTGAACTGTGCATCTCCGGCCCGAACGTGATGAAGGGCTACTGGCACAACGACAGCGCCACCCAGAGCAGCATGACCAGCGACGGCTTCTTCCGCAGCGGCGACGTGGCCATCATGGACGAGGACGGCTTCGTCTTCATCGTCGACCGCACCAAGGACATGCTCCTGTGCGGCGGCTTCAACGTCTACCCGCGCACCATCGAGGAGGCGATCTACGAGCACCCGTCGGTCGAGGAAGTGTCGGTGATCGGTGTTCCCGACCCGTACCGCGGCCAGTCGCCGAAGGCCTTCATCAAGCTCAAGGCCGGCGCCGAGCCGCTGACCCTCGAGTCGCTCAAGGCCTTCCTGAAAGATCGCCTGGGCAAGCATGAAATGGTGGGCGAGATCGACGTGCGCGACGAACTCCCCAAGACCGCCGTCGGCAAGCTCTCCAAGAAGGAGCTCTACGACGAGGAGAGCGCGAAGCGGGCCGGCGCGGAGAAGGCATCCGCGTAACTTGCTACACGGTTTGCGTACTGGAAGTTTCCACTGTCAGAAAAAAGAATACGCCGGCAACTTGTACGGCGTACATTGGGGTTCTCATTACAGGTTCCAGAACGGACAAGCAATGGCAGCAATTTCTCGCGCGTCCAAGTCGCTCGAAGAAGCGAATGAGCGGGCAGCACAACGTGAACGGCTCAGGCAGGCCCTCCCGGAGACGGTGGACCGGCTCAAGCAGCGGCACGCAGACCTGATCGATGCCGACGACATCGAGGCCTACGTGGCGCTGAACTGGCTTGAATGGCACGGCGGCGGCTTGCGACTGACGATCACCGGTCGCAACGTGCGCGCCCAGCTGGCTCCAACGTCGATCTGAGCGCCCAGGGCGCCGCCGACTTTCACCCGGGGCCTGTGTCGGTCCCTGGGGATTCGTTCCCGGCCACCGCACTGGCTAGCGCCCCGGATTGGCGACATCCACCGAAGTCCGGGTCAGACCCGTCGCCGTCTCTTCCCCCACCGCCGTCGAACTGACTGGCGCATCCGCCATGCGCAGCACCGCCGCGACCGTGAGCGCCCCGGCGAGCCCGATCGCGCACGCCAGCGCCACCTGGGCGGCGAGCGACCGCGCCGACGCGTGCGGCGCCATGTGCCATGACGCTGGCATGGGTGAAGGCGGACCCACCGTCCGTTCGAAAGGGTCGCTGGCCGCCAGGGGCACCGGCCCGGAGGTGCTGGCCCAGCCTTCGGGGGGCGCCTCGGGTGTGAGCCAACCGAGGTGGTAGCGGGCCGACGCGGCCAGCGCATGGTCTTCCACTTGCTCGGCCAGGTCAAAGGATTCGCGCAACAGCTGGGCGGCCAGCGGGGGATAGCCTTGCGCCAGTTCCAGCGTGCCGCGCTGATGCAACGCCCAGGCACGCTCACGCTCGTCACCGAGTTTCCAGGCGGCCTTGGCATGCCAGTCGAGCGCACGCTTGGCCGCGTCCCACCGGCAGGCAAGGACCAGCGGGACATCCCACGCGCGCACGATCGCCATCACGTCCAGCCATGCGTGCGCCTTGCGCGCGGCATCCAGCGCTGACCACAGCAATGGCAACGAGACCAGACCCGAGTCCATGGCGCGCGGGTGGCGGCCGGCGCGGTGCGCGAGGCGCACCAGCCCGTCGATCCGCCGCTGGCTCGCGAGCACCGGCGGCGCCTGCAGGGCTGCCACCACTTGCGGCATCAGCCGCACCTCGCCGTCGTCCTGGTAGACCCAACCGGCACCGATCAGCGCCTCGACCGCGGTCAGTGCATCGCGCCTGCCGCTGAGATCCGTGATCACCGCGGCCTGCACGGGCTGAGGGTGGAACGCTGCCAGCATGTCGAGCACCCCACGCGAGCTTGCGTCGAGCCCCTGCAGCGATGCCGGATCGGCTCGGCTGCTTCGCGAAAGCCGCTCGGGGTGGCCGCCCATCGTTTGGCACTGGTTCAGCGCCCCGGCGAGGTCGGCGCCGGCGATGGGCGCGCCACGCAGGCGTTCCAGCAGGGTCATCGAGTCGGCGGCGGACAATCCGCCCAGCACGATGGGGCCGGCATCGCGTTGCAGCCGCGGTTGGTGCGTGGCAAGCAGCACCGCGCAGCCAGGCGCCACGTCCCGCAGTTGTTCGAGGGCTGTGTCATCGAGCGCCGCGTCGTCGACCAGCAGCAGTGCCCGCGTGGCCACGAACCGCTCGCGCAACTCGCGCCGCGCGGGACGGCATCGTTCCTCGACGCCGTAGAACGCTTCGAACAAGGCTTGCAGCAGGTCGGAGCCGCCGAAGGTGCCGGGCGCCACGCGTATCACGCCATCGGCGAACAGCGATTGCGCCTCGGCGCCCGCGCGGCACAGCATCCAGCTCTTGCCGATACCGTGCTCACCGGTGACCTCGACCGAGGCCAGGCCGATCTGCAGCGAACCGATGACGATGCCCGTGGCTTCCTCGCGGTCGATGAAGCCGGTGGGGGCGGCAGGCGATCGGCGATAGTCGATGCCACGCTCGACCACCTTGCGCTCGCCCAATGAGACATGGACGTTTTCGCCGTTGCCGGCCGACAGAATGCCCTTCTGCCGCTCCATGCGGAAGTGGTTGGCGCCCTCGGCGCGGGGGAGTGAAAGGGCTGCAACCGGCAAGAGCGTCCTTTGGAAACCTCACGGCCATCGGCTGGCGCACGTTGGTTAGCGCTCCCTTAACACTCCCTCAAATGTAGATCACAAGTATGCAATTCGCCTAAAGGGGTTTAGCGAGGCCGCGTGCCGGCCTGTGCTCAAACCGTCCCGGCGCGCCGCCGGAGGAAACGATCCGTACAGGCTCTGAAAGTGTGAAGAATTTCGTAGCAAGGGCACCTCCGGGAGGCCGGTTCGCCGAGCGGAACCGACCTCAGTACGGTGACCACGAAAGTGCTGCAGAGGCTGACATCGGCGCTTGGCGCTTGTCATGCCGGAGCCAACCGCAGCGGCTCGGGATCGATGGCCGCAGTGGAAGGTTTTGAGCCTTCAAGTGGCGGGCTTGTCGTTCGGTGCCTTGATGTTGTCCTGCAACTGCGGGCTCATTGGCAGGCCGATCGGCTGGTTCTTGGGCGGGATCGGCTGCATGAACCACTTGTCGTAGAGCTTGGCGAATTCGCCCGACTTCATCATCCCGGTGATGACGCCGTCGACCAGCGCCTTGAACTGCGGGTCGTCCTTGGGCAGCATGCAGGCGTAAGGTTCGACCTGCAGCGACTCGCCGACCACTTCCAGGTCGCCCGGTGACTTGGCATTGGACCGCAGGCCGAACAGCAGGATGTCGTCCATCGCGAAGGCGGTCGCACGGTCGCTTTCGACCAGCAGCAGCGCGTCGGCATGGTCCTTGGCCGAGATGATGTCGATGCCGAGCTTCTTCTCCTCGTTGTACTTGCGCACCACCTGCATGTTGGTGGTGCCGGCGGTGATGGCAACGTTCTTGCCCTTGAGGTCGGCATAGTTCTTGACGCCGGAGGTCTTCTTCACGAGCAGGCGCGTGCCGGTGTAGAAGTGGTTGATGGCAAAGGCCACGTCCTTGCCGCGCGCGGTGTTGTTGGTCGTGGAACCGCACTCCAGGTCGATGGTGCCGTTGGTGATCAGCGGGATGCGGTTCTGCGAGGTCACGGCCATGAGGCCGACTTCGAGGTTGGGCTTGTTGAGCTTCTTCTTGACCTCGGCAGCGACGGCGTTGGCGATGTCGACCGAGAAGCCGATCGGCTTCTCCGGCCCGTTGAGGTAGCTGAAGGGCACCGACGATTCGCGGTACGCGAGCGAGATCTTGTTGGCTGCGGCAATCTTGGCGAGCGTGTCGGCCGCCTGGGCGCCTCCCGCGAGGCTGGCGAGGCCCAGCAATACCAGGGCGGAGGTCACGGCAGAAATCTTCATGTGGCAGGTTCCCTTCAGGATGTGGCGATGGTCAGTGATCGGTCAGTCTAGGAGCGAAGCGCGACGGCCCGCCCCCTCCTTTTCCCGAACCGGTGCGCCGGCGGCTACAGTGGCGGGCAGCAACCCACCTACAAAAGGACGTCGAACCCCCTCATGCAAGTCACAGTGCTCGGCGCCGGCATCGTCGGCCTTGCCGCCGCGTGGGAACTTTCGTTGCGCGGCCACGCGGTCACGGTGATCGACCGGGCAGCGCCGGGCCATGGCGCCAGCGGCGGCAACGGCGCGCAACTGAGTTATTCGTACGTGCAGCCGCTGGCCGATCCGTCGATCTGGGCGCAGTTGCCGAAGCTGCTGCTCTCGCGCACCTCGCCGCTCAAGCTGCGCCCACAGCTCGATCCGCAGCAGTGGCGCTGGGGACTGGAGTTCCTGGGCGCGTGCAATGCCGAGACTTCGCGCAGCACCACCGAGCAGTTGTTGGCGCTTGCGATGCGCAGCCGCGCGGGATTCGAGTCGATGATGGCCACGCTGCAACCCGACTGCGACTTCTCGGCCACGGGCAAGCTGGTGATCTACCGCAGCCAGGCCGCCCTCGACGGCGCCGCGCGCCAGGTCGAATTGCAGAGCGAACTGGGCAGCGCGCCGCAGCGCATCGTGTCGCCCGACGAGTGCATTGTGATCGAGCCCGCGCTCGTCACCGTGCGCAACGAGATCGCCGGCGCGGTCTACACGGAAAGCGAGTGCGCTGCCGATTGCCTCAAGCTTTGCATCGCGCTGGTCGATGCGCTGCAGGCGCGCGGCGTGCACTTCATCCTGGGCGAGACGATCGACGGCTTTGCCTTGCGCGGCGACAGCATCAGCGCGGTGACGACCTCGCGCGGCGCAGTCGACGGGGATGCGTTCGTGCTGTCATTGGGGAGCGCGTCGAATGCGCTGGCGCAACGGCTCGGCGTGCGGCTGCCGGTGTATCCGCTGAAGGGCTACAGCATCACGCTGGCGGTGGACGAGACGCCCGGCGCGGCACCCACGGTGAGCGTGACGGACAGCGCGCACAAGGTGGTGTTCGCGCGGCTCGGCCAACGGTTGCGCGTGGCCGGGATGGCGGAGCTGGTCGGCGCGGATGCGTCGATACCGGCGGCGCGCATCGAGTCGCTGGTGGCCTCGACGCGCGCGGTGTTTCCGAACTGCAGCGACTTCGCGGAGTTGAATCCCTGGACCGGGATGCGACCCGCAACGCCAACCGGCCTGCCGATCGTGGGCCATCTGCCCGGCGCGCCGCGCAACCTGCTGTTCAACACGGGGCATGGGGCATTGGGCTTCACGCTCTCCTTCGGCTCGGCGGGGCGCATTGCCGATGCGCTCGATGAGTTCGGGCCCTCGCCGGCGTTGCCGGAGCCGGGACGGGGGCGCGAGACGAAGGGTTGAATTCGGGATCGGACAACCAAGCGCAGAAGAAGCCAAGGGAGCACAGAAGTCGCAGAACGCCTTCCATTTCCATTCTGGATTTTTGAGACCTTCGAGCCCTTGGGCCTCCTTCGTTCGGTTCCCGCATTCATCAATTCGGGTCCGTCAACTGCAACAGGCCGTTCGCAAGTGCCTGCCATGCCGCGTCTCGCAAATCGCCGGTTAGAGGCTCTATTCCTGGGCCTGCGCGCGCGCGAGACGCTCGCTCTTCCAGTACACGTCATCGCCCCCGTCGACGCGGTTCAGCACACGGGCCAGCACGAACAGCAGGTCGCTCAACCGGTTGAGGTACTGGCGCGGCGCATCGTTGAGTTGCTCGCCCTGCCCCAACGCCACCACCGCGCGCTCCGCACGCCGCGCAACGGTGCGGCACACATGCGCATGCGAAGCGGCGCGCGTGCCGGCCGGCAGGATGAATTCGGCCAGCCGCGGCAACGTGGCGTTGTGCGTGGCCAATGCGTTGTCGAGTTGCAGCAGCGCATCGGGCTTGAGCAGCGTGAAGCCGGGCATCGACAGCTCGCCGCCGAGGTTGAACAACTGGTGCTGCACGTCGACCAGCAACTCGCGCACCGCGTCCGGCATCGGCTCGCAGAGCAGCAGGCCGATGTTGGAATTGAGTTCGTCGACGTCACCCATCGCATGCACGCGCAGGTGGTCCTTGGACACGCGCGTGTTGTCGCCGAGGCCGGTGCTGCCGTCGTCGCCGGTGCGCGTGGCGATCTGTGTGAGGCGATTGCCCATGTGGGTAGCTTTCTGGAGTGCGGTTCCTAGAATGGTAGACCGCCAGCCGCTGCCTGCCCGCCGCGACGCCGGGAGGCCCCCACATTTGGAGACGCAAAGATGAACGCCCCTGCCGCCCTCGCCCACCTGACGCCCGAGATTGCCTTGCGCGATGTGCCCGATGCGTTGATCGCCGCGCTCAAGGACCGCTTCGGCGCCAACTGCTCGACGGCCATGGCGGTGCGCACGCAGCATGGCCGCGACGAGTCTTCCTTCGACGCGCCGCCGCCCGCGGCCGTGGTCTTCGCCGAGAGCACGCAGGACGTGGCGGACGCCGTGAAGCTGGCCAGCGACTACAGCGTTCCGGTGATTCCCTTCGGTGTCGGCTCGTCGCTGGAAGGCCACCTGCTCGCCGTGCAGGGCGGCATCAGCATCGACCTGCAGCGCATGAACAAGGTGCTGTCGGTCAACGACGCCGACCTGACCGTGACGGTGCAACCCGGCGTCACGCGCAAACAGCTCAACGAGGAAATCAAGAGCACCGGCCTGTTCTTCCCGATCGATCCGGGCGCCGATGCCTCCATCGGCGGCATGACGGCCACGCGCGCCAGCGGCACGAACGCGGTGCGCTACGGCACCATGCGCGAGAACGTGCTGGGCCTCGAAGTGGTGACGGCCAGCGGCGAGGTGATCCGCACCGGCACGCGCGCCAAGAAGTCCTCGGCCGGCTACGACCTCACGCGCCTGATGGTCGGCAGCGAAGGCACGCTCGGCGTGGTCACCGAGATCACGTTGCGCATCTACCCGCTGCCCGAGGCTGTGTCGGCCGCGATCTGCTCCTTCCCGAGCATCGAGGCGGCCGTGCGCACGACCATCCAGATCATCCAGCTGGGTGTGCCGATCGCGCGCGTGGAGCTGATCGACGTGAACGCGGTGCGCATGGTCAATGCCTACGCCAAGCTCGGCCTGCGCGAGGAGCCGATGCTGCTGATGGAATTCCACGGTTCGCCGGCCGGCGTGAAGGAGCAGGCCGAGACGGTGCAGGAAATCGCCAGCGACCACGGCGGCAACGCCTTCGAATGGGCCAGCACGCCGGAGGAGCGCACGCGGCTGTGGACGGCGCGGCACAACAGCTATTTCGCGGCGGTGCAGTCGCGGCCGGGTTGCCGCGTGATCTCGACGGACACCTGCGTGCCGATCTCGCGGCTGGCCGATTGCCTGCTCGAGTCCGTGGCCGAGACGGACGCCAGCGGCATCCCCTACTTCCTCGTCGGCCATGTCGGCGACGGCAACTTCCACTTCGGCTACCTGATCGACCCGAACATCCCCGAGGAACGTGTGAAGGCCGAGAAGCTGAACCACGACCTGGTGAGCCGCGCGCTCTCGCTGGAAGGCACCTGCACCGGCGAGCACGGCGTGGGGTTGCACAAGATGGACTTCCTGGTCACCGAGGCCGGTGCCGGTGCCGTGGACATGATGCGCACGATCAAGCGGGCGCTCGATCCGAAGAACATCATGAATCCGGGGAAGATTTTCAGCTTGTAGAGCATCAGGAGCCCGCACGGTCAGTCGTGTTGCCAGCTTTTGTAGACCGCTTCGAGGCTGTAGCCGTCAGGATCGAAGACGCTCGCGGCGTAGTAGCGCGGATCGTAGTAAAGACGCGCGCCGGGCTTGCCGTTGTCGGTCGCGCCCGCGCGCATGGCGGCCTCGTGGAACGCGTTCACCTGGGCCTGGCTGTTGGCGACGAAGCCGACATGCACTGCCCTCGGGTCCGCATTGCCCTGCCGCAGCCAGAAGAACACGCGGCCGTCCCGCCCGAAGCCCTTGAGGTCGGGATGCCCTTGGGGGCCGTCCTTGCCGTCGTAGTCGAGCACATGCGCGATGCCGAGTGGTTGGAGCGCCGTCTCGTAGAAGGCGATCGAGCGAGCGGGATCGCTGACGGTGAGGAAGATGTGGTCGAGCATGGTTTGGCGGGATCAGGCGTCGCCATGCTGCTTGTTGAACCACAGCGCCGCGCACGACAGGAAGAGGAGGAAGGCCGTGGTCGCATGGATGATCTCCAGCACCAGCAGTCTGAAAAGATTCGTCCTTGCATCGAAGTCCGGGCTCATGCTCCCGACGACCAGGACTGCGAAGGACAGCCTGCCCTCCCCCGTGAGGCGCCTGAGCGGCAGCACGGCGGCGGGATGCGCAAAGGTCCAGGGCATCTTGGACGCTCGACCAGGTCAGTCGCCGGAAGGCCGCGCGAGCGACCTACGCCATCCCGCGAAAGCGGTCGATCAACCCGTTCAGCGCCTCGATCGAGCCGAAATGGATGGCCAGCTCGCCGCTCTGCGCCACCTTGCCGCCGCGCTTGCTCTTCTTCTTGATGCGGACCTCGATCTCGGCCATCAGCAGGTCGGCCAGTTCTTCCTCGACGCGCAGCAGGTCGCGCGACTTTTCCTCGTGGTTCCGGGCGCGCGGCGAGGACAGGCTGAAGTCGGCGCCGAGCTTCTTCACCAGCGCCTCGGCCTCGCGCACCGACAGCTTGCGCGCGGCGATCTGGCTGGCCGCGGTGATCTGCATGGCCTTGTCGAGCGACAGCAGCGCGCGGGCATGGCCCATGTCGATGTCACCGGCCATCAGCATGGCCTGCGCCGGCTCGGCCAGGTTGAGCAGGCGCAGCAGGTTGCTGGCGGCGCTGCGCGACCGGCCGACGGCCTGGGCGGCGAGTTCGTGGGTCAGGCCGAATTCGGAGACCAGGCGCTGCAGGCCCTGCGCCTCTTCCAGCGGGTTCAGGTCTTCGCGCTGGATGTTCTCGATGAGCGACATCGCGGCGGCCGATTCGTTTGGCACGTCGCGCACCAGCACCGGGACGCTGTCCAGGCCGGCGAGACGGGCCGCGCGGTAGCGGCGCTCGCCGGCGATGATTTCGTATTCGGCGCTCTTGGCCGCCGCCGACGCTGCGTCGAGCCGGCGCACCAGGATCGGCTGCATGATGCCCTGGGCCTTGATGCTCTCGGCCAACTCGTACAGCGCGCCTTCGTCCATGCGCGTGCGCGGCTGGTAGACGCCCGGGACCATCTGGTCGAGCAGGAGCGTGCTGGGGTTCTGCGCGGCGCCGCCTTCGGGCTGGGGCTCGCCGGATTCGCTGGCCGTCGGGCCGAGCAGTGCTTCAAGACCGCGGCCGAGGCCCTTGGGTTTCTTGGTGACCATGTCAGGCCACCTTTGGCCAGGAGGGCAGATGCACGAGGCGATGCACGCAGGGGCGGGTCATTTCATTCCTTCTTTTTCAAGCAATTCGTTGAGCAGCTTGCGGCCTTCGGGCCAGTCGCCCAGGCCGGATTCACCGTTGAGGTGGCCTCCCGGCCCGGCGTCGACGAAGCGCGCGCCCCAGTCGGCCGCCATCTGGCGCGAGCGGTCTTGCGCGCAGTACGGGTCGTCGTTGGCTGCGATCAGGATCGACGGGAATGGCAGCGGTTGGCGCACGATGGGCGCCCAACCCGGGATCATCTGGCGCAGATCGTCGCGCTCCAGGTCGCCGGGTGCGACCAGCAATGCAGCGCGCACCCTGGCCGTGTTGCGCGAGTGCGAGGCCCACGCGGCGACGAGAATGCAGCCCAGGCTGTGGGCGACCAGCGTGACCGGCGCCGGGGCGGCCAGCAATTCTTCTTCAAGCCGGACTTGCCAGTCGCCGCGCAGCGGGCACATCCAGTCGTGCTGCTCGACACGGTGATCGCCATGCATGGCCTCCCAGCGGCTTTGCCAGTGGGGTGCGTCGCTGTTCTGCCAGCCGGGCAACAGCCAGATCGAGGAAGTGGTCATTTGCTATGAAATTGATAGCGGACGTGGCCAGTGGCGAACAGGGCGTCCCTCGTCGCCGGGGGCTGACCGCCACGGGGCCGCCATGCGGCTCGAGACAAAGCCGGGAGGACGGGCCGGGTCACTGGACGTCGTTCGGTGCGGGAGTTTCCGTGGCCGCCGGTGGGGCTACCGATTGCTGCGGCGCAACCACTGGCGCCGGCGCGGAGGCGGTGGCACCGACGTTGGCGCTGGCACTGGCGCCCGGCATCTTGACCACCAGCTCCTGCGCGAACGCCAGGAAGGCCTGGCTGCCCTTGGCCGACGGATCGAACACCACGCCGGGCAAGCCGTAGCTGGGCGCCTCGGCCAAGCGGACGTTGCGCGGGATCACGGTGTCGAACACCTTGTTGCCGAAGTGCGACTTCAGTTGTTCGGCCACCTGCTGCTGCAGCGTGATGCGCGGGTCGAACATCACGCGCAGCAGGCCGATGATCTGCAGGTTCTTGTTGAGGTTGGCATGCACCTGCTTGATGGTGTTGACCAGGTCGGTCAGGCCTTCGAGCGCGAAATACTCGCACTGCATCGGCACGATCACGCCGTGCGCGGCGCACAGGCCGTTGAGCGTGAGCAGGCTCAGGCTGGGCGGGCAGTCGATCAGGATGAAGTCGTACTCGGCGCCGACGGCGGCGAGCGCGGTGCGCAGGCGCTTTTCCCGGCGATCGATGGCGACCATTTCCACTTCGGCGCCGGCCAATTCACGGTTGGCGCCGAGGACGTCGTAGCCGCACTTGTCGGCGGTGATGCGGGCCTCGGCCACGGTCGCGGATTCGAGCAGCACGTCGTAGACGGTGAGTTCGAGCTGGCGCTTGTCGATGCCCGAACCCATGGTCGCATTGCCCTGCGGGTCGAGGTCGATCATGAGGACGCGCTGGCCGACCTTGGCCAGGCCGGCGGCAAGATTGACCGTGGTGGTCGTCTTGCCGACGCCGCCTTTCTGGTTGGCGATGCAGAAGATGCGGGCCATCAGTGTTCTCTTCCCGGCTCGGTGGTGGGGCCGTGTTGCGTGGGGTCGCGAGGGATCATGGATTCTGCTGTGGCGGGCTCGCCGGTCTGGTGACTCGGCGTCCGGCATGCAGGGGAACAGATGCGGCAGGTTGCCTGTCGCTGAAGGTTTTGCGTCATCAGCTGGAAGCGGCGAGCTTGACGCCGAAGCCGATCAGGAAAATGCCGGCCAGCTTTTGGAGCTTCGAAGAGACGCGCGGATTGGCGCGCAGCCGTTCAGCGAAAAAGTGCGTCAGCAAGACAGCGCCGAGGCCGTAGATGAAAGTCAGACCGGCGACCGTCAAGGCCATGACGCCGAAGGTCAGCATGCCTTGATGCTTGGCCGGGTCGATGAAAAGCGGGAAGAACGCCATGTAGAAGACGATCGCCTTCGGGTTCAGCAGCGTGATGGTGAACGCCTGGCTGAAGTACTGGCGTGGACGGATGTTCAGGATCGGGGCAGCGCCGGGCTTGGCCAGCAGCATTTTGGCGCCCAGCCAGGCCAGATAGGCAGCGCCGAGCCATTGGACGGCGTGAAAAACGGTGGGGTAAGCAGTCAACAGGGCCGCGATGCCGGCTACCGCGGCCCACATCAGCACTTGGTCACCCGCGATCAAGCCGAAGGTAGCCGCCATGCCGCCACGGATGCCGCCCTTGCTGGTGGACGTGATCAGTGCCAGATTGCCCGGTCCGGGGATGGCGAGAAACAAAACAATGGCCGCGACGAACGCGCCGTAATCAGCAATGCCGAACATGGGAAATCTGCCTGGGGGATGAAAGCGTCGAGTGTACGCAAGGGTGATGCCGCAGCGGCCGCGCACACGCCCAACCCGAGGCGCTTCCCGTCAAAAATCAGTCGACAACTGTTGCTTTCTCGCGTGCCCAGACGATGCAGCGTTCTGCGTCCAAGCCCGGAACAGTCAAATGTTCCACGTGAAACACATCCACACCCGGAGGCAAGGCAGCCAGTTCGTCGGTCGGCACCTTGCCCTTCATGGCCATCCAGCGTGCGCCGGGGGCGAGCAGTTGCACAGAGCCATTGAAGAAATCCGGCAGTGAGGCGAAGGCGCGGGAGCTCACGATGTCGTACTGCCCTTCCAGCGATTCGACCCGCGCATGGACGCCGTGCAGATTGGGCAACTTCAGTTCGGCGGCCACTTGCTGCACAAAGGCGGCCTTCTTGGCCACGGCATCGAGGCAGCTCACATCGATGTCGTCCCGCAGGATCGCAATGACCGCGCCGGGCAGGCCGGCACCCGCGCCAACGTCGAGCAGGTTTCCCTTGGTGGGTCGCTCGCGCCGGAGCGGCTCGATCACCGCCATGCTGTCCAGTAGGTGGTGCGACAGCACCAGCGCGGGATCGCGCAAGGCCGTGAGGTTGTAGACCTTGTTCCATTTCAAGATCAGCGCGGCGTAGGCCAGCAGGCGCTCTGATTGCCGCTCGGTCAACGTCAGTCCCAACGCGGCGGCACCCGCGTGCAATGCGGCGACCTGCGTCATTCCGCGATCTCGGCAGCGGCTGTCGTGAAGGCGCGATGGCCGCCCTTGCGCAGATGGATCATCAGCAAGGAAATGGCTGCGGGTGTGATGCCGGAGATGCGTGACGCCAGCCCCAGGGTTTCAGGCCTATGCTTCCCGAGGATCTGCCGGGCCTCGAAACTCAATGCGGTGACCTGGCTGTAATCGAAGTCGGCGGGCATCTTCAGATTCTCGAAATGCGCTGCGCGTTGCACCTCGTCGTGCTGGCGGTCGATGTAGCCCGAGTACTTGGCGGCGATCTCGATCTGTTCGATTTCGGTCGCGCCCAGGGTCGCGCCCTCCTCCGCTGCGTACTTTCCGCCGTCCAGCGACATCAGCGACTGGTAGCTCACATCCGGCCGACGCAACAGGTCCGCCAGGTTGTACTCATGCTCGATGGCCTTGCCGAGGACCCGCTCGGATTCAGTGGCAGGCAAGTTGCGCGGGTTCACCCAGATCGACTTCAGCCGCTGTGTTTCACGTGAAACAGCGTCGCGCTTGCGCGAGAAGGCATCCCAGCGCGCGTCGTCCACCAGGCCCAACTTCCGCCCTTCCTCGGTCAACCGCATGTCGGCGTTGTCCTCGCGAAGTTGCAGCCGGAATTCGGCGCGGCTCGTGAACATCCGGTAAGGCTCCGTCACGCCCTTGGTGATGAGGTCATCGACCAGCACGCCCAAATAGGCCTGATCCCGACGTGGTAACCAGGTCTCTTCGCCCCGACATTGCAGTGCAGCATTGATGCCGGCGAACAAGCCCTGCGCCGCCGCTTCCTCGTACCCGGTCGTTCCGTTGATCTGCCCCGCAAAGAACAGGCCCTGGATCGCCCGCGTCTCGAAGCTGGACTTGAGCGCGCGCGGATCGAAGTAGTCGTACTCGATCGCATAGCCGGGGCGCAGGATGTGCGCGTTCTCCAGACCGGCCATGGAACGCACCAGCTTGTACTGCACGTCGAAGGGCAGGCTAGTGGAAATCCCGTTCGGGTAGTACTCGTTGGTCGTGAGCCCTTCGGGTTCCAGGAAGATCTGGTGGCTTTCCTTGTCGGCGAAGCGATTGATCTTGTCTTCCACGCTCGGGCAGTAGCGCGGCCCGACGCCGTCGATCTTGCCGGTGAACATCGGGCTGCGATCGAAACCGGACCGGATGATCTCGTGCGTGCGCTCGTTGGTGTGGGTGATCCAGCACGGCATCTGCTGCGGATGCATGTCGATGCTGCCCATGAAGCTGAACACCGGCAGCGCAGTCGTCGTGCCGCCGGGCATGCCGTCTCCGGGTTGCTCGGTGCACTTGGAAAAGTCGATGCTGCGGCCATCGAGTCGCGGCGGCGTGCCGGTCTTGAGGCGGCCTTGGGGCAGCTTCAGTTCCTTGAGCCGTGCCGAGAGACTGATCGCTGGCGGGTCGCCCGCGCGGCCGGCCTGGTAGTTGTCGAGGCCGACGTGAATGCGGCCGTCGAGGAATGTGCCAGCCGTCAGCACCACCGTGCGCGCGCGGAAGGCGATGCCGACCTGCGTCACGGCGCCGACCACGCGATCGCCCTCCACCATCAGGTCGTCGACCGCCTGCTGGAACAACGACAGGTTCGGCTGGTTCTCCAGGCGGCGACGGATCGCAGCCTTGTACAGGACACGGTCGGCCTGCGCCCGGGTCGCGCGCACGGCTGGCCCCTTGCTCGAATTGAGGATGCGGAACTGGATGCCCGACTCGTCCGTCGCGATGGCCATCGCGCCGCCGAGCGCATCCACTTCCTTGACCAGGTGCCCCTTGCCGATCCCACCGATCGACGGGTTGCAGCTCATCTGCCCCAGCGTCTCGATGTTGTGGCTGAGCAGCAGCGTCTTTGCGCCCATGCGGGCCGCGGCCAAGGCGGCCTCGGTACCGGCATGGCCGCCGCCAACGACGATCACATCGAATTCTTCAGGGTAGAGCATGGGAGCAGGCGCACAGGAGGGGCGCGGCAGAACGGGGCATCAATTTTAGTCGGGCACCCCGTCTTCTGCCTCTCGCGTGGTCAAGCGGCCCGCCGCTGTCGGCGCGAATGGAAGCGTGTCCCGATGCGCTTCAGGCGCGCCTCAAACGCTATCAATTTGATAGCGTGACGGAGAACTTTGCTGCCGAGCGAACGATCAAGCCGATGCCCGAAGTGGACCAATCGCAGCAAGCGCGGCATCTCGCTGGGGGACGTGCGCAGCAGGGACGAGACAAGCGCCCTCGACCCGACCCCTCGATTCCAAGCCGATGTGCACCTCCACCGGGCTCTCCGAGGAGCAAGACCGGACAAGCCCCCCGGCCTCGAAAAAGTCAGGAACGCAGGCGAGGGGTCTGCTCAGCCCGTCGTCTCCAGCGAATGCGCCGCTGCATCGGACCCGTCGGTGCGTGGCATCACCGCCACCGGCTTCTCGATGCCCACCAGTTCACCCGTCGGCGCCGGCTCACGCAGCGGCGGCGCGCTCTCGTCTTGGTACTCGCGAACGATGATTTTCTTGTCGGTCATGCCCACGGGGCCGAAGATGGTGCAGAAGGCGACGTCCTTCGCATCGCGACCGGTCCCCACGCGCACAAGCCGGTCCACCGGCGCCATCCGGGTCGCGTCGAACAGCACCCAGCGCCCACCCAGCCAAGCCTCGAACACGGCATGGAAATCCTGCGGCGGTTCGTCGAAAAAGACATAGCCGACCACCAGCCGGGCCGGGATGTTCAGCGCCCGGCACAGCGTGATGCCCAGGTGCGCAAAGTCGCGGCACACCCCCGCACGCTGCACGAAGACTTCCTGCGCCGTCGTGGTCGACGTGCTCGTGCCCGGCTCATAGGTGATGCTTTCGTGGATCCAGTCGACCACCGCCTGCACCCGACCGATGCCCGGCGGCAAGTGGCCGAACAGTTGCTGGGCTGCGCGCGACATCAGGTCCGATTCGCAATAACGCGTCGGCATCAGGTAGTGCAGCACCGCGTCGGGCACTTCGTTGACCGGCACCTCGCCCAGCTGCTCGGGCAATATCACCGGAGAACGCTGCACCACGGCGCGATAGCGGATCGTGAGCGGCCCGGGGTCCACGTCGAAACGTATGAACCGGTTGCCACTCCCCTCGTCGCAGAAGGCATTCAGCTTCAACGGTGGCTCCACCACCAGTTCCTCGCTCAGCACCGACTGGCCGCTGCATCGTGCGGCCTCGATATTGAGCAGCATGTGCGAGGGGCCGGTCACCTCATAGGCGAGGACGGTTTCAATGTTCGAGTAGTGCATTCAGCGCAGCGCTTTCTTGGCCGCGCCGACGCCCAGTGCGGCAAGCACAAGGAACACCACCGCGAGGATGAGGAACAGGCCGAACAGCACCTTGGCAATACCGGCGGCGCCCGCCGCAACGCCGGTGAATCCGAATGCCCCGGCGACGAGCGAAATGATCGCGAAAACAATGGCGTACTTCAACATGACCCATCTCCTTGTGGCGGCACGAACGTCCGCGGTACATGGAGCGTAGGTTTGCGTGCGCTCACCCCAGGACAGCCGCGCCCGCGAAGGCCCGTAGGACAAGCCCGTGCGGCAAACCCGCTAGGATGGCCGTCGCCTCTCCCAGTCCAACCTAAAAAGGAGCAATTCAATGAAGCTGTACTACTCGCCTGGCGCCTGCTCGCTCTCTCCCCACATCGCGCTGCACGAAGCCGGCCTTGCCTTCGAGCCGGTCATGGCCAGCACCAAGAGCCACAAGCTGCAGGATGGCACCGACTACTACGGCATCAACCCGCTCGGCTACGTGCCGATGCTGGAACTCGACGACGGCACGCGCCTGCGCGAAGGCCCCGCGATCGTCCAGTACATCGCCGACCAGGCGCCCGCCAAGAACCTCGCGCCCGCCGCCGGCACGATGGGCCGCTACCGCCTGCAGGAATGGCTGACCTTCATCGGCACCGAGATCCACAAGACCTTCAGCCCGCTGTTCAACCCGGCCACGCCGGAGGAATACAAGGTCATCTCCAAGGACAAGCTCAAGAGCCGCTACACCTGGCTCGACAGCCAGCTCGCCGGCAAGCAGTACCTGATGGGCGACACCTTCAGCGTGGCCGACGGCTACCTGTTCACCGTCACCAACTGGACCAAGCCGACCGGCGTCGACATCAGCGGCTTTCCGAACCTGACGGCATGGCACGCCCGCGTCGGCGCGCGCCCGGCGGTGCAGGAAGCAATGAAGGCGGAAGGCCTGCTGAAGTAGTTCATACAGCTTTGCATTGCCTGTTCGTGGGCACTCGCGGAACCGACCTTGCCGGGCCGCTGGGCCCGGCCCCTTGGAGGGGCTGAGGGCCGCAGCTCAAAGACTGCCTGCGCAGGCTTGGGCGTCCCCGCAAGAGCAGGCTCCGGCGGCCGCCGCGGAGCCGCAGGCGCATTCGGGGGTGGGTTTCATTTCATTGATGAAGCGTGCGCTGGCGCGAGGCCAGCGCCGCGCCCAGCCACAGCGTGCCGGCCGACACGATCAGCCCGTGCGCCAGGCCGCCAGCGCCATCGGAGATCCATCCGGTCACCGTCGGCCCCACGATCTGCCCCAGTGCGAAGGCGATCGTGAACGCGCTGATGCCGCGCGCCCAATCGACCTGCGGCAGGTTGTGCCGCACCAGCGCGGTGGTCGATGCCACCACCGACAGGAACACCGCGCCGAACATCACGCCCGACACCAGCGCCACCGGCAGCGACGGGCTCAGCACCGGCAGCAAGGTCGCCACGCCGAGCAGCATGTTCAGCAGCGCCTGCGGCTGCCCGCCATGGAAACGGTCCAGCAGGCCCGCCCACAGCCGCGACGACGCCACGCAGGCCAGCCCCAGCAGCGAATAGAACAGCGTGACGAAGCCCGCGCTCGCGCCCTGCTCGCGCAGCAAGGCAATGATGAAAGTCATATAGCCGATGTAGCCCGCGCCGAAGAGCGTGTAGCCGCCCAGCGCCCAGCCGAACCGATGCAAGGCCACGGGTTCCGATGCCTGCTGTGCACCACTGCCCGCCACGGCAGCCGCAACGCCCAGGCCCTGCCCGGTCATCGCATGCACCGCCCAGGCCAGCCATACGGTGCCCAGGGCGCTCGCCAGAGCCAGCGCCCACCATGCCCACGCCCATCCGTGTGCGACGCCCGCAGCCGCCTGCAACACGGCCGGCACGACCAGGGCCGACAGCAGGATGCCGAAGCCCGTGCCGCCGTAGTAGAGCCCCAGCAGGAAGCTGCTGCGCGAAGGCTGCGCCGCGCCCAGCCGCGCGGCCAGCAAGCCCCCCGCCACGAACACCCAGGCACTCGCCAGCCCCGCCAGCAAGCGCTGCAACAGCAAGGCCGGCGCCGAGGTCACGAAGCCGCTGCCCGTCATGAACAACGTCGCCAGCACCGCCCCCACGATCAGCACCCACATCGCGCCACGCCGCCGCATCAACGCTGGCGTCACCAGCGCGCCGACAAGGTAGCCCACCGCGTTGGCCGTGTTCATGCCGCCCGCCAGCGCATAGCTCCAGCCGAGGTCGGCCCGCATCGGCGGCAGCAGCAAGCCGTAGGAGAAACGCGCCAGGCCGAGGGACACCGCCGCCCCCATCGACAGCGCAAGCGCCACCCATAGCGCGCGCCCGGCCGTCATGGCGGAGGGCGTGGAGACGGCGGGCGGGGAGGTGGTCATCGGGCGAACGGACCATTCTGCGGCAATGGGCGGCGATTGCGCATTCGCTACTTCCCCGGTCCACCGAATCATTGAAATGCGCGCTGGTGGACGCATGTATCGGATGGACAGCCCCGATCCGGATTCCGTGATCCATCGGACGGCTACCACCAAAACCGACAACCCCACCCCAGCAGGGATGAGCGCGCCGCCGTACGCTCGCGCCCCCTACTGGCAACTGGAACCCAGAACAATGACCACGCTTTTCGACCCCGTCCAGGCCGGCGACCTGCAACTTGCCAACCGCATCGTCATGGCGCCGCTCACGCGCAACCGCTCGCCCAACGCCGTGCCGCGCGACATCACCGCCACCTACTACGCCCAGCGTGCCAGCGCCGGCCTGCTCATCACCGAAGCCACCGCCATCAGCCACCAGGCCCAGGGCTACGCCGATGTGCCGGGCCTCTACGGCACCGAGCAACTCGACGCGTGGAAGCACGTCACCGACGCCGTGCATGCCAAGGGCGGCAAGATCGTCGTGCAGCTGTGGCACGTCGGCCGCGTCTCGCACACCGAGCTGCAACCCGACGGCGGCAAGCCGGTCGCGCCTTCGGCCATCACGGCCAAGACCAAGACCGTGCTCATCAAGGACGACGTGCCCACCTTCGTCGAGACCTCCGAGCCCCGCGCGCTGAAGGCCGAGGAACTGCCCGGCATCGTCCACACCTACGCGGCCGCCGCACGCAACGCAGTGGAGACGGCCGGCTTCGACGGCGTCGAGATCCATGGCGCCAATGGCTACCTGCTCGACCAGTTCCTCAAGACCGGCAGCAACCAGCGCACCGACGACTACGGCGGCAGCATCGAGAACCGCGCCCGCCTGCTGCTCGAAGTGACGCGCGCCATCGTCGATGCCATCGGCGGCGGCAAGGTCGGCATTCGCCTCTCGCCCGTCACGCCCGCCAACGACGTGCGCGACGACAACCCGCAGCCGCTGTTCGACTACGTGGTGAAGCAACTGGCCCCGCTCGGCCTGGCCTACATCCACGTCATCGAAGGCGCCACCGGCGGCCCGCGTGAAATCGAGGACCGCCCCTTCGACTACGAAGCGCTGAAGTCCGCGTATCGCGCGGCCGGCGGCAAGGGCGCATGGATGGTCAACAACGGCTACGACAAGCCGCTGGCCGAGACCGCCGTGAAGGAAGGCGACGACCTCGTCGCCTTCGGCAAGCCCTTCATCTCCAACCCCGACCTGGTGCGTCGCCTGCGCGAGAACGCGCCGCTGAACGCGCTGGACAAGGCCACGATGTACGGCGGCGGCGCCAAGGGCTACATCGACTACCCGGCACTGGCCTGATGGCCTGACCGGTCATCGATACGGGCGCTGGCCCGTTCGATGAGCGATGCGAAAGGCGCTGCCGATGGGCAGCGCCTTTTGCCTGGGTGGCTACCATCCGTGCCATCCATCAATCCGCAGGCGGCTGGCGCCACTTCTCCTTCGGCACCAGCACCGGTTCGGCCGGTTGCAGCACATAGTTGGGCGACATGATCTGCACGCCGTACTCGTTGAAGACATCGACGATGTGGCTGTGCAGTTCGTGGAGCACGTCGTACTTCAGCGCGTCGGGCCGCATGAAGACGTTCAGTTCGAACTCGATGTACCAGTCCTGCAATCGCAACTGCCGCACCACCGGGGCGGGCTGATGCAGCAGGTTCGATGTGCGCGCGCAGGCCATCGCCAGCATGGCGTGCACCTGGCGCCAGGGCGTGTCGTAGCCGATCGTCACCGTGGTCGAGATCGACATCTCCGCAGGCTTGCCCGTGTGGTTGTAGTTCACCACGCGCGCCGCCACCACCACGGCATTGGGCAAGGTGATCTCCTGCTCCAGGCGATTGCGCAGCTTGGTCGAGAACACGCCAAGACTGAGCACCTGCCCCTCCGAGTCGCCGATCTGCACCTGGTCGCCGGGCCGCAGCGCACGCGAGTACACCAGCACGAAGCCGGCCATGACCTGAGACACGACTCCGGATGAACCCAGCGTGATCAGCACGCCGAACAACACGCTGAGTCCCTTGAACGCATCGGAGTCCGAGCCCGGGATGAACGGATAGGCAACCACCAGCGCGAACAGCCAGACCATCGCGGAACTCAGTCGCTTGGTGGCGCCGATGGTGTCGGGCTGCAATGCGCCCAGCGACGCGCCGCTGGCGCGCGCACCTTCGAACAACGCATGCAGCACCTTCACCAGGATGCGGGCGAGCAGGAAGATGACACCGATCATGGCCACGTCGGGCAGCGCGTACAGCACGGCCAGCATCACCCGCTCCACCAGCGCCGCCAGCGAATCGCCCAGCGTGGCGCCCCAGGGCTGCGTGTAGGGGAAGCGCGTGAGCACGAAGGCCAGCCACAGGTACAGCGCCACCAGCACCAGGCCATAGCGCACCCACTGCACGATGTGCATCAGCACCTGGAACACCATGCGGCGCCAATCGAACATCGAACGGCTGGCGGCACGCGCGCGCATGCCTTCGGTCCAGGCCTCGACCTCGCGCGCGCCGCGGCGCAACGCGATGAAGACGGCCACGAGGATCACACTGGCCAGCACCGTCCATGCGACCGCCAGCGCGATCCGGCGCGCGCCGCCCTGTTCCCACCGCACCTGCAATGCCGCCTGGAGCCGGTTGCCCGCTTCGGTGGCCACTTGCCGCAGCGGCGGGTCGCCCGGCTCCAGGTCGGACGCAAACACCGCGAACATGGTGGCGCCTTCCTGCGTGATGACATAGCCGTCCATACCGTCCTGCTTGATTTCCGCGACCTTCACGGGCTCGCGCAGGCGCGCCGTCGGTACCGCCGCGATGCGCTCCGCCGCGCGGGCCGCGCGCTGCGTCGCCGTGAGCCCGAACATCGGCGCGCGAAACACGAACACCTGGCGGTTCGCCACGTTGAGCGGCGCCTCGACCGCCGGGTTCTGCGGATGCGTCTGCGCGCCGGCACCAAAGGCCGCGAAGACCAGGAACAGCGCAAGCAATGCGGCGAAGCGGGACGCGAGGGACTTCATGGAATGGCGCCAGGAAATGGGCACCTCACCCTAGCCGCCGTCCATGGAATGCGCAACAAGTCTGCTCAGTTTTCCACCACGCTATCGCGTGACCGGCGACGTATGAAATCCGGGTGAGCAATGCCTGTTCGTGGGCACCCGCGGATCCGGCTTTGCCGGGCCGCTGGGTGCGCCCCCTCGAGGGGCTGAGGGCCGCGGCTCCAAGCCTGCCTGCGCAGGCTTGGACGGCCCGCAAGAGCAGCCGCCTCTGGCGGCCGCCCGGGCGCCGGAGGCGCTGCGGGGGTGGGTTTCATTTTCAGTTCAACAGCAGCCAGATCGCGCTGACCGCGCCCATGGCGACCACCGCAAGCGTCAGCAGGCTCACCGACGTGGAACTGGGCTCGAAGCGCTGCTCCACGATCTGCTTGTAGGTCTTGCGATAGCGCAGCAGCGACCACAGCAACAGCACCATGCCCACGATCACCATGCCGAGCCCGACAGTGGCCACGTCGCGCATCGCGAAGTGCGGGTGCTCCAGCAGCTTCTCCGCGTTCTGGCCCTGCAGCAGGTAGATGGCGAAACGGTTGATGGTGATGCCGAAGCTCATCATCGACAGCGCAGTGCGCAGGTAGGCCAGGTGCGTGCGCTCGTTGGCCAGGTGCGAGCGCGCATCGGCCAACGCCGTGCGGTGCTCGGCCATCTCCGTGGACGTGGGGCCGGGCGCCGGGCTCTCCGCGGGCTCGATCATGCGCTTGCTCCTGCACTGGCCATCGCGAACTCCTTCAGGCGTGCGAATCAGGCGATGGTTTTAGTCGCTTGGCTCCGCGTGCGGAACTGGCCTTTGGTTAAGTGCTGTCATTGCCGTCCTTGTCACCGGCGTTCCCGTTGTCGCGCTGGCCGACCGCGCTGACGATCGCCTCGAACAGTTGATCGCTGGAAAACGGCTTGCGCAGCAGGCCCCTTCCGCCGAGCGCGAGCGCCGAGCGATCCAGCCCCGGATCGTCGCTCGCGGTGATGAAGACCACCGGCACCTTCAGCGTCGCGGCGCGGATGCGCGACTGCACCTCGAAGCCCGACAGGCCCGGCATGTGCAGGTCCACGATGGCGCAGAGCGGCAGCTGCGCGCCATCCAGCGAGGCCAGGAAGTCTTCGCCGCAGGCGTATTCGCCGACGCGGTAATCGGCCAGCCGCAGCACCCGCCCGAGCATGACGCGCACGGGCGATTCGTCGTCCACCACGGCAATGAGCGGTTCCGGATCAGTCACCGGCGCACGCTACGCCCCCACGCGCTTGCCGGGGACTGGACTTTGGTTCAGTGTGCAGTCAGCATGGCACCCACCCCCCGCAAGGAGACGCCAGTGGCACTTGTCGAACAACGCCTCGCAGCCCTCGGGCTGGTACTGCCGCCGCCGGTCAAGCCGCCGCCCGGCGTGGTGCTGCCGTTCCGGGCGGTGCGGCTGGTCGGCCGCCGCGCGATCATCTCGGGCCACGGCCCGCAAGACAACGACGGCGCCATCGCGCGTCCGCTCGGCAAGGTCGGCGGGGCGCTCACGCTGGCGCAGGGCCGCACGGCAGCGCGGCTCACGGCCTTGGCCATCCTGGGCAGCCTGCAGCGCGCGCTGGGCGACCTCGACCGCATCAGCGCCTGGGTGCGCGTCTTCGGCATGGTGAACTCGGCGCCGGGCTTCAACCAGCAGCCCAGCGTCATCAACGGCTTTTCTGACCTGATCCTGGAACTCTTCGGTCCGGAGGTCGGTGCGCATGCGCGCAGCGCGGTGGGCATGGCAGAGTTGCCCTTCGACCTGCCGGTGGAAATCGAAGGAGAGGTCAAGATCGCTGCATGACGACAATCACAGGGGGAGATCCAGCATTGACCAGCCAACTCATGTCGCTCGCCGCCGCGATGTCCATCGCCACCTGGCTGGCCGGCTGCGCGACCACCACGCCGACCGCGGCCACCACCGCGCCCGTGCCCACCATCCGGCCGGCGCCCGGCGTCGCATGGCAGCTGGCCGGCGCGCACGACTTCGAGCCGAACCGTCCCGGCCTCGGCAGCAGGCAGCGCTATGAAAGCGCCGTCGGCTGGATCGACGTCTACCACTACGGCCTGGGCCGCAACGACTGGGCCACGGGCGTTTCCGACCCGGCCTTCGACGCGCATTTCCGCAGCACCATCAACGAGGTCCGCCAGCTCGCGCGGTCCGGCCAGTACACCGAACTCAAGATCGGCCCCACGCGCGACACACGCATCGGCGGCCTCGACTTCCGCACGGTGAGTTACCAGTTCCGCAGCCAGGGCCGGCCGCTGGAATCGCGCACCTTCATGACCGGCCTGCAGGGCCGGTTGCTCAAGTACCGCATGAACTTCCCGAGTCCGGTCGATGGCGACGTCGACGACATCGCGCGCGACTTCATCGACAAGGACTTGCGCAGCGCACCCGGCGCCATCGACGCCTCCGCGCCGCGGTTCCCGGTGCGTGCCTTGCGCCGCTCGCAAGGCTGAACCACTGCCCGCACCACGACCATGAACGACGCCACCGACCCCTACCTCGGCGACATGGTCACCGTCGCGCAAGACCTCACGCCCACCGATGCCCACATGCTGTGCGCCTGCCTCAATGCGGCGCGCGTGCCGGCCGTCGTGGCCGACGACAACCTGGTGCAGGCCAACCCGCTCTGGAGCGTGGCCGTCGGTGGCGCCAAGCTGCGCGTGGCGGCGTCGCATGTCGCCGAAGCCAAGCTGGTGATCGCCGCCTTCGAGCGCGGCGACTTCGCGCTCGACGACGACTTCGACCCGGGCAGCGCGGCCCGCTAAAGCTTCGCCAAGCCCAGGGCGAGGACAGGCGGGCCGCCCGGCGCGCACCTGCGCTCCCCGCTTCGCCTGAACGGCGCGAGCGATTCATTCCAGGTATCGGTCCAGCAGCTTTCGCATCTTTTGCCCTCATTCGAGCGCGCATAGCATCCGCGGCGGTGACCAGGATCGTGTCGCCAAGCACCGAACCCATTCGAAGGAGACAAGAGATGACAGAAGCAGTGACGGCGAAGCTCCGCCAATTTCGCCAGCTGTTCGCCGGCAAGCGTGTCGACAGGGTCCTCCCATGAGGAAGATCGACATCTACAACCACGTGCTGCCTCCGAAGTACTTCGAACTGGTCAAGGCACACGCGAAGGACGCCGGTCTCGTCAAGCGCATGGCCGGACTGCCCATGCTGTGGGACCTGGAGGCCCGCGCGAAGATGCTGGTGGAGAAGTTCCCCGACGTCGTGCAGGTGCTGACCCTGAGCGCACCTGCGCCCGAGTACCTCGGCGGTCCGGACCAATCGCCTGAATTCGCCCGTGTCGCCAACGACGGCATGGCCGAGATCTGCAAGCGCTGGCCGGACCAGTTCCCCGTCTTCGTCGCATCGCTGCCGATGAACAACGTGCCCGAAGCGCTGAAGGAAATGGACCGCGCGATCAACGAGCTCGGCGCGCGCGGCGTGCAGATCATCACGAACGTGAACGGCCGCCCTCTCGACGACCCGGAGTTCTTCCCGATCTTCGAGCGCATGGCCAACACGCACGACCTGCCGATCTGGATGCATCCGTTCCGCCCGGGCACCACGTCCGACTACAAGGGCGAGGAACGCTCCAAGTACGAGATCTGGCAAGTCCTCGGCTGGCCCTTCGAAACCTCCGTGGCCATGTCGCGCATGGTGTTCTCGGGCCTGCTCGAGAAGCTGCCGAAGCTGCGCATCATCACGCACCATTGCGGCGGCATGCTGCCTTACTTCGCAGGACGCGCAGAGTCGCTGTGGGCGCAGCTCGGCAGTCGCAGCGTGGACGGCAGCGAAGCCGACGTGCTCAAGCGCCTGTCGAAGGCGCCCATCGAATACTTCAAGATGTTCTACGGCGACACGGTGCTCGGCGGCTCGCGCTCGGCATTGCGCTGCGGCATCGACTTCTTCGGCGTCGACCACGTCGTGTTCGCATCGGACTGCCCGTTCGATCCCGAAGGCGGTCCGATGTTCATCCGCGAAGGCATCCGGTCCATCGAGGACCTTGGCTTGAGCGAAGCGGACCAGGAGAAGCTCTACCTCGGCAACGCGCTCAAGCTGATGCGCCTGTCACGCATCGGCAAGACGTGATGAAGCCGGTTCGATCACCCATGGACACTCGCATGCACAAAGTCATTTCAAGGATGAGACAGGCCATCGGATTCTCAGCCTGCATGGCCGTGGCATTCGTTGCCGCCTTGTCGGCCGCGGCGGTCCAGGCGCAACCTGCCGCATTCCCCAACAAGACGGTGACGCTGGTGGTGCCGTTCACATCCAGCAGCGGCAGCGACATCATCGCGCGCATCGTCGCGCCGAAGCTGTCGCAGCGCTGGGGCCAGCCGGTGATCGTCGACAACAAGCCGGGCGCGAGCGGCAACCTTGGCGCCCAGCAGGTGGCCAATGCAGCCCCGGACGGACACACGTTGCTGATGGCCATCAACACCTTCACGATGACGCCCGCGATCTACAAGAAGATGCCCTTCGATCCGGTGGGCGACTTCGCGCCCGTGGCAAAGCTCGCCGAGGCGAGCTTCGTCCTTGCGGTGAACCCCGCGGTCCCGGCGACCGACATGAAGTCGCTCGTCGCCTATGCCCGGAAGAATGCCGGCAAGCTCAACTACGCCACACCGGGCAACGGAACCCCTCAGCACCTGGCGATGGAATTGCTCAAGTCGAACGTCGGCATCGATGTCGTGCATGTCCCGTACAAGGGCATCGCTGGCGCGATCACCGACCTGATGGGCGGCCAGGTGCAGATGATGTTCGCCAGCGTGCATTCGATGCGCCCGCACGCGCAGGCCGGCAAGGTGCGCCTGCTGGCGGTCACGGGCCAGGCACGAAGCGCATTCGTGCCGGAGGTGCCGACGTTCAGGGAGCAGGGCATCGACGTGATGGACGGGGTCGACGCATGGTTCGCCGTCATGGCGCCGGGGCGCACGCCGCGAGAACTCGTGGAGCGGCTCAATCGCGACTTCGTGGCGGTGCTCAATTCCGACGAGGTGAAGGACAGCCTGGGCAAGCAAGGCCTGGTGGTCCGCACCGGCTCGCCGGCCGAATTGCAGGCGCTCGTCAAGAGCGACATGGCGCGTTGGAACAAGGTCGTCTCCGACGCGAAGATCACGCTGGATTGAAGCCCCACGGCGCCAAGGCGATGAGGACTACCCCGACTGGACCTGGAAGGCCACGCTGGCCCGCAAACCGCCGGTGACCGCATCGCTTTCCAGCGTGAGCACGGCGCCCAGCAACCCCGCATAGCGCGAAACGATCGACAACCCGAGCCCGGCCCCTTCGCCCAGCTTCTGGCCGGCGGCCCCCTGGGCCCAGCGCTGCATCAGGTCGCGCCGCGCCTCCTGCGGAATGCCGGGACCGTCGTCGATCACGCTCAGCACGGTGCCGGCCAGCTCGACCGTGATGGTGCGTCCGCCATAGCGCAGCGCGTTGTCGATGAGGTTGTCGAGCACGCCTTCGATCAGCGCCGCGTTGGACTGCACCACCACGCTCGCGCCCTCCTCGATGCCACGCGCGCCCAGGTCCACGCCGCGCGCATCGGCCCGCGCCAAGTGGCGCAACACCGTCTGCTCGACCAGCCCGGCCAGGCGCACCGGCGCGCGCTGTTGCGTCGCATGCGCTTCGTCGGCCAGCGCGATCGCCAGCAACTGGTCGACCATGTGGCTGGCGCGCGCCTCGCTGCTGGCCACGCGCTCGAGTTGTTCGCGCCAGACCGCCGGGTCCGGGTGCGCCAGGCCGTACTCGGCCAGCGCGCGGATGCCTGCCAGCGGCGTGCGCAACTCGTGCGCCACGTTGCCCGTGAACTGGCGCTGCGCCTGCACGCTGTGCCCGAGCCGGTCGAACAGCGAATTGACCGCATCGCCCAGCCCCTCGACCTCGCGCGAAGTGCGCACCACCGGCACCGGCGCGAGGTCATCGGCATCGCGCCGGTCGAGCGCCTCCTGCAGGTCGACCAGCGGCCGCAGGTCGGACCGGATGCGGCGCCACAACCACACCGCCAGCATCCCGAGCAGCAGCAGTTGCGGCGCCAGCGTATACAGCAGCAGGCGCTCGATCAGCGCGGCGCGCCCGCGCGTGGTCTGCGCGATCACCACGCTGTGGCCGGCCGGGTCTTCCTGCCTCAGCATCACGGCCCGAAAGGGCTTGCCTTCGAAGCGGATGTCGGAAAACAGGAAGCGCGTGCCGGGTTCGGGCGCCAGCGGCACCAGGCCGGCCTCGCCCGCGATGCGCGAACCATCGGAGGCCAGCACCGCGAAATGCACCTCCTCCACCTGGTCGAACAGCAAGGTGTTCAACTCGCGCGGCGACAGCCGCAACTCCGGTCCGCGCTCGCCGGGCTGGATGTTGGCCGACATCGCCAGCGCATCGTCCAGCATCGCGTGGTCGAAAGCCTGGCCGGTCAGGTAATGCGCCACGCCGCCCGCCACCCCCGTGCCAATCGACCAACTCAACGCCAACGGCCACAGCACATTGCGCAGCACCCTGCGCGTGAGCGACCGGGCCGTCCGGCCCCGCCGCGCCGGATCAGCTTCAGGCACGGGATTCATGACTTTGCAATCAGGCGCAAGACAAGGCGGGGCGCCGCAGGCAGTGTTGTCGCACGGCAAGGCGATTCAACGCAGTCATGCCTTTGATGGCGAGGTCGTACCAGGCTCGGCTTCCAGCAGATACCCGATGCCGCGCAGCGTGCGAATCCCGGCGCCGGTTCCCGCCAGCTTCTTGCGCAGCCGCGAGATGAAGGCCTCGAGCGCGTTGTCGCCCAGCGCTTCTTCAAAGCCCGACAGCTTGTCCGACAAGGCGCGCTTGCTCACCGCGCGGCCGGGCGGGCTCATCAGCTCCCACAGCACCTCGAACTCGCGCGCCGGCAGTTCGAGCGGGCCATCGGCATTGGAGAAGCGGCGCGCCTTGCGGTCGAGCTTCAGTTCGCCCAGCAGGACGATGTCCTCGGTGCCCTGGGCACGGCGCACCAGCGCACGCAGCCGCGCCTCCACCTCGGCCAGGTCGAAGGGCTTGCCCAGGTAGTCGTCGGCGCCCGCATCCAGCCCGGCGATGCGCTCGTCGGTGCGGTCGCGCGCCGTCAGCACCAGCACCGGCGTGCGGTCGCCGCGCCCGCGCGCCTGCCGCAACGCGCCGAGGCCGCTGGCCAGCCCGCTGGTCGGGCTGGCGGTGGCGGGCAGGTTCAGGTCGAGCAGCACGGCATCGAAGGGCTGCACGCGCCAGAGATGATCGGCCTCCTCGACGTTGGTCGCCACGTCGATGCGGTGTCCCGCGTCGGCCAGGCTGCGCACCATCACGTCGCGCAGCACGCTGTCGTCTTCAACCAAGAGGATTCGCATGGGCTTCGGTGGATGGCCAACGGCAGCGCATCTTCGTGCGCAGTCGGCGTTGGCGATTGAACAGGGGTGCCAGCATACGGCAGCGCGCGCTTTTCAGCCCTTCGGGTCCGCAGGCTTCCAGCGCCGCAGCAGCAACGCGTTCGCCATCACGCTGACGCTGGAGAGCGCCATCGCCGCGCCGGCCACCACCGGGCTCAACAGGCCCAGCGCCGCCAGCGGCACGCCGGCCGCGTTGTAGGCAAAGGCCCAGAACAGGTTCTGCCGGATCTTGCCGACGGTGCGCCCCGAAAGCGCCAGCGCCTCGGCCACCAGCGCCAGGTCGCCACGCATCAGCGTGATGCCCGCGGCCTCCATCGCCACGTCGGTGCCGCCCTGCGCATGCGCCATGGCGATGCCGACATCGGCTGCCGCCAGGGCCGGTGCATCGTTGACGCCATCGCCGACCATGGCGACCACATGCCCGCCACGCTTCAACGCGCCGACCACGGCCGCCTTGTCGGCCGGCAGCACCTCGGCATGGACATCGGCGGCATCGATGCCCAGGCGCGCGGCCATCGCGTTCGCCGCCCGCTGGTTGTCGCCCGAAATCATCACCACGCGCAGGCCGCGCGCGCGCAGCGCCGCAATGGCTTCAGTGGCGTGCGGCTTCGGTTGGTCGGTGAAGGCCAGCAGCGCGCGCAGCACCATGCGCGTCCCATCGACCTGGAGCAACGCCGACAAGGTCGCGCCTTCGTCCTGCAGCTGGCGCGGCGGCTCGACCGGCACGCCCAATTCCTCGCACCAGCGCAGGCTCGCCATGGCCCATTCGCCACCCCCCACCACGCCGCGCACGCCACGCCCCGGCAGCGCCTGCACATCGCGCGGCGATGCCACCTGCAGGCCGCGCCGCTGCGCCGCCACGAGCACCGCAAGCCCCAGCGGGTGCCCGCTGCCAGCTTGCAATGCCGCGGCCACGCCCAGCAGCCCGGCCTCGTCGCCCTCGCCCACCGGCAGCAAGGCCGTGAGTTCCGGCGTGCCCAGCGTGAGCGTGCCGGTCTTGTCGAAAGCCACCGTGTCGACCCGGTGCGCCAGTTCCAGCGCCTGCGCGTCCTTGACCAGGATGCCGCGCCGCGCCGCAACGCCAGTGCCGGCGATCACCGCCACCGGCGTCGCCAGGCCCAGCGCACACGGGCAGGCGATGACCAGCACCGTCACCGCATGGACCAGCGCCCGTTCGATGCCCACGCCGGCCAGCAGCCACCCGAGGAGCGTCGCCAAGCCGATCAGCAACACCACCGGCACGAACACCGCCGATACCTTGTCGACCAGCTTCTGGATCGGCGCCTTCGCCGCCTGCGCATCCTCGACCAGCCGGATGATGCGCGCCAGCACGCTCTCGGCGCCCACCGCGCGCACCTCGACCACCAGCCGCCCGGCGCCGTTGACCGACCCTCCGGTCACCCCATCCCCCACGCGCTTGGGCACCGGCAAGGGCTCCCCGGTCAGCATCGATTCATCCACCTCCGATTCGCCCTCCAGCACCCGCGCGTCCGCCGGCACGCGCTCCCCCGGCCGCACCGCCAGCCGGTCGCCCGGCATGACCTCGGCCAGCGGCAGGTCAGACTCCCCGCGCGGCCCCACCAGATGCGCCACCTCGGGGCGAAGCTGCTGCAGGGAACGGATCGCCGACGTGGCCTGCCGCTTGGCCCGCGCCTCCAGCCACTTGCCCAGCAAGACCAGCGCGATCACCACGGCCGAAGCCTCGAAGTAGAGATGCGGCGCCGCATGCCCCGCGTGCCCGCCCGCGCTGGCCCGCCACCACAACCAGAGCGACAGCCCGAAAGCCGCGCTCGTGCCCAGCGCCACCAGCAGGTCCATGTTGCCGCTGCGCGCCTTCAACGCCAGCCAGCCGGCGCGGTAGAAGCGCGCGCCGAGCCAGAACTGCACCGGCGCGGCCAGCAACAGTTGCAACCACGGCGGCAGCATGACGTCCAGCCCCAGCGGCGCCAGCAGCATCGGCGCAAGCAGCGGCGCCGACAGCAGCAACCCGGCCGCCACTGGCCCGAAGCCTTTCCAGGCCGGTATCTCCGGCTCCGGCCCCGCGACCGCCACGCGCGGCTCATACCCGGCCGCACGCACCGCACGTCGCAGGCGCGCATCCATCCCCTCGCCCGCCCCCTCCCCGGCCCACGCCACGCGGGCCGACTCAGTCGCCAGGTTCACCGTGGCCGCGGTCACGCCCGGCACCTGCCGCAACGCACGCTCGACCCGCCCCACGCACGAGGCGCAAGTCATCCCGCCCACCGAAATATCCAGCACCGCTTCCGTCGACAAGTTCATGAGCCAAGACTAAAGCCTCACATCATGGCAAGGTCAAGTCCCATGTGCTCAACCTTGCATGGGCGTGCAGGTTCAGACTCGGGGGCATCCCCACAGACACAGAAAAGGAGCCCCCTTCATGAGCCAGAAATTCCAGGTCGACGGCATGAGCTGTTCCCACTGCGCGGAGAGCGTCACGCAAGCCGTCAAGCAGGTCGACCCCGAAGCCCAGGTCACCGTCGACCTGCCCACCGGCCATGTCGATGTGCTGACCCACCAGGCGCGCGAGGACATCCGCCTGGCGATCGAGAACGCCGGTTACCGGGCGGCATGATGCGCGTGGCGATCGGCGAAGCAGCGCGGCAATCCGGCGTATCCGCCCGCATGGTGCGGCACTACGAGGGACTCGGCCTGCTGCCTCCCGTCGACCGCACCGACAGCGGCTACCGCCAGTACGGCGAACCCGACATCCACACCCTGCGCTTCATCAAACGCGCCCGCGACCTCGGGTTCTCGATCAGCGAGATCGCCGAACTCGCCGGACTGTGGCACGACCGCCGGCGCACCAGCGCCAACGTCAAGGCCATCGCCCAGCGGCACCTGGCCGAACTCGACCAGCGCATCGTCGCGATGCAGGCCATGCGCAAGACGCTGACGCACCTCGTGCATTGCTGCCACGGCGACCAGCGGCCGGAGTGCCCGATCCTCGATGACTTGGCGGGAACGTGACTTACACATGGGATATGCCGTTCTTGTCCACCTGAGAGATTGCGGGTTTGCAAGCACTTTTGTAGTATCAATGTATGCAAATGCAATCCGAGGCCGTACAGCCGTCCCCACTTGAGCAAGCCGAAGCCCCGCCCGGCAGGACACCCGCCAAGTGGCTCCCCATCGAGCGCGTCGACGGCGCCCAGCTCAGCTACGACGACTTCCTCGCCCGCTACATGCACACGAACCGGCCGGTCGTGCTGACCAATGTGGCGAGCGACTGGCCCGCCATGCGCAACTGGACCCCGGAACATTTCAAGAAGCGTTTCGGCAGCCAGCCCGTGGCGATCGGCTACGACCGCAACATGCCCTTCGACACCTTCATCGACCAGGTGCTGGAATCGAGCCCCGAGAAGCCGGGCCCCTACATGTACCGGTCCTTCCTGCACGAGGTGTTGCCGGAACTGCTTCCGGACGTGATCCCGCAGAACAAGTTCGCCTTCCCGCGCCGCTACGCCAGCCCGCTGATGCTGGAGAAGTGGCGCCGCCCGGACGGCTACCTGAAGCTGCTCATCGGCGGCGTCGGCAGCAAGTTCCCGGTCATGCACTACGACGGCGAGAACGCCCACGCCGCCATCACCGAGATCTACGGCGATAAGGAATTCATCGTCTACCCGCCAGAAGACGGCCAGTACCTCTACCCGAAGAAGTTCTTCCAGAACCATTCGATGGTCGACGACCCGGTGATGATGGACCTGGAGCGCTTCCCGTTGCTGGCCAAGGCCACGCAATACCGCACCACGCTGAAACCCGGCGACATGATCTTCGTGCCGGCCAAGTGGTGGCACGCGGCACGCGCGCTGTCGACCTCGATCTCGGTCTGCACCAACATGCTGGACGGCTCCAACTGGGGTGGCTATGTCGATGAGGTGGCAACCGACGAAGCCAAGGCCTCGCCGAAGCGCGCGAAGTTCGTGCGCCGCTACCTGACCGTCGCCGGTCGCGTGCTCGATGCGATGGAGCGTTTGCAGCGCAACTCACCTGCGCTGGCGAAAGCGCTGGTGCTGCCGGGCATCCTGGCGCCGGCCTCCGCCGAGGTCGCCCCGGAGCCGTCGCGCCAGCAACTGAACATCCGCATCCCGACAAGCTGAGCCAGCCCCGCTGCAAGCCCCTGCATGCGCCGCGCGGCGCATGACCACGCCGCAATGAGCGGCGGCGAGTCGCTACCATTCGCGCCATGCCGCCCAAGCCCCGCATCCTGATTGCCGAAGACGAGTCCGGCATTGCCGACACCCTGCAGTACGTGTTGCGCAGCGACGGCTTCGAGCCCGTGTGGTGTGCCACCGCGGAAGACACGATCAAGTCCTTCGCCGATGAGCCGCCGGCGCTGGCCATCCTCGACGTGGGCCTGCCGGACCTGAACGGCTTCGAGCTGTTCAAGCGGCTGCAGGGCATCACGCGCGCATCGGGCGGCGTCGAGGTGCCGATGATCTTCCTCACCGCGCGCAGCGACGAGATCGACCGCGTGGTCGGCCTGGAACTCGGCGCCGACGACTACATCGCCAAGCCTTTCTCGCCGCGCGAACTGGTGGCGCGTGTGCGCACCGTCCTGCGACGCAGCGGACGAACGCAGTCGGCCGTCGCGGCGGCACCGGCAGCGGTCGCAGCGCCAGTACCCAAGCCGCAGCCCTTCATGCTCGACGCCGAGCGCATGCAGATCCGCTACTACGGCCGCGCGCTCGACCTCTCCCGCTACGAATACGGCCTGCTCAAGCTGATGGTGCAACGCCCCGGCCGCGTGTTCACGCGCGACGAACTGCTGCAACTGGTGTGGGACGACGCCAGCGAAAGTTTCGATCGCACGGTGGATGCCCACATCAAGACCCTGCGCGCCAAGCTCAAGGCCATCGCGCCGGAGGTCGAGCCGATCCGCACATTGCGCGGCACCGGCTATGCGTTGAACGAAGAGCTGCCCTTGACGCCATGAACATGGCCTTTGGATACGGACATCCGGACGCAGAGGACGCGAAGGTTCCGCGAAGGACGCGAAAGAAAACCCGAAGAATTCCTTCTGTCTTTTTCGCGTCCTTTGCGTTTCTTCGCGTCCTTCGCGGCCGGTCAAGTCCGCATTCAGCAGCGTCCCAAAAGTGACCCAACGCACCCGCATCTTCATCGGCATCCTGCTGATCTACACCATCGGCATTGCGCTCCTGCTCTACCGCGTGATGGCCGACATCGATCCGCGCTACCGCGAGTCGGCGGAAGAATCCTTGGTCGAGACATCGCAGTTGATGGCCAGCCTGGTCGAGCAGGACGTGATCGCCGGCGCGCTCAACACGGCGCGGCTGGAACCGCTGTTCCGCTCGGTCTACGCGCGGCAGTTCTCGGCGCAGATCTACAACCTGCACAAGACACAGGTCGAGTTGCGCGTGTACGTCACCGACCGCACGGGGCGCGTGGTGTTCGACTCGACCGGGCGTGAGTCGGGCCACGACTACTCGCGCTGGCCGGACGTGGCGCGTTCACTTGCAGGCGAGTACGGCGCGCGCACCACGCGCGACGTGGCCAGCGATCCGCGCTCGTCCGTGATGTACGTCGGCGCGCCGATCCGCTGGGGCGAGGAGATCGTCGGCGTGGTCAGCGTCGGCAAGCCGGTGCAGAGCTTCGGCCAGTTCGTCGCGGACGCGCGCGCCCGCACGCTGTGGGTGGGCGTGGGCTCGGCCCTCGCGCTGCTGGTGCTGGCGATCATCATGTCGGTGTGGCTGGTGCGGCCCTTCGGGCTCATGTCGGACTACTGGAAGTGGGTGCGCAGCCAGCCGCACCTGAGCGTCTCGCGCATGGTGCGCCGCGCCGTCGACGTGCTGCGCGGCGGCATCGGCGAGATGCGCGATGCACTCACCGGCCGCAACTACGTGGCCGACTACGTGCAGAACTTCACCCATGAAGTGAAGAGCCCGCTGTCGGCGATCCGCGGTGCGGCCGAGTTGCTGCAGGAACCATCGATGCCGCAGGAGCAGCGCGAGCACTTCCTGGTCAACATCACGCGCGAGACGCAACGCATCCAGGAGATCGTGGACCGCATGATGGAGCTCACGGCTCTCGAAGCAAGGCGCTCGCTGGACCGCGTGGAGCCGATCGTGTTGGCGGACTTCCTGCAGGACGTCGCGGGCAGTGCACACACGGCCGCGTCGGCGCGCGATGTGTCGGTGCGCGTGGCGATCGACTCGCCCTTCGCGACGGCGGAGGGCGACCCCTTCCTGCTGCGCCGCGCGGTGAGCAACCTGCTCGACAACGCCATCGACTTCTCGCCGCCGGGGCGCGAGGTCGTGATCACACTGCAGGCGACGTCACGGCATGCGCGCATCACCGTGCGGGATCGCGGGCCGGGTATTCCGGACTACGCAGAAGACAAGGTGTTCGAGAAGTTCTATTCGCTGGCGCGGCCGCACAGCCACAAGAAGAGCACGGGGCTGGGCCTGGCCTTCGTGAAGGAGATCGCGGCGCTGCACCGGGGGCATGTGGAGTTGGTGAACGGGCCGGGTGGTGGAGCGCTGGCGACCTTGACCTTGCCACTGGCGGCGCGTGGGTGAGCCCTCATCCGCCTTCGGACCCGCCTCGTCGCATGTGTCAGGAAGCGACTTCATGCGGCTGCAGCCACGCAAGCATGTCGCGCTGCCCATGGCGCACGCGCCACACGTCAATGCAGTCCGGTCGTTCGAAATAGAACACCAGGTGCGGAAAGCCGGTCAATGGCGAATTGCGCAGCCCTGGCAATTCAAGCGCGTACGCATGGCGCGTGGACCTGTCGCAACTGGAGCCGCTGTTGATCCTTGCGAATCAGTTCGCGCACATATTCACTGCTCGTGCCATAGCCGCGCTGGGCCACCTGCTCATCCACGAATGACTTCATGGTGTCCGGGAGGGATAGGTTCATGGTGCTCATGAGACAAGCGTAGGTCCATTGGCAAAATTTGGCTAGACGACGTCGCGGACGGATGTCACCGCTGCCGCACTCGCCGTTGGGCCGCGGCGGAAGGCGAGGCGCGGGCAGTAGGGCGACGCTACGGGCGCCGCCTCCGGCACCGTTGCGCGCCTCGCGCAGCGCCAACATAATCGCGCCCTTTGCCAAGGGAGACGACAAGAATGGAGATTGCGCAATCCACGCCGACTGCGACCAGCATCGCGCGGCTGGTCGAGTCACGCTATGACCTCGGCGAGGTCGTCGAAAGCGAGTTCCTGCGGCGCAGCTTCAACCAGGTCTACCGCTTGGTCTTTGCCAGCGGCCAGCGCGCCGTGGCGCGGCTGTGCGCCGAACGGCCACGCGGGGCACCCAACCTGCACTTCGAGGCAGAAGCGCTGGAGCACTGGGCGCAGGCCGGATGCGCGGTGTCGCGCGGACTGCGCGCGGCGAGCGGCGAGGTGGCCATCGATGTCGGCCTGCCCGAAGGCCAGCGGCCGTTGATGCTGTTCGAATTCGTGGAAGGCGAGATGACCAGCGATGCGGCCGTGGAAATCGAGGTCTTTGCGCGCGGGCTGGCGGCGTTGCACAGCGCAGGCGAAAGCTTCCAGGGCACACCGAGCGCCTACACGCTGGACCTGGACTACCTGCTGCTAAGACCGTTGCAGAGCCTGCTGCGCGCCCCCACCATGACGGCCGAGTTGCGACCGCAGTTCGAGGACCTGGCCAGGCGGCTGCACGATCGCATCGGTGAATTCAGCGAACTCAGCCGCGTGCTCTGCCATGGAGACGCGCACAGCCACAACAACTTCGTGGTCCAAGGCGCGCAGGGGCAGCGCGAGGCGGTGTTCTTCGATTTCGACGAGGCCGGTCCGGGCTATCTGGCCTACGAGCTCGCGGTCTATCCGTGGTGGCTGCATCCGCGTACGCAGGACGGTGTCCTGAGCGACAAGGCGATGACGCAATGGCGCCACTTCATCGGCGCGTACCGGTCGGTGCGCGCGGTCGCAGCCATCGATCTCGCCGCCATCGCCCCCTTCATGGCCGTGCGGCAGTTCTGGCTACTGGGCGAGTACGCGGGCCGCGTCCCGGTCTGGGGCTCGCAGGCCATGCCGACCGACTACTTGCGGCGGCAGGTCACGATGCTGCGGCGATGGGAAGCGATGGAACTGCCGCTCGATGCGATCGAGCGGTGAGAGGCGCGGCACAACGTCCCCCGGAACATCCTGTTCCAGCAACGACGCGCGCGGATCGCCTTGCAAGTAGCGGGCCTGCATGAGGCACTGACGAAGAAAAGCCATGAAAGACGGAAGCCGTGCCGGCGCACATGCACCGGCACGAGACACACTGCTTATTGCGCGACGGTCGGCGCCTTCTTGCTCGCCTGCACTTGTGCAGCCAGCGGATGCGGCATCGTCGACACGACGGTGCTGTTGAAGCGCGAGCCGCGCGACACGTTCTGGTCGGGGGCGTAGTTCGCATACACCGCGTCAGCGCGAACGACAGCCGCGTCGGCCTGTGCAACGAAGCGCTCGGCGCCACGCGAACCGCGCGGAATGTTCTGGTCCGCCGCAGCCGCGGTGCGGACGGCATCGGAGTACACGGCGTCGCGGCTCATGGCCGAGACGGGGGCTTGAACGCCTTCGTAGGTCTCGGCGTGCAGGCCGGCAGCCAGCAGGGCCAATGCGCTCGCGGAGAGGATGTGAACAGTCTTCATGTCGATGCCTTTGGTTGAGAGGTTTCTTGCGCGGCGTCCTGGTGGCCTCCGCGTGAAACGGATTCTCTGGCGCGCATGCACAGCGTGCGCACGGCACATCGCGAACGCTACGTTCACGAAATCGAAACGATGACGACACCACTTTCGGTGCAGCGCAGGAGCCATCCGGATGCGTGTCGGCTCAAGCCGCTGCAACGGGAAGCGTGCGCAGCGTCGATACGCTCGACCACAGGATGACGCCAGCCTGGACCGCGAAGCCCACCAGCGCCAACAGCAGGCAGGCAGACTCGCCCCACCAGGCGCCGACCACTGCGCCGAGCGCGGCACCCATCGGCCGCGCGCCGACGGTCGCCGTCAGGAACACGGCAGAGGCCCGGCCCAGCATGGCACCCGGCGTGACGCTCTGGCGCAGCGTCGTGGAGGTGATGGTCCAGACCATCGGACCTGCGCCGAAGAGCACGAAAGAAAGCCCGGCGAGCGCAGCATGCGGGAACACCAGCGTCGCAGCCATGGCCGACGCGGCAAGCACCGCAGCGACAGGGCCGACCTGGATGGCCCGCCCGAACGGCATCCTGGCCACCACACGGGAAGTGAAGAGCGCGCCCAGGACCATGCCCACACCGAACAGCCCGAGCGTGAAGCCGAGCGTCTGCGCGCCCATGCCCAGCACATGAACCGCATAGGGCGCATACGCCGCCTGAAGAACGAACCAGGAGAGGTTGAAGACCACGCCCGTCACCAGCATCGGCCGCAACATCCCATGCCGCCACACGAAGCCCGCACCCTCCCGGATTTCCAGGAGCGGATGACGCTTGAGGGGCATGGCTCGATGAGGCTCGGACACGCGCCACAGCAGGACGATCGCCGAGGCCGAGAGCACGGCCCCCAGCGTGAACGCCGCGGATGCGCCGGCCCAGAACACGAGCGCTCCCGCGATGGCTGGCCCCGCAGTGAATGCCCCGCTGCGGGCCAGTTCAAGTCTCGCATTGGCGAGCGCAAGCACTTCGCGCGGGACCAGGGAAGGCACCAGCGCCGGGGCGGCCACGCTGAAGCCGACCGTGCCGATGGCGCCAAGGAACCCCAGGGCCGCAAGCCATTCGATGGTCAAGGAAGACGCCAGCCAGGCCACGAGCATCGCGAGCAGGGAGATGGCCCGAAGCAGCTCCGACCCCAGCATCAGGCGGCGCCGGGACATGCGGTCCGCGAGCATGCCCAGCGGCATCGAGAGCAGGAGAAATGGCAGTGTCTGGGCCGCTGCCAACATGCCCGTCTGACCCGGTCCGGCATCCAGCGAGAGCACGGCAATCATGGGCGCTGCGGCCAGGCTCAGCTGTTCGGCAGACTGGGCGCAGAGGTTGGACCCGGCAAGGCGGGAAAAGGATCGAGGAAGGGGTGCCGGCATGGTCGTCCAAAGTGAGAAGGGTCACTTTATGGAAAGGCCTTGAAGCCGGCGCTCCGCTTCTTGCGGTGGAATTCCGCACGACCTCCGCCCACAGCTTTCCCGCGCGAACATCCCGAAGATCAACTCCCGCAGCCACTGGTTCGCCGGATCCTGGTGGTAGCGCGCATGCCAGAACAGCGTGATCGCGTATCGGGCAACGGCGCCGGATGTTTCGCCGACACGAGGTCGAAGGGTTCGACGATCTTCTCGGCCAGGCGCTGCGGCAGCGTGGCGATCATCTTGGTGCGGGCCAGGATGTGGCCGACGGCGACGAAGTGCGGCACACGCAACCGCACCGTGCGCTGGATGCCGCGGCGCGCGCCGGACACGCGGCGCTTCATCAGCAACTGATTGAACCCCACCAGCAGGTTGAGGTCGATCTCATGAAGGTCCATGCCCGCAGTATTCGCCGGATTCGATTGGCTGATAGCGACAAAAGGGCCATCATGGGACGCAAGAGCCACCCTCACGAGGAGACAACCGACATGGCCACCGAAGCCGTCCTGCGATGGCACGACGCAGGCACCAGCTGCATCCCCTTCGCCGCCTACATCGACGACGTGCTGCACCGCGAGGAACTGGAGCGCCTGTTCTACACGGGCCATTGGTGCCATGTCGGTCTCGAAGCCGAGACCCCCAACCCGTACTACCAACGCCATGTCGTCGGCGCGCCGCTCGGTCACAAGGACGATGGCGAGCGCATCGAATGCGAGGCCAACTACGCCGTGTTCCGCACCAAGTTCAACGAGCTGACCACGTCTACAGCATCGGCCGCTACATCGACACCATCGTGCGCACGCCCGATGGCTTCAAGTTCGCATCGCGTCTCGTTGTGCATGACAGCGAGATGATTTCCAACTCATTGATCTATCCGCCATGAACAACTCGACGACAACCGGATGGATCGACATCGCCGCCGCCGATGCAGTACCGGCGGGCGACGTGATCGGCGTCGAAGTGGGCGCGCTCGACATCGCCCTCTTCGATGTCGACGGCACCATCCACGCGACAGACAACAGTTGCACCCACGGCGACGGCCGCCTGTGTGACGGCTTCCTCGAAGGCCACGAGATCGAGTGCCCGCTGCACCAGGGCAAGTTCGATGTGCGCACCGGCAAGGCGACCCATGCGCCGGTCAACAAGCCGGTCCGCAGCTACCCGGTGAAGATCGAGAACGGTCGCATCTGGCTCGCGCTGGGGTAAATCAGCGGAACCAGTCGAGGATGCGATTGCGCTCCTCGGGCTGCGCTGGGGTTACCGCCGGCGCAGGCGCCACCGTCACAGGCGCCGACATCGACGGCCCACCCACCTGCTGCTCGGCCGGAGGCGTCGGCGCCGCCGCATCGAGGCCCAGGCTGGCCACGCCACGCCCCGGCGTGAAGTCGTCGTAGTACCAGCTGCCATCCACATTGGCCACGCCTTCAGGCGCCGTCAGCGCAGCCACAGGCACGCCCTTCAGCGCGGTCTCCATGTAGCCGGTCCACATCGGCAGACTCAGGCTGCCGCCGGTCTCGCCGCGCACCCCAAGCTGGCGCGGCGTGTCGTAGCCGACCCATGCGATGCCGACCATCGTCGGCTGGAAGCCTGCGAACCAGGTGTCGACGGAATCGTTGGTGGTGCCGGTCTTGCCGAACAGGTCGTCGCGCTTGAGCGCCTGGTAGGCCTTGAAGGCGGTGCCACGCTTCACCACGCTGTTGAGCAGCGTGCGCATCACGAAGGCATTGCGTTCGGGGATCGCACGCATGCTTTCGTCGAGCACCGGCGGCTTGCCCTCGAACTCGACCTTGCCCTTGAAGTCGGTCACGCGCGTCACAAGGTACGGGGCCACGCGATAGCCGCCATTGGCGAACACCGAGTACGCCGCGGCCATCTGCATCGGCGTGACCGAGCCGGCACCCAAGCCCATCGGCAGCACAGCCGGATGCTTGTCGCGGTCGAAGCCGAAGCGCGTGATCCAGTCCTGCGCGTAGGTCGTGCCGACGGCCTGCAGCACGCGCAAGGTGACCATGTTCACCGACTTCTCCAGCGCATGCTGGATCGTCATCGGGCCGGCATAGGTGCCGTCGAAATTCTTCGGCTCCCAGGGTGCGCCACCGGTGGCGTTGCTGTCGAACACCAGCGGCGCATCGTTGACCACCGTGGCCGGCGAGAAGCCCTTCTCCAGCGCCGCCGAATAGATGAAGGGCTTGAAGGTCGAGCCCGGCTGGCGCCAGGCCTGCGTCACATGGTTGAACTTGCTCTTGTCGTAGTCGAAGCCGCCGACCAGCGCCTTGATCGCGCCGTCGCGCGGGTCGATAGCGACGAAGGCAGCCTCGACCTCGGGCAGTTGCGTGATCTCCCAGGCGCCCTTCGCCGTCTTCGTCACGCGGATGACCGCGCCGCGACGGATCGCGAGGGGCGCCGAGGCCTTGGCGGAGAGGCTCGCCAGCATCGGGCGCAAGCCCTCGCCCGTCACCTGGACGGTGTCGCCGTTGGCACGCACTGCAAGCACTTCCTTCGGGCTGGCCGACAGCACCACCGCTGCCAGCACGTCACCGTTGTCGGGATGATCGGCCAGCGCGTTGTCTACCGCATCGTCGAGCGCGGATTCTTCCGTGGGCAACGCGACCGTCTGCTCCGGACCGCGGTACGGCTGGCGCCGTTCGTAATCCATGATGCTGCGACGCAATGACCTGTACGCCGCGGCCTGGTCCGCTGCCACGATGGTCGTGTAGACCTTGAGGCCGCGCGTGTAGATGCTGTCGCCGTACTGCGCCAGCATCTCGCGCCGCACCGACTCGGCCACGTACTCCGCATGCACGCGCGCCGGGTCGGCCGCATCGCGCAGGTGCAGCTTCTCGTCGCGCGCGGCCGTGGCCTGCGCGACGGTGATCATCCCCGTGTCTTCCATGCGGCCGATCACATGCAACTGGCGCGTGCGTGCGCGGCGCGGGTTGACCAGCGGGTTGTTGGTGCCCGGTGCCTTGGGCAGGCCGGCCAGCATCGCGGCCTCGGCCGTCGTGATGTCCTTGAGCGGCTTGCCGAAGTAGCTCTCCGACGCGGCGGCAAAGCCGTAGGAGCGGTTGCCCAGGTAGATCTGGTTCAGGTAGATCTCGAGGATCTGGTCCTTGGTCAGCGTGCTCTCCAGCTTCCAGGCCAGCAGCGCCTCGTAGGCCTTGCGCGTCATCGTCTTCTCGGAACTCAGGTACACATTGCGCGCCACCTGCTGCGTGATGGTCGATGCGCCCTGCCGGTTCGAGCCATGCAGGATGTTGGTGAGCAAGGCGCGCATCAGTCCGAAGTAGTCGATGCCGCCGTGCTCGTAGAAGCGCGAATCCTCCACCGCCAGCACCGCATCCTTCAACACCTTCGGCACCTCGCCGATCGGCACCAGGTCGCGACGCTCTTCGCCGAATTCGCCGATCAGCACGTCGTCGCTCGAATACACGCGCAACGGCAGCTTGGGACGGTAGTCGGCGAGTGCCGACACGTCGGGCAGCTTGGGCGTGATCACCACCATCGCCACGCCCACCGCGCCCAGCACCAACAAGGCGCCGGCCACGAAGGCACCGCCGCCCCACACCACTGCACGCTTCAATCCGGGTGAAAGTTTGGACATCGAGGACTTGCGCTTTCTCATCATTCAATCATTCAATTCGCCGGCGACGGCACAGACACCATCGCCGCAGGGACAGCCGCATTCACGGAGCCGGCCGACAACGCATACCAGTCGACCTTGCGTGTGGCCAGCATCAACACCGCCAGCATGCCGAAGACCAGCAGTGCACCGAGCAGCAACGCATTGCTCTCCGATGCCAGCAAGCCGTAGAGCGCGCCATACAGCACCGCCACATACGCGCCAAAGGCAACGCCACGCTGCCAGCCGCCCACCACCGCGCTGAAGTACACGACCAGCAACAACACGCTGGCACTCGCGGCCCCAGCATAGGCCATCCCGAATGCGACTTTCTCCGACAGCGCGAGCAGCAACAGGAAGAACAGTGCGATCGACAGGCCCACCAGGCCGTACTGCACCGGATGCATGCGCAGCTTGCGGAACAGCTCGAACATGAAGGCGGCCATGATCACCAGGCCGATGAACAGCGCGCCGTATTTTCCCGCACGCGTGGACATCGAATAGACGTTGACCGGCTGCGCCAGCGATACATCGAAGGATTGCAGGAAGGCCGGATCGGTTCCCTTGCGCACCATCACGCCATTCACCAACTGTTCGCGCGCCGTCGTCACCAGCGATGACACGCGCCAGCGGGCATCGAAGCCTTGCGCCGTGATACTGCGCTCGGACGCCAGGAAGCGCCCGCCAAAGCTCGGATGTGCCCATGGCGATGTGAGATGCGCCGTGGTCTCCGCGCCGAGCGGCACCACCGACAAGCTCTCATGTCCGACCAGCCCCAGCTTCAATTCGAAGGGCAAGGGCTTCCCCGCCTTCCAAGCCGCCAGTGCCTCGCCCGACAGCGGCGCGTGAATGCCGCCGCCCATCACGCCATCGTCCGCCAGGCCTGGCACGCGTTGCGCGAAAGGCAGCGATTCGCCTTGCATTGCCAGCACGGGCGAGCCATCGAACCCGCGCAGGTCGCTCACCTTGAACGCGATGTACGGTGTCTTCATGTCGATCTGCGAATCAGTCTCGCTGCGGGCGATGCCCGCCACATTGAAGCCAGCGAATGCACCGTCGAGCGTCGCCTTCAATGTGTAGAACGGAACCTTGAAGATGCCGCGATAGCGCTCCTGTGGCGTCAGGCTGCCTTCGATGTGCTGCCGCTCTGGGAACACGATGTGCGCCGCTTCCTTGCTGCGCTGCAGGTTGCGGATGACGTTGCCTTCGGCATTGCGCTGCACCTCGGTCCAGCGCTCCACATAGGGCACCACCAGCAGCGGGCCGATCACCTGCTGGCTGTCCGCGTAGGTCCGCGCCAACTCCGCCGCAGCCTCCCGTTGGCTCTGCCCGCGTTCGTGGTTCAACGCATCGATCCGGGCCAGCGGAATGCACAGCAGCAGCGTGAGCAGCAACAGGCCCGCGACCTTGAACAGGATCGAATTCTTCAGTGCCTGGTAAATCATGGGATGTCCTCCTCGGTTGCGACGCCGCGATGCTCGCCGCGCCAGCCGAAGCGGGTGTGAAGCCCCGCGCCGCAAGACTTCACACAGGCTTCACATTCGCGTTTTCCTGCTCTCGCGGCCTTCCAACTGCCTTCGCCTGCGCTCGCGACATTGAGGTCCGTGCAAGTTCGCACGACCGAGGAAACACAACAATGAAGCAAGCTACCTCTCCCCGCCCCGGCCCCTGGCTCTGGTTCGCCACCGTGAGTGTTGCCACCACCTGCTTCGTGCTGCTGAGCACACGCCCAGCGGCAGCGCAGCAGGCGCCGGGGACACGCCTGAAGACCGAGAGCCCGTATTTCTTCGTGAAGAGCGATTCACCCGACACCGACCGGCTGCCGCTCAAGGCCACCGAGGTCAACGTGCATGTGTCCGGCGTGATCGCCGACGTGACGGTGACGCAGACCTATCGCAACGAAGGCCAGCGCCCGATCGAGGCACGCTACGTGTTCCCGGGCTCGACCAAGGCAGCGGTGAGCGGCCTCAACGTGCGCCTGGGCGACCGCCTCATCACCGCGCAGATCCGCGAGAAGCAGCAGGCGCAGATCGAATACAACACCGCCAAGGCCGAAGGCAAGACGGCCGCGCTGCTGGAGCAGCACCTGCCCAACGTGTTCCAGATGAACGTCGCGAACATCCTGCCGGGCGACGACGTGAAGGTGGAACTGCGCTACACCGAGCTGCTGGTGCCGAATGCCGGCAACTACCAGTTCGTGTTCCCGACCGTGGTGGGACCGCGCTATCACAGCCCAATGGCCGACCCGGCCGCGACCAAGTGGGTGGCGCAGCCGACCCTGCGTGCGGGCGTGGCGCCGAACACCACCTTCAAGCTCAAGGTCGCGATCGACACGCCGATCGGCCTCCAGGAGATCCGCTCGGCCACGCATGCGATCGAGGTGAAGAAGAGCGATCAGGACAAGCACGCGGACATCGCACTCACATCATCCAGTGAGCCCGCCAACACGGGTGCCCCCATGCTCGGCACTGGCGTGTCCGCGCTGCCCCCCAAGGGGGCTCTCGCCCCTGGAGGCGACTCGTCGGGGCTCAACCGCGACTTCGTCCTCGACTACCGCCTCGCCGGAGAGAAGATCGAATCCGGCCTGATGCTCTTCAAGGGCCAGGACGAGAACTTCTTCCTCGCGATGATCGAGCCGCCCAAGTCGGTCGCGGCCAGCGCGATCTCGCCGCGCGACTACATCTTCGTGGTCGACATCTCGGGCTCGATGCACGGCTTTCCGCTGGACACGGCCAAGACCATGCTCGAGCGCCTGATCGGCGGACTGCGCCCGAGCGACACCTTCAATGTGCTGCTGTTCTCGGGCAGCAACAGGATGCTGTCGCCGAAGTCGGTGCCGGCCACGCGCGCCAACATCGAGCAGGCGATGGCCACCATCAACAAGTACCAGGGCGGAGGCAGCACCGAGCTGGTTCCCGCACTTAAGCGCGCCTACGCCGAGCTCAAGTCCGACAACGTCTCGCGCTCGATCGTCGTGGTCACCGATGGCTATGTCGACGTCGAAAGCCAGGCCTTCGAACTGGTGCGCAAGAACCTCGGCAAGGCCAACCTGTTCTCCTTCGGCATCGGCAGTTCGGTGAACCGCCATCTCATGGAAGGCCTGGCCCGCGCCGGCATGGGCGAGCCCTTCATCATCACCGACCCGATCCAGGCGCCCGAGCAGGCCGCGCGCTTCAAGCGCATGGTCGAGTCGCCGGTGCTGACGCATGTGAAGGCCACCTTCGGCAACCTCGACGTGTACGACGTCGAACCGAGCGCCTTGCCCGATGTGCTGGGCGAACGCCCGGTGATCATGTTCGGGAAATGGCGCGGCGAGGCCAAGGGCCGCGTCATCATCGAAGGCCAGGCCGCCAACGGACCGTATCGCCAGGAAGTGGCCATCGATGCGAACACGCGCCAGGACACCGCCGCGTTGCGCACGCTGTGGGCACGCCATCGCATCGCAGCATTGAGCGACCAGGAATCGCTGGAACCGACCGACGTGATTGCCAAGCGCATCACCGACCTCGGCCTGCGCTACAGCCTGCTCACGCAGTACACGAGCTTCATCGCCGTGGACAAGGTGGTGCGCAATCCGGCGCCGCAGAACACGGCCAGCGTCGACCAGCCGCAGCCACTGCCCAAGGGCGTGAGCGAGCTGGCCGTCGGTGGTGCGCCGACCTTGGGCGCAGAAGTGCCGAGCACACCGGAACCCGAGATGCTGGGTGCGGTCGCCGTGGTGCTGTCGATGCTGGCCATGCTGCGCCGCCGCGCACGTCGCAACGATGCGCGTCGGCTGACCCATTGAGGGCTGGAAAGATGTCGCTCGCATCCCTTGCCCGAACACATCCTCGCGTCGTGGACTGGAGCATCCGGCTGGACCGCGCGCCGGCCTGGAGCTGGCTCGCGTTGCAGGCCGCCGCGTTGGCACCGACCTGGCTCTGGATGGCCGCGCGCCTGCGCGATGGCTCCGACGATCTGCTGGGCCTGCTGGCACTCGGCGCGCTCGCGGTACTCGCGTGGCATACGCGGCGCGAGTTGCGCGCCTCGCCGCGCCTCGACTGGCTGGCGCTGGCGATGCTCGGCACGGTCGCGGCCACGCTGCTGCGCTCCATGCTGCCGCCGCTGGTCTCGGGCCTGCTGGCCGTGCTGGCGCTGGCCTGCGGCCTGTCGGCATTCCTGCCGCGCCGCGTTGCCTTGCTGCCAGTTGCAGGCCTGGCCGTGCTCGCGTTGCCGCTGTTGTCCTCCTTGCAGTTCTACGCGGGCTATCCATTGCGCGTGGTCACGGCCGAAGCCAGCCGCTGGCTGCTCGCGCCGGCCTTCAGCGTTCTGCGCGAAGGCACCGCGTTGCTGGTCGACGGACGCATGGTCATCGTCGATGCGCCCTGCTCCGGCGTGCAGATGGTGTGGCTGGGTTACTTCACCGCTTGCTCTGTCGCCTTGTGGGCCGGCCGCAGCGACCGCGACTTTCTCGCCCGCGTACCCGCCGTCGGCCTGTACGTTATGACGGGCAACATCTCGCGCAACGCGGTGCTGGTGGCCTGCGAAGGCGCCGGCCGGCCGCTCGCACCTTGGGGGCATGAGGCGCTCGGCTTGATCGTCCTCGCCATCGTGTGTGCCGGCATCGCATGGGCCATGTCACCGCATCGAAAACGCATCACGGAAGAATCCATCGCCATCTTAGGAGGCCGACATGTGGCTGCAGCCGCTTGACCGCTTGTTGTTTGCCAACCAGTTCATGCAGCGCATTGCGCACAAGGCCGTCTTCGCGGTGACCATGGTGTTGTGCGTCGCCTGGTCCGCGGCCACGGCCGTGCACACCCCGCCTGCCCCTGCTGCGGCGCTCCAGTCTGCATCGAAGGTGTGGCCGGACACCTGGGACGGCGCGCGCCTGCGCCCCATCGCACTGAGCGAGGTCGAGCAGCGCTTTGCCGAACGCTTCCCCGGCACCATCGCCCGCATGACCGATGGCTCGCAGACGCTCGTGCTGCGCGAAGTGCGCTCGCCCACACGCATGCTGCATCCGGCGGCTGACTGCTACCGCGCGCTGGGCTATCGCATCGGGCAGGCTCGGCTGGAGCGCGACCCGCGGGAGCGGATGTGGCGCTGCTTTGTCGCGGACCGGGCTGGTGCGCCAAGGCTGCGCGTGTGCGAGCGGATCGTCGATGCGGCAGGGACTGCGTTCACCGATACGTCGGCCTGGTACTGGGCTGCGACGAGTGGCAAGTCGGAGGGGCCTTGGCAAGCCATCACGACGGCGCGGGTCGATGAGTGACGTGGTGGTGATGCAGCGCTGGGCCTGTCGTCACCGCGGGAATTCGGCCCGAGTTGGCCTGCGGGCGCATCTATCGCTCCGCCCGCATCGAAGGGTCGGGCGCCCTTACGCCAGTTCTCTCCCAGGGGGAGAGGGAGTGCGCAAAAAGCGGGCTCGATATTTCGGCATATAATCATTGGCTCGGAAACGCGGGAATAGCTCAGTTGGTAGAGCGCAACCTTGCCAAGGTTGAGGTCGAGAGTTCGAGACTCTTTTCCCGCTCCAGTATTTCCTCGAAAAGGCCACCCCAGGGTGGCCTTTTCGCTTTGGCGTCGCCAGGGCCGGTTTGGCGCCAAGGCCACAACGCCATCCAACGACTGCATCCCGCCACCATGCGGGTGCTTCTCGGAGAACATGCGGGACCATTGCTTTTTCCGGACCGAGCCTTTGGACCTGAGGTTTCCTCTTCGGCGAGCACAGAAGATCCCGCGAGGTGCGACGTGATGCTCAAGGCCCTCGAGCACGTAGTCGCCAGCCTCAGGAAGACAAGCAGCGGGCCCGCAAGAGGCCTCGTTGGTGGCTTCCATGGTGTCACTCTTGAGGACGGCCGCGAACGCAGAACGTGCTCCGGCCGTGTTGTCAGGTCTGCTGGCGAGCGGCAGCGTGTCGATCGACGACAAAGGTCGGGTGTCCTATGCGTTTCCGTAGCGCAAGCGCAGGCACGCACCCTTTCGCTTTCAGCGCCTGCTTCTGCCGCTCAACCTGCCGCCGAGCCTCACGCCGGCTCCCGCCGATATGGCGCCATCGCGCCGCTGTGGCAAGCTCGCACATGCGACACCACGACTTCGACGAGACGAGACCCGTGAAGAAGATCCTGCGCTACCTGCTCTACGTGACCCTGGCCCTGGGGGTGACGGCGTGCGTGGCTGTCGTGCTGATCGTCAAGATCGCGCTGGCGCCGGCCAACGGGGAATGGGCGACGCGCGTGCAGGCCGGGCCGATCGGCTTCGACGTGGGCGTGCCGACGGTGATCCGCGTGGCCACCGCGCCATGGTTCGCGCCTTGGCTGAACGGCCGCTCGCTCACCACCCGCTACGGCCCGGTGCGCTTCGCCTGGAATGAGCCGAAACAGACGCTCGAACTGGTCTGCGCACCCTGCAGCGCCACCGTGCCCGAGCTCGGCGCCAAGCCGATGAGCGTCGACCGCCTGCGCATCACCGTGCATCGCGACGTTGTCGTGTTGACCGGCACGCTGGAGGCCATGACGCCGGGCAGCGCCACCTCCATGCTGCGCGGCCATTGGGATGGCCGGCTCTCGCAGACCAAGCTGCAACTCAACGTCGACATGGACGAGGGGCCGATCGACAAGTGGTATGCCGTGTTCGCGCCCGGCCTGCCCGAGCTGAAGCGCGCACGCATCGGCGGCACCATGTCCTTGCGCGCGCAACTCGCGCTGCCGGCCGACAGCTTCAACGTGCAGCCGAAAATCTCGCAGTTCAGCGTCGAGGGCCTTGGCACCGAGGCGATGCTGAGCACGCGCACCAGTTGCGGCCCGTCTGCCAAGCTGTCGCCGGAAAGCTGGCTGGCGCGCGCCGTCATCGCCGCGGAAGACCAGCGCTTCTTCGAGCACCCGGGCTACGACCTGACGGAACTGGGCGCTGCCGCAGCAGCCAACCAGAAGGCGGGCCAGGTCGCACGCGGCGGCAGCACCATCGACCAGCAACTCGCCAAGATGCTGATCACCGGCAGCGAACGCACCGGCGAGCGCAAGCTGCGCGAGATGCTCTACGCCGTCGAGATGGAACGGACGCTCGGCAAGGCCCGCATCCTGCAGATCTACCTCGACAACGCGCCCTGGGGCGACGGCGTCTGCGGCGCCGAGGCAGCGGCGCGGCGCTACTTCAAGCGCAGCGCGGCGCGGCTGGACCCCTCACAGGCCGTATGGCTGGCGGCGATGCTGCACAAGCCCGATGGCGAGCTGGCCGAATGGAAACGCACCGGCAACATCAACACGGCGCGCGCCAAGTGGGTGGCCGAGAACCTGCACAGCGTGAGCAAGGGCCAGCGCGATGCGACGGTGCGCGCGGTGAGCAATGCACGCTTTGCGCCGCCACCCTGAAGACGGTCTGAGTCCCGCAGCCACCGATCTCGGAACCCCGGTGTTCACCGAACGGGCGTGCGGTTCCGCTCCTCACCCCGGCTTCGGCTCCCTTGCTACGACATCTCAACCCCTTCTGCGCCCCACGTGACCGGCCCACGCCCACCCCGCGCCGCAGGAATTGAGACATGACATCGGAAGACATCGAGGCGATCGAACGCGCCACCCTGGCCGCAGTCGCGCCGCACACGGTGGAGGAATTCGACGGCTGGCTGCTGCCCTTCGACCACGGCACGGTCGGCCGGGCAAAGTCCGCCGTGCCACTGCGTCATGAAGCGCCACGAGACGCCGCCGGGTTGCTGGCCGCCATTGAGGCACGCTATGCCTACCAAGGTTTGCCGGCCGCATTCCGCATGGCCGACCTGCCCTGCTTCGATGCGCTGCGCGGGGCCCTGCTGGAACGCAACTACCAGCGCGGCAAACCCACCCTCACGCAGACGAGCGACCTGCGATCCCTGGTCGCGCTCGCCCCCGAGGTGCCGGCCGACGTCGACACGACGCCCGACGCCGGATGGGCCTCCGTGTTCCTGGGGGAGGGCTTCGACCCGGTCGATGGCGCAAGCCGCGTCCAGGCGTTGAGCCGCGCGGCTGGCACGCTGTTCGGCAGCGTGCGCGAAGACGGCCGCACCGTCGCGGCCGGCGCGCTGGCACTGAGCCATGGCTGGGCCAGCCTGCACGGCATGCGCACGCAGCAATCGGCGCGCGGGCGCGGCCTCGCCGGACGGGTGATGGCCGGCCTGGCGCAAGCAGCCCTGGCGCTCGGTTACGAGCGCGTGTTCCTGCAGGTCGAGGCCGGCAACGCGCCGGCGCAAGCGCTGTACCGCCGCGCGGGATTCCTGACGCAGTGGACCTACGAATACTGGACCGCGGATCGCGTCGCCTGAACCATCCGGCCCCCTCGCCGTAGCAAGGCCAGCCATTCGATCCCGGGACGGCACAAGCGCGCAGTGCCGCCCGGCCCTTGACGCATTGTTTGCGTTGGTCGCGATCGACGGCTGAGCCGCCACCCGCGCGCCCGATCGTGGTGCACCGCGGGCGCAGTCTGGGAGCGAAGGCATTGGCACATGTCTTGCAAATGTCACCACAATGCAAACAGTCGCCACCCCCCCTCCCGCGGCCGTTGAAATCATCGCGCTGACCAAGCGCTATGCGGCCGGCACGCCCGCGGCCGTCGACCAGATCGACCTGCGCATCGAAAGCGGCAGCTACTGCTGCCTGCTCGGCCCGTCGGGCTGCGGCAAGAGCACCACGCTGCGCATGATCGCGGGCCACGAATCGGTCTCCACCGGCGACGTGCTGCTGGACAACCGCAACATCACCAACCTGCCCGCCGCGGCGCGCGGCACGGCCATGATGTTTCAAAGCTTCGCGTTGTTCCCGCACCTGAGCGCGCTCGACAACGTGGCTTTCAGCCTGAAGATGAAAGGCGTGTCGAAGAACGAGCGCCACAAGCGTGCGGGCAACCTGCTCGAACGCGTCGCCATGGGGCACTTGGCCGATCGCAAGCCGGCCGAGCTCTCCGGCGGCCAGCAACAACGCGTTGCACTGGCCCGTGCGCTCATCACCGAACCGCGCGTGCTGCTGCTCGACGAGCCGCTGTCGGCGCTCGACCCCTTCCTGCGGATCCAGATGCGCGCCGAACTGCGGCGCTGGCAGAAGGAGCTGGGCCTCACCTTCATCCATGTCACGCATTCGCAGGAAGAGGCGATGGCGCTGGCCGATACCATGGTCGTGATGAACCACGGCCTGATCGAGCAGGTCGGCTCGCCGCATGCGGTCTACAACCATCCGTCGAGCGAATTCGTTGCACGCTTCATGGGCGGCCACAACGTGATCGATACGCCAACGGGCCCCATCGCGGTGCGCAACGACCACATGCGCGTTCGTGGTGCGGACGAGTCCGGTTTGGGTGCGGTCATCACCGACGTGGAATACCAGGGCACCTATGTGCTGCTCGGGCTCGAAGTGACGCAGGCCGCTGCGGGGCGCAAAGGCGTCTCGGTGCTGCTCAACGAGGCGACCTTCCTCGGGCATCCGTACAGCGCCGGCGATCACGTCACGCTGTCGTGGGACGCCGCCGATGCACGGGTGCTCGGCCCGGGCGTCAAGCGGCCGTCGGCGCGCAATTCGACGGCGCGGACGCCACGCGATGAACTGGCTGCAGAAGCGGCGTGAACGTGACCCCCACGCTCCGTCACTTCGTGTACTCGCTGCCCCCCGAGGGGGCCGCAGGCCGCCTTGGGAGCGGCCCGGCGCCGGCCTGGATGACCCCCACGCTCCGTCACTTCGTGTACCCGCTGCCCCCCGAGGGGGCCGCAGGCCGCCTTGGGAGCGGCCCGGCGCCGGCCTGATCCCAGCCCACCTCCCGGTTTTTCCAACGCCGTTTCCCTGTTCACCACCAACTCTGGAGGCCTTCCCATGTCCGACCCGATCGATCTTTCCAACAACGGCATCCAACGCCGCGCACTCGTCAGGGGCGGTGCGGGCCTCGCCGGCATCCTGGCCACGGGCATGGCGCCCTTCGTCCATGCGCAGGAAAAGGTCGTGTTGCGCTACCTCGGCACCGCGGTGAACCAGGACAAGGCCATCGGCGAGAAGTTCAAGGCCGACACCGGCATCGAGATCCAGTACGTGGCCGTGACCACCGACGACGTGACCAAGCGCGCCGTCACCGCGCCCAACAGCTTCGACCTGATCGACACCGAGTTCTTCTCGCTGAAGAAGATCGTGCCCACCGGCAACTTGAAGGGCATCGACACCAAGAAGATCAAGAACGCCGACAAGATCACCACGCTCTTCACCAAGGGCGAAGTGGCCGGCAAGGCGGTGGGCGACCAGGGCACCGCGCCCAAGAAGGTGATCTACCTCGAAGGCGAGAAGTCGAAGAAGTTCTCGGCCACGCCGACGCAGTTCATGTCGCTGATCCCCACGGTCTACAACGCCGACACGCTGGGCATCCGCCCCGACCTGATCAAGCGCCCGATCGAATCCTGGGCCGAGCTGCTGAACCCCGAGTTCAAGGGCAAGGCCGCGATCCTGAACATCCCGTCCATCGGGATCATGGACGCCGCGATGGTGGTGGAGGCCAAGGGCATCCACAAGTACAAGGACAAGGGCAACATGACGAAGGCCGAGATCGACCTGACGATCAAGACCCTCATCGAAGCCAAGAAGGCCGGCCAGTTCCGCGCGCTGTGGAAGGACTTCAACGAGTCGGTCAACCTGATGTCGTCCGGCGAAGTGGTGATCCAGTCGATGTGGTCGCCGGCCGTGACGGCCGTACGTACCAAGGGCATCGCGTGCAACTTCCAGCCGCTCAAGGAAGGCTATCGCGCCTGGGCTGCCGGCTTCGGTTTGCCGGCGACGCTCAGCGGCAAGAAGCTCGACGGCGCCTACGAGTTCATCAACTGGTTCCTCGACGGCTGGGCCGGCGCCTACCTGAACCGTCAGGGCTACTACAGCGCCGTGCTCGAAACGGCCAAGGCCAAGATGGAAGCCTACGAGTGGGCCTACTGGATGGAGGGCAAGCCCGCCGCGCAAGACATCAAGAGCCCGAACGGCGACGTGCTGGCCAAGACCGGCGCCGTGCGCGACGGCGGCAGCTACGAGCAACGCATGGGCGGCATCGCCTGCTGGAACGCGGTGATGGACGAGAACGAGTACATGGTCCGCAAGTGGAATGAGTTCGTAGCCGCTTGATTTCTTGCTCCCTCTCCCCTCTGGGGAGAGGGCAGGGGTGAGGGGCAACGGCGGTAGTTGAAGCACTGACTCTTCGACCGCCCATGCCCTCACGCTGCCCTCTCCCAGAGGGAGAGGGGAAAGACCCACAAACATGAGCGCACCTGCAGCCACCGGTCACACTGCTTCAATGCCTACCCACACGGTGAAAGCCTGGTGGCAGGCGGCGCCGTTCGCGCTGGTGTTCCTCCTCTTCTTCCTCATTCCGCTGGCCCTGATCGCGATGGTCAGCCTGTGGAATTTCAACGAGTACGAGCTGATCCCGGCCGTCACGCTGCGCAACTACCTGAGCATCTTCGAAGGCTGCTCGCACCTCACCGACAACGGCGACTTCTGCGTCACGCTCAGCACGTACATCAGCACGTTCAAGTTCTGCCTGCTGGTCTGGCTCATCACCTTGCTGATCGGCTTCTCGGTCGCCTACTTCCTCGCGTTCCACATCCGGTCGCCGGGCATGCAGACGATCCTGTTCATCCTCTGCACCGTGCCCTTCTGGACCTCCAACGTGATCCGCATGATCTCGTGGGTGCCGCTGCTCGGACGCAATGGCCTGGTCAACGACTTCCTGATGACGCTGGGCCTGGTGAACCAGCCGGTCGAGTGGCTGCTGTTCTCCGACTTCTCGGTGGTGCTGGCCTTCGTGCACCTCTACACGATGTTCATGATCGTGCCGATCTTCAATTCGATGATGCGCATCGACCGCTCGCTGCTCGAAGCGGCCAGCGACTCGGGCGCATCGGGCTGGCAGACCTTGTGGAACGTGATCGTGCCGCTGTCGCGCACCGGCATCCTGATCGGCTCGATCTTCGTCATCACCATCGTGATGGGCGACTTCGTGACCATCGGCGTGATGGGCGGCCAGCAGATCGCATCGATCGGGAAGATCATCCAGGTGCAGACCTCCTACCTGCAGTTCCCGCTGGCCGCGGCCAATGCGGTGATCCTGCTCGCGGTGGTCCTCATGATCATCTGGGGCCTGACGCGGCTGGTCGACATCCGCAAGGAGCTTTGAGATGGAGCACGCCGCATGAGATTCCCCCTCGGTGAACATCGCGCGCCCGGCTTCTGGCCGCTGGCCATCGTGTTCGGCCTGTTCGTGCTGTTCCTCTACGGCCCGATGATCACCATCTTCGTGCTGAGCTTCCAGGGGCCGGAAGGCGGCCTGACCTTTCCGCTGCGCGGCGTCTCGCTGCACTGGTTCCAGAAGCTGGCCGAAGGGCTGGGCACGGTCGACATCGGCGCGGCCTTTCGCCGTTCACTGATGCTCGGCACGGTGGTGATGCTGTTCACCGTGGTGCTGTCGGTGCTCGCCGGCCTCGCGTTCCGCAAGAAGCTCAAGGGCGGCAACGCGGTGTTCTTCATCACCGTGGCCAGCCTCATCATGCCGTCGATCATCGTGTCGCTCGGCATCGGCCTGCAGTTCCGGCTGCTCGACACCGGCATCAAGGACGTGCTCACCGCCATGGACGCGACCGGCACGCTGGAGAACTACGGCACCGCGCTCGGCCTGCTCACTTCGGCGCTCGGCGCGCATCTCACATGGACATTGCCCTTCGGGTTGCTGATCATGTTCGCCGTGTTCAACCGCTTCAACCCCGCGTACGAAGAAGCGGCGCGCGACCTCGGCGCGACCCCGTGGCAATCGTTCCAGCATGTGGTGCTGCCGCTGATCGGCCCGTCGATCGTCGGCATCGGCATGTTCGGCTTCACGCTGAGCTGGGACGAGATCGCACGCACCTCGCAGGCCATCGGCGACGTCAACACGCTGCCGCTGGAACTGCAGGGGCTGACGTCGACGGTCACCACGCCATCGATCTACGCACTCGGCACCGTGACCACCATCGTGTCCTTTGCCGTGATGGGCATCGCACTTGGCGCGGCTGCCTTGCTGCGCCGGCGTTCGGCCAGGAAAAAGTGATCGCTACACTGATTCCCATGCCCTCGCTGCTCGTCATCAACCCCAACACCTCCCAATCCGTCAGCCTGCTGCTGCAGCAACACGTGCACCAGGAAGTCGGCGCTGCGCTCGACGTCCATGTCGAAACCGCGCGGTTCGGCGCCCCGTACATCTCGTCCGAAGCCAGCTACGCCGTAGCGAATCACACGGTGCTCGATGCCTGGGCGGCGGCGCTCGCGCAACGGCCGAAGCCCGATGCAGTGCTGATCGGCTGCTTCGGCGACCCGGGCCTGTTCGCGCTGCGCGAAGGTGCCGGTGTGCCGGTGAGTGGGCTGGCCGAAGCGGCCTTCGCAGCGGCCGCATGGCATGGCCGCTTCGCCATCGTCACGGGCGGCGAACGCTGGCGGCCGATGCTGCAGCGCCTCGCCGGCGCGCTCGGCCACACGCAGACGCTGGCCGGCATCCACACCGTCGCACCCACCGGCGCCGAACTCGCGGCCGACCCGGCCGGCGCACGCAAGCTGCTCGCCCAAGCCTGCCGCGAAGCCGCCGAACGCTTCGACGCGCAGGCCATCATCCTCGGCGGCGCGGGCCTGGCCGGCATCGCGAACTGCATCGCCGAACAGGTGCCCGTGCCGCTCATCGACAGCGTGCAGGCCGGCGCGCAATGGGCCCTCGATGCGGTGCGCGATGGGCAGAACACAGTCGGTCAGAGTGGCTTTGGCGTGGCCTGGCAAAACGTGTCGCCGGAGATGGCCGCGCTCGCGTGAAGATGAGCCGCGCGCCCGTCGGCTGAAGCCAACACCCGCGTTGCTGGCGAGGTTCCCCGCCTGGTGCCACCATGTCAGACATGACCAGTGCACCCACCACGCCCCACGTCACCCGCCTCACCGAACTGCAACCCGTCGCCACGCCACGCGGCATCGACCACATCGTGGCTGGCGTGTCGACCAGCGATGGCGATGGCGTCAAGCTCACGCGCGTGCTGCAGCAGACCCTGCAGCAGCGGCTCGACCCGTACCTGATGCTCGACGCCTTCGGCAGCGACAACCCCGGCGACTACATTGGCGGCTTTCCGAACCACCCGCATCGCGGTTTCGAGACCGTCACCTACATGATTGCCGGCCGCATGCGGCACCGCGACAGCGCCGGCCATGAAGGCCTGCTCTCCAACGGCGGCGTGCAATGGATGACGGCCGGCCGCGGCCTGGTGCACAGCGAGTTGCCCGAGCAGGAAGACGGCGTCATGGAAGGCTTCCAGCTCTGGCTCAACCTGCCCGCGAAGGACAAGATGTGCGAACCCTGGTACCGCGACATCCAGAGTGCCGAGATCCCCGAGTACCTCACGCCCGCCGGCGTCCATGTGCGCGTGATCGCCGGCAGCAGCCATGGCGTGCAGGGCGCGATGCAACGCAAGCACACCGAGCCGCTCTACCTCGACATCACGCTGCCGCCGGGCGCCGAGTTCTGGCAGCCGCTCCCGGACGACCGCAACGCGCTGGTCTATGCGTTTCGCGAATCGGTCTGGCTCGGCAACAGCGAGGTGCCGACCCGGCGCATGGCGATCATGGCCAACGACCCCGGCAGCGACGGCATCCGCTTGCGCGCGGCCGCCACTAATCACAGCCCGGCGCGCGCCCTGCTCATTGCCGGCAAGCCCTTGCATGAACCGATCGCACAGTACGGACCCTTCGTGATGAACACGCGCGAGGAGTTGATGGAAGCGGTGCATGACTTCCAGAATGGCCGGCTCGGTTGAGCGTCGTTCGCCGTCAACGAGTGCACCAGGCGTCGTGGCCAGCAGAGCGTGGGAAGATTTCGCAGCGAGGACTCCGAGGCCGCGTCGACAAGCACAGCCGCACACCCGTACGCCGACAACGATGTTGCGGCAGAGGCCAACAACTGCGCGACGGTGCTTGCTTCGCCGGAGCCGACACCGCGGGCGCGACATCGGTGGCCGCAGTAGAAAGATTCTCATCCTCTGGGCAGAATCGTTCGCATGAGCACGCCCTACACCCCCGAGACCACTGACCGCGCCGCGGTCGACCGCCTGCCAGGCGCCACTGTCGTCGAGTTCGGCACCAACTGGTGCGGCTTCTGCCAACGCGCCGAACCCTTGATCGATGAGGCCTTCGAAGGCCATGCCGACGTGAAACGCATCCGCGTGGAAGACGGCAGCGGTCGCGCTCTCGGCCGCACCTTCCGCGTCAGGCTCTGGCCCACGCTGGTCTTCATGCGCGACGGCAAGGAACTCGCGCGCGTGGTGCGCCCGAACACCGCCGATGAAATCAGCCGTGCCCTCGGCCAGATCGCTGCGCCCGCTTGAAGAAGATTTGCAGGTCAACGCACGCTGGATGTCGATTTGGCGTGCCCCCATTCGGCGTGTAGGCAGGGCCGCCGAAGATCGGTCGAAACCGACCGGCCAGCGGCCCTTTCACCCCCTTGATCCTCCAGGAGTACCCCAATGAAATTCATGGTCATCGTCAAGGCCGACGCCAACTCGGAAGCCGGCGTCATGCCCTCCGAACAACTGTTCACCGAGATGGGCAAGTTCAATGAATCGCTGGTCAAGGCGGGCGTGCTGCTCGCCGGTGAAGGCCTGCACCCCAGCGCCAAGGGCGCCCGCATCCGCTACGACGGCGCCCAGCGGACCGTCATCGACGGACCCTTCGCCGAGACCAAGGAACTGGTGGCCGGCTTCTGGCTGATCCAGGTCAAGTCGAAGGAGGAAGCCATCGAATGGCTCAAGCGCGCGCCCTTCGATGGCGGTGCGGAAATCGAAATCCGCCAGGTGTTCTCGCCCGAGGATTTCGGCCCGGCCCTCACGCCTGAGCTGAAGGCCAACGAGGAACGCCTGCGCGCGCAAGTCGCGGCACAACAACAGCAAGCCGCCGGATGACACCATGCGATTCATGATCATCCGCAAGGCCGACGCCGAGACCGAATCCGAAACCAGCCCCGTCGGCCCCGAGCATGCGCAGTTGCTCAAGGACATGATGGCCTACAACCAGGCCATGCTCGACGCCGGCATCCTGCGCGGCGGCCAGGGCCTCAAGCCCAGTGCAGCCGGCGCGCGCGTCCAGTTCAAGGCCGGCAAGCCGACCATCACGGACGGCCCCTTCGCCGAGGCCAAGGAACTGATCGCCGGCTTCACGCTGATCGAGGTGAAGTCGAAGGAGGAAGCGCTCGAATGGGTGCGCCGCTGGCCCGCGAGCGACGGCCATGGCAACGTATCGCTGGAACTGCGGCAGCTCTACGAGGTCGAAGACTTCGAGGGCGTCGCCGGGCCCGAACTGAAGGAACTCGAAAAGCAGATGCACGCATCGACCGACGTCCCGCGCTGAAGCTTGAACCCGGAAAACAGGGAGATCGCCATGCTCAAGAAGGTCCTGCTCACCCTCGTCGCGCTGCTCGCGATCGGCATCGTGGTCGTGCTCGCCCTGGCCGCCGGCAAGCCCGACACCTTCAGGGTCGAGCGCAGCGTGACGGTCCAGGCGCCGCCCGAGAAGATCGCGCCGCTCATCGAGAACTTCCAGAGCTGGAGCGCCTGGTCTCCCTATGAAAAACTGGACCCGTCGATGAAGCGCGTGTTCAGTGGCGCGCCCAGCGGCAAGGGCGCGGTCTACGCCTGGGACGGCACCGGCAACGCCGGCGCGGGTCGCATGGAGATCGTCGAGTCGACGCCTCAGCGAATCGGCATCCGGCTTGACTTCAGCAAGCCATTCACGGCCCACAACATGGCGGCGTTCACCTTGCAACCGCAAGGCGCTGGCGCGACGCGGGTCACCTGGTCGATGGATGGCCCGGCGCCCTTCGTGTCGAAGGTCATGCAGGTGTTCATCAGCATGGACACGATGATCGGCAGGGACTTCGAAGCCGGACTCGCCAACCTCAAGACCGCAGCAGAGAAGGTGTGACCGGCAACCCCGGCGCCACCCACAGCGCCATCGATGCGGTCTGGCGCATCGAGTCCGCCCGGATCATCGGGGCCCTCGCGCGCATCGTGCGGGACGTCGGCCTGGCCGAGGAACTGGCGCAGGACGCCCTCGTCGCGGCGCTGGAGAAATGGCCGGGCGATGGCGTGCCCGCCAACCCCGGCGCCTGGCTCATGACCGCCGCCAAGTACCGCGCGCTCGACGAACTGCGCCGTCGCAAGCTCATCGAGCGAAAGCAGGACGAATACGGCCATGAGCTGGTGGTGCACGAGGCGCACCTGCACATCGATTCACACGACGCGCTCGATGACGACGTCGGCGACGACCTGTTGCGGCTGATCTTCATCGCCTGCCATCCAGTGCTCTCCCCGGATGCCCGCGCCGCACTGACCTTGCGCCTGCTCGGCGGCCTCACGACCGACGAAATCGCCCGCGCGTTCCTCGTGCCCGAGGCCACGATCGCACAGCGCATCGTCCGCGCCAAGCGCACCTTGTCCGAGGCCCGGGTCCCTTTCGAGGTGCCGCGCACCACCGAATTGCCGCAGCGCCTCGCGTCCGTCCTCGAAGTGATCTACCTCGTCTTCAACGAAGGCTATGCCGCCACCGCCGGCGATGCGTGGATGCGGCCGGCGCTGTGCGAAGACGCGCTGCGGCTGGGCCGCATCCTGGCGGAACTGGCGCCGACAGCGCCGGAGGTGCACGGCCTGGTCGCGCTGATGGAAATCCAGGCCTCGCGAACGCCTGCGCGCGTGGATGCGCAAGGCACGCCGATCCTGCTGCTCGAACAAGACCGGTCACGCTGGGATTGGCTGCTGGTCCAGCGCGGCCTCACCGCCCTTGCGCGGGCCGAGGCGCTTGGCGGCACGCGCGGACCCTATGCGCTGCAAGCCGCCATCGCCGCCTGCCATGCGCGCGCCCGCACCGCCGATGCCACCGACTGGCCGCGCATCGCCGCCCTCTACGACGCGCTGGCGCAACTGATGCCCTCGCCTGTCGTCGAACTCAATCGCGCGGTCGCACTGTCCTTCGCCTTCGGTCCGGCGGCGGGTCTCGAAGTGGTCGACCTGCTGGTCGCCCGCGGGCACTTGCGCGGCTACCACCTGCTCTCCAGCGTGCGCGGCGACCTGCTCGCGAAGCTCGGCCGAACCAGCGAAGCACGGGCCGAATTCGAAGCCGCTGCTGGCCTCACGCGCAACGCCCGCGAGCGCGCCTTGCTGCTCGATCGCGCCGCAGCTTGTGCTTCGTAGAACGGGGCCAGTCGTCGGCACGAGCAGAGAACCAGGCTGCGCCCGGAAGCTGTGAAGATTTCGCAGCGAGGGCGCCGAGCTTGGGCCGAGGAGCGGCGCCGCACTCTCGTGCGGTGACAACGAAGTTGCGACGGAGGCTGGCAACCGCGCGAATTCGCTTGTCATGCCGAAGACAGCACCGCAGTCCCAAGATCGGCGTCCGCTGCAGAAAGATTCCTACCTTCTGCCATTCACGCAACTTTACGCACGCACACCGCCGCCTCACGCGCGCGAAACAGAGCGCTCTCACACTCCCCCTCACCTGCTGCCGAGTGGCATCAGTCTTCTTCGAAAGGAAGCTCTCTCATGATCTCGCTCACCCAACGTCTCATCTCCGCCGGCTTGCTGGCCACCGCGGCCTTCGCCGCCTCGGCCCAAGCACCTGCAACGCCCACCACCGCGCCCGCGGCACCCGCCGCGGAACAGCGGATGGACCGCCAGCAACGCGATGCGAAGTTCTTCGAACGCATGCAGGCGCGTCACGCCCAACGCCTGGCCGCCCTGAAGGCCAAGCTCAACTTGAACGCTGGCCAGGAAGCCGCATGGTCGACCTACACCGCCGCCATCGCGCCACCGGCACGCCCGCCTCAGCGCCCCGATCGCGCCGAGCTCCAGAAGCTCACGACACCGGAACGCATCGACCGCATGCAGGCGCGCCAAGCCGAACGCCAGGCCATGTTCACCCAGCGTGCCGACGCGACGAAGAGCTTCTATGCCGCGCTGAACCCGGAACAGCAGAAGACCTTCGATACCGAGTCGCTGGCCATGATGGACCACGGCCGGCACGGCGGCCCGGGCCACCACGGACATCGTTCTCCCCCCCCGGCGAAGGGTTGAGAACAGGGCCGGAATGGCGGCCCGCTCTGCCCCCCATGAAGCCCGCGGCGCCTCGGCCCCGCGGGCTTGATCACGTGGCCAGGCCGAATACTTCGCGTGCCCACTTTCCCCGGTTCGACTTCTCGCGGAAACCGTGAAATCACCGTAGGCCTACCTGGGTTGTGGTCATCGGCCAGACACTCCTGTAGGAACAAGCCGCCGTGGCGAAAAGGTGCGGCCTGAACGTGGCCTGCTCCTACAGGCAAGGCGCCTCGTGCGCCTTACAACTGGTTTTCCATGACGCTCCAGCCACCCGCCACGCCCGTTATGCAATTCACTCCTGCATCGCTCAAGGTGATGACGGTGAACACGCACAAGGGCTTCACCGCGCTCAACCGCAAGTTCATCCTTCCCGAACTGCGCGACGCGGTGCGCACCGTTGGAGCGGACGTCGTGTTCCTGCAGGAAGTACAGGGCACGCACGAGCGGCACGCGCGCCTGCATGACAACTGGCCCGACACGCCGCATTACGAGTTCCTGGCCGAAACCATGTGGCCGCAGTTCGCCTACGGCCGCAACGCGGTGTATCCCAAGGGCCATCACGGCAACGCGGTGCTGTCGAAGTTCCCGATCGTGGATTTCCAGAACCACGACGTCTCCATCGCCGGCCCCGAGAAGCGCGGCCTGCTGCACTGCGTGCTGCGCCTGCCCGGCCGTGCGAGCGACGTGCACGTGATCTGTGCGCACCTGGGCCTGGCCGAAGCACATCGCCAGCAGCAACTCGAACTGCTCTGCCACATCGTGCGCGACGAGGTTCCTGCCGATGCCGCGCTGATCGTCGCCGGCGACTTCAACGACTGGCGTGGCCGTGCCCATGACGTGCTGGCCGAAGGTGCCTCGTTGCGGGAAGTCTTCGTGCAGGCCAACGGCAGCGCGGCGCGCACCTTTCCGTCGCGCTTTCCGTTGCTGCCGCTCGACCGCATCTACGTGCGCAATGCCGGCGCCCATGCACCGGTCGTGCTGCCGCGCAAGCCCTGGTCGCACCTGTCCGACCACGCGCCGCTGGTGGCCGACATCGAACTTTGAAATGAACCGGAGAACCGCACCATGAGCAGCCGCTGGACCACCGGCAACAGCGTCGAACTGCTGGAGAACGGGGAGAGCTTCTATCCGCGCGTCTTCGAGGCCATTGCCAACGCCGAACGCGAAGTGATCATCGAGACCTTCATCCTGTTCGAGGACAAGGTCGGGGAAGCCCTGCGCGACGCCATGCTGACCGCGGCAGGGCGTGGCGTGAAAGTCGACTTGATGGTCGATGGCTTTGGTTCGCCCAACTTCTCGCATGAGTTCGTCGACAGCCTGACCCGCGCCGGCGTGAAGGTGCGCGCCTTCGACCCGGGCAATCCGGTGTTCGGCAAGCGCGTGAACCTGCTGCGCCGGATGCACCGCAAGATTGTCGTCATCGACGGCGTGCTCGCATTCGTGGGCGGCATCAATTTCTCGGCCGACCATCTCGGGGACTTCGGCCCCAAGGCCAAGCAGGACTATGCGGTGGCGCTGCGCGGGCCGATCGTCAACGACATCCACCGCTTCGTGCTGCATGCCATCGCGGCCGGCGGCAAGGGCTTCCGCTGGTTCCGGCGCCGCGTCGAAGCGGCTGCGCCGGACGCCCAGGCAGCACAAGCCGCAGGCAATTCCGACGTGCTCTTCGTCACGCGCGACAACCGCCACCACACCAACGACATCGAGCGCCACTACCGCGCCGCGATCCGCTCCGCGCGCCATCGCATCACCATCGCAAATGCCTACTTCTTCCCGGGCTACACCCTGATCCGCGAGATGCGGCGCGCGGCACGGCGCGGCGTCGACGTGCGGCTGATCCTGCAAGGCGAACCCGACATGCCGATCGTCAAGACCGCGGCGCGCATGCTGTACCACCACCTGCTGCATGCCGGCGTGCGCATCTTCGAATACTGCGACCGGCCGCTGCATGGCAAGGTCGCGCTGGTCGACGACACCTGGAGCACGGTCGGCTCCAGCAACCTCGACCCGCTCTCGCTGTCGCTCAACCTGGAAGCCAACGTCGTCGTGCGCGACAAGGCCTTCAACGCGGTGCTGGCCGAACGGCTCGAGCACCTCATGCGCCACAGCTGCAAGCAGATCGAGCACCAGCATCTCAACGACCCGAGTGCCTGGCGCCTGGTGCGCAGCTTCTTCGTCTTCCACTTGATGCGCTGGTATCCCGCATGGGCCGGCTGGCTGCCGCCGCACTCGCCGCGGCTGGAGCGGATACGGCAAGGCCAACCGACGCAGAACGGCGTGACCCAGACGGACGTGGCATGAACTTCCATTCCGTCACCTCGCGTCCGTGGTGGCCCTGGGCCAAGCGGATCGGGGTGGCCGGCTTCCTTGCCTTCGTGCTCTTCATGCTCGTGCATGAAGCCCGCACCATCGACTGGCCCGAAGTCTTCGCAACGATGCGCGACTACCCGCTCGGCGTCGTCTGCCTGGCGGCCGCGCTGGCCTGGACCAGCCACCTGATCTACAGCACCTTCGACCTGGTCGGCCGGCACTACACGGCGCACCCCTTGCGCCCCGGTTCGGTGATGGCCATCACCTTCGTGAGCTACGCCTTCAACCTCAACCTCGGAACGGTGGTCGGCGCGCTGGCGATGCGCGTGCGGCTCTACACCCGGCTCGGGCTGGAAGCACCCGTCATCGCGCGCGTGGTGGGCCTGAGCATGCTGACCAACTGGCTTGGATACTGCCTGCTGGCCGGCCTGGCCTTTGCGTTCTGGCCGGTGCCGATGCCACCGGACTGGCACCTGGGCACGGTCGCACTGCGCGTGCTGGGCGGCGCGCTGGTACTGGCATCGCTGGGCTACCTGGCGCTCTGTGCTTTCTCGAAGCGTCGCGAATTCAGTGTGCGCGGCCATGAGATCGCATTGCCGAACCTGCGGCTGGCCTGCGTGCAACTCGTTATCTCCTGCGCCAACTGGTCGGTCATGGGCGCGACCATGTATGTGCTGCTGCAGGGGCAAGTCGCCTATCCCGTGGCGCTGGGCGTGCTGCTCATCGGGGCCATATCGGGGCTCATGTCGCGCGTGCCGGCCGGGCTGGGCGTGCTGGAGGCCGTGTTCATCGCGCTGCTCTCGCCGCCGCTGTCGACCACCACGCTGATCGCCGCGATCCTGACCTATCGCGCTGTCTATTACTGGGCCCCGCTGGCGGTCGCCACCTTGGTCTACCTCGCGATGGAGGTCAATGCGAAGAAGCTCGCCGCGCGCACTGTCGACGATGCGGGTGCGCGAGGGCAGCAACTGCAGCCTTCCTGCTGACGCCGCGCCACTCGATGATCGACCCGCCTGGCACGCCCGGGCGTGTCCTCAAAAATGGTAGCCGTAGCGCAGCTTGACCGCGTTATCCCCTGGGTTGGGCTTCCTGATGCTCCCGTTCGACACATGCAGCACGCGCAGCGAAAGCTCGTGGGCGCCGTTCACGCCGAAGTTCCGCCCGACGCCCAGCACTTCGGTGAACTGGAACTGCGTACTGAACCGGCGGTCCTCCGTCTCGTAGTGACCATCGAACCAGGTCAAGCCGAGTCCGAGGTCCGCAAACCATGGCGACGCACCTTGATCAAAGCGATAGCGCGCATTTGCGATCGCACCCACCTGCGTGTAGGTCTGGTCGCCCACAAGATCCCTCTGGGTCCGCCAATGACTCACGAAGAAATCGCCGTAGGTTGTGACGATGCCTCCCCACAACGCATGGCGCGACCCGAACTGATAGGTCACCCCTGCAGTGCCCAGGTCGGATTTGGACTTGCTCTCCAGCGTTGTCCCCCCTTCAACGTAAATACCCCAGGGCGTTTGCGTCTCGGTACTCTGCTGCTGCTGCGCCATCGCCGACCCGGCCCACACAGTCATCACCCCACTTCCCACGCAAATCGCCGCCATCCGACGCATACGCATCATTCTTTGCCTCCCGCGGCAATCAACGCCGCCAAAAAATATTGCTTTGACGATTGTGGCCAAAGAACCGGAAAAACTCTCGGCAAAAAGTAGGGAATCAATCCGTTCTCTCGGCCTTTTTTGCTGCACTGCAGCAAAAAAATGACGTTGCGCCTATAGTCGGGGCATGCGCATGCCCAACACCTCCCCCCGGTTCTTCAATCCGCTGATGATCTGGACCGATGTCGCCCTCAAGACCGGCGAAATGCTGGTCTCCTCAGGCTCGGTCATTCAGTTGCGCACCAGCCGGATGGCGGCGCACGGCATGCAGCCCTCCCCGGCCGACATGCGCGAGATCCACCTGATGAGCGAGGAAAAGCTCGCCGCAGTCACCGAATCCACCGCCGCGATCGCGAACCAGCTGCACACCACCAGCTACGCGCTGGTCAATCGCGCCGTGCAGCAGTGGTTCGAGAGCCAGGTCGCGCTCTGGTCGCTGGCCACCAGCTTCACGCCGGTGCATGCGCTGACGCGCGGCCAGGCCTTCCTCGACGCCAGCACGCGCCTGGCACACACCTGGAGCCAGCTTTCCAGCGCCGGCGCCCGCGTGGCCCAGCGCGCGCTCAAGCCGATCCATGCAAAGGCGACCGACAACGCACGGCGCCTCGCACTGGCTGCGCCGGCATCGACCTGATCGTCTGATTCAGCGCGCCCGGACCAGGCGCAGCAGCGCAATCTCCGAGGGCGCGCCAAAGCGCTTCGGTGGCCCCCAGTAGCCGGTCCCCCGGCTCACGTAGACCCACATGTCGCGCAAGCGGTGCAGACCCGCCGTGAACGGTTGCTGCAGCGGCACGAACAAATTCCACGGAAAGAACTGGCCACCGTGCGTGTGGCCGGACAACTGCAGCTGGAATCCCGCGGCCGCCGCCGCAGTGGCGCTCCGCGGTTGGTGCGCCAGCAGCACGCGCGTCGTGCTGGCCAAGGGCGCACCGGCCAATGATCCTTCAGGGTCGCTCGCCTGAGATGCGTCGAAATGGCCGGCGGTGAAGTCGGTCACCCCGGCCAGCACCAGCGCCTCGTTGTCGCCGGTGGAGCGGCCCGGTGAATCCTGCCGCAGCACCACGTGCTCGTTCAGCAGCACCTGAAGCCCGATCCGGCGCAGCTCCGCGATCCAGGCCGGCGCACCCGCGTAGTACTCGTGGTTGCCCGTCACCACGTAGGTGCCATGCCGCGCCCGCAAACCGCCCAGCGGCGCAATGTGGTCGCGCAACTCGGGCACGCTGCCGTCGACAAGGTCCCCGGTGATCGCCACCACGTCGGCATCCAGCGCGTTCACGGCTTCCACCATGCGCAGGATGTAGCCGCGCTTGATGGTCGGCCCGACGTGGATATCGCTCAACTGCGCGATCGTGAAGCCTTCCAGGGCGCTCGGCAGGCCCGCAATGGGCACGTCGACCCGTCTCACGCCCGCTGTGCGCCGCGCATTCACGAATCCGAGGAGGGAGGTACTGGTCGCCATCAACGGCACCGCTGCGGCGCTCCAGGCGCTCACCAGCGGCCAATCGACGTTCCAGAGCCCGGCCGAGCCGCCCAACCACGCGCCCAGCAAGCCGGCATCGCGCGCCAGGGTCAGCACGAACATCGAGGAAAACCAGCCCATGCTGAGCAGCCCGACCCACTTCCAGGTGTCCGACACCGGCTTCGCGGACGAACGCCGCCCGATGAACGGCAAGGGCATCGTCACGGCCGAAACCGCCAGCAACAGCAACAGGACCGGCCAGAACGACGTCAAGGCCGCCAGCGAAGGCAGAAGCCGCACCCCGATGAGGAGGTGCAGCAGCAAGGTCAGGAAAACGAGGGGGCGAATCGGCATCTGGGCCTTGGACGACGGGCGTACCCGGGGCTCAGCAGATGCAAGGCGCGTGCCCCGCATTCAAGGCACGGCTTCGAGAGAAATTCGGGCTCAGGATCGCAGGGCGCTGGTGGGCCAGACGAACGTGGCCTTGCTGGGCTCGCCGACGCGCACCGTCAGTTCCTGCTTCAGCGTCTGGCCATTGAGCGTCGCCTCGACGTCATAGCGGCCTGGATCCAGCCGCGCCAGCAGGAATGGTCCCTCGGATTGCGCGCTCAGCAGCGCCTTGCCGGTGGCAGCATCGACCACCCGGACCTGCACATTGGCCGCGAAATCTGCGCCTTGTGCGTTCGTTGCGTCCTTGACCGCGAATTCCAGCGTGGCTGCCCAGCGCGGCGACACCGTTTCCATGAACTGCGCCTCGTCCTTGCCGATGCCGCCACTCATGTACTCGATGCCATTGGTCATGTGGATCGGCGGGTTGGCCGCCTGCGCCGAGAGCGCGCCCAGCAGGCCGGCACCACAGAGAACTGCGACCGCCACGGGCCGCATCGTCGATTGCCAGGTTGTCATGATCCAACTCCTTCCAAAGTGTGTGTGACATCCATGAGCACACTGTGCGCCAGGCACCTTAGGGGAACCTGATCGACGGGCCGCCGCAATCTACAGCCATCCGGCCTTTCGGAACCGGTAGTAGAGGTAACTGCTGGTGCCCACGATCAACGCCAGTGCCATCACGTAGCCGTAGCGCCACTTCAGTTCCGGCATCGCCTCGAAGTTCATGCCCCAGATGCCGGCGAAGGCCGTGCACACCGCGAAGATCGCCGCCCAGGCCGCCAGCCGCTTGGTCACTTCCCCGTCCTCGATGGTCACCATCGACAGGTTGACTTGGATCGCCGTGCTGATCGTGTCCCGCATCGACTCGATCGACCCGTTGATCCGGCCCAGGTGGTCCACCACGTCGCGGAAGTATTCCTGCGTGCCCAAGCAGACCTGCGGCACCCGTCCGCCATGCAGCTTGTTGGCGCCTTCGAGCAAGGGCGCCACCGCGTGCTTGAGCACCATCACGCGCTGCTTCAGTGCATACAGGTTCTGGATGCTGGTGCGTGCGTTGCGCTCCACGAAGATCTGGCGCTCGACCTGCTCGAGTTCCACCTCCAACGCGTCGATCACCGGAAAGTAGCGGTCGACCACCGCATCCATCAGCGCATACAGCACGAAGCCGGAGCCGTTTCGAAGAAGTTCGGGCTCTCGTTCGCAGCGCGCCCGCACCCCCAAGAAGCCGGATTGGCTGCGGCTGCGCACCGAAACCACGTAGTTGCGACCCACGAACACATCGACTTCGCCGACGTTGAGTCCGTGCTCCTCGCCAGCGGTAGCGGGCTCCACCATCTGCATCACCACGAACAGCGAATCACCGTACTCCTCGATCTTCGGCCGCTGATGGCCGTGGCGCGCGTCCTCCACCGCCAGCTCGTGCAGGCCGAACTCCTCTTTCAGTTCATCCAGTTCCTCCGGCGAAGGGTCGCTCAGCGCAACCCACACGAAGCAACCCGGCCGCAGCATGTAGTCGCTGATCTCCGCCACCGGAATGTCGGCCAGCTTGGCCCCGTCTTGGTACGCAACGCAGTTGATCAGCATCGTGGTGTGGCCCCCGTGGGACGTGTTGTGGTTTCCGCAAGATTGTCCGGCCGGCCCGAGGGGCACGGCTGTTCCTGCTATTTCTTCTTATTCTTTCTATTTAAATTAGTAGTAGTAGTAAGAGTGACGCTTGGCTGTGGACAGTGCGATTTTTTCCTTTGCCTGCAGGCACTTGCGTCATCTCAATGCCTGTGCGCGGCTGCGCTTCCCAGCTGTCGCGCCAATGCGAACAACATCGCGCTCGATCCGCGCGCTGTGGACAACTCGCCACTTGTGCCGAAGGAGTCCCCAGACTTGTACTTTGACAGCGCGCAAAGTCGGCGCTAGAGAGAGAAATTCACGCTGCAGTCCTCTGCCCAAGGATTAAGCAGACTGTTGATTCTCTTTAAAAATCAACGACTTGCGTTATCCCTACAGGCGAGTCCTGTAGTTGTCCACAAAGTTACCCAAGTTTTGTGGGGAAAGCTGTGACGCGCGCATGACGGCGAGCGCGCGAGATTGAACATTTCTTTTCGCTGTCACGTGATGCCGCAGGACGGCTACGCGCAGCCACAGGCCGGCTTCCGAAGTGAGGTCCAATCTCAAAAGGCCTTGCAAGGAGGCCCAGGCCCCTTTGGCGGCCGTGTACCGGGATGGCCACCGCGTTGAGTCGCCACCCCCACCGGAAGCGCTGCGCGACCTCCCAGACTTCGTCGATGCGACGGAACTCAAAAACTCGGCCTCACGCGATTGATTGAAGCCTGCACTGCTGCCCAGACCCGCACGCAGCGTTGCTTAACGCGAGGCTGGAGCCGAGTCGAGCCGCGCTGTCTCACTTGGTCGCATGAAAGTGGCGCCGCGGATCTGGCTCATCGCCAGCGTTGCAAACATCAACTGTTGCATCGATGCGCCACCGCAACGCGCAGCGCGGCGGTTCCTGCTATCTCTTCTTATTCTTCCTATTCAAATTAGTAGTAGTAGATAAGGAACGGTCCTGCCTGTGGAAAGACCTCTTTTCCTGTTTGCCGACAGGCACTTGCGCCTCCTCGACCACTGTGCGCACCTGCGCTTCCATGCTGTCACGCCAAGGCGAACAACGTTGCCCGCGCAGTCTGCGCTGTGGACAACCTCCCGCTTGTGCCAGAACGCTCCCCAGACTTGTGCTTTGACAGCGCACCAAGGACTTGATAAAGAGCCGAAATCCCGCCGGACAGGTTGTGCCCACGAATTAAGCAGACTGTTGATTTCCATTGAAAATCAACGACTTACATCGTCCTTACACAGTACTCCTGTAGTTGTCCACATGGTTGCGCAAGGTTTGTGGGGAGAAGCCTGTGACTTGGTGATGACAGCGGCACGCAAACGGAAATTCGGGGCCGCATTCGTGTGTTTGAGCTGAAAGTTAACAAATGAAATAGCTGTGTGGCTCAAGACCCCAGGGCCGGGCTGCGCCCCGCCCGCCTCCCGCGGGGGATTGATCGAGGTGGCAAGGCACATCGATTCAAGAGCATTCCAACCCCGTGGCGGGGCAGGCGTTCGCAGAGAAACGGACTCGACGGGACTTGTTTCTCAAGAGTACGAAGAGCAACAGCGTCGCCGCCCTGAGGCGTCGCGCCACTGCCCTCGGCTTTATCGTCACACCCGCTGGCACAACCGCCTGAAGCACGGCGTCAAAGGATTTGTTTCTCAAGAGGGGTTGCCGGCTCTTTTTCAGCAGCGATTGGCGCAAGAAAAATGAGGAGCGGCTGGCTGATGCGAATGCTGCAAGCCTTGCATTGAGCGTTGCATTGGACCTTTTGCGTGCACGGGCCCATGGCCCAGATGGATGCGGCCTGCTTCATCGCTTTCGCGCAAGCGCGGTGGCGCCTGGTTGCTGGGCCTCGCACAACTGCCTGGGACCCCGCTCGCGCCTCAGAGCGTGCCAGCAATGAAAAACGCCCGGGAGGTCCGGGCGTTTTCATGCCCAAGGCATGGATTCAATTCAGCGGCCATGAACACCCGATGGGTGCCAATGGCCGCCATCAAGGTGTCAAACGTCGATGTTCGCCGCCCGCAGCGCGTTCTGCTCGATGAACTCCCTGCGCGGCTCCACCTCATCTCCCATCAGCATCGTGAACACGCGGTCCGCCTCGATCGCATCGTCGATCTGCACGCGCAGCAAGCGCCGCACGTTCGGGTCCATCGTGGTTTCCCATAACTGCTCGGGGTTCATCTCGCCCAGGCCCTTGTAGCGCTGGCGCGAGGTGGTGCGTTCGGCTTCGCTGATCAGCCACTTCATCGCGATGCGGAAGTCGCCCACGCGCTCTTCCTTGGCGCGCTCGCCCTCGCCGCGCTTCACCACCGCCTGATCCGACAGCAGGCCGCGGAAGGTGTTGGCGGCCTCGGCCAGCGCCGCGTAGTCGGCGCCGTGGACGAAGTCCTGCGTGATCACGCTGCTCTTGATGTTGCCGTGATGGCGGCGGCTGATGCGCAGCAGCGGCTTGTCGGTGCGCACGTCGAATTCGCTCGCAACCTCGGCCGGCACGCCGGTCGTGTTGAGTTCACGCAGCTTGGTCTGCAAGGCCACGGCAGAGGCTTCGGCGCTGGCCGTGGTGTCCAGGTCCAGCCGCACGCCGTCGGCAATCGCACGCAGCGCCTCGGCATCCATGAAGTTGCGCAGGCGTGCGATCACGGCCTCGGCCAGCTGGTGCTTGCGCGCCAGTTCGGCCAGCGTGTCGCCGCTGATCGTGGCCGACTTTTCGCCACCCGTCTCGATGCTCGCGTCCTTCAGCGCCACCTTCAACAGGAACGCGTCCAGCGCCGGGCCGTCCTTGAGGTACTGCTCTTCCTTGCCGACCTTCACCTTGTAGAGCGGTGGCTGCGCGATGTAGATGTGGCCGCGTTCCACCAGCTCCGGCATCTGCCGGTAGAAGAAGGTCAGGAGCAGCGTGCGGATGTGGGCGCCGTCGACGTCGGCGTCGGTCATGATGATGATGCGGTGGTAGCGCAGCTTGGCGACGTTGAAGTCGTCCGCGCCACCGCCCGCTGTCGTCGCACCCGCGCGGCCGATGCCGGTGCCGAGCGCGGTGATCATGGTCAGGATTTCATTGCTGGTCAGCAGCTTCTCGTAGCGGGCCTTCTCGACGTTCAGGATCTTGCCGCGCAGCGGCAGGATGGCCTGGAACTTCCGGTCGCGGCCCTGCTTGGCGGAGCCGCCAGCGGAGTCACCCTCCACCAGGTAGACCTCGCACAGCGCCGGGTCCTTTTCCTGGCAGTCGGCCAGCTTGCCCGGCAGGCCCATGCCGTCGAGCACCCCCTTGCGGCGCGTCATCTCGCGGGCCTTGCGGGCGGCTTCGCGGGCACGCGCGGCCTCGACGATCTTGCCGCAGATGATCTTGGCGTCGTTCGGACGTTCCTGCAGGTAGTCGTTCAGCAGCTTGCCGACGATGTCTTCCACCGGCGCGCGCACTTCGCTGCTGACGAGCTTGTCCTTGGTCTGGCTCGAGAACTTGGGCTCGGGCACCTTCACGCTCAGCACGCAGCACAGGCCTTCGCGCATGTCGTCGCCGGTGATCTCGACCTTCGCCTTCTTGGCGAATTCGTTTTCTTCGATGTACTTGTTGATGACGCGGGTCATCGCAGCGCGCAGGCCCGTGAGATGGGTGCCGCCGTCACGCTGCGGAATGTTGTTGGTGAAGCAGAGGACCTGCTCGTTGTAGCCGCTGTTCCATTGCATCGCCACTTCGACGCCGATGTGCGTGCCCGGGATGCCGCCGTAGGTGTCGGCCGGGCGTTCGCCTTCGGCATAGAACGAATTCGGATGCAGGACGGTCTTGCCCTTGTTGATGAACTCGACGAATCCGCGCACACCGCCGGCGCCGGAGAAATCGTCTTCCTTGCCGGTGCGCTCGTCCTTCAAGCGGATGCGCACGCCGTTGTTGAGGAAGCTCAGTTCGCGCAGGCGCTTGCTGAGGATCTCGTAGTGGAAGTCGGCGTTCTCCTTGAAGATCTCCGTGTCGGGCAGGAAGTGCACTTCGGTGCCGCGCTTGTCCGTGTCGCCGATCACCTTCATTGGCGAGACCTCGACGCCGTTCACCGTGTCGAGCAAGCGGTCCTGCACGAAGCCGCGGCTGAACTCCAGCTCGTGGATCTTGCCTTCGCGACGCACCACCAGGCGCAGCATCTTGCTGAGCGCGTTCACGCAGCTCACGCCCACGCCGTGCAGGCCGCCCGACACCTTGTAGCTGTTCTGGTTGAACTTGCCGCCGGCATGCAGTTCGGTCAGCGCGATCTCCGCAGCGGAGCGCTTGGGCTCATGCTTGTCGTCCATCTTCACGCCGGTCGGGATGCCGCGGCCGTTGTCGGTGACGGAGATCGAGTTGTCGGTGTGGATGGTGACGACGATGTCGTCGCAGTGGCCGGCCAGCGCCTCATCAATGGAGTTGTCCACCACTTCGAACACGAGGTGATGCAAACCGGTGCCGTCGGACGTATCGCCGATGTACATGCCGGGGCGTTTGCGCACCGCTTCCAGGCCTTCGAGGATCGTGATGGAGCCTTCGCCGTACGAGGTGTCCGGCGGGGTGATTTCAATCGGAATCGCGCTCTGGATTTCCGGGGTGTAGACCGGCTCGGTGTGCGGTACTTCGGGCTTGTTTTCTTCGCTCATCACTGTCCTTCCTCGGGCAACTCGGTGCGAGTCACCGCTTTCTTTCTGTCCACGGATACCACGGAACCGGCACCCCCGGCCCACTGGTATCGCCCCCTGCAGGGGGTGGGCAGCCTCATTGAGGCCAACCTGGGTGTGCCAGTTCCCTAGATCCGCATTGGCATGACAACGTACTTGAAGCTCGCGTTGTCTGGAATCGTCAACAGCGCGGAGCTGTTCCCATCCGCCAGGTCCAGCTTGACCATGTCCTGGCTCATGTTGGCCAGCGCGTCGATCAGGTACGTCACGTTGAAGCCGATCTCGATCGCGTCACCGCCGTAGTCGATGTCGAGTTCGTCCTGCGCCTCTTCCTGCTCGGCGTTGCTCGATGCGATGCGCAAGGTGCCGGGCTCGATGTTCAGTCGCACGCCCTTGAACTTCTCGCTGGTCAGGATCGCGGTGCGTTGCAGGCTGGCCAAGAGCGGCGCGCGGCCCAGCGTCACGCTGTTCTTGTGGTTCTTGGGGATCACGCGGTTGTAGTCGGGGAACTTGCCCTCGACCAACTTGGTGACGAACTCCATGCCCCCGAACCTGAACCTGGCCTGGTTGCTCGCGAACTGCATCTCGATCACGGGCTGGTCTTCACCCCCGGCATCACTCAGCAGGCGCTGCATTTCGAGCACCGTCTTGCGCGGCAGGATGACCTCCTGGCGCGGCACTTCGACGTCGAGCGTGGCCGAGGCAAATGCCAGCCGATGGCCGTCGGTCGCGACCAGGCTCAGTTGCTTGCCTTCAGCGACGAAGAGGATGCCGTTCAGGTAGTAGCGGATGTCATGCACGGCCATCGAGAAGGACACCTGGCTCAGCAGGTCCTTCAACGTCTTTTGCGGCACGCTGAACACCGGGCCGAAGCTCGCGGCTTCCTGGACCAGCGGAAAGTCCTCGGCTGGCAGCGACTGCAGCGTGAAGCGGCTCTTGCCGCCCTTGAGCACCAGCTTGCTCGCGCTCGACTCCAGGCTGACGGTCTGGTCGGCCGGCATGGTGCGCAGGATGTCGATGAGCTTGCGTGCACCGATGGTCGTCGTGAAGTTGCCCTCGTCGCCACCGAGCTCTGCGGTGGTGCGGATCTGGATCTCGAGATCGCTGGTCGTCAGTTGCAGTTGCCCGCCAGTCTTGCGGATCAATACGTTGGCCAGGATGGGCACCGTGTGGCGACGCTCCACGATGCCGGACACCGATTGCAGCGCGGCAAGGACTTTGTCTTGTGTGGCCTTCAGGACGATCATGCTTACCTCTTCCAGTCTTTCTTTGAATTGCGTACCAACACTTGAGGATCATCAGCCCTTGAGCGTTTGCTCGAGGACGTGCAGTTGCTGATTCAGTTCGGTGAGCTGCTGCCGCTCGCCGGAGATCTTGCGCACGGCGTGCAACACGGTCGTGTGATCGCGTCCGCCAAACAATTCTCCGATCTCGGGCAGGCTCTTCTGCGTGAGTTCCTTGGCCAGGTACATCGCGATCTGGCGCGGCCGCGCGATGCTGGCCGGGCGCTTCTTGCTGTACATGTCGGCGACCTTGATCTTGTAGTAGTCGGCCACCGTCTTCTGGATGTTCTCGACCGAGATCTGGCGGTTCTGGATGGAGAGCAGATCGCGCAGCGCTTCACGGGCCAGCGCGATCGAGATCTCCTTCTGGTTGAAGCGCGAGTACGCGAGGATCTTGCGCAGCGCGCCTTCCAGTTCGCGCACGTTGGAGCGCACGTTCTTGGCGACGAAGAAGGCCACTTCCTCGGGCATTTCCACTGACTCGGCACGCGCCTTGTTGATCAGGATGGCCACGCGCATCTCGAGCTCGGGCGGCTCGATCGCCACCGTCAGCCCGGAATCGAAGCGCGACACCAGCCGCTCATGGATGTCTGCCAGACCCTTCGGATAGGTGTCGCTGGTCATCACGATGTGCGACTTCTTGGCCAGCAGGGCTTCGAAGGCGTTGAAGAACTCTTCCTGCGTGCGGTCCTTGTTGGCGAAGAACTGCACGTCGTCGATCAGCAGCAGATCGAGCGAGTGGTAGCGCTCCTTGAACTCATCGAAAGTCTTGCGCTGATAGGCTTTGACCACATCCGACACGAACTGCTCCGCATGGATGTAGAGAACTTTCGATTCAGGCCGGTCCTGGAGCAAGCGGTTACCCACAGCGTGCATCAAGTGGGTCTTGCCCAAACCAACCCCGCCGTAGATAAAAAGCGGGTTGTAGAGGTGGCCCGGCATGCCGGCCACGTGCATGGCCGCGGCGCGCGCCATGCGGTTGGCCGTGCCCTCCACCAAGGTCTCGAAAGTAAGGCCGGAGTTGAGGCGGTTCTTGAAGGCGGCGGCCACCGGATCCTCACCGGGGCCGGCCACGTCACGGGGCACATCCGTCTCGGCAAGCGCCACCATGGGTGAAGTCCGCACAGGCATTTCGCGAGGAGCAAGCGCTAACTCAACTGCCACCGGCTGGCCATAAAGCTTCTCCGCCATGGCGGCGATGCGGCCGGCATACTGGGCCCGGATCCAGTCGAGCTTGAACCGGTTGGCAACGAAAACCGTCATCCGCGACAAGTCGTCTGCGACCTGTGCAGTGAGCGGTTTGATCCAGGTGTTGAACTGCTGCTCGGACAGTTCCTGCGCGAGCTGGTCGACGCAAGCCTGCCACAGGCTGTCGCCTATGCTGTCACTCGACATGGGGCTGCGGACGAATGGTGAAACCCTCTGTCATCTCTTGTTGGTGTTGTGGATATTTGCTGTGCGAAGCGCCGGGCATTCTAACTTGTCAAAAACTTATCCACACGTCTGCAAGGTGCCGGGAAAGCCCGAGTAAACCTGCCGACATTGTTGCCGCCCAAAATGTCTGCGATAATCGCGGGTTTCCCTGAATGCCTCTTAGTGTGTGTGTTTCGGGGGCGTCCAGCTCATCCACCGTCATCCGACATCCATCGGTGAGCCAGACTAATCAGGAAGAACCATCATGAAACGCACCTACCAAGCCTCCAAAGTCCGCCGCGCCCGTACCCACGGTTTCCTCGTCCGCATGAAGACCCGCGGCGGCCGCGCGGTCATCAACGCACGTCGCGCCAAGGGCCGCAAGCGCCTGGCCGTCTGACGGCAAAACCGCGGGCGCCGTTGCCGGCAATCAGTCCATCGGAGCCATCGCCCGCTACATCGGCAGGCGCATCGGCTTCCATGCAACGGCTCAAGACCCGCGCGCAATTCCAGGCCGTCCTCGCGGGTTCCACCGTGGCGCGCACTGCTCACTTCGCCCTGCACCGTTGTGCGCTCGATGGCCCGTCGCTTTCCGCTGAATCCCCCACTGCTGCTGCGCCGCTGTTCACCGTCGACGACGTGTGGATCGGTGCCATGGTGCCCAAGCGTTGGGCCAAGCGGGCGGTCACGCGCAATGCGATCAAGCGTCAGGTCTACAACGTGAGCGCCCAGCCGGGCGCCGCCTTGCCGCGCGCGGCGCATGTGGTGCGCCTGCGTGTCGCTTTCGATCGCAAGGAATTCATCAGCGCCAGCTCCGAGAAGCTGAAGGTGGCCGTGCGTGCCGAACTTCAGCTGCTGCTGGCGCGCGCAGCCGCGACCTCCTCGGCGGGCGCCGCAAGCACCTCCAGGAAGGCGAGGCCGTGATGCAGCGCCTGCTGGTCGGCATCGTCAAGGCCTACCGGCTGTTGCTGAGCCCGTGGCTCGGCGCCTCCTGCCGCTTCGAGCCGACCTGCTCTGTCTACGCCATCGAGGCGCTGCAGGTGCATGGCGCCGGACGCGGCAGCTATCTCACGCTCAAAAGATTGGCCCGCTGCCAGCCCTGGTGCAAAGGCGGGCATGATCCAGTGCCGCCTGCAGGGGGGTCTGCGAAGACTGATTCAGGCGCGCTGTTCACATCTCTCATCTCCGACAAGAAGTCTTCTTCATGAACGATATCCGCCGAACCATCCTGTGGGTGATCTTTGGTTTCTCACTGGTGCTCCTGTGGGACCAGTGGCAGGTCTACAACGGCAACAAGCCGACCTTCCTCAACACGGACCATCCCAAGGCGACCCAGCCGGCGGCATCCGGCGCCGCGGCACCAGGTGCCGTGCCGGCCGCCGCGGGCGGTATTGCTGGCAACGCAACCGCCGTCCCGGCGCAAGCGACCACGCCGGTCGGCGAGAAAGTGACCGTCTCGACGGACGTGTTCAAGGCGACCATCGATGCCCAGGGCGGCACGCTGTCGCAACTCGACCTGCGCAAGTACGTCGACCAGACCAATCATGGCGGCCTGGTCGAGTGGTTCAAGAAGCTGATCGGCCAGCCCGTGCCGCCGAACGAGATCAAGGACGTGACCTTGATGGAAGACGGCTCGCCGGCCACGCGCTACGTCGCACAGACCGGCCTGCTGAACCCGGTCGACACGGGAGAACGCTTCCCCACCCACCTGACCCAGATGACGGCCAAGCCGGGCCCGCGCGAGATGGCCGATGGCCAGAACACCCTGGAAGTGGTGTTCGAGTCGCAGCCTGTCGGTGGCCTCAAGTACGTCAAGACCTACCTGTTCACGCGCGGTGATTACTCCATCCGCGTCAAGCACCAGGTCGTGAACACCACCGACCAGCCGCGCGACGCGCAGCTCTACCTGCAGTTCGTGCGCCATGGCACCGTGGCCTCGAGCACGATGTTCGGCACCAACACCTTCACCGGCCCGGCGATCTACACCGACGAGAAGAAATTCCACAAGGTCGACTTCGCGGACATCACCAAGAAGAAGGTCGAAGTGCCGCCGGCCGCCAACAACGGCTGGATTGCGATGGTGCAGCACTACTTCGTCTCGGCCTGGCTGCTCAATGCGCCGGACAGCAAGGAGCTGAAGCGTGAGTTCCGCGTGGCCGACCTCGGCAACAACCAGTACTCGCTGGCGATGGTGCTGCCGCTCAACAAGCTCGCGCCCGGTGCCAGCCAGACCGTCGACACCGACCTGTTCGCCGGCCCAGAGGAAGAAAAGAAGCTCGAAGCACTCGCACCCGGCCTCGAACTGGTGAAGGACTACGGCATCTTCGCGATCATCTCGAAGCCGCTGTACTGGCTGCTGTACCAATTGCACGGCATGCTGGGCAACTGGGGCTGGTCGATCGTCGCGCTGGTGGTGCTGCTGAAGGCGGCCTTCTACTGGCTCAATGCCAAGGCCTACGCCAGCATGGCGAAGATGAAGGCCATCAATCCCAAGATCACCGAGATGCGCGAGCGGCTGAAGGACAAGCCGCAGGAAATGCAGCAGGAGATGATGCGCATCTACCGCGAGGAAAAGGTCAACCCGATGGGCGGGTGCTTCCCCATCCTGGTCCAGATCCCGGTGTTCATCGCGCTGTACTGGGTGCTGCTCTCGTCGGTCGAGATGCGCCATGCGCCGTGGATCCTGTGGATCCATGACCTGTCGGCACCCGATCCGTGGTTCATCCTGCCGGTGGTGATGACGGCGACCTCGCTGTTCCAGACCTGGCTCAACCCGACCCCGCCGGATCCGATGCAGGCCCGCTTGATGTGGATCATGCCGCTCGCCTTCAGCGTGATGTTCATCTTCTTCCCGGCCGGCCTGGTGCTGTACTGGATCACCAACAACTCGCTGTCGATCCTGCAGCAGTGGTTCATCAACAAGCGGTTGGGTGTGCTCGGCATGAAGTGATGTCGGCCTGATCCGGCATTGCATGCATGACTGCGTTGGCGCCTTGCCGTGCGACAGGACTGTCTGTGGCGCTCCGTTTTGTCCTGCGCTCGAATGCATAGCCGGAAGATCCGCCACACCTTGAAGGGCCGCCATGCGCGGCCCTTTTTCTTGGTCTGAAAGAATGTCATCCATGCTTGCCCATGCCACGGACCCCATCGTTGCCATTGCTACTGCACCCGGACGCGGCGCGGTCGGCATCGTGCGGGTCTCGGGCGCGCGTCTCGCACCCTTGATCCAGGCCCTTTGCGCCAAGCCGCTCAAGGCGCGGGAGGCGACCTACCTGCCCTTTCGCGATGCCGCGGGAGAAGCCGTCGACCATGGGCTGGCGATCCACTTCCCGGCGCCGCATTCCTTTACCGGTGAAGACGTCCTGGAGTTGCAGGCGCACGGCGGCATGGTGGTGCTGCAGTTGCTGCTGGCCCGTTGCCTGGAGGCGGCGAACGAAGTCGACGCGGCCAGTGGCCGGGCCCGCCTGCCCGGCCTGCGCGTGGCGCAACCGGGCGAGTTCAGCCGGCGTGCCTTCCTGAACGGAAAGGTCGACCTGGCGCAGGCCGAGGCGATCGCCGACCTCATCGACGCCAGCACCGAGGCCGCAGCGCGCAGCGCCGGCCGCTCCTTGTCAGGCGCCTTCTCGCGCGAGATCCACGTGCTGCGCGATGCGCTGATCCACCTGCGCATGCTGGTCGAGGCGACGCTCGACTTTCCAGAAGAAGACATCGATTTCCTCCAGAAAGCCGATGCGACCGGCCAACTCGCTGCCCTGCAAGAACAACTCGCCGTGGTGCAGTTGCGTGCGCGCCAGGGCGCCCTGCTGCGCGAGGGCATCAAGGTGGTCATCGCGGGCCAGCCGAACGCCGGCAAGAGTTCCTTGCTGAACGCGCTGGCCGGTGCCGAGCTCGCGATCGTCAGCGCCATTCCAGGCACCACGCGCGACGTGGTGGCCAAGACCATCCAGATCCACGGCGTGCCCGTGCATGTGGCGGACACCGCCGGCCTGCGCGAAAGCAGCGACGAGGTCGAGCAGATCGGCATCGCGCGCGCATGGAGCCAGATCGAATCGGCCGATGCGGTGCTGTTCCTGCACGACCTCACGCGTGCGGACACACCGGACTATGCCGCGGGCGATGCCGACATCCTCAATTCGCTGCGCCTCAAACTGCCGGCTGGGGTGCCCGTTCTGGACGTCTGGAACAAGCACGACGCGGTTGCCTCCACTGCGCAGCCGCACGATGGATTGAGCTTGTCGGCCAAGACCGGCTTCGGCATCGAGGCGCTTCGCACTCGCTTGCTAGAGATTGCCGGCTGGCAGGCGGTGCCGGATGGCGTGTATTTGGCCCGGGCCCGACATGTGCATGCGTTGGCACGTGTCTCGGACCATCTGGGCTTGGGTGCGGACCGACTTGCCGAGCGCCAGCCGGCATTGGACTTGCTGGCAGAGGAACTCCGCCTGGCGCAGAACGCGCTCAACGAGATAACCGGTGACTTTGGTGCAGATGAACTTCTGGGCGTGATTTTTTCCAGTTTTTGCATTGGAAAATAGGTCAGATTGCTTATGTTTGTGACAGTTGTGCCATGTGTATACAACTTATCGGATACTCGGACCGGCCAACAAGGTTGAACCATGTCTTCTCCCATCCATGACCTCTGTCGCGCCTTTGCGCAGAACACAAGTTACGACGCCTTCGCCCCCGCTTTCACGCAGGCGCAATGGGATTTGCTGGGCGCCTACCTGCAGCTGATCGAATTGCCGGCCGGCCAAGTGCTCATCAGCCAGGGCATCCAGGACCGCACGCTGTTCTTCATCGAGAGCGGCGCGTTGAGCGTGCATGTGGTGGGCGATGAGGGACAGATGCAACTTGCGATCCTCAATCCCGGGTCGGTGGTCGGTGAAGGCGCATTCTTCTCGCGGCTGCCGCGATCGGCCAACGTCGTCGCCACGGGGGCGGCACGCGTCTGGCGGCTCAGCCCGATCCGCTTTGCCGAACTCGCCAACCGCCAGCCCGCCGTGGCCCTCGAATTGACGCTCGCACTGGGCGGCGTGATCGCCAGGCGCATGGTCAACAAGCCCAAGCGCGTGGCGGTGACCTGAGCTTGGCACCTCATCCACAGCCGTCCATCAGTGTTCCATGACGCTGGCGCGTCTTTTGCGACGCATGAAACCAAGGCCGGCAATGCCTGATCGTGGGCACCCGCGCAACTGGCCTTGCCGGGCCGCTGGGTGCGCCCCCTTGCGGGGCTCAGGGCCGCGGCTCCAAGCCTGCCAGTGCAGGGTTGGACGGACCGCAAGAGCAGCCGCCTCTGGCGGCCGCACTGGCGTCGCAGGCGCATTCGGGGGTGGTTTATTCCAGTTACAAATTGACAGGAGGCATTGACATGCCTGTGTTATGCGCTGCCTGCACCACGAGCAACCGGGACGCCGCCAGGTTCTGCAAGAACTGTGGCACGAAACTTTTCATCACCGCACCGGCCAATACAACACCCAGCTCCGGGAAAGACACGGATTGGCAAGTCAGTGCGCCGTCGCGGCCGCCCACCGTGCAGCGGCCCCCGCTTGGCGGACCGCAGCTCCCGAGCGGTGTGATGCCAAATCGCAGCAAGCTTCCGGGCGTCGGCATGGCCATCCTGGTGATTGCACTGGCGGGTGGTGCTGCCTGGTACGCAGTTCATGACTCGAACACCTTGGCGCCGGTCGAATCCGATATCGCGGTGCCGGCCCTGGCCCCGCCAGAGCCCGAGGCGCCACCCGCACCGGCAATGGTGGCGGCGCCCGAGCCTGTGCCGGAGCCGGAACCAGCGGCCGTGATCTCCAAGGAGATGCAGCAACCACGCCCGGCGGAGGTTGTCCCACCGCCGCGCCCGCCTGTCGCTGCGCCACCCAAGCCCCGGAAGGTCGCAACGGTTGCCACACCTGTCGCGCCGCCTGCGGCAGTCGTGGCGCCTCCTGTGTCGACCGAGCCACCACCTCCTCCGCCCGATCCGGAGTCCGTGTGTGGAAGACTCAATTTCATCGCCAAGGCGCTATGCATGGCCGACCAATGTGCCAAGGCGGAGTTCAAGGCAACGGCGCAATGCGAGGCCGTCCGGGCACAGCAACGTATCGAAGAAGAAAAGCGCAATCCAACCCTGGCCCATTGAGGTGGGTGGATGCGAAGTCAGGGAGTCAACAGCAATGCTTTGTCCGGCTTGTTCCCGGGAAATGGAGGCCGCCCACCGGTTCTGCGACCAATGCGGCGCGCGCATGCCTGCCCCACGCAGTCCTCGCAAGGCCTTGTGGGGCGCCTGCGTCGCGGTTGCGCTCGTCGCAGCAGGTGGAATTGGCGCGCAACGCTGGCTGGCGAGGCCTCCAGTCACCCCTGCGTTGTTGTTCACGGCCCTATCGAATGCCATTGCAAGCGGCCAACTGACACCCGGTCGCGATCCGATCTGCATCGCCAATGGAATTGCGTATGACCAGGAGCCGGTCAACGTGCAAACCAGCAACACGGCCACCTTGTCGTGGATGAACCTGCTGGTAGATGCCGGGCTCTATCAGAGTCCGACCAGCGGTCAGTCGGGGGGAGATCAATCCCAACCGATCTCGATCTACCAACCCCTGCCGGAACTCGGCCGTTGGGGCGGTGGCCGGCGGCTGTGCGTGGCACGTGGCGTGCGGCTCGATGCTGTGTCCAACCTCGGTCCGGTCGAAGACATGCGCTTGCGCGGCAAGCGCTACACCGGCGTGCTGGCCGATGTCCGCTGGACGCTGGACGAGCCCGCGCCCTGGCTGGCAAAGCCTGGCGTCAGCGAAGCACTGGCAGGCGAACTCCCCGCTTGGCGAAGCGCACGCTGGCATCCAGGACCCAAGGGCTGGGAATTGACGCAACGCAAGAGCTTCGTGCGGGTAGAGGACCGCTGGACAGTCGGCGATGCTGTCGAGCGCGCCGCGTCGACGCAATCCGGGCCAGGTTCAACCAAGTCGACCAGCGGCCAACGAAACACTGGCGACCTTTGAGGGCGCGGGCGCATGACATGGCTGTCTTCCATCGCCGATCGCAGCCTTCTCGAATTCATGACTTGCTGCAGGCTTCAGGATTCAGCCCTTCTGCAGCATCTCGACCGCAATGGCCAATGCCGCCGGCTTGCCAGAGAGCACCAGCGTATCGCCATCGGCCAACCGGGTGTCATCGAGCAGTGGCACGGCCTTGCCATCGTGCCGGCGCAAGCTGGCCACGCGAACACCGACCGCATGCAGCGCCAGCCGGGCCAAAGGCTGGCCGATGGCGCGGGCGCCGGGGGTCAGCGTGAAGGAGTTGAGGCGCTCATGATCCACCTCGTCGGCCTTGTCATCGTCGGCGCCGTGGAAGTAGCCGCGCAGCAGGTTGTAGCGTGCGTCGCGCTGTTCCTGCGCGACGCGGATCACGCGCCGCATCGGCACGCCGACCAGCGCCAATGCATGGCTCGCGAGCATGAGGGAACCCTCGATGGCCTCGGGCACCACTTCGGTCGCGCCGGCGGCACGCAGGCGCTCGAGATCATGGTCGTCCTGCGTGCGCACGATCACCGGCACTTGCGGCGCATGCGCCCGGATGTTGGCCAGCACCTTGATCGCGCCCGGCACGTCGAGGTAAGTCACGACGACGGCACTGGCGCGCGCCAGGCCCGCGGCCATCATCGCCTGCAAGCGTGCGGCATCGCCGAACACCACCGAGTCGCCGGCCGATGCGGCCTGCCGGACACGGTCCGGATCCAGGTCCAGCGCCATGTAGGGAATGCCTTCGCGCTCCAGCATGCGCGCCAGGTTCTGGCCGCAGCGGCCGTAGCCGCAGATGATGACGTGCTGGCTGGTGTTGATGGTCTTGCGCGCGATGTTGGTCATCTGCAGCGACTGTTGCAGCCAGTCGCTGGCGACCAGCTTGCGCACGATCTTGTTGCTGTAGAGGATGATGAACGGCGTCGCCAGCATGGACAGCACCATCGAGGCCAGCACCGGGTTGGCCAGCCATTGCGGCAGCAGGTTGCGGTCGCTGGCCAGCGCCAACAGCACGAAGCCGAACTCGCCCGCCTGCGCCAGGTACAGACCGGTGCGCAGCGACACACCGCTGGTCGCGCCAAGCACCCGCGCGAGCACCGTCACCAGCACCAACTTGAACAGCAGCGGCAACGCCAGCAGCACCAGCACCAGGGCCCAACGCTCGACGGCCACATGCCAGTCCAGCGTCATGCCGATGGTGATGAAGAACAGCCCTAGCAGCACATCGTGGAACGGGCGGATGTCGGTCTCGACCTGATGCTTGAATTCCGTTTCCGACACCAGCATGCCGGCGATGAAGGCGCCCAGCGCCAGCGAGAGCCCGGCGAACTGAGTCAGCCAGGCCATCCCCAGCGTGAGCAGCAGCACGTTGAGGATGAACAGCTCTTCGCTGCGCAGGCGGGCCACGATGGTGAGCCACCAGCGCATCACGCGCGGGCCGCCGTAGAGCAGGATGAACACCAGGAAGCCGCCCTTCACGAGCGCCAGCGCCAGCGCCTTGAACAGCGCTTCGGACGGAGCGCCAAGGGCCGGGATCAGCACCAGCAGTGGCACCACCGCCAGATCCTGGAACAGCAGCACGCCCATCACGCGCTTGCCGTGCTCGCTCTCCAGTTCAAGCCGCTCGGCCATCAGCTTGACCACGATCGCAGTACTGCTCATGGTCAGCGCGGCCGACAACGCCAGCGCGGTCTGCCAGCCCAGCCGCCATTGCGGCGGCAGCCACGTGGCGACGATCAATGCTCCCGACGTGGCAACGGCCATCGTCAGCAGGACCTGCAGCAGCCCCAGCCCGAACACATGCTTGCGCATCGCACGCAACTTGGGCAGGCTGAACTCCAGCCCGATCACGAACATGAGGAACACCACGCCGAACTCGCCCAGGTGCTGCATCGCCTCGGAGTTGTCCGCCAGCGCCATGGCATGCGGCCCGATGATCACCCCGGCCATCAGGTAGCCCAGCATCGGCGGCAGCTTGAGCGAACGACATGCCACCACGCCGATCACCGCAGCCAGCAAGTAAAGGAGTGTGAGTTGGAGCGCCGACATGGCCCCGATGCTAGAGGAACTCCGGGGGTTTGTAGTGCCAAGGGCTGGGTTGTGCCTGCCCCGGCCTTTGCGAGCGATCGAGCCATGATGGCAAAGCCACATCGACTTGGGAGGCGCCGCCTAAAATCCAGCCGATGAGCTCCCTCCTCGACCTGCCGACCGGCACTGACGCCGACAAGCTGCTGGCACGCGCACGCCTGACCTTCGACATCGAGGCCGCAGCCGTGCTCGGCCTGAAGAACCGTGTCGGTCCGAGTTTCGTGGAGGCGGTCAAGCACATCCTGAACGTGCGCGGTCGTGTGGTCGTGATGGGCATGGGCAAGAGTGGCCATGTCGGTCGCAAGATCGCGGCCACCCTTGCATCGACCGGCTCGCCTGCCATGTTCGTGCACCCGGCCGAAGCCAGCCATGGCGACCTCGGCATGATCAAGTCGGTCGACCTCGTGCTGGCCATCTCCAACAGCGGCGAAAGCGACGAACTCGCAGCGATCCTGCCCGTGGTCAAGCGCCAGGGCGTGCCCTTGATCGCGATGACCGGCGGGCTCGGTTCCATGCTGGCCCGCCACGCCGATGTGGTGCTCGACAGCGGCGTCGAGAAGGAAGCCTGCCCGCTCAACCTCGCGCCCACTGCGAGCACCACGGCGCAGATGGCGCTCGGCGACGCGTTGGCCGTCGCGCTGCTCGACGCGCGCGGATTCGGCGCCGAGGACTTCGCGCGTTCGCATCCGGGTGGCGCGCTGGGTCGCAAGCTGCTGACGCACGTGAGCGACCTGATGCGCAGCGGCGACGACGTGCCCCGGGTCGCGCCGCACGCCACCCTCAGCGAACTGATGCGCGAGATGAGCTCCAAGGGCCTGGGCGCCACCGCCGTGGTCGATACCGAGGGCCGCGCGATCGGCATCTTCACCGACGGTGACCTGCGCCGTCTGGTTGAAACCGGCGCGGACCTGCGCGAACTCACTGCGGCCGACGTCATGCACAAAGGCCCGCGTACGATGCGCGCCGACGCGCTGGGCGTGGAAGCGGCCGAGCTGATGGAGCAATACCGCATCACCAGCATCCTCGTCACGGATGCGGCCGGCTTGCTCATCGGCGCCATCAGCATCAACGACCTGATGCGCGCGAAGGTCATCTGATGACGGACATGCCCCTCGTTCGATTCGACACTGAAACCCTGCTTGCCGCGCAGGACGTGCGCATCGTCTTCTTCGATGTCGACGGCGTGCTCACCGATGGCGGCGTGTACTTCAGCGAACACGGCGAAACGCTCAAGCGCTTCAGCATCCTGGACGGCCTCGGCTTGAAGCTGCTGCGCCTGGCCGGCATCACGCCCGCCGTCATCACCGGGCGCGATTCGAAGCCGCTGCGCATGCGCCTCGAAGCCCTCGGCATCGAGCATGTGCGCTACGGCACGGAAGACAAGCTCCCCGCCGCCGAAGCCATGCTGGCTGCGCTGGGCCTGGGCTGGAAGCAGGCCGCTGCCATTGGCGACGACTGGCCGGACCTGCCGGTGCTCGCCCGATGCGCATTTGCCGCGGCGCCGGCCAATGCGCACTTCGAAGTACGCGCCATCGCCCACTACGTGACCACCTTGCGCGGTGGCGAAGGCGCGGCCCGCGAGTTCTGCGATCTGCTGCTCACAGCCAGCGGGCACTACCGTCGCTTGCTTGACCTGGCGCGGGGGCCGGCCGCTTGACCGCCGGAACCCGCAAGTTGATCGCGTTGCTGCGTCGTGGCATCGACCGCGGCAGCCTCTACCTGCCGATCATCGTGGCTGCAGCGCTGGCGCTGGGCACCTACTGGCTGGTACGCAACGCGCCACGCGTGGCCATGCCGGCGCAAGTGGAGGCACCCACCCATGAGCCGGATTACTTCATGCGCGGCTTCATCGTGAAGAATTTCCTGCCGCACGGCGAACTCCGCAGCGAGGTTGCGGGTGCCGAAGGACGGCACTACCCCGACAACGACACCATCGAAGTCGACCAGATCCGGCTGCGGTCCATTTCGCCGCAGGGTTTCGTCACGCATGCTTCAGCCGATCGGGGATTGTCCAATGGCGACGCCAGCGAGGTCCAACTCTTCGGCAACGCGATCGTGGTTCGGGACGCGTCCGTCGGCCCGCAGGGCAAGCCGATGCCGAGGCTGGAATTCCGCGGCGAATTCCTGCATGCCTACATGGACACGGAACGTGTACGCTCCGACAAGCCCGTCACATTGACGCGGGGCACGGACCGCTTCACGGCGGATTCGATGGACTACGACAACCTGAGCGGCGTGGCCAACCTGAACGGGCGGGTTCGCGGCGTGTTGATGCCACCCACCACGGCAATCGCAGCGCCGCAGAAGCGCTGACAACTAGAAAAAGGGGAGAGCAATGACACAACGCCTGGTCTTCATCACTGGGGCGTCGAGCGGTATCGGCCAGGCCTTGGCCGCACGCTTCTACGATGCGGGCTACAACCTCGCGCTGGTGGCGCGTCGCACCGAGCAGATCTCAGCCTGGGCGACATCGCGCAAGCTGGATGCCGCGCGCTATCGCGTCCATGGTGCAGACGTGGCGGTGATCGACAGCATCGTGGCCGCCGGCAATGCCTGCATCGCCGAACAGGGCGTGCCCGACGTGGTGATCGCCAATGCCGGCGTCAGCATCGGCATGGACACTGCGCAGCGCAGCGACCTGGATGTCCTGGCCAACACACTCGCCATCAACAACATCGGCCTGGCCGCTACCTTTCATCCCTTTGTCGCCGCGATGGCCGCGCGCGGCAGCGGACGGCTGGTCGGCATCGGCAGCGTGGCCTCGATCCGTGGACTGCCGGGTCACGGCGCCTATTGCGCCAGCAAGTCCGCCGTGGTCGCGTACTGCGAAAGTCTGCGCGGCGAAATGCGGTCGAGCGGCGTCAAGGTCGTCACGATCTGCCCTGGCTACATCGACACGCCGTTGACCCAGGGCAACCGCTACGGCATGCCGTTCCTGATGAGGCCGGATGTGTTTGCCGATCAGGCCTTTCGCGCCATCGAGCAAGGCGTGAGCTATCGCGTGATCCCCTGGCAGATGGGCGTGCTCGCCAAGCTCATGCGCATGTTGCCCAATGGCGTGTATGACCGTGCGGTGCAGGGTCGGGGCCGCAAGAAGCGCCTCGGCGAAGGCTAGCGCTAGCCAAGCGGGCGCTGGCGCGCCGTCGCCGAGAGCGGATCCCGAGCCTCACGATCGGCAACAAAAAAGGCTCCCGAGGGAGCCTTTTGACATTCTGTCGTGAACGGCAGTCGATTCAGTAGCCGCTGTTGCCGCCGTTGTTGCCGCCGTAGCCGCCACCGCTGCGGCCACCACCGCCACGCGGGCCGGCACCGTAGGGGCTGCGGAAACCGCCATCGCCACCACCACCGCCATAGCCACCACCGCCGCTGCGGCCACCACCACCGCCGCCGTAGCCGCCGCCACCACTGCGACCGCCACCGCCGCCGCCGGAGCCACCGCCACCGTAGCCGCCGCCACCCGACCCGCCACCGCCGTAGCCACCACCACCGCCGCCGTAACCACCGCTGCGAGGCGGGCGAGCTTCCATCGGACGGGCTTCATTCACGACGACGCTACGACCGCCGAGCGGTTGACCATTCATACCGTTGATGGCGGCTTGCGCTTCTGCATCGCTGCCCATCTCGACGAAACCGAAGCCCTTCGAGCGTCCGGTGTCGCGCTCCATCATGACCTTGGCGCTGGTTACGGCGCCAAATTGGCCGAAGGCCTGTTCGAGATCTCCGTCGCGCACGGAATATGGCAGGTTGCCGACGTACAGTTTGTTGCCCATGACGGGACTCCTAATAAACACATCAAAGAAAGCGAAAGCGATGGAGTCCCGACTGCATATCCAACTTGAAACGCTGAGTCGCGCGAAACTGGCCGATCACCCACATTTGCGTCATCCAAATGTTGCGGAGGTACGCTTGCTCATTATGTGTGAAATACACATTGTGCAAGAATATTTTTGTATCCCGCGTCGCACTTGAGTAACTAAGAAAGCTAGCACACACTAACAAACGAGCTGCGAAGCCGGACTAGAATGCGTGCTGTCATCGGGGAGTAGCCGCCTTCCGCATGCGAGAAGGGCTTGCGTCAACAGACTTGTCCTGCGTCCGCAGTACATGGTGCAAGCAGTTTCCCACCTGGCAAGACCTTTGACTGTGCAACTTCGGAAATATGGCCGAAGGTGTTGCATGGTCAATTGCGTCCTTCGGCCTGAGGAACTCACACATCATGGAAGCATTTCTGGTCGCGACGGGGATCGTCTCGCTCGCGGAAATGGGCGACAAGACCCAACTTCTCGCGCTGGTGCTCGCCGCGCGATTTCGCAAACCCTGGCCAATCGTCATAGGCATATTCGCCGCAACGATCGTCAACCATGCCCTGGCGGGCGCGGTCGGAACCTTCGTCACGCACTGGCTCGGACCGGTGGCGTTGCGCTGGATCCTGGGCGTCTCGTTCATCGCAATGGCGATCTGGATGCTGATCCCTGACAAGCTCGATGAAGACGAAGGCGCGGCCCGGTCGCACTTCGGTGTCTTCGGCACCACGGTGATCGCCTTCTTCCTGGCCGAGATGGGCGACAAGACCCAGATTGCCACCGTCATGCTGGCGGCACGCTTCGTCAACGACTACGTCTGGGTTGTTGCCGGCACGACGCTGGGGATGATGCTGGCCAACGTGCCGGTGGTGTTCTTCGGTGAGCGGATCATGCGGCGCGTGCCGATCAAGCTGGTGCATGGCGTGTCGGCCGCAATCTTCCTCGGGCTCGGCATCATTGCCATCATGAGTTGAAACCCCAAGGCCGGCGGCGCACGGCGCGCTCGCCGCGCGGCATTGCGTCGAGATGGCAAAGCCACATCGACTCAGGAATCCGCGGAGATATACTCCCCTCGCGCCGATTTGCTACAGCTTGCGGGCGCTTAACAAATTCAGCTAAAGACCGTGGCCGACCCGGCTCGTTTTTTTAGCGAGGCCGGGTTTTTTCATGCGCACATTTGCCGACGCTCACCACTCTATGAATCGCTGCCTCCCAAGGGGGCCTTCCGCGTCCTCGTCGCGGCCGGGCGGAGATCACATGGGCCTCCACGCTTGTCACTTCGCGTATCGCTGCCCTTCAACGGGGCTGTCAACGTCCTTCGGGCGACCGGGCGGACGTTGATGTCATTCGAAGCCGTCCCCCAATCGATGTCCTTCGCGCGCCCGCTGGCGCTGCGCAGCGGCGCGTCGATCGTCGACTACACGCTCGCCTACGAAACCTACGGCACGCTCAACGCGGACAGGAGCAACGCCGTGCTGATCTGCCATGCGCTCAATGCCGACCATCACGTGGCCGGCCGCTACGCGGGGAAGCCGCGGTCGGAGGGCTGGTGGGACAACATGATCGGTCCGGGCAAGCCGGTCGACACCAACCGCTTCTTCGTGATCGGTGTGAACAACCTCGGCTCCTGCTTCGGCTCGACCGGCCCGATGCATGTGGACCCCGTGACCGGCCGTGTCTACGGCGCGGACTTTCCGGTGGTGACGGTGGAGGACTGGGTCGACGCGCAAGCGGTGTTGCTCGAAGCCCTCGGGATCAAGACGCTGGCGGCCGTGATGGGTGGCAGCCTTGGCGGCATGCAGGCGCTGAGCTGGACCTTGCAATACCCCGACCGGGTGCGCCATGCCGTGGTCGTGGCCAGTGCGCCCAACCTCACGGCCGAGAACATCGCCTTCAACGAAGTCGCGCGCCGCGCCATCGTCACCGACCCGGACTTCCACGGCGGCCATTTCTACGAGCACGGCGTGGTGCCCAAGCGCGGCCTGCGCATTGCCCGCATGATCGGCCACATCACGTACCTCAGCGACGACGTGATGAACGCGAAGTTCGGCCGCATGTTGCGCAGCGTGACTGAGGGCGAAGCGGCCGGGCCGAACTACCGGTATTCGACGCAACAGGTCGAGTTCCAGATCGAGAGCTACCTGCGCTACCAAGGCGACAAGTTCGCCGAGTACTTCGACGCCAACACCTACCTGCTCATCACTCGCGCGCTCGACTACTTCGATCCGGCACGGGCGCATGGCGGCAACCTCACCGAGGCGTTGGCCAAGGCCACGGCCAAGTTCCTGCTCGTGAGCTTCAGCACCGACTGGCGCTTCTCGCCGGCGCGCAGCCGCGAGATCGTCAAGGCACTGCTCGACAATCGACGCAGCGTGAGCTACGCGGAGATCGACGCGCCACACGGCCACGATGCCTTCCTGCTCGACGACGCGCGCTACTTCGGCGTGGTGCGTTCCTTCTTCGATCGGATGCCACTCGGCAACGAAGGGCAGCAGCCATGAGTGACCTCGCCACCCAAAGACTCATCGCGCAACTCGTGCCGCAAGGCTCGCGTGTGCTGGACCTCGGCTGCGGCGACGGTGCCTTGCTCGACCTGCTGCAACGCGAACGCGGCTGCAGCGGCTACGGTGTGGAGATCGCCGACGGCAATGTCATCAAGTGCGTGCAGCGCGGCGTCGATGTGCTGCAGTTGAACCTGGACGAAGGCCTGACGATGTTCGGCGATGCGTCCTTCGACGTGGTGCTGCAGATCGACACGCTGCAGAACCTGCGCAATGCCGAGATCATGTTGCGCGAGACCGCGCGCGTGGGCCGCATCGGCATCGTCGCGTTCCCGAATTTCGCGCACTGGCCCAATCGCCTCAGCGTGGCGCGCGGGCGCATGCCGGTGACGCGCCGCCTGCCCTACCAGTGGTACGACACGCCGAACATCCGCGTCGGCACCTTCAAGGACTTCGAGGTGCTCGCGCAGCGCAACAAGCTGCGATTGCTCGACGCCTTTGGCCTGCAGAACGAACGTGAAGTGCGCTGGCTGCCGAATGCGCGCGCCAGCACGGCCGTGTTCAAGTTCGAACGCGCCTGACGTCCGGCCCCCGGTCGCTGCGCACTTCGTGGCGCCGCACGCGCCCGGAGCACCATCCACCGGCTTGTCAAAGCCGTCACCGCGGTATTTCGCCAAGCTGCCGCTGTGCGCGCGCGGTTCGACCGTGCAGACGAAGTATCCTGCGGCTCACTACAAGGGGACTGGAGATGGGCTTTCCACTGGGCTGCATAGCCGACGACTTCACGGGCGCGACCGATCTCGCCAACAACCTGGTGCGCGCCGGCATGCGCGTGGTGCAGACCATCGGCGTGCCCATCGGGCCGTTGGGCGCCGAGGTGGACGCGGTCGTGGTGGCGCTCAAGTCGCGCACCATCGCGCCCGAGGATGCCATCGCGCAGTCGCTGGAAGCCTTGCGATGGCTGCAGGCGCAGGGCGTGCAGCAGGTCTACTTCAAGTACTGCTCGACCTTCGACAGCACACCGCAAGGCAACATCGGCCCGGTGACCGAGGCGCTGATGAACGCGCTGTCCACCGACTTCACCATTGCCACCCCCGCCTTTCCCGACAACCAGCGCACGGTGTTCAAGGGCTACCTGTTCGTCGGCGACGTGCTGCTCAGCGAGAGCGGCATGAAGGACCATCCGCTGACGCCGATGACCGACGCGAACCTGGTGCGCGTGATGCAGGCGCAGTGCCGGCGCAAGGTCGGCCTGATCGACCATCGCGCCGTGGCGGCAGGCGCCGATGCGGTGCGCGCGCGCATCGCGCAGCTCAAGGCCGATGGCGTGGGCGTCGCGGTCGTCGATGCGGTGTCGAATGACGACTTGCTGCGACTCGGCCCGGCGCTGGCCGACATGCCGCTGGTGACGGCCGGTTCGGGCGTGGCGATCGGCCTGCCGGCCAACTTCGGCATCTCGCCCTCGCCGCGCGCGGCCGCGTTGCCTTCGGTGAGCGGATTGCATGCGGTGGTCTCGGGCAGTTGCTCGACTGCGACCAATCGGCAGGTGCGCGACTTCATTGCGCGCGGGCACCCGGCGCTGGCGCTGGACCCGATCGCCGTGTCCGAGGGACGGCAGAGTGCCGACGCGGCGCTCGCATGGGCCGCGCCGCTCTTGGCCAAAGGCCCGGTGCTGGTCTATTCCACCGCCGACCCGCAGGAGGTCAAGGCCACGCAAGGTCAACTGGGTGTCGAGGCCGCTGGCGTGCTGATGGAACGCACGCTGGCGGCGGTGGCGCGCGGACTGGTCGAACGCGGCGTGCGCCGCCTGCTCGTGGCAGGCGGCGAGACATCGGGGGCCTGCGTGCAGGCGCTCGGCATCGCGCAATTGCAGATCGGCGCACAGATCGACCCCGGCGTGCCCTGGTGCCATGCGCTCGCCGACGGCGCGCCCGCGCCCGGCATGCACATCGCGCTCAAGTCGGGCAACTTCGGCAGCGACGACTTCTTCACCAAGGCCTTCGGCGCATGACGGAATCGGATGCACGCGAGGAGATCTGCCGTGTCGGTGCCAGCCTGTTCGCGCGGGGCTATGTGCATGCGACCGCGGGCAACATCAGTGTGCGGCTGGAGGACGACGGTTACCTGATCACTCCGACCGATGCCTGCCTTGGCGCGCTCGATCCCGCGCGCCTTGCCCGGCTCGACGCTGACGCCCGGCAAGTGAGCGGCGACCGGGCCAGCAAGACCATCGCGCTGCACACGCGCATCTACGCGGCGGCGACTCGTTTCGATGCCAACACACGCTGCGTGATCCACACCCACAGCACGCATTGCGTGGCACTGAGCCTGGACTCGCCAGCGCATGCCGCGGAGGAACTGCTGCCGCCGCTCACGCCCTACTTCGTCATGAAGGTCGGCCATGTGCCGCTGATTCCCTATCACCGCCCCGGTTCGCCTGATGCGGCTGAAGCAGTGGCGCGAACCATCACGCGCCATGGCGAAAGCGGCGTACCGATCCGCGCCGTGATGCTCGAGCGCCTCGGGCCCAACGTGTGGCACGACACGCCCGCCGCCGCGATGGCCACGCTCGAGGAACTCGAGGAAACGGCGCGCCTGTGGCTGCTCACACGCGACCGTTACCCCGCACCGCTGGACCCGCCCGCCATCGACGAGTTGCGCGCCAGCTTCGGCGCGCGCTGGTAGAACACGCACCGCAGCCATCGCGAACCCCGCGCCATCGAAAGACAACACCGAGAGGACCCCCATGCCCCGCTTTGCAGCCAACCTGTCGATGCTCTACACCGACCTGCCTTTCATGGATCGCTTCGAGGCCGCCGCGCGCGACGGCTTCAAGGCGGTGGAGTACCTGTTCCCCTATGCCTTCCCCGCGAACGAACTGGCGGCCCGCCTCAAGGCCAACGGCTTGCAGCAGGTGTTGTTCAATGCCCCACCCGGAGGCGATTCGCCCGAGTCCAACAACACCGCATGGGAGCAGGGCGCGCGCGGCACCGCCAGCGTGCCCGGCCGTGAGGCGGAGTTCCGCTACGGTGTGCAGCGTGCACTCGAATACGCCGCCGTGCTTGACTGTCCGCGCATCCACGTGATGGCCGGCTTGCTGGCCGACGACCAGACCCGCGAAGGCCTGCGCGGCGTGTACATGGACAACCTGCACTGGGCCGCGGTCGAAGCCGCCAAGTCAGGCCGCGACATCCTCATCGAGCCGATCAACACGCGCGACGTGCCGCGTTTCTTCCTCAACCGGCAGGACCATGCGCACGACATCGTCGAGGCCGTCGGCGCGCTCAACCTGCGCGTGCAGATGGACCTGTACCACGTCCAGATCGTCGAAGGCGATGTGGCGATGAAGCTGCGCAAGTACCTGCCGACCGGCCGCGTCGGCCACATGCAGATCGCCGGCGTGCCGCAACGGCATGAGCCCGACATCGGCGAGTTGAACCATCCCTACCTGTTCGGCGTCATCGACGAACTGGCCGCCGAAGGCCACTGGGATGGCTGGATCGGTTGCGAATACCGTCCCCGCGCCGGCACCAGTGAGGGCCTGGGCTGGGCGCGCGGACTGCTGTGAAGTGAATGCCATTCACGCTCGCTGAACCGGTTCACAGCGAACTGCTGCTGAAGAAGAGCCGTTTCATCGGCTGCGTGCAGGCGGTCCCCGACCGGCCTGCGGCACTGGCAGTGGTCGAAGGCCTGCGGGCGCAGCATCCGGGCGCCGCGCATGTCTGCTGGGCCTTGATGGCCGGCGGGCAGTCGGCCGCCAATGACGACGGCGAACCCGGTGGCACCGCGGGCCGCCCCATGCTCGAAGTGCTGCGGCACCAACAACTGGAGGGCGTGCTGGCAACGGTGGTGCGCTATTTCGGCGGCGTGAAGCTGGGCGCCGGGGGACTCGTGCGCGCCTACACCGATTGCGTGGCGCAGGCGTTGCTCACGGCAACGCCGGTGCCTCTCGTCCCGCAACGCAGCCTCTGCTGCGCAGTGCCTTATGCGATTGAAGGACTGGTGCGCCGGGAGATCGCCGCGGCCGGCGGCGTGCTCGAAGAAGTGCGTCATGAGACGCTGGTGCAGTTCAGGTTCACGCTGGCAGCGTCGCAGGCCGCGGCTTTTGTTTCGCGCCTTGACGATGCCGCACAAGGCCGCGTTGACTGGCGGGCTTGAATCTTCAGGGCGTGGCGCCTACCATGCTATGGATTTCATAGCGCGCGAACGCGGAGGCGCGCGTCGTGAAAAAGAGGCCACTGCCTTTTTCGTCTGCCACAACGTAGACAATAGTTCAAGGGGAGTTCGACAAGTAACGATTTTGGTTACGCATCTTTCCTAATGAAGTACTGACGTGCGAAAGTGCGTTCTTACGATACTCAACTTTTCCAGGAGCTACACCTTTGGCCACTCAGTCCCCCTTTTTCGGCAAACGCACCAGCGATACCGACAATGCCCCTTCCCGCCCGGCTCCGCTGGTGGGTTCGCCAACCAACCTGTCAGGCTCCCCCGTGAATCAGGCTTCGCTCGTCAATGCACAAGTAGCAAATGCCGTGGCTCCTCCGGTCAAGGAAGGCGGCAGCAAGCTCACCGTCGGCCCGAACATCAAGCTCAAGGGCGTCGAGATCACCGATTGCGACACGCTCGTGGTGGAAGGCCTGGTCGAGGCGACGATGGAATCGCGCGTGATGCAGATCGCCGAGCAGGGCGCCTACAAGGGCTCCGCAGAGATCGACATCGCCGAAATCCACGGCGTGTTCGACGGCAACCTCACGGTGCGTGAGCGCCTCGTCATCCACTCGACCGGCAAGGTCACCGGCAAGATCCGCTACGGCAAGATCGTCATCGAGGAAGGGGGCCAGCTCTCGGGCGAAATCAGTTTCGGCACCAGCACGAAGAGCGATAGCAAGCCCGTTGCCGAAAGCAAGCCGGCCCTGCAAGCGGCGGCCTAGGCTTTCGAGCCCCTTCGGCTTGGGCCGCGCCCGCTTTTTCTCTCGAAAGCGTCAGTCGACCCAGGCCGCACCGGCTCAAGAGCCCCCAGGCCCGGGCCATGCCCAGCGCCCCCGCGGGGGATTGAGTCGAGATGGCAGAGCAGCACCGGCTCAAGAGGGCGTCCAGCCCAGGCGTCCCAGCAACGCACCCGCTGCGGCGGGTGCGCGTTCCTTGGCGCCGTTGATCATGAAAACGAACACGTCCCGCTTCACTGGCGACGTGGCCCAAGACTTCGCCCGCGTGGCCCATTCGTCGAGCGCCTGCGGTGCATAGCCCGTTTCCAGGTCGGCCGCGCACATCATCAGGCGCGCATAGGCAAAGTCGCCCTCGGGCTCCTCGAAGGACGGAAACTTGTCGGAATCGGTAAACACCGTCGACACCTTGTATTTCTTCGCAAGCTTTTGATAGTCCGGCGAGATGAAGCTCTCGTGCCGCACATCCATCACATGGCGCAGCGCCCGGCTGCCCTCCTTCTTCGGCAGCAAGGCCAGGAAGGCTTCGAAATCTTCGGCGTCGAATTGTTTGGTCGGCATGAACTGCCAGACGATCGGGCCGAGCTTGTCGCCCAGTTCGGCGATGCCGCTGCCGACGAAGCGCGCGATCGAATCGCCCGCATCCGCCAGCACCTTGCGGTTGGTCGCGAAGCGCGAGGCCTTGAGCGAGAACATGAAGTCGTCTGGCGTCTCGTCGCGCCACTTGCGAAAGCTCTCGGCCTTCATCGTGCTGTAGTAGGTGCCGTTGACCTCGATGGCGGTGAGGTGCCGGCTCGCGTACTGCAACTCGAGCTTTTGCGACAAGCCCTTGGGATAGAAGTTGTCGCGCCAGGGTTCGAAGGTCCAACCGCCGATGCCGACGCGGACCGGGTGCTTGGAAGCGGCCATGAATGCGGATTTCCTTGGAACGCTGAAGTCGCAAAGGTTACGCAGAAGTCGCAAAAGAAGACATCGAATTTTTCGGTTCCCTTTCGTGACCATTGCGTGGTTTTCGACTTGCGCAGTCTTCGCGTCCCCTTTGCGTCCGGTACCCGTCCCCGCTTTCAACGACCTTTGAACCAGCGCAAAATCCGCGCTTGCCCCTCGCCTGGAAAAATCCTGATGAACGCCCCCCAGCACCGCGAAATTCCAACCGCCCAACTCGACGCAGAGCGCGCCCTGTCCGATGTCTCTTCCAAGTGGGACGGCGACATCGTCAAGCAACTCACCAGCTACATCGAGATCCCGGCCAAGTCGCCGGGCTTCGACCAGCAGTGGTCGGCCAACGGCTACCTCGAGACCGTGTTGCGCAATGCCGCGAAATGGGTCGAGGACCAGAACGTCGAAGGCCTGAAGCTGGAGATCGTGCGCATCGAAGGCCGCACGCCGGTGATGTTCTTCGAAGTGGCGGCCACCGGCACGACGATGACCGAGACCGTGCTCATGTACGGCCACCTCGACAAGCAGCCCGAGTTCAGCGGCTGGCGCAACGACCTCGGCCCCTGGACACCGAAGTACGAAGACGGCCTGCTCTACGGCCGTGGTGGCGCCGACGACGGCTACGCGGTCTATGCCAGCGTGGCCTCCATCCAGGCACTCAAGGCCCAGGGCGTCGCGCACCCGCGCATCGTCGGCATGATCGAGACCTGCGAGGAAAGCGGCTCCTACGACCTGCTGCCCTACGTCGATGCCTTGCGGCCGCGGCTTGGCGACGTGGAACTCGTGATCTGCCTCGATTCCGGCGCCGGCAACTACGACCAGCTCTGGCTCACGACCTCCCTGCGCGGCATGGCCAGCGGCACGCTCAAGGTCGAAGTGCTGACCGAAGGCATCCACTCCGGCGACGCATCGGGCCTGGTGCCGTCGAGCTTCCGCATCATGCGCCAGGTGCTCGACCGCCTCGAGGACAGCAAGACCGGCCGCCTCTTGCCCGCCAGCTTCCATTGCGAGGTGCCGGCCGACCGGCTCGCGCAGGCCAGGGCCACGGCCGCCATCCTTGGCGAGGAGGTCTACAAGCGCTTTCCCTGGGCCCACTACGACTGCGAAGGCGCGACGGCCTTTGCGCTGCCCACCACCACCGACCCGGTCGAGGCGCTGCTGAATCGCACCTGGAAGCCGACCCTGAGCGTCACCGGTGCCGAAGGCTTCCCCGCGCTCAAGGACGCCGGCAACGTCTTGCGCCCGTACACGGCGTTCAAGCTGTCGCTGCGCTTGCCGCCGCTGGTCCAGGCGGACGAAGCGGTGCAGCAACTCAAGGAACTGCTGGAGGACAACGCGCCCTACAAGGCCCGCGTGACCTTCGAGGGCGGCGCCGGCGCCACCGGCTGGAACGCACCGACCATCACGCCGTGGTTCGAGCAGGCGCTGCATGCCGCGAGCCGGGCGCACTTCGGCGCGCCCTGCGGCTTCATCGGCCAAGGCGGGACCATTCCGCTGATGAACATGCTGACCAAGGGCTTCCCCACGGCGCAGATGATGGTCTGCGGCGTGCTCGGCCCAAAGAGCAACGCGCACGGGCCGAACGAGTTCCTGAACGTGCCCTATGCCAAGAAGCTCACCGCCGCGGTGTCCGAAGTGATCGCCGCATTGCCTGCGGCCCACGCGGTGGCCACAGCTTGAACCAGATGCTCGCCCCTGCGGAAGTCGAGGCCATCGCCGCCCAGACGGACGGCCTCACCTTGCGGCGGCCCGATGGCGAGACGCTCGCCCTGCGCGAGTGGACCGTCGAAGGCGCCTCGCCGCGTGCGGTCGTGCAGATCACGCATGGCCTGGGCGAGCACATGGACCGCTACGACCATGTGGCGCAACGCCTCAACAGCTGGGGCTTCGACGTGCGCGCACACGACCACTACGGGCACGGCCGGTCGAGCGGCCCGCGTGGGGGATTGCCGAGCACGATGCGCCTGCTCGACGACCTGGCCGCCGTGGTCGACGAGACGCGCCGCGTCTGCCCGGACACGCCGCTGATCCTGATGGGCCACAGCATGGGCGGCCTGGTCGCGGCCAGCTTCATCGCGCGCGAGGTGCGGCCGGTCGAGGCGCTGGTCATGTCCTCGCCGGCATTCGACCCGGGCCTGGATGCCATGCAGAAGATGCTGCTGGCCGTGCTGCCCAAGATCGCGCCGAACCTGCGCGTGGGCAACGGCATCAACGTCGAGCACATCTCGCATGACCCGGCCGTCGTGCAGGCCTATCGCGATGACCCGCTGAACCACGATCGCGTCTGCGGTCGCCTGGCCAGCTTCCTGGCGGAGGAAGGCGCGGTGGTGCAATCCGTGGCGCGGCACTGGAAGGTGCCGACCCTGCTGCTCTATGCCGGCTCCGACAAGATCGTGCGACCCGGTGGAAGCAAGGCCTTCGCGCGGGCTTCACCGCAAGACGGCATCGTGGCCGCGACCTGCTTCGACGGGCTGTTCCACGAGATCTTCAACGAGATGAATGCGAAGGCGGTGTTCGCGACGCTGCGCAACTGGCTCGACAAGCACTGCTGATGAAGGCCTGAATTTTCCTGCTGCGGCCACCGATCCCGGGCCTGAGGTGCTGGCTCCGGCATGACAAGCGCTTGGCAAAGTTGTCAGCCTCTGCCGCAACTTCGTTGTCACCGCACGGGAGTGCGGTTCCGCTCCGCGAACCGGCCTCCGGGCTGGCGCCTCGCTACGGAATCTTCACACCTTCTCGCGCGTGGGGCCAAGCTTGCGGAGAGCCGCCGGATCACGCCGCGAGCCGTGCCGCGCGTCGCTGCGTGAACGCCAGCCACAACAGCGCCGCCCCTGTCAGCGCCACGGGCAGCAACGAGCCGTAGTTCAGCAGCGTCCAGCCTTGCGTCGTCACCAGCACGCCGGATGCAAACGAGGTCACGCCGAGCGTCGCGAACATGCAGAAGTTCAGTGCGCCCTGGGCGCGGTCCTTTTCCTCGGGGGTGTAGGTGGTCAGCGACAAGGTCGTCGCGCCGGTGAACAGGAAATTCCAGCCCACGCCCAGCATCGTCAGCGCGAACAGGAACTGGTGCAGGTCCACGCCCGAGAGCGCCACCGCGATGCAGCCGAGGTTCAGCAGCAGCCCCACGCCCATCACCGACAACGCGCCGAAGCGGCGGATCAGGTGGCCCGTGAAGAAGCCCGGCGCGAACATGCCGATGACATGCCATTCGAGCACCAGCGCGATGTCGGGGAACGGCAGGCTGCAGACCTGCATCGCGATCGGCGTGGCGGCCATCAGCAGGTTCATCACGCCATAGCCCAGCGACCCGGCCACTGCCGCGACCAGGAATGCGGGCTGCCGCATGATCTGGCCGAGCGGCCGGCCGCCCGCGGCCTGTTGGCGGCTGAGCGGCGGCGGAAACTCGATGAAGCGCAGCACGGCCATCGACAGCAGCGCCACCACCGCCAGCGCGAGGTACGCGCCGACGAATGGCGCATCGAACAGCCCGCGCGTCACGGCAGCCAGGTTCGGCCCGATCACCGCGCCGATGAGTCCGCCGGCCATCACCAGTGAGACGGCTTTCTCGCGCCAGGCCGGTGCTGCGATCTCGGCCGCAGCAAAGCGGTACAGGCCGGCGTTGGCGTTGTAATAGCCCGCCACCAGCGTGGCGAAAGTCAACAGCCAGAAGTACTTGCCATGGGCCGCATAGGCGCACAAAAGGGCCGAGCAGACAGCCACCGCCAGTCCGAGCTGGAACGACCCGCGCCGGCCGAAGCGACGCTGCGAGCGGGCCACCAGCCCGGTGCTGAGCGCGCCGCCGACCACATAGCCCATGACCGGCAAGGTCGCCATCCACCCTCGCGGCGCAAGGCTCAGGCCGACCAGTCCGTTGATGGCGATGAAGGTGACATTGTTGGTGAGAAACAGCCCTTGGCAGATCGCCAGCAGCCAGAGGTTCTTGTTCATGAAGGCATTGTGCGGGGCATGCGTAGCGCAGCCGGGCGACCTTGCACCTCCCGGGCAAAGAAAAAGGCGCCGGGTGAGGCGCCTTTGGCAGTGGGCAGCGTTGCGCCTAGCCTTTTTGCAGCAAGCCGCTCAGTGAAGAAAGCAGGTCGTCTTGATTGCCCAGGCCCTGTTCCGGCACCTTGCCGTGCGGTGTGAGCTGGTCGATCAGCGAGGGAAGCATGGTGGCGAGCATGGGCAGCAGCGTCGTGGTGTCCACACCCAGCTTGCTCGCGATGCCGGAAATCGCGTCCCCGCCGAGCACCTCGCCCAGTTGGTTGCCGGAGATCGGCGCGTTGTCGCCCTTGCCGATCCACGAGCCGATCACATCGCCCATGCCAGCCTGCTCGAACTTCGAAACCAGCCCGCCCAAGCCGCCCACCGCCCCGTTGTTGGCCAACAGGCCACCGAGCGCGCCGGCGATCCCACCCAGTTCGCCACCGAAGCCGACGAGGCCTCCGTGTTGTTGAGGCTGCGTCTGTCCGACCGCGCCCAGCACCTGACCCAATACCGAATCCAGCAATCCCATGGTGTTCCCCCGTTTTGCGCGTCCAACCGCGCGTGATGTGTGACAGCCCACATTGCTGAATCGCATGGCCCCCTATCGACCGGGGCCACGGCATTCAAGGGATCAGTGTGAAACGCTGCCTCGAAACCGCCGTGCGATCTCGCTCGCGCGAGAAGGTGGGCGACCGGAGGAATTCTGCGCGCCCGGACCACGGCTGTCACGCCTGCCCATTCGCGCAGCGCGGGAAAGCCCGGCCCGGCCGCCCGATCCTCAGCCTGAGAGGGAAACCAAGGCCGCAATCGCCGCGGTTTCGGCGCGCAGCACCCGCGGGCCCAGCGTGAGCGGCACGAAGCCGCGGCGCAACGCCTCCTGCTCCTCCGATGGGCTCAGCCCACCCTCCGGGCCGCTCAGCAGCGTGAAGCTGGCGGGCGACTCCGACACCAGCCCGGCCGGGGTGCGTGCGCCCGCGGCAAAGCTCAGGATGCCACGCTGTTCGCCTGCGCAAGGCGCGGGCAAGGCGCCGAGCCAATCGTTCAAGGAGCGTACCGGCAAGACCTGCGGCACCCGGTTGCGACCGCACTGCTCGCAGGCCGCAACCGCCACGGCCTGCCAGTGCGCAACCTTCTTGTCCGCGCGTTCACCGGCGAGGCGCAGCACGCCATGCGCCGTCATCAACGGCTGGATGCTCGCCACGCCGAGTTCGGTCGCTTTCTCGACCAGCCAGTCCATGCGCTCGTTGGCCGGCATGCCCACTGCGAGATGCACCGGGCGCAGCGCCTCTCGCTCGACAGCGTCGCGCGCGCCGACATTCACCGCAACGTCGCTGCGACCCATGCGCTCGACGGTGGCCGCGAATTCGCCGCCGCTGCCGTCGAACAGCGTGATCTCGTCGCCCGGCTGCAATCGCAGCACCTGCACATGCCGCGCCGCACCGGGCGGCAGCGCCAGCGTGTCGCCGCTCGACAGCGGGATGGAGCAATGGAATCGCGGCATCGTGGCGCCGGTCAGACGCGCGGAATCGCGAAGCCGATGGTGTCGGTCGTGCCTTCGACCTCGTCGATCACGCGCAGCAGCGGCGTGAGCTGGGTGTAGCGGGCACAGGTGGTGCGGATGTAGCGGATGAATCGCGGCGTGTCGGCGAGGTAGCGCGGCTTGCCGTCGCGCAGCGTCAGCCGCGCGAAGATCCCGGCCACCTTCAGGTGGCGCTGCAGGCCCATCCACTCGACCGCACGGTAGAAGCTGCCGAAGTCGTCGTCGACCGGCAATTTCGCCTTGCGCGCGGCCTCCCAGTAGCGCACCGTCACATCGAGCACGAACTCCTCGTCCCAGCTCAGGAACGCATCGCGCATCAGGCAGGCGATGTCGTAGGTGATGGGGCCGTAGACCGCGTCCTGGAAGTCCAGCACGCCAAGTTGGTGGGCGGGTCGCCCCAGGGCGGCAGACGCCCCCTCGGGAGGCAGCGAGGACACGGCCGTGCCAGGCGCAGGGGCGCCAACCATCAGATTCCGCGGCATGAAGTCGCGGTGCACGTAGACATTGGCCGATGCGAGATTGGTCTCGACGATGATCTTGAAGGCGCGTTCGAGCCGCTCCTTCAGCATCCCTTCGACCGCCACGCCGCGGTGCGCGCCCAGGTACCACTGCGGGAACAGCGACAGCTCACGCTCCAGCAATGCCTTGTCGTACGGCGGCAGCACGCCAGGCTTGGACGACCGTTGCCAGCGGATCAGCGCGTCGATCGCTTCCAGGTAATGCGGCAGGTTGGCCTCGGGCCGCTCGGCGTCGATCACGTCCAGCATGGTCTGCCGGCCGAGGTCGTCGAGAAGCAGGAAGCCGTCGGCCTGGTTCCAGTCGAGAACGCGCGGCGCCTTCACGCCGGCCTCGGCCATCAGCCCGGCCACCTGCACGAAGGGCGCGCTGTTTTCCAGCGCGGGCGGTGCGTCCATCACGATGCGGGTGCCTATCGCGGCATCGAGGCTGTCGACGCGGAAGTAGCGGCGGAAGCTGGCGTCGGCCGAGGCCAGCCGCACGGTCTCGGGGCGCAGTCCCTGGGCCGGTGCGATGGCCGCGAGCCATTGTTGGAATGCGGATGCGCGGGCGGGGTCGCTCCACGCGATGGCCCGGTCGGCGCCGGTGGGCGTTGGCGAAGGTACTGTCATGGATAATCAATTCTACAAATCCGCCTGGCGCGGACGGCCGCCGGCAGCCTTTGGACTCGGCTTCGGCCTGAGCTCTTGCCAACTGCGCCAATCACCACCGGCCACCCTGCCTGAAATTGCCCGACGCCCTTGCCTGTGCCGACGCCTGACCTGACCCGTGCCCCCCGGCGCCGGTGCCGACCCCCGCTCCCGCTGGCGGTGCTTTCGCTCGCGCTGCTGCATGCGCACGGCGCTTCCGCGCAAACGTTTGACTTGGCGGGGCCACTCATCCTCAAGCGCACGCCGCAACTGCAGGAGACGGTGCCACCGGCCCTGCGCGGCGATCAATCGAGCTTCGTCAGCGGGGAGCGCATCTCGGGGCAGCCCGACCTGCAAACCGAGGTCACCGGCGACGCCCAGTTGCGCCGCGGCGACATGGTGATCAACGCCGAGAAGCTCTCGTACGAACATCCCGCCGACCTGGCCAAGGCCACCGGACACGTGAGGGTGAACCAGGCCGGCAACGAGTACTCGGGGCCGGACCTCGAACTCAAGGTCGAGAGCTTCGAGGGATTCTTCAACAACGTGCGCTACCGCTTCCTGGCCACTGGAGGCCATGGGGACGCGCAGCGCATCGATTTCGTCGACCAGTCCCGCTCGGTCGCGCGGGAAGCCACCTACACCACCTGCCGGCGCGAAGACTATCCGGGTTGGGTGCCGGCATGGATGCTGAGCGCGACCACCCTGCATACCGATACCGAGGAAAACGTCGGCGTTGCGGAAAACGCGCAGCTGTCCTTCATGGGCATCATCAGCACGCCGCCGTTCCCGAGCCTGAGCTTCCCGCTCAACAGCAACCGCAAGACCGGCCTGTTGCCGCCGACGCTCGGCATCGACAACGTCAATGGCTTCGAGATTGTCCAGCCCTGGTACTGGAACCTCGCACCCAACCGGGACATCACCCTCACGCCCACTTTCATGAGCAAGCGCGGCCTCAACCTGAGCACCGATTTCCGCTACCTCGAACAGGGCTACAACGGCGAGGCGCGCGTCGACTACATGCCGGACGACACCTTGCGCGATCGCGAGCGCTGGGGCATCTGGACCTCGCATGCACAAATCTTCGATCCGAAGCCCCTCGGGCTCGACAGTTTGAGAGGCACGCTCAACATCAATCGCGTCAGCGACGACGACTACTGGCGCGACTTTGCACGCACTCCCTCGCTGACAACGCGCCTGCTGGCCAACGACGGCACGCTCAACTGGGCCAAGGGCGACTGGACCGGCCAGGCGCGCGCGCTGTACTACCAGACGCTGCAGGACACCACGACGACTTCGAAGCTCGTTCCGCCGTACAACCGGATGCCGCAAGTCACGGCCGACTACAACAAGTACGACTGGAACGGCTTCGACATCACGCTCAACAACGACTTCACGCGTTTCGACAGCAATCCTTTGCTGCAGTACCAGAAGTACCAGTACGTCGCGGCTCCGAACCAGCCGTCGGTGCTGTTGACCCAGCCGAATGCCGAACGGGTGTATTCGCAGGCCAGCATCAGCCGTCCGTTCCTGACGCCCGGCACCTTCGTCGTTCCGAAGCTCCTGCTCAATGCGCGAGCGTATTCCTTCGATGACCCGCTCTCGGTGCGGTCCGACGCGCAGGCCTATCAAAAGATGAACGGCGTGTCGTCCGCCAACGTGACGGTGCCGACCTTCAGCCTTGACGGGGGACTGGTCTTCGAGCGCGACACCAACTTCTTCGGCCGCGCCCTGGTCCAGACGCTGGAGCCACGCGCGTTCTACGTCTACACACCCTATCGCGACCAGAGCGCGATCCCGGTTTACGACACCGCGGCGAACGACTTCAACTTCGCCACCGTCTACACCGAGAACGCCTACTCGGGCAACGACCGCATCGCGGACAACAACCTGCTCACGCTGGGCGTGACCTCGCGACTGATCGATGCCGATACCGGAGAGGAAGCCGCACGCTTCGGCATTGCGCAGCGCTTGCGCTTCAGCGACCAGAGGGTGCAGCTTCCGACGGTCCCGACCGTGGAAAAGGGGGTAGGCGACGTGTTGATGGGCGCGCAGATCAACTGGACGCCGAAGTGGAGCCTGGACACCACCATCCAGTACAACCCGGACACCCACACGTCGACTCGCAACACGCTGGGTTTGCGCTACAGCCCCGGACCCTACCGCTCGATCACCGCGGCGTACCGGTACCAGGCCGACTCGACCCCGGGCGCGGGCGACGGCAACAAGTCGTTCGACATCGGCTGGCAATGGCCGCTCAACGACCTGTGGGGAACGAAGGACGAAAATGTAGGGCTGGGGCGCGGCTTGGGCGGGGGGCGCTGGTATGCGGTTGGCAGGCTCAACTACAGCCTGGTCGATCGCAAGATGACCGACGGCATCGTGGGCCTCGAATACGACGGCTGTTGCTACATCGGCCGTATCGTGCTGGAAAGGCTTACGACGGGTCAGGTCACCGCAAACACGCGCATCATGTTCCAGATTGAATTCGTGGGCTTCACCAGCGTTGGCACCAGCCCCCTGCGAACCCTGCAAACCAACATTCCGCGCTACACACCGCTGCGCCAGCCGGTTCCCGGACCGAGCCGCTACACAAACTACGATTGAGCATCTCCGTCATGAAACACTTTCGCTTTACCCGCACGCTGGCCGTTGCAGCGGTACTTGGCATGGCGACCGGCGCGCAGGCCCAAGGCTCCCGATCCCCCACCACTGGCGCCGCCTCGCAAGGGGCGCCTGCCCGTGGCATCACGGACATCATGAAGGCGCCGCAGGGCTTCGCCGTGCCGCCAGCGCAGGCGCCGCGTGCGGCCGCGCGCCCGCCGGTGCAGCGCTCCGCCGAATACATCGTGGCGCTGGTCAATTCGGAGCCCATCACCAACTCCGACGTGCAGACGCGCGTGCAGCGCATCATCGAGCAGAACCCCGACGAAGCCGGCAAGATGCCGCGGGCGCAGTTGAACTCGCTGGTGCTGGAGCGCCTGATCAGCGAGCGCGCCCAGTTGCAGCTGGCCAAGGAACAGGGCATCAAGGTCGACGAAGTCTCGGTCGACCAGGCCGAACAGACGGTGGCACGCCAGAACCAGATCACCGTCGAGGAGTTGCGCCGACGCGTGGCGGCCGATGGCCTCTCGCAGGCGGAATTCAGGCGCGACCTGCGCAATCAGTTGCTGTTGACGCGCCTGCGTGAACGCGAGGTCGACCCCAAGGTCAAGGTCAGCGATCTCGAGGTCGATCAGTTCCTGCGTGATCAGCGCACTTCGCCGAATGGCGCGTTGCCTTCCGACATCAACCTGGCGCAGATCCTCGTGGCCGTGCCCGAGGGCGCGACCGACGCGCAGGCTGCCACGTTTGAGCAGAAGGCCCAGGATATCGCCAGGCGCGTGCGAGCCGGAGAAGACTTTGCGAAGCTGGCGCGCGAACTCTCCGACGCGCCCGACAAGGTCGCGGGCGGCGCGATCGGCTTGCGCAGCGCGGACCGGTACCCGCAGTTGTTCCGGGATGCGGTCGAGGGCACGGCGGTCAATGGCATTGCCGGTCCGGTGCGCTCGCCGGCCGGATTCCATGTGCTCAAGGTGCTCGCCAGGTCGCAGCCGGGCGCTGCCGACGCGAACGTCACGCAAACCCAAGTCCGGCATATCCTTCTGCGCACCGACGCCAAGATGAGCACCGAGCAGGCGATTGCCAAGCTCGCCGATTTCAAGCGCCGCATCAAGGGCGGCACGGCCACCTTCGAAGGGCTTGCGCGCGACAACTCTCAGGATGGCAGCGCCAAGGACGGTGGCGAATTGGGATGGTCGCGTTCCGGCCAGTTTGTGCCAGAGTTCGAAGAAGCCATGAACCGCCTTTCGCCCGGCGAGGTGAGCGATCCGGTGGTCTCGCGCTTCGGCGTGCACCTGATCCAGGTGGAAGGCCGGCGCGACACCAAGCTGAACGCGGCCGAGCAGCGCGAGGCGGCACGCACTGCATTGCGCGACAAGAAGCTCGACGATGCCTTCGACACGTGGGCCCAGGAGGTGCGCGCACGCGCGTACGTCGAGTTCCGCGAGCCGCCGCAGTCTTGAAGCACATCGCACGCAAGCGCTTCGGCCAGCACTTCCTGACCGACGGCGGCATCATCGACGCGATTGTTCAGGCGATCGCGCCGCAGCCAGGTGACGCCATGGTGGAGATCGGGCCGGGACTTGCCGCGCTGACACAACCGCTGGTCGAGCGCCTGGGCCGTCTCACCGTCGTCGAACTCGACCGCGACCTGGCCGCACGCCTGCGCAACCATGCGCAACTCGAGGTGATCGAGTCCGATGTGCTGAAAGTCGACTTCGCCGCATTGGCCGCGCAAAAGGCGCCAGTCGCTTTGCGCGTGGTAGGCAACCTGCCCTACAACATCTCGACGCCGATCCTGTTCCACCTGCTCGGCTTCGCGCATCTCATCGCCGACCAGCACTTCATGCTGCAGAAAGAAGTGATCGACCGGATGGTGGCGCGACCGGCCACCTCCGACTACAGCCGCCTGAGTGTGATGCTGCAGTGGCGCTATGCGATGGAGAACGTGCTGTTCGTGCCGCCCGAGAGCTTCGATCCGCCGCCGCGCGTCGACAGCGCCGTCGTGCGCATGGTGCCGCTGGCCGAGCCGCCCGTTGTCGATGCCGGTCGTTTGGGCGAAATCGTGCAGGTGGCTTTCAGCCAGCGGCGCAAGATCCTGCGCCACACGCTGGGCAAGTGGCTGGATGCGCATGGCTTCGGCGGTGCGTTCGACAGCCAGCGCCGTGCGGAGGAAGTGCCGGTGGCGGAGTACGTCGCGCTGGCGCAAGCCGTCCCGCCATGAAAAAAGCCCGTGCGTGGACGGGCTTGAATTGCTGGCGCAGCGCCATCGGCCGGGATGGCCGGTCAGTGGGCACTGCGACGGATGATGGATGGAAAGCGCGACTCGACCGATGCGCGGCCCGCGGCGGGCCAACACTCAGGCTCTCAGGCCGCAGCCAACCAATACCTTGCGTTGAAGGGGCTGCTCATGCGCAGCGCCAATGGCGAGACGTCGACCAACTTGTCGGTTGGCATCTTCTCGGCGTTGGGATCGACCTCGATGGCGATCCCGGAGAGCACGGCCGTGCCCTGCGAAGCCTCGTTCGCCCGTTCTGCTTGGCTGGTGTGTGCAGAACGGGCTACAGAAAAGAATAGAAGCACCTGAACGGTATCTTCCGGTCTCCCCAGTAGTCGGAGGCGTCGCGGAAGATGTCGAGCAGTTGCTCGCGCGCTTCCTTGTCGAACTTGGTGTTGGCCGGGATCTGCTCCAGCACCACCACGAAACCAGGCTGTGGGCCCGATTTGTGCAGCGGATCGGTCATGCAGTCGTACAGCGCGTCGAAGTTCTTCCCGACATGTGCCGGGAAGGTGAACTGTTGCGCGATCAGGTCGAGCACGTCCTGCTTGGTCTGGGCGTTGCCCAGGTTGGCGTAAAGGAAGTGCTGACCGGCTGCGTGCGCGGCCTCCTGCAGGTCGTTCACGCGGAATGCGCGAATCGACTGCACGATGTTCGGCCGCACGGCACGAAGGGATAAAGTCATCTCCGCTGGTCTTTCAGTGGTTGTCGTCGTCATTGCATCCTGGCGCGGCAAGGCGCCCCTCCATTCCAATTCGTCACTGCTCATGGCGTGATGCGCCTGAAACTCGTGTAATGGTCGGCCGTATACCAACAGGCAGACGGTGTGGTCTGTTCGCCGCCGCAAACAATGCGCTTGGCACCGCGATCTCGCGAACCAGGGGTATCGACCGTGTATTCACGGTAATGGCCTCGCCGTTCCCGCGGCAACTGGCGTTCGCGATTGCCGAACACCGTGCCGTCTTTCTCATATTTGAAGGGGCCACCCTTCAGGATGGCCGCGTACGTTTTCTGCCCTTGCACGGGCAATTCGGACAACGCGATCGGTCCCGTTTCCGGCTGCCCGCTCCTGGAACCGAACCATTCACGGGCCTGGACCCCGGTGGAGAGCGCAACCAGCAAAAAGCTAGTGAGCGCAAACTTGGAGACAGGAAACGTGATCGGGGCGTGAGCCGCCATGGGGCACCAGGAGGAAATAAAGAGCGAGGCCGAATCCGGGGCCAACTTGGGGTTAACCCGAAAATTCAGCCCGCTAGTGTGCATCAGACGCGCACGAATAGCAAGCACCCTGCCCAAGAATTGAGCAGTGCCAGGCAGCGCGAGATTAAGCGGTAAGTTAGCGCACGCTGTCTTTGAATGCTTTAGCGTTCGGCGTTTGCGTCAGCGACCGTGAGTGCGGTCATGTTGACGATCCGGCGGACCGTCGCACTCGCCGTGAGAATGTGCACCGGCTTGGCAGCCCCCAGCAGCACCGGCCCGATGGCAATATTGCCGCCAGCGGCTGTTTTCAGCAGGTTGTAGGAGATGTTGGCGGCATCGATGTTGGGGAAAACCAGCAAATTGGCGTCGCCGGCCAAGGCGCTGTGCGGCATCACGGCTGCCCGTTGCTTTCCGTCCAATGCCACGTCGCCGTGCATCTCTCCGTCGACTTCCAGCCAGGGCGCCTGTTCGCGCAGCAAGGCCAGCGTCTTGCGCATCTTGATCGCCGTGGGCTGGTTGCTGGTGCCGAAGTTGGAATGCGACAGCAGCGCCGCCTTCGGCTTCAGCCCGAAGCGCATCATTTCCTCGGCGGCCATGGTGGTGATCTCGGCCAGTTCCTCGGGGGTCGGGTCGTAGTTGACGTGGGTGTCGACCAGGAAGATCTGGCGATCCGGCAGCAGCAGGCCGTTCATGCAGGCATACACCGGCACGTCCTGCGGGGTGCTCTCGCAGCCGCCGACGCGCTTGCCGATGACCTGGTCGATGTAGTGCAGGTGCGTCTGTGTCGTGCCCCAGGTGCCGCAGATGAGGCCGTCGACCTCGCCCTTGTGCAGCAGCATCGAGCCGATCAGCGTCAGGCGGCGGCGCATCTCGATCTTGGCGGTCTGCACCGTCTGGCCCATGCGCTCGGTCATGCGGTGGTAGGTCTGCCAGAAGTCGCGGTAGCGGTGGTCCTGCTCGACGTTGACGACGTCGTAGTCGAGCTCTTCCTTCAGGCGCAGGCCGAATTTCTCGATGCGCTGGGCGATGATGGCCGGGCGGCCGATCAGGGTCGGGCGGGCCAGGGCCTCGTCGACCACGATCTGGACGGCGCGCAGCACGCGTTCTTCCTCGCCCTCGGCGAAGGCCACGCGCTTGCGGGTGGAGCGGCGCGCCATGTCGAAGATCGGCTTCATCGTGGTGCCGGAGGCGTAGACGAAGCTCTGCAGCTTGTCGCGGTACGCGTCCATGTCCTTGATCGGGCGCATCGCCACGCCGCTTTCCTCGGCCGCCTTGGCCACGGCCGGCGCGATCTTCATCATGAGCCGTGGGTCGAAGGGCTTGGGAATCAGGTACTCGGGGCCGAAGCTGAGTTTTTCACCGGCATAGGCGGCGGCCACGCGCTCGCTCTGCTCGGCCTGGGCCAGGTCGGCGATGGCATGCACCGCGGCGATTTCCATCTCGTCGGTGATGGTGGTCGCGCCGCAATCCAGCGCACCGCGGAAGATGTACGGGAAGCACAGGACGTTGTTGACCTGGTTCGGGTAGTCGGTGCGGCCGGTGGCCATGATCACGTCGCCGCGCACGGCATGGGCGTCTTCGGGCGCGATCTCGGGGTTCGGGTTGGCGAGCGCGAAGATGATGGGCTTGGCGGCCATCGTCCTGACCATGTCGGCCTTCAGCACGCCGCCCGCCGAGAGGCCGAGAAACACATCCGCGCCCACCATCACCTCCGACAGCTTGCGCAGGTCGGTCTTCTGCATGTACTGGCGCTTGTCGTCGTCCATCAACTCTTCGCGGCCTTCGTAGACCACGCCGGCCAAGTCGGTGACGAAGACGTTTTCGCGTTTCAGGCCGACCTTGAGCAGCAGGTTCAGGCAGGCCAGCGCGGCGGCGCCGGCGCCGGAAGCCACGAGCTTGACCTTGGCGATGTCCTTGCCGGCGACCTTGAGGCCGTTGACCATGGCCGCCGCGACGGTGATGGCGGTGCCGTGCTGGTCGTCATGAAACACCGGGATCTTCATGCGCTTGCGCAGTTCGCGCTCGACGTAGAAGCAGTCGGGGGCCTTGATGTCCTCGAGGTTGATGGCACCGAAGGTGGGCTCCAGTGCAGCGATGACTTCCACCAGCTTGACCGGGTCCTTCTCGTCAATCTCGATGTCGAACACGTCGACGCCGGCGAACTTCTTGAAGAGGACGCCCTTGCCTTCCATCACCGGCTTGGAAGCCAGCGGGCCGATATCGCCCAGGCCGAGGACGGCGGTGCCGTTGCTGATCACGCCGACCAGGTTGCCCCGCGAGGTGTACTTGAAGGCGTTGGCCGGGTCCTTGACGATTTCCTCGCAGGGCGCGGCCACGCCTGGCGAGTAGGCCAGCGACAGGTCGCGCTGGTTGGTCATCTGCTTGGTCGCCGCGATGGCGATCTTTCCGGGGACCGGGAACTCGTGGTATTCGAGGGCCGCTCTGCGCAACTCGGCGCGCTTGTCTTCAGCGGTGGGGGCAGTCGGGGACGCGGGGGAATCGGACATGGGCACCTGGCTCCTGCAGTCGCTGGGCACACGCAATCAGCCGTCGGCGACATTGATTATTGGGGGCGCGATTGTAGACCTCCGTCTACATCCAGTCCGGCCGTGGGGCGCGGCGTCCGGTCATGAAATCAGGGCATGCCGCGATGCCGATGTGGCAATATCCGCGCCGCAGAACCACCTTGTTGAGGAGCGCGACCATGGCCCTGATGGATTTCATCAAGAAGCAGTTCATCGACATCATCCAGTGGACCGAGTCGGGCGACGGCACGCTGGCCTGGCGCTTTCCGATGGCGGAGATGGAAATCCAGAACGGCGCCTCGCTCACGGTGCGGGAGTCGCAGGTGGCGGTGTTCGTCAACGAAGGCAAGGTGGCCGACGTGTTCGGCCCCGGCATGTACAAGCTGACGACGCAGACGCTGCCGGTGCTGACCTACCTGAAGAACTGGGACAAGCTGTTCGAGTCCCCGTTCAAGAGCGACGTCTATTTCTTCAGCACGCGCCAGCAGGTCGACCAGAAGTGGGGCACGCCGCAGCCGATCACGGTGCGCGACAAGGACTTCGGCGCTGTGCGCATCCGGGCCTTCGGCAACTACTCGTTCCGCATCGGCGATGCCAAGCTGTTCCACACCGAGATCTCCGGGACGCGCGATGTCTACACCGCGGCCGATCTGGACGGGCAATTGCGCGGGCTGGTGCTGCAGAACATCAGCAACGCGATCGCCTCCAGCGGCGTGCCTTTCCTCGACCTTGCGGCCAACCAGATCCAGTTCGCGACGGCGCTGGCCACGCAACTGGTGCCGGAATTCGCGAAGATCGGCATCAAGCTCGAGAACATCACGGTGCAGAACCTCTCGCTGCCCGAGGAGCTGCAGAAGATCCTGGACCAGAAGATCGGCATGGGCATGGTCGGCAACGACATGGGCAAGTTCATGCAGTACCAGACGGCTCAGGCGATCCCGAAGTTCGCGGAGGGTGCGGGCGGCGGCGGGGGCATCGCGGGGGACGCGATGGGGCTGGGCGCTGGCGTGGCGCTGGGGCAGGTGTTGGCGCAGAACCTGGCGCAGGGGTTGAACGCGAACAGCAACGCCGCGGCGGCCAGTGCGGCGGTGGCCCAGCCAGTGGTGGCGGTGGTCAGCGCGGCGGATGTGATGACGACGCTGGAGAAGCTCGGCGAGCTCAAGTCGAAGGGCATCCTGACGCAGGAAGAATTCGACGCCAAGAAGGCGGAACTGCTGAAGAAGCTGGTGTGAACACGGCCCCCACGCAGGCTGCGCTGCGCTTCGCCAACTCCGTTGCAGAGGGCGGTATCGGCAGGTTGGCAAGGGCGGATCGGCGGTATCTGCCGACCTGATGCAGATCACCGTCTTGCGACATGGCTGAATCCGCTCAGCGCGCTTACCGCGCGCCCTGCCCCGGCTGCGGCGCGCCGGTCGAGTTCCGCTCGGCGCAGTCGACGTTCGCGGTGTGCCCGTACTGCCAGAGCACGGTGGTGCGGCAGGGCGAGACGCTGGCACGCATCGGAAAGATGGCGGAGCTGTTCGATGACTTCAGTCCGCTGCAACTGTTCGCGTCTGGCCGCATCCAGGACAAGCCCTTCACGCTGGTCGGCCGGCTGCAGTACAGCTATGCCGGTGGGCGCTGGACCGAGTGGATCGCCGCGCTCGACGGCGATCGCACCGGCACGCTGAGCGAGGACAACGGCGCCTTCGTCTTCTCGCTGCCGCTGGCCTTGCAGCAGGCCGCGCCGCCGGCCACGGCGTTGCGCGTGGGCGCCACCACGGCGTTCAATGGCCAGAGCTATACGGTGGCCTCCAACGAGCAGGTGCAACTGGTGTCGGCCCAGGGCGAACTGCCGAAGTTGCCTGAACTGGGGCGGTCTTTCACGGTCGTGGAGCTGCGCAGCGACAAGGGCATGGTGCTGAGCCTGGACTACGGCTCGGAACCACCCGGCGCTTACCTTGGCCGCGCGGTCCGTCTCGAAGACCTGCAACTCACCGGCCTGCGCGGGGAGTCGGCCAAGGAGGACAAGGGCCGCAGCTTCAATTGTCCGAACTGCGGCGCGACCGTCACGGTCAACTTCGACAGCAGCAAGAGCATCACCTGCCGCAACTGCAGCAGCATCATCGACCTGACGCAGGGCATCGGCGGCGAGTTGCGGCATGCCGAGCAGGACGAGCCGGTGCGTCCGCTGATCGCGCTCGGCACGCTGGGCACCTTGCAGGGCCTGCAGTGGCAGGTGGTCGGTTTCCAGCATCGCATGGGCAACGCGCCCGGCGACGACGAACACTTCGGCTGGGACGAGTACCTGCTGTTCAACAAGAAGCGCGGCTTCAGCTTCCTGGTGGATGCCGAGGACGGCTGGAGCATGGTCTCCCCGACGACTGGCGCACCGTCGATGGCCGAGAGTGGTGCCTCCGCCACCTACCTCGGCAAGCGCTACCTGCAGCAGTACGCGTACAACGCCGAGACCACCTACGTGGCGGGCGAGTTCTACTGGAAGGTCGAGCGTGGCCAGACCACCTTCAACCGCGACTTCGCGAGCGGCAACAGCCTGCTGTCGATGGAGCGCTCGACCAACGAGCTGACCTGGTCGTCCGGCGACAAGCTCGACAGCGCGACGGTGGCGACCGCCTTCAAGCTCGACGCGAAGAAGGAGATGTTCAAGCGCGCGGACGCCTCGCCGGTGAGCGCCGCGTCGAGCCTGGGCTGCGGGACCATCATCCTGATCGTGGTGATCATCATCATCGTGTTGATCATCCTGAGCACCTGCAGCAGTTCGTCGGGGAGCGGCTACCGCGGCTCGGGTGGTTCGTTCGGAGGGTATTCGAGTGGCGGTGGGCACAAGTGAAACGAATGACTATGACTGGAGGTCCCCATGGGATTTGAATGGCTGAAGGCGGGCGTCATCCTTGGCTCGCTCGTCTACGCGGTGATTGGCGTGGCGGTGTTCTGGCTGGCGTTCATGATCATCGACAAGATCACGCCCTACGACCTGTGGCGCGAGATCGTCGAGAAGCAGAACATGGCACTGGGGCTCGTGGTGGCCGCGATGAGCCTGGGCATCTGCGTGATCGTCGCGGCGGCGATCCATTGACGCTGCGGTGAGCGCCGTGCTTTCGCCCGCGCGGGCCACGGCCGGCGCGCGGCCGGTCGAGGTCGCGTTGCTGGCCAGCGTGTTCGTCATCGCGGCCTGCGGGCTGGTGTACGAACTGACGGCGGCCGCGCTGAGCTCCTACCTGCTCGGGGATTCGGTGCTGCAGTTCAGCACCGTGATCGGCACCTACCTGTTTGCGATGGGCGTGGGGTCGTGGCTGTCGCGGTACTTCGAGCGGCAACTGCCTGCGCATTTCCTGCGCATCGAGTTGCTGGTGGCGCTCATTGGCGGTGCACTGCCGGCCGTGCTGTTCATCGCGAATGCCTGGGTGCCGGGGGCGTTCCGCCTGTTGTTGTACGGGTTGGTGATGGTGGTGGGCACGCTGGTCGGGCTGGAGATACCGCTGGTGATGCGCATCCTCAAGCGCGACGTGGCGTTGAAGGACCTGGTGTCGCAGGTGCTGACCTTCGATTACCTGGGCGCGTTGGCGGTGTCGATCGCGTTTCCGCTGCTGCTGGTGCCGCAGCTGGGGATGATCCGCACGGGGCTGTTGTTCGGCTTCATGAACGCGGCGGTGGCGGTGTGGGCGCTGTGGCTGTTCCGGCATGAACTGCGGCGCGTGGGCTCGCATGCGGTGGCTTGCGCGTTGACGCTCGGGGTCATCGGTGCGGCCTTCGTCGGCGCGGACCAGATCACGACGGTGGCGGAGGACAAGTTCTACCAGGACCGCATCGTGTTCAGCGCCAGCTCGCCGTACCAGCGCATCGTGGTCACGCGGGGGCAACTGGGGCACCGGCTGTTTTTGAACGGCAACTTGCAGTTCGCGGAGCGCGACGAGTACCGGTATCACGAGGCGCTGGTGCATCCTGCGATGGCGGCACAGGGCGCGCCGAAGCGGGTGGCCGTGCTCGGTGGCGGGGACGGGATGGCGGTGCGCGAGATCCTGAAATATCCCTCGGTCGAGCAGGTGACGCTGGTGGAGCTGGATCCGAACATGACGAAGCTTTTTGCCGAGCATGAGACGCTGGCCGCGTTGAACGGGGGCTCGTTGAAGTCGCCCAAGTTGAGGATCGTGAACACGGATGCGTTCCGGTGGTTGCAGCAGGCGGGTGAATCGAGCGTTCCATCGGGGGGCGGTGAATCACGCAAGGCGGCACGCGCGGCGGACGATGATCTGTTCGATGTGATCGTGGTCGACTTCCCCGATCCAACCAACTTCGCCATCGGCAAGCTCTACACGAACGCCTTCTATGCACTGCTCGATAAGCGCCTGTCGGCCAGCGGCTATGCGGTGATCCAGACCACTTCGCCGCTGGTCGCGCGCCACAGTTTCTGGACCGTGGCGACCACCATCGAATCGGTCGGATTGACCGCGACGCCGTACCACGCGCATGTGCCGAGCTTTGGCGAATGGGGCTTCATCATCGCGAGCCGGCGGCCCTGGCGACTGCCGGACGCGCTGCCGGCGAGCCTGCAATTCCTCACGCCCGCCACCTTGCCGCTGATGTTCGATTTTCCGAAGGACATGGGGCGCGTGCCGGCGGAGGTCAATCGGCTGTCCAACCAGATCCTGGTGACCACTTATGAGCGGGAGTGGGGCAAGGTGGTGGGGCATTGATGTCGATTGCCGGCGGGCTCCGTTTTCTTCCATGAGGCGGCGCACCTTTCTTGGTGCGGGTGCCGGCGCGTTGGCGCTCGGCGGATGTGAAGCGCGGGAGGGGGAGATCGAGGGCGGCTTCACCGGCATCGACGTGGTGCGCGGGCATGCCTTGCGCGACGGCGGTCTTCGTGGCGCGGCGCCTTCGAAGACGCGGATCACGCGTGTCGTGATCGCCGGTGGCGGCGTGGCAGGACTCGCGGCGGCGCGTGCGCTGCGCCTGTCGGGCATCGAGGACTTCGAGTTGCTCGAACTGGAAGACACGGCCGGTGGCAACAGCCGCGGCGGCGCGGTCGGCGGCATCGCCTGCCCGCTTGGTGCGCACTATCTGCCGGTGCCGGGCGATGAGGCGCACGAGGTGCAGGACCTGCTCGAGGAACTCGGCCTGCGCCAGCGCGTGGCCGGACGCTGGCAGTACGACGAACGACACCTGTGCCACAGCCCGCAGGAGCGCATCTTCATCGAGGGTGAATGGCAGGATGGGCTGCTGCCGATGCAGTTCGCGGGCGCCAGCGCGCTGGCCCAGTACCGCTTGTTCGGCCAGCGAGTCGAAGCGCTGCGGACCGGGGCGCGCTTCGTCATCCCGACGCTGCGCGCGCCACTTGCGCCGGCCTTGCTGGCGCTGGATGCCGTTCCCTTCGCCGCGTGGCTGGACCGCGAGGGCTTCGACGAACCGCACCTGCGCTGGTACCTCGACTATTGCTGCCGCGACGACTACGGCGCCGGGGCTGCGCATGTCTCGGCGTGGGCCGGCATCCACTACTTCGCGAGTCGGCACGGCTTTCACGCGCCGGGCGATGACAGCGCGGAGCGCGACGCGGTGCTGACATGGCCGGAGGGCAACGGTTGGCTCACGCGCCGTATCGCGCAGCCGCTCGGGGATCGAATCCGCGGCGGCCACGTCGTCACGCGAATCGCCGAGATGCGCAGCGGCGTCGAGGTCGATGCCTACGATGCCGCGACGCAATCGATGGTGCGCTGGCGGGCCGAGCGATGCATCGTCGCGTTGCCGGTGTTTGTCGCGGCGCGCATCGTCGAGAACCCGCCCGAGGTCCTGCGCAATGCGGCGGCGCATGTGCGCTACGCGCCCTGGCTGGTCGCCAATTTGCATCTGCGCGCCCCGCTCACCGACCGTCCCGGCGCCGCGCCGAGCTGGGACAACGTGGTCTACGGCAGTCGAGGGCTGGGCTATGTCGATGCTCGCCACCAGTCGCTGGACCCGACGCCCGGCCCCACCGTGCTGAGCTGGTATCGCCCGCTCGGACCGAGCAGCTACGACACGAGCGATGGGCGTCGGCTGCTGCTCGACCGACCATGGACGGCATGGCGCGACGAGTTGGTGGCCGAGCTTTCCGCACCGCATGCGGACCTGCGTGCCAAGGCGACGCGCATCGACATCACGCGCTATGGCCATGCGATGGCGATGCCGATGCCCGGACTGTTGAGCCAAGTCGGGTCGCATCGGCAGGCCAAGGGCAAGGTGGTGGCTGGCCGGCTGTCCTTTGCGCACGCGGACTGGTCGGGCTACTCGATCTTCGAGGAGGCCTTCACGCGGGGACACGTCGCCGGCTCCGCGGCCTGAAATGAAACCCACCCCCGAATGCGCCTGCGGCGCCGGTGCGGCCGCCAGAGGCGGCTGCTCTTGCGGGCCGTCCAAGCCTGCGCAGGCAGGCTTGGAGCCGCGGCCCTCAGCCCCTCCAGGGGGCGCACCCAGCGGCCCGGCAAAGCCGGTTCCGCGGGTGCCCACGAACAGGCATTGCTCGCACTGGTTTCATGCGTCGTGGGCCATGGGCCGCTGCGGTGCAAGTTTCCCGAGTGTGTCCCGCAGGTGCGCCGGCAGCCCAGGCCGCGGGTGCTGCGCACCGCGGACGACGAGGTCCCCGCCAGTCGCGTGAGGTGTCGAGACCCAAGACCCTGCCATCCACCCGCCGACAGGCGGCAGGTCAGCGCATCAGCGCCTCGATCTCGTCCCCATTCACCGGCACGCCGCGCGAGATCGGTTCGCAACCCGTCGCCGTGACGATCGCATCGTCCTCGATGCGGATGCCGATGTTGTGGAACCGCTCCGGCACGCCCTCGCCGGGCCGTACGTAGATGCCCGGCTCGATGGTCGGCACCATGCCCGGCTGAAGGATGCGGCTGGGCCGGTTCTGGATGAGTTCGTTGGACAGCGGGTCCCTGCGTTCGCTCACTTCGCCGACCTGCGAGGGCTCGACGTAGCTGCCGCAGTCATGCACGTCCATGCCCAGCCAGTCACCGGTGCGGTGCATGTAGAAGGGAAAGTAGGCGCGCTTGTCGATCACGTCGTCCACGCTGCCAACCTTGTCGGCGTCGAGCAAGCCAACATCCAGCATGCCCTGTGACAGCACGCGCACCGTGGCGTCGTGCGGGTCGGTGCGGTGGGCCCCGGCCCTGGTCGCGTCTACGGCGGCCTGCTGGCTGGCCAGCACCAAATCGTAGAGCACGCGCTGCGGGCCGGTGAACTTGCCGTTGGTCGGCAAGGTGCGGGTGATCGATCCAGTCGCCTGGTACTGCTGGCCAAAATGGACGACGCCACGGCCAGCTCGGCCCTGACCGGCCTCACGACAAGCTCAACGCGATCGCAGATCCGATGCGCAAGAGCTTCGCGTACGACCAGGGCAAGGAGATGAGCTACCTCCGGCAACTGGCGGCCGCCACGGGCGTGCGGGTCTACTTCTGTGATCCGCACAGCCCCTGGCAGCGTGGGCACCTGCGAAAACACCGACGGGCTGCTGCGCCAGTACCTGCCCAAGGGCACCGACCTGAGCGAGCACAGCCAGGACGACCTACACACCATCGCCGACAGCCTGAACGGCAGACCTCGCGCAAACCATGCTTCAACACCCCGCTGGCTGTGTTCCCACACCTGCTGGCGAGCGCGCAGCACGCCCCGGTCCTCGCACAACAATTACATGCTGCGCTTCAGTCTTGAAACCGCCACCTATTCGCCCCTCGCGTGATGAATGAAGAAGCCCGCATAATGCCTTGATTTTACTGACGCAGTAAGACCAAGGAAGGTCTGCGTAAATCCCCCAGGATGTGCTGATCGGTACAAGTGCGCGCAGACAATCGACCCCCATGAAACAAGCCGACCTGGGCCTGAACCCGACGACCAAACGCACGCGCAAACGCGAGTTCCTGGCAGAGGTGGAGCGCGTGGTGCCGTGGGCGACGTTGGTGCCCGCGCCGCCGCGACGCCGTAGACTTGTCTTCGGCCCCGCGGCGGGCCTTCTCCCCCCGGGCACCAGGAACGGTTGAATGTTGCAAGACTGGCAAACACCCTTTGAGATCGGCAGCGGCAACCAGACGACCACGTGGGAAGCCTGCATCGCATTCCACGAGCGGCTGGCGCAGGCCTTTCCGCAGTACCTGCGCTTCGTCGAGATCGGCCGGTCCGACGGCGGCACGCCCGTGCACCTGGGAGTGCTCAGCGCCGACGGCGAGTTCGACGCGCGGCGCATCAGGGCGGCGGGGCGGACCGTGTTCTTCAACAACAACGGCATCCACCCGGGCGAGCCCGAGGGCATCGACATCTGCATGGCGCTGGTGCGCGACCTGTGCACGCGCCCCGAACGGCTCGCACAGCTCGGCTCGACGGTGCTCGCGTACATCCCCGTCTACAACGTGGACGGCTCGCGCAACCGCCACGACACGAGCCGGGTCAACCAACTGGGGCCCGAGGCCTTCGGCTTCCGCGGCAATGCACGGCACCTCGACCTGAACCGGGACTTCATCAAGGCCGACTCGCGCAATGCCCGACTGTTCGCGAAGACCTTCACCGAGTGGGACCCGGACGTGTTCGTCGACACCCACACGTCCAACGGCGCCGACTACAGCTACGCCATGACGCTCATCCCGACGCAGCCCGACAAGCTCGGCGGCACGCTCGGCGCATGGTTGCGCGATCGCATGCTGCCCGAGCTCTACGCGGACATGGAGCACAGCGGCTGGCCGATGTGCCCCTACGTCAACACCGCCACCGACATCCCGGACGACGGCCTGCTCGCCTTCGCCGATTCGCCGCGCTATTCCACCGGTTATGCGGCCTTGCACCATTGCATCGGGTTCATGCCTGAAACCCATATGCTCAAGCCTTTCGCGGACCGCTACCACAGCCTGCGCGCCTTCCTCGACGCCGCGATTGCCCACACCACGCGGCACGGCGCGGAGATCCGCGCGTGCCGCGCGCGCGACCGGGCCGCCGTCGCCGGTGCGGTCGCGTGGCCGGTCGACTGGACGCTCGACGAAAGCCGGCACTCGAGCTTCCGCTTCCACGGCTACGAGGCGGTGCGCGAGCCGAGTCGCATCGGCCACTACCGGCGCCTGCGCTTCGACCGGCAGCAGCCCTTCGTCAAGGAGCTGCCGTACTTCGAGTTCTGCCGCCCGACGCGGCTGGTCGCGCCGCCAGCCGCATACTTGGTGCCGCAGGCCTGGGACGAAGTGGCGCAGCGGCTTCGCCTCAACGGCGTTGCACTGCTCCCGGTGCGCGAACCCGGTACGGCGGCCCTGGAGGCCTACCGCATCGCGCGGGTCGACACCAGCCCGCTGCCGTTCGAGGGGCGCCACCTGCATGCGCAGGTTGAGCTGGCGCCCGAGGCCGTCGAGATTCAGCTGAACGCCGGCGACTGGCTGGTGCCGCTGGGCCAGCCGTGCGACCGCTTCATCGTGGAGACGCTCGAACCCGAAGCCACCGACAGCTTCTTCCGCTGGGGCTTCTTCGATGCGGTGCTCGACAAGAAGGAGACGTACAGCGCCTACGTGTTCGAGGACGAGGCCGAACGGCTGCTGGCGCAGGAGCCGGCACTGCGCGAGGCGTTCGAGCGCTGGAAGAGCGAGCACCCGACCCTGCTCGCGGACGAAAAGGCGGTGCTCGACTTCCTCTTCCTGAACTGCAGGCGCTACGCCGAGCCCGAGCACCGCAGGGTGCCGGTGTTCCGCGTGCCGGCGCCCCTGGCTTCCCGACTGAGCGCCTGATGACCCGCCCCATCGTCCTTGCCGACTTCGCCGACCCGGCCCCGAGTGCGCCGTCGATCCAGTCCGCCGCCTTCGGGCACGACGCGCGCCTGCTCGCGTACCTGCAGCCGGGCCGCGATCCGCACGCGCTGGACTTGCGCATCCTTGACACGGAAAGCGGGCTGACGTGCACCGCCCTGTCCGCGCAGCAGGTGGGCGACGGACGCGCGGAGCGCTCGCTCGCCGAGGAACTCGCGCGCGAAAGAGCGCGTCAGCGATTCGACGGCGTCACCAGCTTCGCGTGGCTGCCCGCATCCGCCGGACTGGTCTGCGCCGTGTCGAACCGGCTGGCCGTGGTGGATGCCGCATCGCTCGCGCTGGCCCGCCACGAGCACGATGCCTACATCGAGTACCTGCAGCTCAGCGACGACGGCACCCGTCTCGTGTTCTGCAGCGGATCGGAGCTGTGGTTGCTGGATACGCCGCGCCCCGGCGCCGCGGCGACCGGCCCTGCGCGCCGGCTGACGCACGACGCCACGGCCACCCGCTTCAACGGCCTGGCGGACCAGATCACGCGCGAGGAGATCTACAACGGCGCGCCCTGCCGCTGGAACAAGGACGGGGGGCGGCTCGTGTTCGCGAGCTTCGACGTGAGCGCGGTCGAGTCGATCGGGATCAGCGACGGCGCGCAGACGCGCATCGAGCAGTACTTCTACGCGCGGCCGGGCCTGCCGGTCGCGCGCTTCGCGGTCTCCACGCTCGACGTCGACACCGGCGAGCGCGCGGAGATCCTCGCGGCATCCGACGAATGGCCGTACCTGTGCGGCCTGGCCTGGCGCGGACCGGAGGCCGTGTTGGTGACGCGCCTGAGCCGCGACCAGACGCGCTACCAGTTGCTGAAGATCGCGCTGCCCGATCGCCGCGCGTCGGTGCTGCTGGAGCAGACGCAGTTGCCTTGGATCAATGCCGGCGGCTCGCCGATGTTCCGCGGCGGCAGCGACGACAGCTTCTTCCTCGCGCACGAGCGCGCCGGCGTGGGCCGCATCGGCTTGTTCGATGCGCAGGGCGCGATGCTGGCGGACATCGGCGCCGACGGCCTGCATGTCGAAGGGCCGATCGGCCTGGTCGGCGACGGCGAGGGCGAGGGCGTCTACTTCACGGCCACTGCAGGCGACGGCCTGACGCGGCACGTCTACCGGGCCCTGGCGTCGAACGCCTGGGTGGCCGAGAACCTGACGCCCGAGCCCGGCATCCACGACGTGACGATCGCGCCCGACGGCAGGCACTGGCTGCACAGGTCCGAGTCGCTGACCCGCAAGCCCGAGACGCGCTTCGAGCGCATCGAGGACCGTGCCGCACGCCACATCTTCGCGCCGTCCGCGCCCGTGAGCGAGTACGAGGCGGGCTTCGTCGCGCCCGAGCTCCGGACCGTGCTGGCCGCGGACGGCCGGACCCCGCTGCACGCCGCGGTCTACGCTCCGGCGTCGGCGCCGGCCGGCGGCGCGAAGACCCCGGTGGTGCTCTTCGTCTACGGCGGCCCGCACGCCCAGTCGGTGCGCGACAGCTGGGCGCTGACGGCGGACCTGCGCGCCCAGTTCCTGCTGCAGCAGGGCTTCGCGGTGGTCAAGATCGACAACCGCGGCACCAGCGGCCGGGGCTTCGATTTCGAGCGCCCGATCCATGGGCGGCTCGGGCATCTCGAGGTCGACGACCAATGCGCCGCACTGGAGCAGATCCTGGCGGCGCGCCCCGATCTCGATCGCCATCGGGTCGGCGTCTGCGGTTGGAGCTACGGCGGCTACATGGTGTTGCGCTGCATGCAGCTGCGGCAGGACCTGTTCGTCTCGGGCGTCGCGGGCGCGCCCGTGGTCCGCTGGGAGGACTACGATGCGCCCTACACCGAGCGCTACATGGGCAGTCCGCACGCAGGGCCGCACCTGCCGGTCGAGAACGGCGCCGGCTATCGCGCGTCTGACGTGGTCGGCAAGATCGATTCGCTGACCGGCCGGCTGCTCGTGATCCACGGGCTCAAGGACGAGAACGTCCTGTTCAGGCATTCCGCCGCGCTGATCGAGGCGCTCGCGGCGCACGGCGCACTTCATGAGCTGCTGCTGCTGCCGGGCGAGCGCCACGGCGTGCGCGGCGCCGTCGCGCGGCAGTACCTGGAGCGCCGCATCCTCGATTTCCTGCGGCGCACCCTATGCTGAAGAGGACGCCATCGGTCCGGCTCGACCTCTGGCATTCGGGCACGCCAGCCAGCGAGCGCTACCAAGTGGCGGCCGTGTTCGACGAGGCGCATCCGGACCCTTTCATCCCCCAGGCCTTCGACCTGCGCGGAGACTACCGCTGGTCGGTGCTGTCCGATGCCGGCCGGCCGCTGGCCTCGCGCGGCTATTCGACGCTGTTCGACGAGTGGCAATCGACGGTTGTCGGAGCCGGCGAAGACGTGGTAGCGCAGTTCTCCGAGTCGCACGTCGTCCCGTGGTTCGCCGGTGCCAGCGTCCGCTTCGAGAAGCGCGTCCGCGGCGACGCCTACCGGACCTTGCTGGAGCACGCATTGCCGGCGGCCGCGCCAACGCTCGAAGCGGCCGAACGCGAAGCGCCGGCCGACAGGCAGGTCCGGCAGCTTCACGGCGCCCCCGGCGCGCCGCTCAGCGTGTTGCTGGTGGCCGAGGGCTACACCGCCGACGAGGCCGAAGCCTTCTTCGAGAAGGCAGCGCAGGTCGGCCGCATTCTGCTGGCAGCGGAGCCGTATCGCGCTCGCGCGGATGCAATCGCCGTGCGCGCGCTGCTCGTGCCGAGCCCGGCCTCCGGCATTCCGGCGACACCCGACGCGGACCGGCGCCTCACCAATTTCTCCACCAGCTACGGCGTGTTCGGCATGGACCGCTACCTCGTCGCCACGGACCTCCACCGCCTGCGGGCGCTGACCGGTGGCATCGCCGCCACGACGTTGATCGTGCTGGCCAATGCACCGCACTACGGCGGCTCCGGCATCTTCAATTCCAACTGCTGCGTCGCGGCCGGTATGACGGAGGAAGACCTCAGTTACGTGCTGCTGCACGAACTGGGGCACTCGTTCGGTGGCCTGGCGGACGAGTATTTCGGGAGCGAGGTGCCCTATGTCTTTGGCGCCGACGTGACGCCCTGGGAGCCGAATGTCTCGGTGCTGGACGCGTCGGGCCGGGTGAAATGGTCGTCGCGCATCGCGCCGGACACGCCGGTACCGACCCCTTGGGGCCATGCGGAGTACCTGCGCCTGTCGACGCCGCCCCCCGTGCCGGAGAGCGTGATCGGCGAGCAGTCGGCCTCGCGAAACCAGGCGTCCGCCCAAAGCAGGCGCGACACGCTGGCGGCGCTGCTCGCGCAAGAACCCCATGCCGGCCTGATCGGCGCTTTCGAGGGCGCTCGCTACATGGCACGCGGCCTGTTCAGGCCGGAGGTTGATTGCCGGATGTTCAGCCGAAGCGCGAAGTTCTATTGCAGGATATGCAATGAAACCCTGATCGCGGGCATGGCTCTTGCGATGAAGTGAAACCGGTGTGCCTGGACTGAAAAAGGCGCCAGAATGTCTACAGCGTTGTTTTCTCTTCGTTTCATCGAAAGGCAGGTAGCAGCATGGACAGCAGATTGACATCAGCCTTGATCGCCGTAGCAGAGCACGCAGCCGCGCGTTCGTCATGGGATTCCGACCCCCGGGCGGCGCTTGCGGCGCAAGGCTACTCAACTGACGAATTGGTAAACCTCCCCAGCGACTTCGAGTTGCACGTGCGCCAACAGTTCGAGCAATTCGGCCGTGGCTCCACGGCCACTGAATCAGCGCAGCGGGTGCCGTTTCCTGCGCCTCAATCGGGCGCATGAGTGAAGGAAACCCCAGGTCCGGAGGGTCGATAGCCGTCGTAGGCCTGGGTCTCAGTTCGATCTCGGATCTAACGGTAGAAGCCCAGCAGCAGATTCGTTCCGCCGGCTGCGTGTTCTATCTGACGAGCAATCCGCTCGACATCGCATGGATCGAACGCGAGGCTCGCTCCAGCGAAACACTGATTGACTGCTACAAGCAATGCGAAGACCGCGCCAATGCGTACCGGGCGATGGTCGATCGCGTGATGGCAGCGGTACGCAGCGGTCTTCGGGTTTGCATGGCCTTGTATGGGCATCCGGCCGTGTGCTGCTCTCCCGGGCACATGGCGGTCGATGCCGCGCGGACGGAAGGCTATCCGGCTCGCATGTCCCCGGGGATCTCGGCACTCGACTGGCTGATGGCGGACCTGAACATCGATCTGGTATCGCTCGGATTCCAGTCCTACGGCGCCACCCATCTGTTGCGCGCGAGACCGCTGATCGATCCACGACACCACCTCGTGCTGTGGCAGGTCGGGATGATCGGCGAGAACACGTACAAGGAGCGCTTCGACGTTGGCCAGTTGCGAGAGCTTCACGCCTATCTGGCCAGCTACTACCCTGCATCTCATTCCGTCATCGAGTACGAAGCTGCTACCCACGTCTTGCTGAGTCCGAGTATCCAGACCTTCGCCCTGGCTGAGATGGCGGGCAACCGTGCGCCGCGCTGGGTATGCACCTATGTTTTTCCTCCGGTCGACGCGGCCAAGCCGCCGGAGAATCCCTATGTCGCGCCAAGTGCCTTGAGTTGCGCCAACTCCGACTCCGATAGGTCGGCGAGCAGCGATCCCAGCAACGTGATCTGAAGGCGGATGCGCCAGAGGTGTCCTGAACTCGGCGACGCTTTGCGAGCGCGTGCATACGCAGCAATTCCGTCGGCATGGCTGCACTCTCCCTGGCTGGCCAACCCCAGCAGCGCCCACCCTTGGGCACAATGCGCCTCCCAGTTGGCAGGACATGACCGCAACAGCTGGCTGGTTTCTTCAACAACTTGGTCGAGGATCCGGGCGCCTTTCCGGTCCGCCTGCCTGAGGCGAAGAATTCCAAGCAGTGCGCGCGGATTGGGATTGTTCAGCGGCCGGTTGAACGTCAATGCTTCCCGCGCCAACTGCTCGGCAGCTTCAAGTTTGTCAGCGTCTTTCGACAGTGCGCTGGCAATCAGCCATTTGCACCAGCTTCCGGAAAGCACGTTGTTGATGTCCCGCTCGATCTCGAGCGCGCTCAGCGCCAGCTCGATCGCTCGTGCACTGTTGCCGGTCACCAACTCCGTCTCGGACGACAAGCCGTAGGCAAGCACCAGCTCATAGCCGCCGCCGGCCTTCTTGCCTAGGCTGATGGCATCCCGATACTTGCTCCTCGCGGCCGCGAAATCCCCAGCATAGGAGAGGTACAGCCCCGAATATGCGGTGCCGCGAACCAGGCCACGCACATCGCCTTCGCAAGCAGCCAGAGCCTCGGCCCGCTGCGCGAGAGACAAAGCGCCGCGTATATCGCCGACGATGCTTTTCGCGAACGCCAGATCACCGAGCAGCCGAACTTCCAGTGCGGCATCCACCACGCCGGTATCGCGACATTGCTGCAACTGGGCATCGGCAGACTCAAGGTCGTCGATCGCGTTGGAAATCCGTCCCAATTCCAGTTCGCACCGTGCATCGCATTGCTTGGCCCGCACAACATCGATGCGATCCAGGTCGGCATCGACAAGCAAGCTCAGCGTCCGGCTGGAGACATCTTTCGCCTGATCGAACACACCGAGTCGGCCCAGCGAATCCGCCAGCGCGCATCCGACCCGCCCGCGCATAGCCACCGACATGGCCGCGTCGCGTTGGGCTTCGATGGCCGACAGCATGCCGCGCAGCCTGAGGTGGTAGCCGCGTTGCGTCAGAAAACCGGCCGTCCCCAGCGTCACCGCGGCGGCTTGCTCGATCGCCCCCCGAGCCTTCAAGAGATCGATCTCGCGAAACTGGGGCTCAAGGTCTGCGATGGAGGTCCAAGTGGACTCGGGCCGGCACCGCGCTTGCCAGAAACGGGTCGCGCTCTCCATGAGACGCTCTCGCGTCCACATCGAAGCAACTCCATCCTGCGTCTGGGAGGAAGGCAAGGACCCGATCAAATGCGTGCGCTCCGCGTCGTGCTGGTCCAAGGTCTCTCCAGTTCTTCGGATCAGCCTGTGCCGGAGCAGGCGCGCCTGCACGACGGTGAGTTCTTCCGTGATGGCTGCGCCGCATTCGGTCAGCACGTGCGCGACGGCATGCAAACTCACCGGCGTCCCATAGACCGCGAGCGCCTGCAGGAACTGGATCTCGATCCTGCTCAGTTTCTCGTAGTAGACGCCGATCAATGCCTCCAGCAGGTCGCCAAAGACGGCATGCGACCCGCGCGCGTCTGCCAGGAAGCGCGCCACCTGCGCCGGTTCCACGCGTCCGGCTTCGACCGCTCCCCGGATGAGTTCGATGGCCTTCGGATTGCCTCCCACGCTGCGCACGATGTCCAGCAGCATTGCGACCGGCGCATCCCGAAGCCCGAGAACGCCCTGGGGATCTTGCCGACGCAGCAAGTCGACTGCGGCTGCGTCGGCCAGTCCGGTGGCCAGATCCACTTGTCTTTGACGCTCGGGGCGCAGTTGCTCGATGGGCACCAGGCCGGCTTCGGCCCGTATGCTCGGATTGGTGCGGCTCGTGTAGGCCAGCCGGACATGCTCGCCACCTTCCATCAGTTCGACGAACAGATCATTCAGGTCCGGGTCGGCCAGCGCGCCATCTCCGACCGAGATGGCCGATTCCAGATTGTCGAGAAATATCAGGATGCGCAGCGCCGCGGTCTCCTCGGCAAAGCGCGCAAACTTGGCTCGCGCAGACGTATCTTGGCCGCTGGTCGACACCGCGGGCAGCCCCAGCTTGCGCAAGACCTCGTCAGCACCTTCGAGGATTCGCGCGGCGGTCTGGGATTCATTCTCGTGGCACCGGATGAACAGCACCGCGTCGAACGCGGCCCGCCTGCCAGGTTCTGCGCCGCCGCCTGCCGCGAGCAAATCGTTCAACACATAGGCGACCAGCGTCGTCTTGCCCGCGCCTGCACGGCCGATGATCCGCAGCATCTTGGTCGCCGGGTCGGCAAGCTGCTCGCGCAGCAGCGTCAATTCCTCGTCTCGGCCCACCGGCTTGTGCGCGACCGGCAGCGGTCGGGGGAGCAACGGTGCGCCTGGCGATATCGCAACCGCCGCGCTCGCCCCGATCTGGGCCCGTATGCGCTCGTCGAGATCCTCGAACCGCTCCACCAGCACGCCAACCTGCTCGTCGATCCGCTTCAGCAGCACGAGGACTTGCTCGGCGAATTCATCGAACTCGTTGCGCAACGAGACCAGGAGCGCCCATTCGCGATCGATCGACGCATCGATGACGTCCAGACGCGAGGACAGCTCCGACCAGTTCGGGCCCAGTTGTGGCTGCAGTCGACTCTGGACGTCCAGTTCCCAGGCGGTGCGCGCGCGTTCGTTCGCCGGGTCTTTCAGCTCCTCCCGGAACGCCGTGCGCAGGTAGTCCCACCAGCCATTCGGATGCTGGTAGAGATGGTCGCGCAGAATCGTCGGAAAACCCTCGCGCAGCACCGGCTCCAGCTTCTTCGACAGGCCGGAGAACCGGCCCGGCCCCATGACGGCGGATTCGAGTGTGGTGACGAAGTTGTCCACCACCGTGCGCCTCAGCGTTTCAACATCGTCGGCGGCAAAGCATTCGGATGCCGAGCGGACGATGCCGGGCAGATCGTTAGTCGCGCCGCCATTGAGCCTCTCGAGTTCGTCGTTCGGCATCTCTCGCAAGCGGCGGTGCAGTCCGCGGAACATGCGCCTCAGGGTGCAGAGGCTGTCGAGTGTCGGGTCGCGCAGGCTCTGCGTGCGCAGTTGCAGGAACGCCTTTATCTTGCCCTCCGACAGTTCGATGCCGGCGTGCGCCAGGATGCAGCGGTCGATGATCTCGCTCATGGCGGCGCATTCGGCGCGGCGCAAGGCGCGCAACAGATCGTGATTGGGTCGCTGCCCGCCGCCACTGAGTATTTCGCTGAGCTCCGGAACCTTGTCCAGGAGCGCTTTGGCCGACCGCTTCCCTACCCACTTCCCGGTTTCCCACAACAGGCTTGCCGCCAGATTTCCGATGACGCCGCCAAGGAACGCACTGCCGAAGCATGTGGCACTCGACCAGAGCACCTCCAGCGCGCTACCCTCGACTTTGCTCGGCTCTGCCATCGGCGTTCACTCCACAAGTGGTTGACCTTGACAGTCTCGCTGAAATCGCGCGCGCCTGGGATGGAAGATCGTCCATCACGAGGGCGCAGCCGCGAAGCCAGGCCCTTCACCACGAACGCACTCCGCATCGCTCCGATCGAGCCACCGTTCGCGCGGGCATGGCCGGCCGCCGACGGAACGGGCCTCCCCTGCAATGGCGACTGAGGGCGCACCGCCCCCTGCCTCGCGCCAGCCCGAGCCGGTGCCGGCCGGCTGCCGCCAGGGCATCGTCACGGCCGTCACGATCTTCATCGGCTTCTCGCTCGCCTTCCTGCGCTTCTGGACCTTCGAGGCGCCCGGCGACTGGACGCCGCGCTCGGTGCTCGCCGCTGTCATCCTGGGCGTCCCGATCGCGATGGAGATCCACGTCCTGTTCCGCTTGGCAGGTTGAGCTGCTCGACGCCAGCCGTCGATGCGCGCCTCCAGGCCCTTGTGCGTCGCGAAGGGATACCAGACGACCGAGCGTTCTCCAGCAGCTTGGGTAGTTGCTGTCCAGGTCGCCGATTGCAAATGCCTGGTCAACCCCGAGCGCGGCAGGTGCGCCTTCCGGGCCAAGGCGGTAGCCGTCCCAGATTTCGCGCTCCAGATCCTTCGGGGCACAGAACAGGGTGCTGGCGCCATCACCGATTAGTACTAAACAGGCGTTTGGCTCCACGAAATCGGACAAGTAAAAAAAGTAACTGTCGTGTCGATATAGGAAATCGCTGCCGCGATCTCGGACGTGTTCGGGCGCGGTGGGTATCACGGCAATTCCATGCCGTCCCAATTGGGAGGCGAGCCGTGCGCGGCGGTCTGAATGAAGGTTGAAGTCATGCCCTGACGACGCCACAGGTCAGCAACAAGCGCTTGTTGCACTGCAGCATTACACCGACCGGTTTTGCCAGTACATTTGCGATGCTTTTTTTGTTTGCCATTGATTGTTTGTTAAGTCAATTAAGGAAAGTACTATGTTTGGCGTAAATTGGTCAAAATTGCAACTTTTGGTATCCATTTCGTTGATTGGCTGCGGCGGAGGGGGCGGCGGAGGGGGTGGCGGATTCCTTGTGCACAGCGCAGATACCAGCACAGTGGCTTTGGCCAAGCCTGCGTCAGCTCCCGCAAACGTAGTGACCAGCCACGGCGGTGCTGCGAACCCGGGTGTCGGGACAACGGGCACCGGCAGCACGGGTGGCACAGGCAGCACAGGCAGCACAGGCAGTACAGGCAGCACGGGTAGCACCGGCAGCACGGGTAGCACGGGTAGCACGGGCGGCACCGTAACCGGCGCGATCGTCGCCGGTGGCGAAGGCACCGGAGGCGGAACCGCCGCAACGCCCGTCAATCCCGCACCTGGGGTCGGGGTCGGGGTCGGGGTCGGCACGGTGCCCGGCACCGTTCCTGCCAAGGCAACTTACTGCGGCGTCACGATCGACGATGTCGTGGATGCCTCGCTCACGGTCGTTCCGGACTCGTACCGGGCAATGGCCGCCCAGCTCAGCAAGGACGCGGGCATCACCTACCGGTATGGACCGAATGCCGCGTCTTGCGGCGCCAGCGGTGGCGCCCGGTTGTTTGGCCCGCGTCCCGACAACCTGACACCCGATTACCCGTACATGGCTCCCGATCACCAGAACCGGTGGCAGATCGGCACGCGCGCCACCGAGGTCGGGCTGTATTCCAGCAACCAGGCGAACGTGGCGTTCGTTGCCGACAGCGCGGCCAATGTCGGCATGGCCGACATCCAGACCACGAATCACACCCTGGGCACCTTCGCCCAGCTGCCGCAGTTGAGCTGGACTCTCTACGGGGGCGGCATGGACAGTGTCAACGTGCTGGACTACAAGAAGGCCGGCCTCGTCAGCGGCGACCCGATCGCAGTCGAGCGCTGTGCTGGCCGCCGTGCCGGCTACTGTGCCTCGGGCATGGCGGTTTTCCAGAACGGTGTGATCGCCACGGTGGGCAACAACACGACCCTGAACAGGGCATCTGTGAAGCTGCCGCCCAACAAGGTGCCGACCGGCGTCGCCATGACACCCGACAGCGAGTTCGCGCTGGTCACGATCTGGGACACGACTGCGCTCAAGGGCCAGCTCGCGGTGGTGGCGCTGGCCGGCCTGTGCGACAACTGCAATCCATTCAACCGGGAGGCCAACGGCACCTACCATGCCTGGTACAACTGGTGGCGGGAGTGGGACGCCGTCTACCCCGGGTTGCCGAACGCGGGCAACACCGCCTTCATGAAGATCCTCGGCTATGTCGACCTGGTCGCGCCGGACGGCTCCGTGATGAATGCACCCACCGAGGTCGCCGTGACCACCGGGCTGGATCCCTTCGAGACGATCGTGGAGGCGAGGGTGACCTCGGCGATGACGAAGAACCTGGCCAAGGACGATGACCAGGCCGGCATCGGGTTCATGGGCTTCACCCATCCGCTGACCAACCAGGCCAACCGGCAGGCCTTCCTGAACGGAAATCTCTCCGGAAGGTACCCCAAGGGTGGCATGGCGGTGGTGATCTCCAAGTCGGAGAAGAAAGCGGCCTTCATCGACCTGAAGCCGCTGTTCAGCTATGTCAACAGCGTCTACTTCGGCGGCGACCTGGGCACCTTCAACGCGCGCATGGCCAGCCTCGGCCATGCCGACACGCAGTGGCCCTACTCCTTCTCGAACCAGCCGCAACAGACACCGAAGGTCGTCAAGATGATCGCGCTGGCCGACAAGCCCACCGCGGTCAAGACCACCGCATGGGGCAGCCCGCAACGCGCGTGGATCGCCACGCAGGGTGGCACCCTGCGCGTGTTCGATCTGGGTGGCTATGCGCCCGGAGGGGTGGCCACGTCGCCTGCCGCCTCCGCCATTGTCGAACTGCCGCAGTTCGCCATCAGTGTGGGCCGCAATCCGACGTCGCTGGGCGTCTCGCGGGGCGAGCCGGACGACCCGGACCTTTTCAGCCCCATTCAGCAGTACGCCGATCCGAACAAGCAGGTGCTGGTGAACTCGCGTGGTGATCGCAAGATCTCGTGGGTTCGCTTCGGGGCGGAGGGCAGCAGCATCGTTCGTTCGTTCCAGGATCCGCGCATGGAGGATCCGATCGCCATCGACGATGCGGACAACTTCGCGAACTGGGCTTTCGTGGTGACCGTCGCCGACTACCAAGGCAAGGCGGTGCACAACTTCCGCTACGGGCCGGTGCTCTTTCTCGAAAACAAGTCCTGCCCGAGGCCCACCGGTTGCCCGGTGACTCCGACCGGGTCCACCAAGGTCGAGTACGGCGGCAAGCTGGACTTGCCGGGCAAGCCGTTCCAAGTGTCGGGGACGAATGTTCCCTGAGGTGTCGAATCCATCCGCAATGCGCATCCGTGGAGGGTCGCATCAGCAGCTGCGCTTGGCGGCGGCAGGATCTTGACGACGGCAGCACCCACCATCGGCGCGCTCCTCATACGACATTGCAATCAGCGCAGTCATGCGCTCGAAGGCGATGTCGTATCAGGCGGACCAGTCTTCCCGGGCGTTCAACTGCGCGAGCCGTTCCGGAGTGCCCACATCGGTCCACGCGCCCCGGTAGAGCTCGCCGCTCACGCGGCCGGCCGCCATCGCGGCGCGCAGCAGTGGCGCCAGCGCGGCCTTCCGGCCTTGCGGATTGCCGGCGGGAATGGCGCACCAGGGTGGCGCGAACAAGGCCGCACGGTACAGGGCGATCGTGGAGAAGGTGTACTTCTGCGCGGCCTCGCTCAATGCGAGGCCATCGTCCGAGAGGCCGAAATCTCCCCGCGGGTTGTGCGCCGGATTGGGAACGAGCCACAGGTGCGCCAGCATGTCGCCCGCCTGGAATCGCGCCACGGCATCCTGGGTGAACCGGAAGTCCGGCGCGTAGACATCGCCGGCGGCGACCCAGAAGACGTCGCCCAGCAAGGGCAGTGCACGAAGCACGCCGCCTGCCGTCTCCAGCGCGCCGCCGAAATCGAGGCCCTCGTGCGAGTAGGTCACGGAAGGCCCGAAGTGACTGGCGATCTGCTCGCCGAGCCAGGCCGTGTTCACCACCAGGTCGGTGAAGCCACCCGCCGCCAGCGCCTCCATCGGCCATTGCATGAGCGGCTTGCCGTGCACCACCAGCAAGGGCTTGGGCGTCACGTCGGTCAGCGGACGCATCCGCTCGCCGCGGCCGGCCGCGAGGATCATTGCTTTTGCACTCATCGAAGGGAAGTCCTCAGGCGTTCACGGCCGCCAGCGTCCCGCGCGTCACCGCATGGCGCTCGACATGCGCCGGCTCGAACAGGGCCAGCAAGGTCGCCATCAAGGCATGCGCCTTCGCCGAATGGTCGCCGCCGAAGTTGCAGACGTAGACGTCGAGCGTGACGGCGTGCTGCTCCGGCCAGGTGTGGATGCACAGGTGCGACTCGGCGAGCAGCACGGTGGCCGTGACACCGCCCGCGCCCTGTGGGGTTGATGGAAAGGCATGGAAAAGCCGCGCCACGCCTTGCAGGCCCGCGGCCTCGACGGCTTCGATACAGGCGGCGCCCAGCGCCTCGGCATCGAGCATCCAGCGCGATTCGCATTGGCAATCGTGAAGGTCGGCGGTAAGGTGCAGCCCGTGCATGCGCGGCACTCTAGCAGGCCGTTGAAATACGCTTCGGCGTGCCCCGGCAGCCCGCCCGAGCGGACCGGAGGGCGCGGTCGCTAAAATCGCGGGCTCCCCCCAATCCCCCTCCTCGAAAGCCTTCCCAAATGGCCAACCAAGCCCTGATGGCCAACGCGATTCGCGCGTTGGCAATGGACGCCGTGCAAACCGCCAACTCGGGCCACCCGGGTGCGCCCATGGGCATGGCCGACATGGCTGTCGCACTCTGGGGCGAGCACCTGCAGTTCAACCCCACCAACCCGCACTGGGCCAACCGCGACCGCTTCATCCTGTCGAACGGCCATGCCTCGATGCTGCAGTACGCCGTGCTCCACCTGGCCGGCTACGACCTGCCGATCGACCAGCTCAAGCACTTCCGCCAATTGCACAGCAAGACGCCGGGCCACCCGGAAGTCGACGTCACGCCCGGCGTGGAAACCACCACCGGCCCGCTCGGCCAGGGCATTGCCAACGCCGTCGGCTTCGCGCTCGCCGAGAAGCTGCTGGCCAGCGAGTTCAACCGCAACGGCCACGACATCGTCGACCACCACACCTACGTCTTCCTCGGTGACGGCTGCATGATGGAAGGCATCAGCCACGAAGCCTGCGCCATCGCCGGCGCCTGGCGCCTGGGCAAGCTGATCGCGCTGTACGACGACAACGGCATCAGCATCGACGGCCAGGTCAAGCCCTGGTTCATCGACAACACCTCGGAGCGCTTCAAGGCCTACGGCTGGCACGTGATCGGCCCGATCGACGGCAACGATGCCGCCGCGGTGTCGAAGGCCATCACTGAAGCCAAGGCGCACGGCGCCAGCGAGAACCAGCCCACGCTGATCGTCTGCAAGACGCAGATCGGCAAGGGCAGCCCGAACCGCGCCAACACCGCCAAGGCCCACGGCGAGCCGCTGGGCGCCGAGGAAATCAAGCTCACGCGCGAAGCCATCGGCTGGACCTGGCCGGCCTTCGAAGTCCCGGCCGAGGTGTACGCCGACTGGGACGGCAAGGAACGCGGCGCCAAGGAAGAAGCGGCCTGGAACGACAAGTTCGCCGCCTATTCGGCAGCCCATCCCGCGCTGGCCGCCGAGTTCACGCGCCGCATGAAGGGCGACCTGCCCGCCGACTTCAACCAGGTCGCGTTCGACACCGTCGTTGCGGCCCACACCAAGGCCGAGACCGTCGCTTCGCGCAAGGCCTCGCAGCTCGCGCTGGAGTCCTTCACTGCCGCCCTGCCGGAAATGCTCGGCGGCAGCGCCGACCTGACCGGTTCCAACCTTACCAACACCAAGAGCACGCCCGCCCTGCGCTTCGACGCCAGCGGAGACGTCGTGATGACCGCGCCGGTCGAGCAACCCGACCAGGGCGCCGAGGACGAAGCCTGCCCCGACAGCACCACCAGCGGCGCCGAGCCGGCCCACGGCCAGATCGGCCGCCACATCAACTACGGCGTGCGCGAGTTCGGCATGGCCGCGATCATGAACGGCGTGGCGCTGCACGGCGGATACATCCCCTACGGCGGCACCTTCCTGACCTTCAGCGACTACAGCCGCAACGCGATCCGCATGGCCGCATTGATGAAGCGCCGCGTGATCCATGTGTTCACGCACGACTCCATCGGGCTCGGTGAAGACGGCCCGACGCACCAGTCCATCGAGCATGCCGCGTCGCTGCGCCTGATCCCGAACCTGGACGTCTGGCGTCCGGGCGACACCGCGGAAACGGCCGTGGCCTGGGCCGTCGCGCTGCAGACGCAGGGCCGCCCGAGCGCGCTGCTGCTCTCGCGCCAGAACATCGCCTATGCGGCGAAGACCGACCTGGCCGACATCAGCAAGGGCGCCTATGTGCTCAGCGAGCCGGCTGACGCCGGCCTGAAGAAAAAAGCGCAGGCCGTGCTGATTGCCACGGGCTCGGAAGTCCAGCACGCCGTCGCGGCGCAAAAGCTGCTCGCGGAAAAGAAAATCGCCGTTCGCGTCGTTTCGATGCCCAGCACGACGGTGTTCGACCGCCAGGCCGCGGCCTACAAGGAGGCCGTGCTGCCCGCCGGCGTGCCGCGCATCGCCGTCGAGATGGGTGTGACGGACGGCTGGTGGAAGTACGGCTGCGCCGCCGTCGTCGGCATCGACACCTTCGGCGAATCGGCACCGGCGCCGGCGCTGTTCAAGCATTTCGGCTTCACGCCCGAGAACGTGGCGGACACGGTTCGCGCCGTGCTCGCGAAGTAACCCTTTTTCAAAGCAACCCAGGAGCAATTCAGTGGCAATCAAGATCGGTATCAACGGCTTCGGCCGCATCGGACGCATGGTGTTTCGCGCGGCCGTGCAGAACTTCAGGGACGTCGAAGTGGTCGGCATCAACGACCTGCTCGAACCCGAATACCTGGCCTACATGCTGCAGTACGACTCTGTGCATGGCCGCTTCAAGGGCGAAGTGGCGGTCGAGGGCAACACGCTCATCGTCAACGGCAAGAAGATCCGCCTGACGCAGGAGCGCGACCCGGCCAACCTCAAGTGGGGCGACATCGGCGCCGACATCGTGGTGGAAGCGACCGGCCTGTTCCTGACCAAGGAAACCGGCCAGAAGCACATCGATGCGGGCGCCAAGAAGGTCGTGATGTCGGCACCGAGCAAGGACGACACCCCGATGTACGTCTACGGCGTCAACGACAACACCTACAAGGGCGAAGCGATCATCAGCAACGCCAGCTGCACCACCAACTGCCTGGCCCCCGTGGCCAAGGTGCTGCACGACAAGTGGGGCATCAAGCGCGGCCTGATGACCACCGTGCACGCGACCACCGCGACGCAGAAGACGGTCGACGGCCCGAGCAACAAGGACTGGCGCGGCGGCCGCGGCATCCTGGAAAACATCATCCCCTCGAGCACTGGCGCGGCCAAGGCCGTGGGCGTGGTGATCCCCTCGCTCAACAAGAAGCTGACCGGCATGAGCTTCCGCGTGCCGACCTCCGACGTGTCGGTGGTGGACCTGGTGGTGGAGCTGGAAACGGCCGCCACCTACGCCGAGATCTGCGCCGAGATGAAGGCGCAATCGGAAGGCGCGCTGAAGGGTGTGCTGGGCTACACGGAAGACAAGGTCGTCTCGACCGACTTCCGCGGCGAGCCGCGCACCTCGGTGTTCGACGCCGAAGCCGGCATCGCGCTGGATGGCACCTTCGTCAAGGTCGTGAGTTGGTACGACAACGAATGGGGTTATTCGAACAAGGTTTTGGAGATGGTGCGCGTCGTCGCCAAGTAAGCGCGGCAAATCCGCAACGAAAACGCGCCCCTTGGGGCGCGTTTTTCATGGGACGCGCCTGTTCTGCACCGGCAAGCGCGCCGACGGCCCGGAGGCGAAGGGGATGCCCTTCGCCTCCGGGCAAGATGAGCGGCACTGACCTGCAGGCGCTGCACCTGCACCTGGCGACGATGCAGCTTGCCGTGCAAGGTTGAGGCAACGCGGACTGCGTTGCGTATCGGCGCCTCAAGCTCTCAAAGGTTGTCGCCCTGGACGGCGTCGCGCTTTCAGACCGGCGAAAGCACGTGGATGACGCGGTTCTCCACCAGTTCCTTCGTCTTCGCCCCATAGGCCGCCATGTGCGGCGCCACGGCATGGGCCTTGAGCGCGTCCAGCGTTTCCCATTTCTCGACCACCACGAAGGTGTCGTCCCCGAAGGTGCCGCGCGAGGGCGGCATGCCGGCGGCGTCGATGGTGGCGACGTATTCGATGCAACCGGCTTCGGCCAGCACCGTCGGGCGGTTGGCAGCGAAGGCTTCGAGCACCTGGGCGCGCTGGCCGGACTTGGCAGTGATGATGGCGACGACATGGATCATGAGGACTTGGCTCCGTAGTGGGTGGGTGGCCGTTGACAGACTTGGCAGCGGGCCGCGTCGAATCTAGACGAATGGCTGCATCTTCGCTGTCGCCCCTGCGGCCCGCGCCATTGGCCTACTCGCGGAATCTGGATCGGCGCACGCCGGCACGCTGCGCTCCGCAGGACAGTAGACGCTCACACCACACTGGTATTCCATGAGCCCGAAGCAACTCCTTGCCCTGTGCTGCGACGCTGTTTCCGCCTGGGTCGACGACTTTGCGCCAAGCATGGGAGCGGCCATCTCGTACTACACGATGTTCTCGCTCGCGCCCTTGCTGGTGATCGTGATCGCGGTCGCCGGGGCCTTGTTCGGGCGGGAGGCGGTGCAGGGCGAAATCGTCGGGCAACTGGGCGGCCTGATCGGCCACGATGGCGCCACCGCAGTGCAGGGCCTGGTGGCCAGCGCGAGCGAACCGAAGCGTGGCCTCATCGCGGGCGGGATCAGCATCGCTGTGCTGCTGGTCGGCGCCACCACCGTCTTCGCCGAGTTGCAAAGTGCGCTGGACCGCATCTGGCATGTGCCCGAAGCCGACAAGCCGAGCGGCGTCTGGGCGTTGCTGCGGGCGCGAGTGTTGTCCTTCGGGCTCATTCTCGGGCTGGCCTTCCTGCTGATGGTGTCCCTGCTCGTCAGCGCAGGCCTTGCAGTGCTTGGCAATTGGACGGGGGGGCTGATGCCGGGCTGGGAAGTGCTGCTGCAGGCGCTCAATGTGGTGATCTCGTTGTCGGTGAGCACGCTGCTGTTCGCGATGATCTTCAAGTTGATGCCGACCGCGCCGATCGCCTGGCGCGACGTGTGGATCGGCGCCGCCGTCACCGCCGTGCTTTTCGAGGTCGGCAAGTCGCTGATCGGGCTTTACCTGGGCAAGAGCGGCATGACCGAATCCTTTGCCGCGGCGGGCTCGCTGGTGGTGCTGCTGGCTTGGGTGTATTACGCGGCGCAGATCTTCCTGCTGGGGGCCGAGTTCACCAAGGTCTATGCCAACGCGCACGGCTCCGTGGCCGGGGCCAAAGCCGTGGCCGCCACCGAGCATGCGAAGCAAGTGGCCAGGGCAGGCACGGACGTGCTCGCGCAACCCGTGCCGCCCGCCACCGGCAAGGAAGCGCTCGCGCGCACGGTCGAGACCGAGCGCGAAGTATCGAAGCGCCTGGACGCGGCCACGCAGGCGCTGGCGCGGCAGGTCGCAGCCTTCGCGCTCGCCTCGATCGCCAGCGCCATCCTCGCGCGCTGGCAGAAGCGGCGGCGTCGTCAGCAAATGCGTCGGCAGCGGATCTAGTGTTCAATAGCCCACCGACCGCGCGATCCTGCTGCGTCGGCCCTTGAAAGTCATTCCATGGCCGAGTCGCTGCTTCTTTCCACAGCCCGTGTGACGACCTTCGACGGCGACAAGCTCCTGACTGGCGCCAGCGGCTTCTTCTTCGAACGTGACGACCGGCTCTTCTTCGTGACCAGCCGCCACGTGGTGATCGACGCGCCGACCAAGCATTTCCCCAACCGCCTCGAGATCGAGTTGCACACCGACGCGGTCGACCTCACGCGCTCCACCGCCATCTCGGTCTGGCTCTACGTGGACGGCAAGAGCGCCTGGCGCCAGGGCAGCGACATGGGCGGCGAGATCGACGTGGCCGCCATTGAAATCCCGCGCGAGGCGCTGCCGCCGAATCCCGCGATGTTCTGCTTCACGCCCAAGCACCTGCCGCGCTCGCTGGACGAGGTGGAGGTCGGTAGCGTGCTGCTGATCGTGGGCTTTCCGCTGGGCTTCCATGACGTGGTGCATCACCTGCCGGTGGTGCGCCAGGCGGTCGTGGCGTCGGCCTTCGGCGTGCGCTTCCAGGGGCAGGGATTTTTCCTGACCGATGCGCGCACGCACCGCGGAACCAGTGGCGCACCGGTGGTCAAGCGCGTGCCTGCGGCCGGCGGCAAGCTGCCGTGGACCCTTCTCGGCGTGCATTCCGCTCGCATGGACATGAGCACGCGCGACCTGCAACTCGATGAATCGCTGGGTCTCAACAGCGCCTGGTATGCGGACATCCTGATGACGCTGACGGCGCCGGTGATGACGGGGAAACAATTGCAAATCCAGGGCTGACAACGGTCTTTTTTCCTGGGTCGGAGATGTCTGCGCCCCCGGCCACGGGGCGGCCGCGCTGAACGGTCTTATTCTTCGTGGTCGCGCAATCAGCGCGAACGACAAGACATTCATCAGGGAGCGAAGACATGAAGCTATTGACAGGGCTCGGCTGCGTTGCGTTGGCGACGAGCTTGGTGGGGTGTGGCGGCGGTGGCGGAGGGGGCGGCGGCTTCGCGGGGTTGCCGCCGTCCGTCGCGCCATCGCCCGCGGCGAACGCGCCGGCTGCGCCGTCGGTGGCGATGGATGGTTCGGGGGCGCCGGCACCTGCTGCCGCGCCGGGCAGTGCACCACCCCCGCCACCGCCTGCACCGCCACCACCACCACCACCACCACCACCACCGCCCGCACCGGGTGCCGGCCCGGGCGTGGTCTACACCTTCAAGGCCGCGCCCAACGCGTTCTACGGACCGAGCCCGGCGACGGTCGCTGTCGCCACACTGAGTTCACCGGCCTTCGCCGGCTACACCTACGCGCGACCCAGCTTCGACGGCGCGCAGATGATCATGATGAAGGGCGTCGAGACCTACACGCACCGCGCGGGCGAAAGCGCGGTGGCAATGGGCGCGCAGGGATTCAGCCAATGGGGATCCTGGATGACCGGACCGCAGCTCTACAGCAAGCCGGGCTCGGACGATGGCAACGTGGTGTATGACTACACGCCGTTCACCATCGGCTCGCCTTCCGCGCCCGAGCGGCCGGAGGACGTCCTTGCGCAGCTCAACGCCAATGGCCAGGCAGGCTTTTGCGAGCTCAGTAGTGGACAGTGGCATGACCTCGCGATGCGGCGACGCAATGCGGCGCCGCTGTCGCGCTGCAGGTTCGAGATCATCCCGGTGGCGTTGGAAAGCATCCAGGCGCACGTCGACCAATTGAATGTCCAGGGTGCGCGTGGCTTTGTCCTGATCTACTCGGGCTACGGGACCGCGTACTGGCGCAAGGACGAGTCGCAGGAAGTGACCTACGACTACACCGCGGTCGACCAGCCCAGCAACGAAACCTTGCTGGCCCAGTTGAACGAGCAGGGCGCGCGTGGGGCGATCGAGTGGAAGAGCTTTTTCAATACGCCGGGCAAGTTCATCTACCAGCGCGCCACGAACTGCACCCGCGCGTGGCTGTGCGGCCCGTACTGACCGGTTAGCTGCGCACGTCCAGCTGGTTGTCGACGGCCGTGACGCCGGCCACGGACTTGGCGATGTCGCTGGCGCGCGCCTTGGCCTCGATGCTCGGCGCAGGTCCCACCAGCTTGACCGTGCCGGCGCGCGTCTCGACGTTGATCTGCCGCGCGCTCAGTTCGGCGTCCTTGGCCAGGCCGGCCGAGACGGAGGCAGTGATCGACGCGTCATCGACCTTCGCGGCGGCCGTGTTGCCGACGTTCTTCAGCGCATCGACGACCTTGCCGGCGTCCTCTCGCACCTGCGGCGAGTTGGCAAAGGCGACGGTCCGGTCGCGCGCCTTCTCGGCCAGTTCGGCGGCCTTGCTGGCGGCGGCGACGGTGGCGTCGCGGGTCTTGTCGATCACGGCGTCGACGTCCGCACGCGCAGGTTCCTGGGCGACGCGCTGGTCGCAGGCCGACAGCGACAAGGCGCCGAGGGCGGCGATCAGGATGACGGGCGCGACACGGCGGGGAAGCAGGGTTTTCGTGTTCATGCCGGCATCGTGAATGGCCTTCGTGGCACCGCCAGCCCCGTGCTTCGCAAACGCATGTAGGACCAATTCACGCCCCTTCTCGGCAAGGCCGTCTCGTGTCGCGTGGACTTCGTTCGGCTCAGTAATGCGGCGGCAATTCGTCCCGCAAGTTGCGCGGCCCGCCGGCGCCGGCCTGGGCGCCCTGCTGGCGCAGCAGCACCACCTGCTCGACCAGGCTGTCGATCTGCTGCTGTTGCCGGTAGATGACCATGTTGAGCTGGTCCAGCAGGTCTTCGGCGTAGCTGGCCTTGATCTCCAGTTCGTCCAGGCGGTGGTCGATGTCTTGCGGTTGTTCCATGCCGCCATTGGACCACCGTGGTCTGATCCACTGAATCACTGAAAGCGGACCGGCGCCGCCCCTCGCCGAAGCCGCGGTGCTTCAGCGGGAGCTCAGGCCGGCCGTTCCTCGCGCCCGTCCGGATGCCGCGCAAAGCGCGCCGGGTCACGCCCGTGCACCGGCGCCTCATCCGGCCACGGCCAGCCGCCGAACTGGGTGCGGCGGAAGTCCTGCATCGCCTGCGCGATCTCGGCCTGCGTGTTCATCACGAAGGGGCCGTACTGGGCCACCGGCTCGGCGATCGGCCGGCCCTGCAGCACAAGGAATTCGGACACCCCGTCGGGGCCGTTCACCAGCTCGACCTCCTCCGAAGCGCGCAGCTCGATCATGGCCAGCCGATCGATCTCCTCGCCCGCGACGGTGACCGACTGGCCCTTGAAGAAGTACAACGCCCGCCGCGTGCCCTTGCCCGTCGCGGCCGGCATGGTCCAGCGCGCGCCGGGCGACATGCGGACGGTCCAGATCGCGACATCGGCATCGGGCTGCGCGGCCCATGAATCCGGCGGTGGTGCGAGCGGGCCACCCTCGCCGGGCTGGCCGTCGACCGGGCCGATGCGGCCGGCCACGCTGGAAACATGGGTGGTGCGGCCGGACTCGTCGGTCGCGGTGAAGCGCGGAATGTCCTCCGCCCAGAACATGGTGAAGTGCGGCGCCACCATCTTGTTGCGCGCCGGCAGGTTCAGCCAGATCTGGAACAGCTCCAGCGGATTGGGCGCGGCGGCGTCCATCAGCGGGAACATCTCCGAATGCACGATGCCCTTGCCGGCCGTGACCCACTGCACGTCGCCGCCGCCGAAGCGGGCCGCTGCGCCCAGCGAATCGGAATGGTCGATCAGGCCCTTGCGCACGATGGTCACCGTCTCGAAGCCGCGGTGCGGATGCCCCGGGAAGCCCGGCACCGGGTTGCCGTGGTACATGCTCCAGCCATCCTTGCGGCTGAAGTCGCTGCCGAGGTTGCGCCCGGCCAGCAGCGCGTCGTCGACGGCCATCTCGCCGTTGCCTTGCGGATAGGCATCGTCGTGGTAGGCGCAGAACAGGAAGGGGTCGATCGTTTCCCAGGGGAAGCCCAGGGGCTTGATCTGGACGATGGGACTCGCAAATACAGTGGACACGGCAAGGTCTCCTTGGGTGGCGCGGCGCGCAGCAATGTCGAGCGCGTCCGGCATTCGCAACACATGGGGGCACCATGATGCGCGAAAAGGGGCCGGCGCGGGACACAGCGATCCACGCGCAGGACGATGGGCGCACGCGGCGCGACAAGGACAACCCCGCACTGTCGGCGGAATTGGGTTTCGGCCTGGAAGCGACCCCATCGTTGCGGCATGCTCGTGCACTCCGCTGATGCGCACACCCACAACCCGCAAAGAGACCCATGACCTTCAACGCACTGCTCCTCACCAAGGCCGAAGACGGCTCCACCCAGGCCGCCACCACCGCGCTCGACGAAGCGCAATTGCCGGAGGGCGAGGTGCGCGTCGCCGTCGCGTATTCCACGCTCAACTACAAGGACGGCCTGGCCATCACGGGCAAGTCACCGGTGGTGCGCAAGTTCCCGCTGGTGCCGGGCATCGACTTCGCCGGCACCGTCGCCGAAAGCAGCGACCCGCGCTACAAGCCCGGCGACCCGGTGCTGCTGAACGGCTGGGGCGTCGGCGAATCGCACTGGGGCGGCCTCGCGCAGCAGGCCCGCGTGAAGGCCGATTGGCTGGTGCCGATTCCCGCGGGTCTGGATGCGTGCCAGTGCATGGCCATCGGCACGGCCGGCTATACCTCGATGCTGTGCGTCATGGCGCTGCAGGGAAACGGCCTCAAGCCTTCTGACGGGCCGGTGCTCGTGACAGGCGCGAACGGCGGCGTCGGCACCATCGCCATCGCGCTGCTGGCCCGGCTGGGCTTCGAGGTGCATGCATCGACCGGACGTGCGGCGGAGGCCGAGCACCTGAAGCAACTGGGCGCGACCGAGATCGTCGACCGCGCCACGCTGTCAGCACCCGGCAAGCCACTGCAGAAGGAGCGCTGGGCCGCGGCCGTCGACAGCGTCGGCAGCCACACGCTGGCCAACGTCTGCGCGAGCCTGCGCTACGGCGGCACGGTGGCCGCCTGCGGCCTGGCGCAAGGCCTGGACCTGCCGGCCAGCGTCGCGCCCTTCATCCTGCGCGGCATCACGCTGGCGGGCATCGACAGTGTGATGGCACCGTTTGCGAAGCGTGTCGAGGCGTGGGGCCGGCTGGCGAAGGAATTGCCGCCGGACTTGCTGGAAGGCAATACCGAAACCATCGGGCTCAGCGCCGCTGCCGCGACTGCGTCGAAGCTGCTGGCCGGGCAGGTGCGCGGGCGCGTGCGGGTGGACGTGAACGCGGCCTGAGCCAACGTCCAGCGGATGCGCATTGCCTCGTACAACGTCAACGGGGTGGTGAATCGCCTGCCGCAACTTTGCGCCTGGCTGGATGTGACGCAGCCCGACGTGGTCTGCCTGCAGGAACTCAAGTGCACCACCGCGGCCTTCCCGCGGCGTGAATTGAAGGCGCTCGGCTACGAGGCGCTGGTGCATGGCCAGGCCACGTGGAACGGCGTCGCGATCCTCGTGCGCGGGGCCGTGCCCCTGGAGACTCGGCGCGGCCTGCCATTGGCCAAGGGCGAGCCGGCCGACACGCAAAGCCGCTACCTCGAGGCCGCGGTCAACGGCATCGTCGTGGCCTGCCTGTACCTGCCCAACGGCAATCCCTGGCCGGGGCCGAAATTCGACTACAAGCTGGCGTGGTTCAAGCGCCTGAACCGCCATGCGGCCAGCCTCATCAAGACCGGCCATCCGTTGGTGCTGGCCGGTGACTTCAATGTGGTGCCGACCGACGCGGACATCTATTCGACCGCCTCCTGGAAGGACAACGCATTGCTGCAACCCGAGCCGCGCGCCGCATGGCGGGCCTTGCTCAAGCAGGGCTGGACCGATGCGCTGAAGCAGCAGTTCCCCGACAAGACGCCCTACACCTTCTGGAGCTACCTGCGCAACCGCTGGCCGAGGGACGCGGGGCTGCGCATCGACCACGTGCTGCTGAGTCCGCCTGTCTCGAAGCGGATGATGGAGGCGGGGGTCGACAAGGCGCTGCGCGGAATCGAAGGTGCCAGTGACCACGCACCGCTGTGGGTGGAGTTGGCAGATTGAGACGTCTGCCGTGCGTACCGGCGCGCCTGTGGTGCCACAGGCAAGCGCATGGGGCGATGGCGCGCCCTGCTTCTAGTCGCGGTAGCGCAGCGCCCACTTCCAGAGCGGCTTGGGCATCATGAGTGCGACCAGCGCCTTCGCGCCGCGTGCCGACAGCCGCTTGCGCCAACTCCAGTGACCTGAAAGGTAGCAGGTCCAGGCGCTGCGTCTTTCGCCATCCCTTGCATAGCGCACTGTCGCCGCCGGCGCCATGAAGGCGAGCCTGGCGTCCTTCTGCGCGACGAATTCAGGCGGTACTTCCAATTGCTGGAAGAACTCGTAGGAGCGGTGCACGTCCACACCGCGCCCCGCATTCGTCACGGAGTCGTCTTGCACGCGATAGAGCGACACCTCTGCTCGCGTGGAGCGGGCCCAGGCGCCATCGTTGGCCATGCGAACGTTGGTGGCCCAGTCGCCGACGTTGCCGTCGTTAGAGCCCCGCATGTGCCGCAGGTACGCCTCCCGCTCGACGAGAAAGCAGTTGGGCGGAATGGACTCGGTCAGGCACCACTGCCACATCGGCTCGGCGCGCGCCGGGCCGGTCCGCCCGTAGTCGCGATCACGCTCTGCGGTGCGCACCGGGTCCACGCGGCCGTTCTCGTCGGTGATCAGGCAGTTGCCGAACCAGAGCTTGACGCGTGGGTCCGTCTCGTTCTCGCACATGTCGGACAGCACGCGCAGCCCGCCAGGGCACAGCATGTCGTCGTTGTGCAGGAACAGCACATGGCTGCACTTTGCCTTCTCCGCGAGGGACCAGTGATTGGGATAGATGCCCAGCGACGGTTCATTCGGCGAGTAGGCGACCAGGTCTGCCACGCCGCTCGACGCGATCACGGCTTGATTGCGTTCCCAGTAAGCGCGCGGGCTGTCGTCGCTCACGATGACCTCCCCGACCACCGAACGATCCTGCAGTGCGATGCTCGCAAGCGCGTCGCCGAGCTGCTCCGGCCTTGCATACGCCGGAATGAGAACCGAGATCAGCATGCCACGGCGGGAATCCGCGCGTGTTGCACCTCGAGAACCTCGCGCACTGCGGCAATGACCCGGGTCACGTCGGCATCACTCAGCTTCGCTGACATCGGCAGCGAGACGGTCTGCTGCCCCACCCGGTACGCGTGAGGCGTGTCTTCGGGTTGCCATCCATAGGTTTCCTGATAGTACGGATGCTCGTTCAGCGAGAGGTAGTGCACGCCGACACCAATTCCACGCGCGGTCATTGCGTCCAGGAATGCATCGCGCGAAATGCCGGACCGGTTCGCGTCGATGTGCACGGTGAACAGGTGATGGGCGTGGCGTGTGTCCGGCGCAGCAGGTGCAGGCAATGCCAGGGGCAGGTCTGCAAGTTCCTCCATGTAACGCGCCCAGATGGCCTTGCGGCGCTGCCAGTATTTTTCGACCCGCTCCAGTTGCTTCAGGCCGAGGGCTGCCTGGAGGTCCATCATGTTGTACTTGAAGCCGGCGGCCACGACGTAGTAGTGCTTGTAGCCTTCATCGCTGAAGCGCTTCCACGCGTCCTTGCTCATGCCGTGCAGCCCGAGGATCTTGATGCGCGCGGCATCCTCGGCCTTGCGTGAGAACACCATCCCGCCTTCGCCGGTCACGATGTTCTTGGTGACGTAGAACGAGAAGCAGCCGAAGTCGCCAATCGTGCCGGCGCTGCGACCGTGGTATTCGGTCTCGATCGCATGCGCACAGTCTTCGATGACCTTGAGGCCGTGCTCGTTGGCAAGCGCCATCAAGGCATCCATCTCGCACGGTCGGCCGGCGAAGTGCACGGGCACGATGGCGCGGGTACGGGGCGTGATCTTGAGCCGCACCTGTTCCGGATCGATGTTCAGCGTCTCGGGGTCGATGTCGGCGAGCACCGGCGTTGCGCCGGCATGGATGATGGCGTTGACCGTCGCGCAGAACGTCAGTGGTGTCGTGATGACTTCATCGCCCGGGCCCACGCCAGAAGCCAGCAGTGAGAGGTGCAACGCCGCGGTGCAGGAGTTCAGCGCCATCGCGTGAGACGCGCCGCGATTCTTCGCAAAGGCTTGCTCGAACTGGGCAACCTTGGGTCCCGTCCCCAGCCAGCCAGATCGCATCACCGACTCGACAGCGTCGATGTCATCCTGCTCGATCCGTGGCGCACCAAATACCAGGAAATCTTGTTTGCTTGGCATGAGAGTATGTAGAAATTGGTTTAACAATTGTCCGCGTAACGCCTTTCGACGGTACGTAACGTTACCCAATGTTAACAACATAGTCCCGTTCCGGGCCGTGCATAAAGTCACGGCGAAGTCGCGCCAAGGGTTGTTCAGGGACGGCGCCCCCCCTATTCATGGCAGCGAATTCGAAATTCGCTGGATTAAAGTACCAGGGCGATTTTTTTAAAGCTCAGCGTTCCTCGCCCCGTTCGCGAAGCATCGGAAAACCACGCTGGTGCCACACCGGATATGCGGCTGGTACATCGCTCGCCGCATCCAGTGCCGCCACCTGTTCGGGCGTCAGCTTCCACCCCACCGCGCCGATGTTCTGCACCAGCTGGGCTTCATCGCGCGCACCGATGATCACGCTGGCCACGGTGGGCCGTTGCAGCAGCCAGTTGAGCGCGATCTGCGGAATGGTCTTGCCCGTTTCTAGGGCCACCGCATCCATCGCGTCGACGATGCGGAACAGCCGCTCTTCTTCGAACTTCGGCCCCGTGCCCGCGATGTCGTGCGCGCGCGTGCCGGGCTGCGCGGGCTGCCCGCGGCGGATCTTGCCGGTCAGCTTGCCCCAGCCCAGCGGGCTCCAGATCACCGCGCCGACACCCTGGTCCTGGCCCAGCGGCATCAGCTCCCATTCGTAGTCGCGGTTCAGCAGCGAGTAGTAGGCCTGGTGCGCCACGTGACGCGGCCAGCCATGCCGATCCGACACGGCCAGCGACTTCATCAGGTGCCAGCCCGAGAAGTTCGAGCAGCCGATGTAGCGCACCTTGCCCAAGCGCACGAGCTGGTCGAGTGTCGACAGCGTTTCCTCGACCGGCGTGTTGTAGTCCTGCCCGTGCAGTTGCAGGAGGTCGATGTGCTCGACACCGAGCCGCTGCAGCGCCTTGTCGACCGCATTGATCAAGTGCTGCCGCGACGAGCCGTAGTCGTTCGGCCCGTCCCCCGTCGGAAAGGTCGCCTTGGTCGAGATCAGCAGCCGGTTGCGCTTGCCCTTGATGGCCGCGCCGAGGATCTCCTCGGCCAGCCCCGACGAGTAGCCATCGGCGCTGTCGAACATCGACACGCCATGGTCCAGGCACACGTCGATGAGCCGTGACGCACCGCCCGCGTCGGTCGCGCCCCAGGCCTTGAAGAAGTCATTGCCGCCGCCGAAGGTGGCGGTGCCGAAGCTGAGCGCGGGCACGCGCAGGCCGGAATGGCCGAGACGCCGATGTTCCATAGGATGATCCTTGCGTTGCTTGCGGTGAACGAAGGCCCGCAATCTATCCCTTTGCGCGCGGACGTGCAGGCGGGCAAGAATCAGCAAACTGAACCTAGAAAAAGCAGTTGACCGCGCTCAACCTTTGGAAAAGCAGCATGGAGCCTGAAACCTCCGCCTTCGATCACGTTCGCCGCCGAGGTGAGAGCGCTATGCACCCGATTGCACCGCGCTCGACGCGCCATGCGGCGTTGCTCGGCCTTGCGGGCATGAGCCCGCCGCGTTCTCCCGCCTTGCCTGGCACGCCGATCACGGCGCACTCGGGCGCATCCAACTGCTTTTTCTAGGTTGAAAGGCGCTCGCCGCGCAACTCGCCATGCCCACCTTCAAGACGATCGCGCTCACCACCGCGGCGATGCTCGCTTTCGCGGCCAACTCGCTGCTGTGCCGGGCCGCGCTGCAGCATGGCGGCGTCGACCCGGCGAGCTTCGGCAGCATCCGGCTGGTGTCGGGTGCGCTGGCGCTGGCCCTCATCGTGCGGATGCGCACGCAGCCCGCGCCGCGTGGCCCGGTCGACTGGGTCGCGCCGCTCATGCTGTTCGCCTACGTGGCCTGCTTTTCATTTGCTTACCTCAGCCTGTCGGCCGGCACGGGCGCGCTGATCCTGTTCGGCGCGGTGCAGTTGACGATGTTCGGTGCGGGGCTGTACGCCGGCGAGCGCTTCGACAAGATGGCGCTGGCGGGCCTGGCGCTGGCCGTGGGCGGTCTCGTCTACCTGGTGTCGCCGGGCGTCACCGCGCCGCCGCCGCTGGGGGCCGCGTTGATGGCGGCGGCCGGTGCGGCATGGGGCGTGTACTCGCTGCGCGGTCGCGGTGTGGGCGATCCGCTGGCGGCCACCGCGCGCAATTTCGCCTGGGCGGCACCGCTGGCCTTGCTGCTCAACCTCGTGTTCGTCTCGGGCATGCATGCCAACGCCAGCGGCATCGCGCTGGCCATCGCATCCGGCGCCATCACCTCGGGCCTGGGCTACGTGATCTGGTACGCCGCGCTGCCCCATCTTTCCGCGATGCGCGCGGCGACGGTGCAGTTGTCGGTGCCGCTGATCGCAGCGCTCGGCGGCGCGCTGATGTTGACGGAAGCCATCACGCCGCGCTTAATCGCCTGCTCCGCGGCCATCCTCGGCGGTATTGCGCTGGTGTTGTTCGCACGGTCCCCGACGCGAAGGAGCGCCTGACATGATGCATGTGACATTCATCGGTGCGGGGGCCATCGCAACCGAGGTCTTCAATCGCCTCGCGCCCTATCACAACGCGCTCGAGATCATGGCGGTGGTGCGTTCCGACACGTCGAGCCGGACCTGGCACGACGTGCCGGTGCATGCGTCGGTACCCGACGACTACTGCGACCTCGTCATCGAGATGGCCGGCGAAGCCGCCGTGACCCAGCACGTGGTGCCGGCGCTGCGCAACGGCGTGCCCTGCTTCATCTGCTCGGTCGGCGCACTCGCCGCGCCCGAGGTGCAGGCGGCCGTGCGCGGCGCGGCCCAGCAGGGCGGTACCACCGCGCAACTCATGAGCGGCGCGATCGGCTCGCTCGACGCGCTGGCTGCAGCGGCCGTCGGCGGACTCGACCGCGTCCACTACACCGGCCGCAAGCCACCGGCAGCCTGGCAAGGCACGGCAGCCGAGGCGCACGGTTCGCTGCAGGCGCTGACATACCCCACCGTCATCTTCGAAGGCAGCGCGCGCGACGCGGCGCTGAAGTACCCGCAGAACGCCAATGTCGCAGCCACCATCGCGCTGTCCGGCCTGGGGCTGGACAAGACCCGCGTCACCCTCATTGCCGACCCGTGCGTGGATTGCAACGTGCATCACATCGAGGCCTCGGGCGCGTTCGGCCGGCTCGACTTCTGCTCTCACAACCTGGCGTCGCCGGACAATCCCAAGACCTCCGCGCTCGCGGCGTGGAGCGTGGTGCGGGCGGTGCTGGATCGGGTCAGTGCGTTTCGGTCTTGAGTACGTTTCGCCAGGCGCGCGGGCGATGACGTGCCGCGTCAGGCACGACCGGCGGTGCCGAGCGTCTTGCGCATGCGCGCGTTGCGCAGCACTTCGCCGCGCAGCTCGACCTCCTGCCGCCGTTCGATGACGAAGCCGCAGCGCGCGAAGAATCCCTCCGCGGACAGGCTCACGTCCGAGCAAAGCCTGCCGATGCCGCGCGCGTGCGCCGACTGGTGAAGGTGCGCCATCAGCGCGCTCCCCACGCCTCGGCCGCCGAAGGTGCCGTCGACGAAGAAATGATCGATGTAGCCGGAGGGTTGCAAGTCCGCGAAGCCCGCAACTCGCCCTTCGACTTCGGCCACGAAGGGCCGGTTGGCGCGCAACCGCTCGGCCCACGCGATGGCGTCGTACGCCTCCGGCGCCCAGGCCTCAAGTTGTGCCGGCGTGTAGAAGCCGACGGCCAGTTGATGCACGGAGGAACGGAAGACCGCGCGCAATGCGGCTTCGTCGTCGCCCGGGCGGAACGCGCGAATGCGCATGCGACGGGCGCCGCGCAATCGGCGACTACTGCCCCACCACCGACCAACCCGCCTTCTGGTTGGTCTTGTCGTTCTCGTATTCCCACTTGGTGCCGCAGGCGTCGCAGCGGTAGGTGGTGACGTTGACCGAATGCCCCTCGCGCTCTTCCTTGCGGGTGGATTGCTGCACGAGTTCGGCATGGCCGGGCGCCTTGCGCCAGTTGCGCTGGATGCCGGCGCAGCTTGCGCACAGCGGCATCTTCTTCTGGTCGGCCGCGCGGGCGGAGCGCTTGGGATCAACGGTGGTCATGTCGGGGCCGATCGTGGTGGCGTTCAATGGTGGTGGCCGTGCTCGCCATGCACGTGGCGATGCGCGATCTCTTCCTCGGACGCGGCGCGCACTTCAGTCACCTTGAGGCTGAAGCGCAAGTCCATGCCGGCCAGCGGATGGTTGCCGTCGAGCATCACGACCGGGCCCTTGATCTTCATCACGTGGAAGATCTGCTGCTCGCCCTTGTCGTTGCGCCCTTCGAGCTGGCCGCCGACCTTCACGCCGGGCGGGAACTCCGACTTGGGGATGGTGCGCACCAGCGATTCATCGCGCTCGCCGAAGCCGTCCTCGGGCTTGAGCTCCAGCGTGACCTGGTAGCCGGGCTGGCGCCCGTCGAGCGCGGCCTCGATCTTCGGCAGCGTGTTGCCGTAGCCGCCATGGAGATAGACCATCGGGTCCTTGCTCTCCTCGATCAGCTTGCCCTTGGCATCCGCGACCTTGTAGCGGAGGGTGACGACGGTGTCTTTGGTGATTTGCATGGGGGGATTCTCCCGCAGGCTGGGGAGGGACGCCAAACTGCGCTCGTCCGCCGTGCACGGGCGCGTCGGTCAGGCGTCACCCGCCGGGCACTTTGAGCTACATGCGAAGGACTTGCTCCGAAAGTTCGTCGAGCCGCGCCTTCACCGTGCGCCATTCCGGCATGTGCCGATCCAGGGCCGCAAAGAACCTCGCGCTGTGGTTGTGATGCAGCAAATGGCACAGCTCATGCAGCACCACATAGTCGATGCACTCGCGCGGCGCCTTCACCAGCCATGGATTGAGCGTGATGCGCCCGGCTGGCGAGCAGCTTCCCCATTGGACCTTCATGACCTGCAAGCGCATCGGTGGCGGCGTCTTGACCCATCGCAATGTGGCAGCGATGGACGCCAGTCGTTGCAGCAAGACCTCGCGCGCCCGGCCGCGATACCAATCGTCCAATGCAGCGCGCAGCACCGTCGGGTCGTGGCGTGGCGCGGTGACTTCGAGATAGCCGCCTCTCAGCCGCACGCCGGGCGGCTCGTCGGACCGCAGCGTGACCTTGAGCCGGTAGCGCCGACCCAGGTAGTGCATCGATTCACCGCTGAGATACTCGCGCGGCAACGACAGCGCCCGCCGCGCGCCGATGGCGTCCAGATGCCGGCCGATCCAGCGCGCACGCTTCTTCACGGCTGCGAGCACCTGCGCATCGGTGGCGTCCTGGGGCGCATCCACAAGCACGCGTCCATCCGGCTCCACGTGAATTGCCACGCGTTGCTGCAGTCGTTCGGCCCGGCGACGCACCTCAAACCGGATCTTGACATCGCCGTAGGCGAAGCTATGCGCCTTCACCGCTGGCTCAACCCCATGCGCGTGATCTGGATCACCTGTTCGACCACGGCCTTGGCATCGTCGAGGCCCAGAGCCGTGAACAGCATCGGCAAGACGCCCTTTCGAATCGCCGCTTCGATGTTCTGGGGATTCAGGGAATGCTCCGCCACCGCGTCTCGCACGGTGGCGTCCATGCGCACGGCCTGCTGCAGCAGATCCTGCCGGCCGGCATCGCTCATCGCGGCAAACTTCTCCTCACCCAGCACCAGCCGCACCGCGCCGAAGTACGCACGCGCATGGGGCTTGTCGGCCAGCGCACCCGGCATGCCGGGCGCCTGTCGCGTCTCGAGGGCTTGCTCGAAGTTCACGAACAGCGCGTGTTGCTTCAACGGGTGGTCGAACAGGGCCTCCGCTTGCGCGATGGCTTCCCGCAGAAGCGCGCCGAACACCTTCTGTGCGTACGGGTCGTCGGCCAGGTCCTGCTCGATGGTCTTGCGCAGGCGGGTCTTGATCATGTCCGTCTCGTTGCGCGTTTTCTCCTCGCTCCACTTCGCTGGGTCTTCTGCCTTGCCGAGTTGATGTACGAGGTATACGCCCTCCGGCTCGCGCACCTCGGTGCCGATGACCTGCTTGTCGACGAGGCGGCGAATCTGCTCTTCATAGGCGCTGTAGTCCACCGTTTCCATGGCATCGCGCCGGGCCGTCTGCCGCAGCTCGGTGAAGAAGCGCAGGTCGGATTTGTAGCGCGCGATCGTCGCCTCGGAAAAGCCCTTGTCCTCGAAGAAGCTGCGCGAACTCAGCGCCGTTTGCAGGCAGAGGCCGAAAGCCGTCAATGCTTCGTAGAAGTCGTCACGCAGCTTCTGTCGCTCGTCGTGTTCCTCCCCGTCGACATCGCGGACGAACCTGGGCGTCAACATCTGCCGGTACTGCTCGCGATCGAGCCGGTTCATCACGCCCTTGAAGAAGGACCACAGCCGGTCGTGCAAGGCCGGCAGGCGCTTGTATTCGGTGCTGAACTGGTGGTACAGCCCGTCGATGTCGGCCACGTCGAAGCCGCCTTGCGTGCGGGTTTCCAGGTCCTGGTAGGCGCGGATCGCGGTGTCCAGGTGCTCCAGGAGGCCGCCGCGGTAGGCCACCAGGACGCCATAGCGCTTGGCATCGTGCAAGCGGTTGACGCGGGCGATGGCCTGGATCAGGTTGTGGCTCTCCAGCGGCTTGTCAATGTAGAGCACGGCATTGCGCGGCTCATCGAAGCCGGTGAGGAGCTTGTCCACGACGATGAGCAAGTCGGGGTCGCCGTCGCTGCCGAAGTCGGCGACGACTTGCTTCTCATACGCCTTGGCGTCCGGGCCATATTTCGCGACCGTTTCCTTCCACCACTTCTGCACCTCGGGCATGCTGTCTTCGTCAATCTCGGAGTTGCCCTCTCGCGTGTCTGGCCCCGACATCACGATGGCGCTGGTCACCAGGCCGGTGTCGTCCAGTGCCTTCTTGTAGCGGATGGCGTCCAGCTTTCTCTCGGTCGCGACCTGGCCCTTGAGTTGCAGGCCGTCGCCCGCGCTGACCTTCTTGATGCTCTCGCTGAAATGCGTCGCGATGTCCCAGGCAATCAATTCGATACGGTTGGCCGCGCCGTAGATGGCACCCTTCTTCGCGTACTTCTTCTTCAGGTCGCCGCGCTGCGCTTCGCTGAGGTTGACGGTGATCTTGTCGAACCACCGGTTGACCGCGTCTTCGTTGATGGTCAGTTCCGGCACGCGCTCCTCGTACAGCAGCGGCGCCACCGCTTCGTCTTCCACCGCGCGCTGCATCGTGTACGCATGCAGGATGGGACCGAACTTGCCGGCTGTCTTCTCGTTCTTGAGCAAGGGCGTGCCGGTGAACGCCACATAGGCCGCCCTCGGCAGCGCCTTGCGCATGCGCTCGTGCGTCTCGCCGCCGTGGCTGCGGTGGCCCTCGTCCACCAGCACGATCAGGTTGGACGAATCGTTGCGGCACTCTGCGAGCTTGCTGGCCGTGTTGAACTTGTGGATGAGCGTGAAGGTGATGCGCTCGTTGCCGCTGCCAATGCGCCTGGCCAGGTCGCGCCCCGTGAGCGCGCGGCTGTGCTCGCCGTCCTTGCGCAGGCCGATGTTGGAACCGAAAGCTCCACTCGACATGAAGTTGCGGCGAAGCTGGTCTTCCAGGTCCAACCGGTCGGTGACGACGATCACACGGCATTCCTGCAAGGCATCGACCAGCAGCAAGGACTTGGTCAGGAACACCATGGTGAAGCTCTTGCCAGAGCCGGTGGTGTGCCAGATGACGCCGCCCTCGCGCCCGCCATCGGGCCTGCGCTGGGGCAATCGCGAGAGCAATGCGCGGATGCCGAAGAACTGCTGATAGCGCGCCACCAGCTTGCCCACCTTGCGATCGAACAGCACGAAGCCGCGCAGGAATTCCAGCAGCCGCGAAGGTGTCAGCAGGCTCACGAGCAATCGGTCCTGGTCGGTCACATGCGAATGTTGCGACCACAGTGCATCGAAGTAGCTTGCAAGCGCCGCCGGCTTGCCCGCGAACAGCGCTGCGCGCGTGGCGGGGTGCAGGGTCTTGTTCTTGACGGCATCGACGTCCGCATCGTCAAAGCTGGCCTCTGCCTGCGCCCCCTGCTCCTCGCGCCAGCGTGCCCAGAACTTGGTGGCGGTATGCGTGGTGCCGTAGCGTCCTTCCGTCTGGCTGATGGCAAGCAACAATTGCGCGTAGGCGAAGAGGCTCGGAATCTCGTCCGTGCGCTGGTTGCGCAGGTGTTGGCTGATGCCCTCGTCCACCATCGTCTTGCTGGCGTGGCTGCCCTCGGGCCGCTTGGCCTCGATCACCACCAGCGGAATGCCGTTCACATAGCCGACCACGTCGGGCGTGCGATGGTGCGTGCCCTGCGCCGACAGCACCTGCAATTCCTCGGTCACGTCCCAGCGATTGGCACCGACGTTCACCCAGTCGATCACCGCAATGGTCGGCTGGTGCTTCTTGCCATCGGGCATGAACTCGGTGACCGTGATGCCCAGCGACAGCTTCTGGTACAGCCGCTCGTTGGCGGGCAACAGCCCTTCGGCCAGGCTCAGCGAGGAAAGCTCCCGCACGATCTGGTCGATGCCGCCGGCGGACAAAGAATGCCACTGACCTTTGTACTCGTAGCGGCGTGATTGCAGCACCTCGACAAGGCGCGGCACCAGCAGCACCTCGCGCGTGCTGCCGCCGCGCATCGCCAATGCATCTGCCGTGCTCACGAAGTCCCAGCCCAGGTTGCAGAGCAAATGCAACGCGGGGATGTGGGCGCTGTATTGCTCGCGGGAGTTGGGGGTGGTGGTCATGGTGTTGCGATCACGTCGTCCTCGGGCAAGCGCACGCGGCGCTTGCCGGTGAGGAGTTGGGCCATGAGGGCCGCCTTTTCTTGCTTCAATTGGTCAAGAACTGCTTCGTGCTGCAGGACCCACGAGGTGGCAGTTTGCAGAATTCCAGCAAGGCGGACTTGCTCTTTCTTCGGTGGAACTGGAACTTCGCAACCCAGAAAATCTGCGGGTCGAATGTTCAGCAGGCCGTTGTTGCGAACCCCCGTGTTGACGAGCGCCCCAAGTTGATCATGCAAGTAGTCGGCGGCGAACAGGTGGCGATAGAACTCGGGATGGCATTGGTCGCGGAGACGAAAGCAGACATAAACATGCGGTACCAAGCCGCGATCAATGTTCTGTAGTTGGAAAACGCAGCCGAATTCATACAGCTTTGAATTGCCTTTGTTGTACGCAAACTCGCCCTTGCCGAGCGTGATGTAGTTGTTGACACTCTTGCCCGCCATGAACTTGCTGTACTTCTCGTCCTGCCGCACGAAGCCTTGACCGGAGGAGATCATCAAGACCGGCAAGCCCTCTTCATTAACAGCCTGGCGCTGAATCCGGTCGCTGACTTCTTTTATCGATTGGACTGGCCACTGCCGCGAGAAGGCCGGCTTCAACAAGTGCTGATCGACGAGAGCCTGTTTGTAAGTGCGACTGTTTGTGAGTAAGCGCTCTGCAGTGGCAATGGCCTGATCCCACGTTGCAAGGGCGTCGGTGACCCGCTTCTGCTCGAGCTTTGGTGGCAACCAGATCTCGAGCTCACTAAGGCCCTTCTTCGTCAGCTTGTAGCGCCCAACGCCCTGCCTCGATAGCGACGCTGTCAGATCCCGATGCATGAACCAGTAATAGAACCACTTGGGCGAGCAGTACTCCGAATCTCCAATCACATGGGCGTGGTTGTTGACGTTGGCCCTGCCGTCGAAGTGCAAGGTCATCGGTTTTTCTCGGAACTTGAGGAAGTGGTCGCCGTCTTCGCCAATGATTGCGAATTCTTCGTCGATTCTGTAGTGGTCGATATGGGCCAAGATTCCGGTCGGGCCGAAATAGGGGTAAGGACCAGGCATCGAAGCCCTTTGCTCCGTGTTGATTGGCATGCGCAGGTTGTTCTTGATCGAACATGCATGGCCAACGGTCATACGACTCCAGCCATCAGGAAGCATCACGGCCCCCCTTCTTCGCCGTGCGCCCACGTAGCTCTACGGCCGCCTCCGGCACAGCGACCACATCGCCGCCACCCGCCACCAGCCGGTCAAAGTCCGACTGGAACAAGCGGTCCTGCACGATGCGGTACTTCTCGAATTCGCTCTCGGCATGCGCCCGCGCAATCTCGGCGCTAACTTTGCCTGCGTCCTGCAGCACTTCCCGGTCGGTCGCGGCGATGAAGCGGTTCAGGCGCGTCTCCCAGTCCTGCATGGTCATGGGGATGCTGCGCAAGGCCATGTCTTCGGCCACATCGAGGTAAGCCGAGACCAGGCGCTGCAACTGCGCCACTTCGTTCTCGGTCAGGTAGTTTTTGGCCACCACCACGTCGAACTTCTGGATCTTGCCTTCGGGCGCGTCCTTCCACGAGGTCAGCCCCATGCGGTCTTTGCGCGCATCAGCGCGGCCGTGGATCACCTCGGCGGCGGTCTGGCCATGAATGGCCCAGTGCAGCTTGTTCTGCACGGTGGCAAAAAACCGCTGGGTGGCCTGGGACTGGCGGTCGTAGTCGATCGACGTGACGTAGATGTCGGTGATCTTTTGGTAGAACTTGCGCTCGGACAGGCGGATCTCGCGGATGCGCTGCAGCTGCTCCTCGAAATACCGCTTTGTGAACACCGAGCCATCGTTCTTCAGCCGCTCGTCATCCATCGCGAAGCCCTTGATGGTGAAGGACTCGACGATGGCGCTGGCCCATTTGCGGAACTGCACGGCGCGCTCGGAATTGACCTTGTAGCCCACCGCGATGATGGCGCCCAGGTTGTAGTGCTGGGTGTCGTATGTCTTGCCGTCGCTGGCAGTTATCCGGAATTTCCGGATAACTGAATCTTCGGTCAGCTCTCTGTCTGAGAAGATCTTCTTGAGGTGCTCATTGACCGTGCGGACGTTCACGTCATAAAGCTGCCCCATCATCTTCTGGGTCAGCCATACGTTTTCATCGGCATAGACGGCTTCCACGCCCCCCTTGCCGGCGGCCGCTACGAAGGTCAGGTACTCGGCCGCCGATGAGCGCGTGATCCCGGGCGCCACCGTCAAGGCCCGGCTGCCAGGCTTGTTGGCCGCACCGCCGCCTTTGCCTTTGTCACTCATAGCCCAGTTCCTTCAGGTAGGCATCCATCTGGGTTTCCAGCCGCGCCAGTTCCGCCTTGAGCTCCAGCCGCTCCTTGCGCACCGCCATCAGGTCGATCGCTTCCTCTTCCTCGAAGGTGTCGACGTAACGCGGGATGTTCAGGTTGAAGTCGTTCTCCGCAATTTCGGCGGGCGAGGCGAGGTACGCGTACTTGTCCGCCGGCTTCCGCGCGGTGGCCGTATCCAGGACGCGTTGCAGGTCGTCTTCGCGCAGGTAGTTCTGGTTCTTGCCCGCCTCGAAGTCGCGGCTGGCGTCGATGAAGAGCACCTTGTCGTCGGCCTTGTTCTTGCGCAGCACCAGCAATGCGGCCGGGATGCCGGTGCCGTAGAACAGCTTCTCGGGCAGTCCGATCACGATGTCGAGCAGGTTTTCCTCGATGAGCTTTTGCCGGATGCGCCCTTCCGCCGCGCCGCGGAACAGGACGCCGTGCGGCACCACGACGGCCATGCGTCCGGTGCCCGGCTTCATGGTCTCGACCATGTGCAGCACGAAGGCATAGTCGCCCTTGGTGCGCGGTGGCGTACCTCGGCGGAAGCGACTGAACTTGTCGGCTTCGGCGCCTTCATGTCCCCACTTTTCCAGGCTGAAGGGCGGGTTGGCCACCACGATGTCGAAGTGCTTGAGGTGGGCCGCGCTATCGAGCAGCTTGGGGTTGCGGATGGTGTCGCCCCACTCCACGCGATGGTTGTCCTCACCATGCAGGAACATGTTCATCTTGGCCAGCGCCCAGGTGCTGCCGATGGCCTCCTGCCCGTACAGCGCGTACTTGCGCGAGCCGGTGCGCTCGCGGATGAGGCGGCCGCACTTCATCAGCAGCGAACCGGAGCCGCAGGTCGGGTCGCAGATTTCCTCGCCCTCCTGCGGGTCCATCAGGCGCGCCATGAGGCTGGAGACTTCGGGCGGCGTGTAGAACTCGCCGGCCTTCTTGCCGCTGGTCGAGGCAAAGTTCTTGATCAGGAATTCATAGGCATTGCCGATCACGTCGAGCGTGCCGACGCGGCTGGGGCGCAGGTTGAGCGCCGGCTTGGCGAAGTCTTCGAGCAGGTGCCGCAGGATGTCGTTCTTCTGCTGCTCCTCGCCGAGCTTGTTCGAGTTGAAGTGGATGTCCTGGAACACGTCCCGCAGCTTGGCGATGTTGGCGTCTTCGATGGCATGCAGCGCCTTGTCGATACGCTCGCCGTTGCCCGGCGTGTGGCGAAGAGCATGCAGTACATAGAAGCTCGCATTTGGCGGCAGCACGAAGCGCTCGTTCTTGAGCATTTCCTCGATGAGTTCGGGGTGGTCGCCGTACTGCTTCTTGTACCCCTCGTAGTGGTCTTGCCAGACATCGGAGACGTACTTGAGGAATAGCATTGTCAGGACGTAGTCCTTGTAGATGCTTGGGTCGACAGTGCCGCGGAACGTGTCGCAGGCGGACCAGACTGCGGCGTTGATCTCGTCCTGGCTGATGGGGGTGGTGGTCGTCATTGGATTTCGGTGGTTGTTCGGGGTGCGATGGCGAGGTGTTCGGCGATGGATTCGAGTTGTTGTTCGCGGGTGCGTATCAGGCGGCGCAATGCACTGCGCTCCTGGCGTGCCATGTCGGCCAGGGCGGCGACGCGGCGCTGGTCGGCCAAGGAAGGTACGTTGATCGTCAGGCCTGCGAAGACAGACATGCGAATGCTCAGCTGGTTGGAGCCTTCCGCGGCTTGGAGCAGTTGGCGCTGGAACGGCGGTTGGTTGATTTGCCAGGCAAGGAAGGCCGGCAGTACCCCGCCCCCTGGATTGACGCGCAGGTGAAAAAACTGGGGAGAGCAAACCGCTGAAAGCGGCGGCATGCCGAGGCAAACGGCGTAGAACCGCGAGCCGCGGCTGGCAAAAAGGATGTCGCCTTCGCGGAGCCAGTCCGCTTGTTTGCGGCCGGGCAACTCGGTTCGAACGGTATCGGACCAGTTGACGCCTGTTTCGGGATCGGTGTCTCGCATCTGGACCACCCTGACCGTACCGGCGGGTGTCGCCTGGATGGAACCCCTGAAAGGATATCCAAGCTGAAGTACAACCACCTCGTCGATCAACTTCTGTTTTGCTGCATGTCGCATGAAGCAAATGTAAATCAAATTGAAATGCAGCAAAGAAGATGGTGCAAAATTTTCCTCGTAGCACGCCTCCTGACAAGATCCTGGGCCTCTTGTTAAAAGCCAGCCATGAACATCGTCGACTCCTTCGCCAACGTCGCCCGCTTCATCGACATCCGCCGCGACATCCACGCCCATCCTGAACTCGGCCTCGAAGAGCACCGAACCTCCGAAAAGGTCGCGCAGTTGCTCACCGAATGGGTCATCGAAGTCCATCGCGGCATCGCCGGCACCGGCTTGGTCGGCGTGCTGCGCAAGGGGACCAGCCAGCGCACCATCGGCCTGCGCGCCGACATGGATGCCCTGCCCCTGCACGAGGCCAACGAGTTCCCGCACAAGTCCACCCACGCCGGCCGCATGCATGCCTGCGGTCACGACGGCCACACGACGATGCTGCTCGCCGCTGCTTGGCACCTGTCGCAACAAGGCCCGGATGACTTCGACGGCACGGTCCACTTCATCTTCCAGCCCGCCGAGGAGATGGGCAAGGCTGGCGCGAAGAAGATGATCCAGGACGGCCTGTTCGATCGCTTCCCCTGCGATGCGGTGTTCGCGCTGCACAACTTCCCGGTCGGCGAGGTCGGCCGCTTCGCGCTCAACGAAGGCGCGTTGATGGCGTCGAGCAACACCTACAAGGTCACGATGCGCGGCCGGGGCACGCACGCCTCGATGCCACACACGGGCATCGACCCGGTGGCCGCGGTGGTCACGCTGGCCCAGCAGTTGCAGACGATCGTCCCGCGCACCATCGCCAGCACCGAGCGCGCCCTGTTGGCCGTCACGCAACTTCAAGGCTCCGACGCGCCCAACGTCATCCCCGACGTGGCCACGGTCGGCGGCACGGTGCGCACCTTTTCCATCGATGCGCTCGACAAGATCGAGGAGCGCCTGCGCACCGTCGCCAAGGGCGTGGCCGAGGCACATGGCTGTACCGCCGAGGTGAGCTTCATCCGCGCCTCGCCGCCGGTGGTCAACCACAAGGCAGAGGCGCGCTTTGCGGCCAGCGTCATGCGCGAGGTGGTGGGCGAAGACATGGTCACCGATGACTGGCCTGCCGTGATGGGCGCGGAGGACTTCGCGCACATGCTGATGGTGCGGCCGGGCTGCTATGCCTTCCTCGGCAACGGCGACGGCGACCACCGCATGGATGGCCACGGGCCCGGGCCTTGCATCATCCACAACACCTCGTTCGACTTCAACGACGACATCATCCCGATCGGCGCCAGTTACTTCGTCAAGCTGGCGCAGCGCTGGTTGCCGGTCGGCGCCTGAATCCGTTCAACCCCTGGAAGAAAGAAGCTCTCCCGCCATGTCCTTCGCGCTCGACCGTCGTTCCTTCATCGCCGCCGCCGCAGCGGCAGCTGCCGTTCCCGCCATGGCGCAGCAGCGCGTCATCCACATCATCGTGCCTTTCGGCACCGGCGCCGTGCAGGACACGGTGGCGCGCGCTTTCAACAGCGAGCTGGGCGTCGCGTTGGGCGCGACCACCGTGGTGGAGAACCGCGCGGGTGCAGGTGGCAGTGTGGGCGCGGCCCTCGTCGCGAAGGCACCCGCGGACGGCAACACGCTGGTCCTCGCCGCCGCCAGCCATCACATTGCCGGCCACCTCTACAGCAAGCTGGGCTACGACCCGCTCAAGGACTTCGTCGGCGTCGCCAACCTCGGCAACGCGGGCTACGCGCTGGCGGTTTCAAGCGCGATGAACGTCGGCACGACGGCGGACTTCATCAAGGAGGTCAAGGCCAACCCGGGCAAGTACAACTTCGCCTCGGCCGGCAACGGCAGCGCCACACACCTGGCGATGGCCTCCTTCCTGGCCAAGGCCGGCCTGCAGATGACGCACATCCCGACCAAGTCCACCGGCGAGGCCGTCAACGAGCTGCTGGCCGGCCGCGTGCAGGCGGTGATCTCGTCGAGCATCGGCGTGATCGGCTTCCAGACCGACGCGCGCATCAAGCTGCTTGCCACGACCGGCACCAAGCGCAGCCCTTTCCTGCCCAACCTGCCGACGGTGGCGGAGAGCGGCCTGCCCGGCTATTCCTTCGATTCGTGGATCGGCCTGCTCGCACCGGCGGCCACGCCGAAGGCCGAGGTCGACAAGCTCAACGCCGCCGTCAACAAGGTGCTGGCCGACCCGGTGATCCAGGAGCGCTTCGCGCGCCTCGGCGTGGAGCCGCGCACGCAGACGGCGGCGGAGTTCCAGCAACTGTTGCGCAGTGACTGGGATGCGATGGGCGTGGTGGTGAAGGCGTCGGGCGCGAAGGTGGATTGACCGGAGGGCCCGCCCTGCGCGGCTCATTTTGCCGGCCGCGCTCCGAACGGCATGAAGTTCGCCTGGGCCTTCGCCCGGTCGAACGGCGGAAGAATTGCCTTGGTGATCGGAACGTCATTCAATGCCGGAAAGCGCTTGCGAAACGCCGGCTCGTCTTGCTCGAACTGGTCGGAAATCTTCACAACGAAGGTGCCGGGCGATGCACCGGCCACGACTTGATCGATCAGCGGCGTTGCCGGACCGGCGGGAAACTCGTTGCCGACCCTTTGGCGAACCGAGGCTTCCACGTGGCCGAGGTAGTACACGCCGGGGGTGTCCACTTTCAAGGGGCTGTTGAGCGGAGTCTGGAACAAGCCATCGATCCAGAATGTGCGCGTACGGCTGGTCAGCCCCTTGATCTCGTAACTTCCCGGGGCGAGTTCCATGCGCACGAAATAGCTGCTGGGACGAGTCGTGTCATAGGCGTCCTTGAGATCCACCATCGACTTGAAGTCGATGCGGAAATCGAGTCGCTCGTCAGGTTGCTGCCGGCCGCCGTCGCGCTTGACGTTGACCTCCTCCAGCTTGGGCTGGTAGTCCGGCTTGAAGTTGTTGCGCAAGGTGACGGTCATCAGGTAGACCGGCTTGCTGTCGCCCTTAAGGACATCGGCGTCATTTTTGAAGGCCATGTCGGTGCGCGTGGCACAGCCCATCAGCAACGCACACGCGCCAGTCAGCGCCGCGCCGGTCATGATCCGAATCATCATCATGAAATTCCTCCCTGGTCTTGTTTTCCACGCCGTCGCATCACGCGAACAGAGTGGCTCTGCGTTTCCTCGCGAGAAGAAGCGCTGCCAGGGATTCTCGCGCGCAATGACGCTACGGCGAGTGAAACACCAGCATCGACCGCCCCGTGACCATGTAGAGATGCCCGGGCCGGAAGGTGTCTTCCTCCTGCGTATCCAGCGCCGTGTCCACCACCCGCGTCCACGTCTTGCCGCGCGCCCGGCCGCGTCGCGGCATCTTGAATTCCAGCGCGCCTTCCCAGGCGTTGAACACCATCAGCACGCTGGCGTCGGTGGCTGGCTGCGGCAACGACGAGCCGGGCACGCTGCCTTCCAGCAGCAGGCCGAAGCAACGCGTGCGCATGTCGAGCCAGTGGGGCTGGTCCATCTCTGCGCCGCTGGGCGTGAGCCAGGTCGCGTCCTTCAGCTTCGTGGCCTGGTTGACCGTGCCGGTCATGAAGCGGTTGCGGCGCAAGACGGGATAGTCCTTGCGCAGCCGGATGATGTGGCGCGTGAAATCCAGCAGTGTGCGGCTGGGCTCCGAGCCAGCGGCGGCCCAGTCGATCCAGCTGATCTCGTTGTCCTGGCAATAGGCGTTGTTGTTGCCCTGCTGCGTGCGGCCGAATTCGTCGCCGGCCAGCAGCATCGGTGTGCCTTGCGACAGCAGCAGCGTGGCCAGCAGGTTGCGTTGCTGGCGTGCGCGCAGGGCGAGCACTTCCTCGTCGTCGGTCACGCCCTCGGCGCCGCAGTTCCATGAGCGGTTGTGCGAATGGCCGTCGCGGTTGTCCTCGCCGTTGGCCTCGTTGTGCTTGTCGTTGTAGCTCACCGTGTCGGCCAGCGTGAAGCCGTCATGCGCGGTGATGAAGTTGACGCTGGCCCATGGCCTGCGGCCGCGGTGGTTGAAGTAGTCGCCGCTGGCCGTGAGGCATTGCGCGAGCGCCGGCGCCATGCCTTCGTCGCCCTTCCAGAAGGCGCGCACGTTGTCGCGGAACTTGTCGTTCCATTCGGCCCAGCCCGGCGGAAAGCGCCCGACCTGGTAGCCGCCCGGCCCGATGTCCCACGGCTCCGCGATGAGCTTGACGCTGGAGAGCACCGGGTCCTGCCGGCAACTGTCGAGGAAACCGCCGCCTTCGTCGAAACCATGCGGCTCGCGCGCGAGGATGGTGGCCAGGTCGAAGCGGAAGCCGTCGATGTGCATCTCGCTCACCCAGTAGCGCAGGCTGTCCGTCACCATCTGAAGCACGCGCGGATGGCTCAGGTTGACGGTGTTGCCGGTGCCGGTGTCGTTGATGTAGTAGCGCGGGCCGGGGCCGTCGCCGTTGGGCATCAGGCGGTAGTAGCTCGCGTTGTCGATGCCCTTGAAGGACAGCGTCGGGCCGAGCTCGTTGCCCTCGGGCGTGTGGTTGTAGACCACGTCCAGGATCACCTCCAGCCCGTGCGCATGGAAGCGGTCGACCATGTGCTTGAACTCATCGATGTTGGGGCCGTCGAGGTAGCGCTGGTCGAGCGCGAAGAAGCCGATGGTGTCGTAGCCCCAGAAGTTGGTCAGGCCCTTGTCGGTGAGGAAGGGCTGGTTGAGGAACATCTGGATCGGCAGCAGCTCGACGCTGGTCACGCCGAGCTCGCGGATCGGGCCGAGCACTTCATCGCGGGCCAGTCCAGCGAAGGTGCCGCGCATGTGCTCCGGCACGCCGGGGTGCCGCATCGTGAAGCCACGCACATGCGTCTCGTAGAACACGGTCTGGTTCCACGGCACGCGCACGGCATCGGTCTGCGTCCACTGGAAGCGCGAGTCGACCACCACGCACTTGGGCATGAAGGGTGCGCTGTCGCGCTCGTCGAAACTCAGGTCGCCATCGGGATGGCCGACGGTGTAGCCGAACAGCTCGGGGCCCCACTTCAGCTCGCCCATGTGCGCCTTGGCATAAGGGTCGAGCAGCAGCTTGTGGTGGTTGAAGCGATGGCCCTTCTCGGGCTCGTAGGGGCCGTGCACGCGCAGGCCGTAACGCGTGCCGGGCAACAGGCCGGGCACGAAGCCATGCCAGACCTCGTCGGTGTATTCGGGCAGCGTGATGCAGGCCAGCTCGGTCGTGCCGGCCTCGTCGTAAAGGCAGACCTGCACCCTGGTGGCGTGCGCGGAGAACACGGCGAAGTTGACGCCGCGCCCGGTGTAGGTGGCGCCGAGCGGGTGCGGGGCGCCTTCTTCGAGCGCGTGAAGTGCGTGAGGGTGGCCGGGGTCTGGCATCGAGGCTCCAGGCAAAGAGCAGGACTTTGCGCCATCGCGGGCGTCGCCGCCACGGAAGGCCTGCGGTTGATGTCGTAGGCGAACATGCCTTTCCCGCAATTGCCATGCCTGCCGTGATGCCGTGTGCCGGGCGCATGGGGCCGGGATGCGCGACCCTGCGCACTTTTCGGGCCGTGCTTTTTGAAACGTACCCGCTCCGGATCGCGACTACATTCGGCCTCGGCAAACACCCTATCGAGGGAGGAAAGCAAGGGCTGGCTCAGTGTTTGCCATCGGTGGCCGGCCGCAGGAAATCATGTACGAATTCCATTCCGCAGACTATGCGCCCGATGCCTTCGAGGTCCGGGTTTCCGAATTGCTCGTGGCCACTGCCGAGGGCGGCGATGCGCTCATCTGCAGTGCCGTGACCGAGGTGCTGCAACTGTTGCGCGAGAAGCTCCACATGGACGTGGTGTTCGTCTCCGAGTTCGTCGACGGCCATCGCGTGTTCCGCCGCATCGAGGCCGATGCCGACAAACGCGTGTTCGAGGAAGGGCAGTCGCATCCGCTCGAATACACCTTCTGCCAGCGCGTCGTCGACGGCAGGCTGCCGCAAATGGTCAAGCACTGGGCCACCGACCCGGCCACGCAGGGCCTTCCCAAGCTGCCCTTCCCCCTCGGCAGCTACCTCAGCGTGCCGGTGGTGCTCGGCGATGGGCGCGTCTACGGCACGCTCTGCTGTTTCAGCTTCGCGGAGAACGAGGAGCTTTCGCAGCGCGACCTCAAGAAGCTGGAGATGACGGCGCAATTCACGGCTCGGCGCATCGACGAGGTGCGCATGCGCGAGGCGGCGAATGCGGCTCAATCCGCGACACTGCCGGCCCGGCGCGACCACTGACGCGGACTCGCCGCGCTGACGTCGGCCTCGGCGCCAGCCGTCGCACCTGACGCACGGCCACGCTTTCAGTTTTCCGTGGATCGCGAGATGGCGTGGCCCCGCGCGGTAAGGCGGTAGCGCTCAAAGACACGGCTCGCACGCTTGCTCTCGACAGTGTCATTCGCCTCGGTGAGGGCGTAACGTTGCCGCGGCCGTTGGCGATCCCAGCCATTGGAACGGCGCCTCATGGCTGCCAGCTCGATGGCCGTGTGGGGCGCGTTCGCCGGGCCGCCCGCCGTTGCCGGGACGGAGCGCGCGGGCCGCGGTCTTTCCGCGTGCTGGAGAGCACCGTGACATTTTTCCTGGACGCACATCGTTGGACAAGGAGCGCCGGCGCGAGCGGACCCTTGTGACTGTTGAAGTTGAAACTTATGTCATGAATGCGGGTGCGACGTGCCGGTGGTGGTATGTGCCTGTCAGGGACTTGTGACTAGTATCTATTTGTCACAAGGGGGTAGCAAGCGATGGCCGACGGAATTCAAAGCACATGGGGTAGCACCTGGAAGGCGCGAGAGCCCGGCTACGACCCGGTCATCGCACGGGCCCGCAAGGACTCGCACATTTCGCTGGCCGACAACCCCGCGAAGGATCGCCTCGACGAGCGCATCACCATGGTCATTCCCGACGTGCCCGGTGGCGTGATGGACTATGCCCACATGATGGCCGGGCACATGGGCAATGCACGCGTGCTGGTCTATCACAAGGACCTGAACGTCGATGGCGATTCCGTGCTGCTGCATATGAGCGGCTATGGCTACTCGCGCTATGGCGCCCCCCTGCACCTCCTGAACTGGGCCCGCCGCAACAAGCCGCGCATGAAGCGTTTCGGCGTGTTCATGCACGAGGCCTACGCCGTCAGCGACCGGATCACTTCGTCGGTGTACTGGGTCTGGCGGGCCCAGCGCTACATCGCCAGTCAACTGGCCAGGCGATCCGATTTCTGGATCTCGAACACGCATTACATCCACGACTGGCTCGAAACGCAGGCCGGTGACCTGCCGCATCTCTGGATGCCGATCTATTCGACCATCGGCGAGCTGGCCGAGTTGCCGGCTGTGCGCCAGAAGAAGCTGGTCGTCTTCGGCACAGCGCTCATGCGCGTCAATACCTGGCGCGCGGGCGGGGAGGCGTTGTTTCGCTGGGCCGCCGCCAGTGGTCTGGAGATCCATGACATCGGCTCCCCCATCGGCGATCCGGAAATCGCGGCCATGCTCAAGGCACGCGGCGTCATTGCCCATGGGCGGCTGCCCGCCGAGGCGGTGCAGAAACTGCTGACCGCCGCGACCTACGGCGTGGTCGCCTACTCACCGCACGACGTGGCCAAGAGCGGCATCTTCGGCGCCTACAGCGCGCACGGCGTGGTGCCGGTGTTGCTGTCCCCCAATACCGGCTCCCATGATGGCCTGGCGCCCGGTGTGCAGTACCTCGAGGGCATCCCCCTGGCCGAACCGGACCCCGTCGAGATGGCACGCATGTCGAGGGCAGCGTTCGATTGGTACCAAGGGCACAGCGTGGCCGCGAGCTGCGATGCGATCGAGGCCTTGTTTGGCCCTGCACACGGGGCAGAAGGCATCGTCAGAAGCGGGACGCGGCCCGCCCGAACCCAGGGCGAGCAGGGAAAAGTCCCCGTGCGGGTACCCCTCGAACTGGCTTTGTCGGACGGTCGGGGGCACCCCTTCGAAGGGATTCGGCGTTCCTTCGGCGCGCGGACCTGGGGGAGTGGCGCCATTTCCAACCACGGTTTCCCAAGGCACTGGCCACTCGAGGCGAGCGAGCATGGGGGCCTTTGAGCGGGCTGAGTTGCTTCGGTAGTCGATCTGGCCGTGCCGCCTCGATCCCTGCCGCGCGTGCGGGGCAATGGGCTTGCGCTGCAGGGCGCAGGACCCAGAGCCATCCCGAAGAATGTGCACCTGGGTCCGGACGGTCGCACACATTCGATGTCCGATGTGCGAGGTCGGTCCAATCCATCGCAAGCCTCTGCCATGCAGCCGCATAGAGGGCGGAGGCCCGCCCCCTGTCCTAGTGGTTGTCGCGCGGCACGCCGAAGGTCGCGTGAATGCGCTGGTACTTCACCGCCGGCTTCAGCACCATCCCTTCGGACAACTCCGCGACCACGCTGCGCTGGATCTCCTGCCATGGCGTCTGGCTCGGCGGGTACTTGTAGCCGCCGGCGGCGTCGAGCTTCTCGCGGCGCAGCTTCAGTTCCTCGTCGGACACCAGCATGTTGGCCGTGCGCTTCTTCAGGTCGATGCGCACGCGGTCGCCGGTCTGCACCAGCGCCAGATTGCCGCCGGTCGCGGCTTCCGGTGACGCATTCAGGATCGAGGGCGAGCCCGAGGTGCCCGACTGCCGCCCATCGCCGATGCAGGGCAGCGCGGTGACGCCCTTCTTCAGCAGGTAGTCCGGCGCGCGCATGTTCACCACTTCCGCCGCGCCCGGATAGCCGACCGGGCCCACGCCGCGCATGAACAACACGCTGTGCGCGTCGATCTTCATCTTCGGATCGTCGATCTTGTGGTGGTAGTCCTCCGGGCCGTCGAACACGATGGCCGTGCCTTCGAAGGCCATCGGGTCGTTCTCGTTTTCGAGGTAGCGCTTGCGGAACTCGTCGGTGATCACGCTGGTCTTCATGATCGCGGAGTCGAACAGGTTGCCCTTGAGGTTGAGGAAGCCGGCGTCCTTCTTCATCGGCTTGTTGTAGGCAAAGATCACCTTGCGGTCGCTGGTGAACTGGCCTTCGCAGTTGTCCTTCAAGGTCTTGCCATTGGCCGTCATCGCTGGCTTGATCTTGTCCTTGGCCACGAGTTCGGCGACCACCGCGGGCACGCCGCCGGCGCGATAGAAGTCCTCGCCAAGGTATTCGCCGGCCGGCTGCAGGTTGACCAGCAGCGGCACCTTGTAGCCGTGCTTTTCCCAATCGTCCGTCGTGAGCTCCACGCCGATGTGCCGCGCGATCGCGTTCAGGTGGATCGGCGCATTGGTCGAGCCGCCGATCGCCGAGTTCACGATGATTGCGTTCTCGAAGGCTTCGCGCGTGAGGATGTCGGAGGGCTTCAAGTCCTCGCGCACCATCTCGACGATGCGCTTGCCGGTCATGTAGGCCATCTCCTGACGGTCGCGGTACGGCGCCGGAATCGCGGCGCTGCCGGGCAGCGTGAGGCCCAGGGCCTCGGCCAGCGAGTTCATCGTCGAGGCCGTGCCCATGGTGTTGCAGTGGCCGGTCGACGGGGCCGACGAAGCGACCAGTTTCAGGAAGCCCTCGTAGCCGATCTCGCCCGCGGCCATCATCTCGCGCGCACGCCAGACGATGGTGCCCGAGCCGGTGCGTTCGCCGTTGAACCAGCCGTTGAGCATCGGGCCGGCGTTCAGCGCGATCGCCGGAATGTCGACCGTGGCCGCGGCCATGATCTGCGCAGGCGTCGTCTTGTCGCAGCCGGTGGTCAGCACCACGCCGTCGATCGGATAGCCATACAGGATCTCGACCAGCGAGAGGTATTGCAGGTTGCGGTCGAGCGAGGCAGTGGGGCGCTTGCAGGTCTCTTGAATGGGATGGATCGGGAATTCGAAGGCGATGCCGCCCGCGTCGCGGATGCCTTCCTTCACGCGGTCGGCCAGCACGATGTGATGGCGGTTGCACGGAGCGATGTCGGAGCCGGTCTGCGCGATGCCGATGATCGGCCGGCCCGATTGCAGCTCCTCGAAGCTGAGCCCGAAGTTCATGGTGCGCTCGATGTAGAGCGCAGTCATGTCCGCGTTGTTGGGGTTGTCGAACCAGGCTTGCGAGCGCAGGCCGGCGGGCTTGCCCTTGACGGCCTTGGCCTTCGAGGTCTTGGTGGCGCCCTTGGTGGTGGGCTTTGACTTCTTGTCGCTCTTGTCGGTTTTCATCAGTTCATTCCCTTCAGGGTTTCGTTCGCGTTAGGAAGCGCTGCGCAGTCGGCCACGTACTGCCGGATGATGTCGGCGAAGTTGTCATGCGGATGCAGGCCCAGTTTGCCCGCACGGGTGGCCGTCGCGCCAGTCGGCCAGTTGGCCACAATGCCCGCGATGCGCTCGTCGCGCTCGAAGCGCACCAGCCCGCGCACCTTGGCGCCGGCCACTTCCTCGAGGGCATCGAGCATGTCGCCGACGCGCACGTTGATCGACGGCAGGTTGAGTGCGAGCCGGCCCTGGAAGGCCTCGCGGCTGGCTTCATACACGGCGATCAGGCCATCGATGGTGCGGCCGGGCGAGGACATCGGATGCGACACGTCGGCCGACACCGGGCAGATCGATTCCACGCCCGCCAGCGGCTCGCGGATGATGCCGCTGAAGAAGGACGAGGCGGCGCCGTTGGGCCGGCCCGGACGCACCGTCACGGTCATCAGCCGCGCCGCGCGGCCGTCGACGAAACCCTTGCGCGTGTAATCGGCCACCAGGTGCTCGCAGATCAGCTTCTGCACGCCGTAGGACGTCTGCGGCGCGGGCAACGTGTCATCGGACACCAGCTTGGGCATGGGCACCGCCGCATCCGGACCGAACACCGCCACGGAGCTGGAGAACACCAGCCGCGGCACCTTGCCGCCGGCCGTGACGTTCGCGCGGATCGCATCGAGCAGCGCGCGCGTGCTGTCGAGGTTGGAGCGCATGCCCAGGTCGAAGTCGAGCTCGCACTCGCCCGACACGGCGGACGCCAGGTGGAAGATGCCATCGAAGGACTCGGTGCGCAGCGCATCCGTCTGTGTCAGCAGCGGGCCGGTGCGGGCCTCCACGCGCGCGTCGGCCAGCAGGTCGGCCGGTGGTGGCGCGATGTCGGTCAGCACGATGCGGTCGACGGTCTGCCCGGCCAGCGTGCCACGCTGCAGCAGCGTGCGCGCAAGCCGGGCGCCGACGAAGCCGCCGCCGCCGGTGATCATGATCTTCATGGGGTCTCCTTGAGTTGATGGGTTGCCTTGACGGCGGCCTGCCGGCGTCGGCCATGGATGATTCCGCCTTCCACGAGCCGTTGCTCGCCCCGGATCAGGTGTTCGTTCGCATGGTGGCGCGCAGCCACCGGGTCGCGTGCCGCAATGGCCTCGTAGATGGCCCGGTGTTCGGCCTGCACGGCCACCATGAAGTCGGCGCGACGGGCCTCATTGCCGCGCGTGATGCGCATGCCCTCGCGCAAATATTGCTCGAGGAAGCCAAGCAGCAGGCGGAACTGCGGATTGCCGGTCGCCTCGCCGATGACCCGATGGAACTCAAGGTCTTCCGCCACGCCGTCGTGCCCCGCGGCCACCGCATCGTCGATGCCCTTGAGCGCACGGCGCAAGGCGGCGATTTGCGCGCGCGTCGCGCGCTCGGCGGCCAGTGCGGCGATCTCGCCTTCCAGCACGCGCCGCACTTCCACCACGTGAACCACCGACTGCACCGAATCGAGCACCGCGGGGTCGAACACCAGCGGCTGGTTGACCGGACGCTGCGCAACGAACACGCCCGAGCCCTGGCGCGATTGCACCAGCGCGCGGGATTTGAGCTGGTGCACCGCCTCGCGCACCACCGTGCGCGACACGCCATGCGCGAGGGCGAGTTGCTGCTCGGTCGGCAGCCGGTCGCCAGGGCGCAACTGGCCGGCATCGATCTGCGCGCCCAGACGGGCAGCCAGCCGGTCTGACAGGCGATCGACGGTGAGCGGGGGAGGGGCGGAAAGAGCGGAGTTCCGCATGGGGGCGGAGGAGCAGGTCGTAGTTATCTGGTCATCATACAAATTTCCGGGGGTAAATGCGTAACGGTTTGCCCTGATGGCGCTCACAGGGCGCGCCGCCAATACTCCGCGGCTGCGAAACGGTTAACCGTTAGACACGATTGACCAGGACCTCTGAACAGGCCCTCCCAACCCACAGGACGCATTGAATGGCCAGTGTCACGATCCAGGCGGTGAAGAAGAACTTCGGGGATGTGCCCATCCTTCACGGCGTGGACATCGACATCCAGGACGGCTCCTTCACGGTGCTGGTGGGGCCTTCGGGCTGCGGCAAGTCGACGCTGCTGCGCATGATCGCAGGGCTGGAGCAGATCAATGGTGGCGAGATCCGCATCGGCGACAAGCGCGTCAACGACCTGCCGCCCAAAGAGCGCGACATCGCGATGGTCTTCCAGAACTACGCGCTCTATCCGCACATGACCGTGCGCGACAACATGGCCTTCGCGCTGGCGCTGGCCAAGACCGACAAGCCGACCATCGAATCCAAGGTCAAGCGCGCCGCCGAGATCCTCGCGCTCACGCCGCTGCTGGAGCGCTATCCGCGCCAGCTCTCCGGCGGCCAGCGCCAGCGCGTGGCCATGGGCCGCGCCATCGTGCGCGACCCTCAGGTGTTCCTGTTCGACGAGCCCTTGTCCAACCTCGACGCCAAGCTCCGCGTCGCCATGCGCAGCGAGATCAAGGAACTGCACCAGCGCCTGAAGACCACCTCGATCTACGTCACGCACGACCAGATCGAGGCCATGACCATGGGCGACAAGATCGTCGTCATGCGCGACGGCCGCATCGAGCAGACCGGCAGCCCGCTGGACCTCTACGACAACCCGGCCAACCAGTTCGTGGCCGGCTTCATCGGCTCGCCCGCAATGAACTTCCTGCCCGGCACCCTGCGCCGCAACGGCAGCGGCGCCTACGTGGAACTCAACGACGGCACGCGGCTCGACGCGCCGGTGCACGCGGGCGGCAGCGACGGCCAACCCGTGGTCTATGGCACGCGACCGGAACATTTGTCGCTCGCGGAATCGGGCGGCATCCCGTCGCAGGTGGTGGTGATGGAGCCGACGGGCATGGACACCTTCGTCGCCTGCCGGCATGAAGGCGCCGACCTCTCCGCCGTGTTCCGCGAGCGCTACGACTTCGCACCCGGCAGCACGATCCTGCTGCAGCCCGACCTTCAGCGCGCGCATTTGTTCGACGCAAGCAATGGCCAACGCCTCGTTGCCTGACCCACAGCTTTCACCGACCGGCCCGTTCAACCCCCAGGAGACGACATCCATGAGTGACTTCAACAACCGCCGCAAGATCCTCAAAGGCTCCGCCGGCTTCGCAGCCGCTGCCACGGTCGGCACCGGCTCCATCCTGTTCTCCTCGCTGGCGCAGGCGCAGAACATCACCTTCAAGCCGGAGAAGGGCGCCAAGCTGCGCGTGCTGCGCTGGAGCCGCTTCGTGCAGGGCGACATCGACGCCTACATGGCCAACGTCAAGAAGTTCCAGGACGCCACCGGTATCGAGGTCCGCGTGGACAACGAAGGCTGGGAAGACGTGCGCCCCAAGGCCGCGGTGGCCGCCAACACCGGCGCCGGCCCGGACATCATCCTGTCCACCAACGACGATGCCAACCTCTATCCGGACAAACTGCTCGACTGCACCGATCTGGCCGAATACCTCGGCAAGAAATACGGCGGCTGGTATCCGGCTGCCGAAGCCTTCATGCGCCCCGACGGCAAGAAGTGGCTGGGCCTCCCGCTCGGCGCCTCGGGCTCCCTCATGGTGTATCGCGAAAGCATGGTCAAGGCCGCTGGCTTCGACACCTTCCCGAAGAACACCGACGACTTCCTGAAGATGTACAAGGCCCTCAAGGAAAAGGGCACGCCCGGCGGCATGGCGCTCGGTAACGCGACCGGCGACAGCACCTGGACCAACTGGCTGATCTGGGCCTTCGGCGGCAAGCTGGTCGACAAGAACAACAAGGTCGTCATCGACAGCCCAGAGACCCTGAAGGCGCTGGAGTACTCGAAGGAGCTCTACGCCAACTTCATCCCCGGTACGCTTTCGTGGCTGGACCCGAACAACAACAAGGCCTTCCTCGACGGCCAGATCGCCGTCACCAACAACGGCATCTCGGTCTACTACGCCGCCAAGAATTCGCCGGACCCGAAGGTCAAGGAAATGGCCGCGGACATCAACCATGCCGTCTTCCCGGTGGGCCCGGTGGGCACGCCGACGGAATCGCACCTGTTCTTCAACCAGATGATCATGAAGTACACCAAGTACCCGCAGGCCTCGAAGGAGTTCCTGCGTTTCATGATGGAGAAGGAGCAGTTCGACGCCTGGCTGCAAGGCGCCGGCGGCTACGTGGCGCAACCATTGCGTGCCTACGAAGCCAATTCGATCTGGACCTCCGACCCCAAGAACACGCCGTACCGCGACTCGGTCAAGAACCTGCGCCCGGCCGGCTACGACGGCAAGCTGGGCTATGCCTCGGCCGGCGCGGCGGCGGACTTCATCATCCCGAACATGGTGGCGGAAGCCGCGAGCGGGGCGAAGACGCCGAAGGAAGCCGCCGAGCGCGCCCAGAAGCGCGCCGAGCGCTACTACAAGGTCTGAGAAGGCGTGAATATTTCTACTGCGACCACCGATCTCGGGCCTGCGGGGTTGGCTCCGGCATGACAAGCGCTACGCGCAATTGTCAGCCTCGCCGCAACTGCGTTGGCGCCGCACGAGAGTGCGGCTCCGCTCCTCAAGCCGAGCTCGGCGCCCTCGCTGCGAAATCTTCACACCTTTTGCGCGGCAACTCCCAAGCTGCGCCGCTTGTCTCGCCGGGGGCAACACCAGCGGCGCAGCAAAGCTGGTTCCGCGCTGCTTCTTGAAAAAGAGTGGGTGATCGCAGTGACGTTCAACGAGGCTTCATGACCCTGATTCAGCGAATCCAGAACAGTCGCAACGCCCTCGGCTTCATGTTCATGTTGCCGGCGGCCTTGCTGCTGCTGGTGTTCCTGACCTATCCGCTCGGCCTGGGCACCTGGCTCGGCTTTACCGACACCAAGGTGGGCCGGGCCGGCGAATGGATCGGGCTGGAGAACTACGAGTTCCTCTGGGGCGACGCCGTCACGCGGCTGGCCCTGTTCAACACGCTCTTCTACACGGCGGTGGCGAGCGTGTTCAAGTTCCTGCTGGGCCTGTGGCTGGCGCTGCTGCTCAACAAGAACATCCGCTTCAAGACCTTCTTCCGCGCCGTCATCCTGCTGCCCTACATCGTGCCGACCGCGCTGTCCGCGATTGCCTTCTGGTGGATCTACGACTCGCAGTTCTCGATCATCAGCTGGGCGCTGGTGAAGATGGGGCTCATCGACACCTACATCGACTTCCTCGGCTCGCCGTGGAACGCGCGCATCGCGGTCATCATCGCCAACGTCTGGCGCGGCGTGCCCTTCGTCGCGATCACGTTGCTGGCCGGCCTGCAGACCATCTCGCCCTCGTACTACGAAGCCTCGGCCATCGACGGCGCCACGCCGTGGCAGCAGTTCCGCCATGTGACGATGCCGCTGCTGACGCCGATCATCGCGGTGGTCATGACCTTCTCGGTGCTCTTCACCTTCACCGACTTCCAGCTCATCTACGTCATCACGCGCGGCGGCCCGCTGAATGCGACGCACCTGATGGCCACGCTGTCCTTCCAGCGCGCGATCTCGGGCGGTGCGCTCGGTGAAGGCGCCGCCATCGCCATCGCGATGGTGCCCTTCCTGCTGGCCTGCGTGATGTTCAGCTTCTTCGGCCTGCAGCGTCGCGCATGGCAACAAGGGGGTTCCGACAAATGAGCGCCAACCCGGGCCAGGTCGACACCGTCGGCATGAGCTTCCTCGACTCGCTGCCGCGCAAGGTGGTGACGGTGTACCTGCCGCTGGTCGTATTCCTGATCGTGCTGCTGTTCCCGTTCTACTGGATGGCCATCACCTCGGTGAAGCCCGAGCCGGAACTGCTCTCGCGCGAAGGCAACCCGTTCTGGGTGATCCATCCGACGCTCGCGCACTTCCACAAGCTGCTGTTCGAGACCTCGTACCCGCAATGGCTGTGGAACACGGTGCTGGTGTCGGTGGTGTCGACCTTTGCTTCACTGGCAGCCTCGGTGTTCGCCGCCTATGCCATCGAGCGGCTGCGCTTCAAGGGCGCGAAGCACGTGGGCCTGTCGATCTTCCTGGCCTACCTTGTGCCGCCCTCGATCCTGTTCATTCCGTTGGCCAACGTGGTGTTCAACCTCGGCCTGTTCGACACGCGCTGGGCGCTGATCCTCACCTACCCGACCTTCCTGATCCCCTTCTGCACCTGGCTGCTCATGGGCTATTTCCGCTCCATCCCGGCCGAACTGGAGGAGTGCGCGCTGATCGACGGCGCCAACCGCTGGCAGATCCTCGTCAAGATCGTGCTGCCGCTGGCGGTGCCGGGACTGATCTCGGCCGGCATCTTCGCGTTCACGTTGTCTTGGAACGAGTTCATCTATGCGCTGACCTTCATCTCGTCTTCCGAGGTGAAGACCTTGCCGGTCGGCGTGGTGACGGAACTGGTGCAGGGCGATGTCTACCAGTGGGGGCCGCTGATGGCCGGTGCCTTGCTGGGCTCCCTGCCGGTGGCCTTCATCTATTCGTTCTTCGTCGAGTACTACGTGTCGGGGATGACGGGGTCGGTCAAGGAGTAGCGTCCGCACTTGCTGGCGCCACGATGCGCAGGTCGTGCCTGGCCGCGAGCGGGGCAGAATCGCCGGCCGCCCGCCCGCAAACTGCCGAAGCCGAATGACCGACCTGCCCATCGCTGCGCCGCCGCCCCCTCCAGCGTCTTCGCAACCGCAATCGCAAGCGCCTGCAAACGCCGTCTACTCCACGCCTTCCAGCGCGGCCATCGCACAGGCCGTGGCGCGGCACTGGCCATTGCTTGGCCCGATCGAAAATTGCCGCCTGCTGCGGCGCGGGTTCAATGACGTCTATGCGGTGCGCTTCGGGGATGGCATCCAGCGTGTGGCGCGCTTGAGCGCGAGGCGCGCTCGCGGCCCGGCCAACGTCGACTTCGAAGCGGCGCTGCTGTTGCACTTGCGGGGCGCGGGCGCCGCCGTCGCGGCCAGCCTGCCCACGCATACCAGCGCCAATTCGGCCGAGTTGCTGGCGCCGGAAGGCATCCGCACGCTGATGCTGTTCGACTTCCTGCCCGGCGAACCGCCCGGCGACATGCTGCCCGACATCGAAGCGACCGGCCGCGACCTCGCCCGCATCCACATCGCCGGCCAGCACTACTGCGGCCCGCCCAGCCTGTATTAAATCGGCCTGCCGCATCTGCTGGACCAGCCACTGCGCTGGCTGCTCGCCGCCCCGACGCTGGACGCAAGCCTGCGCGCAGCGTTCACCGCCATCGGCGAGCGGCTGAGCGCGCGCATCGGCAGCTACGCGCTGCTGCCCCAAGGCGCATGCCACGGCGACGCGCACGCCAGCAACATGCATCTCGCCGATGGTCCTGAAGGCTCGCGCATCGCCTCCTTCTTCGACTTCGACGACGCAGGGCCGGGCAGCCTGGTCTACGACCTGTCCACCTGGCTCTGGAGCCTGCTGCTGCGGGCAGGCCCGGCCGGTCTGGACGCTCCTGCGCTGGAGCGATGGCACCGCTTCCTGCACGGCTACCGCAGCGTTCGCTTCATCGACGCGCCGGAGTTCGACGCCATTGCCCGCTTCGTCCCCCTGCGCCACGTCTGGTTCATGGGCGAATACGCAGGCCGCATGGCCGAATGGGGCACGCAGACGATGTCGGCTTCGTGGCTGCGCAGGCAAGTCGACCAGATGATCGCCTGGGAGTCGTTGCAGACACCGGCTTGACGTGGAACACTGCACCGAGAATGCACAGGGAGCCACGGCCCAAGCGGCCCAACGCAGCGATGCACTCCATGAATTCGACCCATGTCCCTGTCTGCGCCCGGATCCGCCTGAAGAACGGCGCGGTGCCCCGCGTGCGCGAATGGGCGGCCCACATGTCGGCGCACCGTGCCGACGCATTGCAGCGTCTGGTCGCGGAAGGCGTGTCGATCGAATCGGTGTTCCTGGACATCACGACCGATGGCGAATTCCTCGTCTACTACATGCGCGCCGCCTCGCATGAGGAAGCCCACCGGGTCGCCGCGCAATCCGCGGCCGAACTCGACCGCTATCACAAGGACTTCCAGCGGCAAGCCTGGGGTGCCGCGCAACGGCTCGAACTGGTGCTGGACCTTCGCCGCGACGCAGGGTGACGCAGGCGTCGCCCGGCGCTTGAAGGTCCGGTGCCTGCCTATGCGTCCGCAAACTGCGGGCAGCGCCAGTTCAGCAACTCCGCCAGCCGCCGCACGGTCCACGTTGCCTCCGCCGCGGACACCCCCGACTCCGCCGTGAGCAGCCCGTCGCGGCAGCGGTGCAGGATTTCGTCCTCCGAGGGTACGGCGACGTGATGCAGGCGCTGCGCCTGCTCGATGAGCAGCGTCGCCAGGTCCTCGCACAGCTCGTAGCGCGCCCGCACGATGCCGATCGGCTCGCTCAGCCGCTGGCGCGCGTCCGCGTAGATGGCAAGGAAAGACGCGGGAACCTCGATCTGGTTGTCGTCCGACATAGGGCCTTCAGAGTGAACCGAACAAAAGTTGCAGAGGCGCAAGTGGACCGCCCTGCGCCGGGAGAGCGATCCACGCTGCCGTTTTCGGTGAAATCGCACGAACAGTCGCAGCCGGCGAGGCGGCTTCATGGAGGCGTGACTTTGTGCACTGCCGCAATTGCAACTCTCGCTTACAAATGAAGTCTACAGTTTTCATTTTGAAAGAATTACCTTGGTTGCGAATGGCATTGCATTGATCGTGGAGGAACCCGCCCCCGGTCAGTTCTATTGGGTCTTGGAAGCGCAGCAAATCCGCGCTGCCCGGGAGGCTCGATTGGACCGGGCGGCACGCCCGATGCCGAGTTACGGGCTGGCTGTGATGGCAGGCATTGCCGCGCTCGAACAGCGCGCCGGCGTGGCTTCATCAGGTCGCCAGGGCAGGCTCTCCGAGCATGCTGTCATGAATTTCGGCCCGACCACCATCGCCGGAACAATCTAGCCCGGAGTGCTTGCTTTCGTGCGTGACTCCCTGCCCCGGACAACATCAAGGGCCCATCAAAGCCAGTTGTATGGTGGCTGGAAGGGATGCGGCGCCCTTGTTCGAGGTGCGCGCATGAAGCGATGCTGCGAGTCGGCCAGGCGCAGCATCAAAGCAAGCGCACCTTCACGCTCTTGCCCTTGACCCGTCCGCTGGACAGCTTCTGCAGCGCCTGCTCCGCGATGCGCCGATCCACCGCAACATAGGTCGAAAACTCGTTCACGTTGATCTTGCCGACCTGCTCCCGCGTGAAACCGGCCTCGCCGGTGAGCGCGCCCAGCACGTCGCCGGCGCGGATCTTCTCCTTGCGCCCGCCGACGATCTGCAGCGTGGCCATCGGCGGCTGCAACGGACCGCCGCCCGCCGGCGTGAGGCTGGAAAGTGCCTGCCAGTCCGATTCGCGGCCCTGCAACTGCTCGATCTTCCCGACGTAGCCCATTTCGTCCATGCTGGCCAGGTTCAGCGCCAGGCCTTCGGCATCGCCGCGGCCCGTGCGACCGATGCGGTGGATGTGCAACTCCGGATCGGGCGTCACGTCGACGTTGATCACCGCCTCGAGCTGCGCGATGTCGAGCCCGCGCGAGGCCACGTCGGTCGCCACCAGCACCGAGCAGCTCCGGTTGGCGAACTGCACGAGCACCTGGTCGCGCTCGCGCTGCTCAAGTTCGCCGAATAGCGCCATCGCGCTGAAGCCCTGCGCCTGCAGCACCTCGACCAGGTCGCGGCATTGCTGCTTGGTGTTGCAGAAGGCCAGCGTGCTCTCGGGCTGGTAGTGGTTCAGCAGCAGGCTCACCGCATGCAGCCGCTCGCTTTCCTTGACCTGCCACCAGAGTTGGCGGATCTTGCCGGCCTCGTGCTGGGCCTGCACCGTCACCTGCTGCGGCGCCTTCATGAACTGCTGGCTGAGCTTCGCGATGCCTTCGGGGTAGGTGGCCGAGAACAGCAGCGTCTGGCGGTTGGCGGGGCACTGGCGCGCCACCTTGGCGATGTCGTCGAAGAAGCCCATGTCCAGCATGCGATCGGCTTCGTCGAGCACCAGCGTGTTGAGCGCCGCCAAGTCGAGGTTGCCGCGCTCCAGATGGTCCATGATGCGGCCCGGCGTGCCGACCACGACGTGCGCGCCGTGCTCCAGGCTGGCTGTCTGCCCGCGCAGCGCGACGCCGCCGCAGAGCGTCACCACCTTGATGTTCTCCTCGGCCCGCGCGAGGCGGCGGATCTCGGTCGTCACCTGGTCGGCCAACTCGCGCGTCGGGCACAGCACCATCGCCTGCACGGCGAAGCGGCGCGCGTTCAGGTTGGCCAGCAGCGCGAGCGCGAAGGCTGCGGTCTTGCCGCTGCCGGTCTTGGCTTGCGCGATCAGGTCCTTGCCGAGCAACGCCAGCGGCAGCGCAGCCGCCTGGATCGGCGTCATGCGCGTGTAGCCGAGCTGCGTGAGGTTGGCCAGCGCCTGGGGGGAAAGCGGCAGCGTGCCGAAGTCGTTTGTGTCTGTCGTCATGATCGAGCGGAGTGTGGGGTCAAGGCGGGCGCGAGAGCGCCACCCTTGGGCCGGCGCAGCGTCATGGCGGGAAACAACACGCTGCAGGAAATGAAACCCGTGGCGAGGCTCTGAAGGCGCCGATGGCGCGCGCCCTCCACGGGACTTGTTTAGAGCCTCACTTGCCTGCGCGCGGCGAATCACGGCGGCGCGTTCGAGAGGGTGCTTCGGGCAAAGAAAAAGGCCCCCGGCACCCGTGCTGCTTGCGCAGAAGCTATCCGTGGACAGCAACGGGAGCCCGGAGGCCGAGTCACACAGTCGCCGGCGAGGATGCCGGCGGCAGGCGTCAGCGACGGGGAGTCGAAGGATTCGACGGCGGCATCGGGCCGCGACCATTCAGGTGGCGGAAGGTGATGCGGCCCTTGGTCAAATCGTAGGGCGACAGCTCCAGCGACACCTTGTCACCCGCCAGGATGCGGATGTGATGCTTGCGCATCTTGCCGCCGCTGTAGGCGATGAGTTGATGCCCGTTGTCGAGCGTGACGCGATAGCGCGAATCGGGCAGCACCTCGGTGACTGCGCCGTTCATTTCAATCAGTTCTTCCTTGGCCATGTATGTTTTACCTCTGCGTGATTATCGTGAATTGTGCTGAAAAAGGCTTACCCCGTGTCACGTCACTACAACGCGCGACATGCTGCGTTCGCGCACCCAGCCCAGGCCTTGTTCGGTGGCGTAGCTGTGCGCCTGCGCGTGGCTGTCGAAGCGCGGCGTGAAGCGCATCACGCGGTCGTGCGTGCCCCGGCCCTGGCCGGATCGAATCGAGACGGAGGCGGCGAAATCGCCGTCGACGGTGTGCCGGATCAGCGGCGAGATAAGGTACTTGCCCACTGCGACAGTGGTGTGAATGAGATCCATGAATTGCAATGCCCGATGGCCACGCTCTGCGTGACGCACCCTGAAAAATGTTTGAAAACGGCGCGCGGCGCTGCCGACGAAAGGTCGGCCGACAAGGCGCGAAATTCGCTTTACAAGACAGAAGGCAGTGGTGGCAATCATGGGCGCCCGATCTGGCGCTCCAACGCACTGTGTGGGCCGGCTTCAGGAAGTCTGAGGCCCGTACATGCGGGCCAACCGGCGGTATGACGAAAAGTGCTTCGTCGTGTCAGCGAACCCTCAATTATAGCCTGATGGGCACAAGTGTTGCTTGAAGAATTGGCCCACCCCCGCAGCGCCTGCGGCGCACCCCCTTCAAGGAGGCGCACCCAACGGACCGTCCGCGGGTGCCCACGAATGGGCCTCGCTGCCTCACCCCCAACCCTCAAGCGTCAGGGGGACGCGACAGGCGGTTCGCCATCCGCGGAGTGAGTGGGCACAATGAACTTCCTTGCCTCTGGAGGTATCGACCCGCCATGCCCAAGACTGTTGCCGGCCGCCTCAAGATCGGCCTCTCCGCCTGTTTCCAGCATGCGGACCCCACGCGCTCGCTGTTCACCAACAAGACGCTGCAGTACGTGGAGCAGTCGATTGCGCACTGGCTGATGTCGGCCGGCGCGATGGTGGTCATGGTGCCCTGCCCGACCGGCGAGACCGCGCGTGGCGACACGCGGCTGTCGCACTACGCCGAGTGGCTCGACGGCGTCGTCATGCATGGTGGCGCCGACGTGTGGCCTGGCAGCTATGGCGAGACGCCGCTCAAGGAAGCCTGGATCGGCGACCGCATCCGCGACCTCTATGACCTCGCCCTGGTCGAGGCCTTCGAGCAGGTCGGCAAGCCCATCTTCGGCGTGTGCCGCGGCCTGCAACTCATCAATGTGGCCTTCGGTGGCACGCTCTACCAGGACATCGAGACCCAGCATGCCGGGGCGCTCACGCACCGCGATCCGGTGAGCTATGACAAGAACTACCACGATCTGGTGCTGGTCGAGGGCACGCGGCTGGCCAGCATGTACCCCGGCGTGACGCACACGCGCGTCAACAGCATCCACCACCAGGGCATCAAGGACCTGGCGCCCGGCTTCGAGATCGAGGCCTGGAGCTATCCGGACCATGTGCCTGAAGCCATTCGCCGCACCACCACGCGCGGTGGCCACGGCTACATCGCGGCCACCCAGTGGCATCCGGAGTTCCATGGCGCGGGCAGCGTGATCACGACGGTCGATGACACGCCCATCCTCGACGACTTCCTCGCCGCATGCGCTGCCGGAAGGCGCCAGCCGCAGCGCTGGCGCCACCGCATGCCGGGGCAGATTCGCGACCGCGCCGCCCGGCTGCTGCGACAGGCGCTGCTGCGCCGATAGCGCCACGCAGACGCCTTGGCGACACCCGGTGGCGGCGCCATGGAACGTTGGTGGTACATGCGTGGTCAGCTTTCGCGAAGACGGGGCGCCGAAACGGTCTGTTCTCTCGAATTGAACGTCATCGTCGGGCGTTCAGGGACCATCGCGCTTGTTTGAGTGGCATAGTGCTTGTCTTGATCGGCACGGGCGCACGCGCGCCCGGGCGACAATGGAATCCGTCGTGGACCAGGGCAATGGAAGTCGGCTGACCACGATGGTCGATATGGTGGAGATCGAAGGTGAGGCCGACCCGCCTTGATCGCCGGGACGCTGGAAGTTTGGCAAGGGCGACATGATCGACCAGGCCGAATCGAAGGCATTGAACGCAGCGCAAAGCGCGGAGAACTCGATGAGCGAAGAGACAACCCCGAAGAAGCAGGCAGCGGCAACCAAGCGTGCGAAAGCCGCCGCCACTGCCCCAGTCAAGAAGGCAGCAGCCAGGAAGACTGCACCCGCCAAGCCCGCGGGCAAGGCCGTTGCCAAGGCGGTCAAGAAGGCGCCAGTGGCAGGCAAGTCAGCCACCCCCAAGCTCGCGACGAAAGCAAAAGCCGCCGTCACCAGCGAGGGGAGCGACACCGCCGGCCTGGTCAAGGGCCTGGCCGACGATGCGGCCAGCAACACCCTCGCAGTCAACCCGCTGATGGGCTTGCGTTTCGAAGATCTCGGCGAAGGCGTCAAGGCCTTCTTCGACTCGGCCGTCAAGCAACCCATGAAGGCGGTGCAGCACTGGTCGACCTATGCGCTCGAATTGAGCAAGGTCCTGACCGGCGACGCCACCGAGCCCTATCCCAAGGACAAGCGCTTCACCGATCCCGCCTGGCGCAACAGCGCCGTGCTCAAGCGCCTGTTGCAGGCGCACGCGGCCACGGGCAGCGTCATCAACAACTACCTCGACTCGGTCAACCTGGATCCGCGCGCCAAGGCGCGTGCCCAACTGGTTGCTTCCATCTACATCGATGCCATCGCGCCCAGCAATACGCTGATCAACCCGGCCGCCCTCAAGAAGGCCAAGGAGACGCGCGGGCAAAGCCTGGTCAAGGGCATGAAGAACCTGGTGGGCGACATGCGCAACAACGGCGGCCTGCCGTCGTCGGTCGACAAGTCGAAGTTCGAGCTCGGCAAGAACCTCTGCCTGACGCCGGGCCAGGTGGTCTTCAAGAGCGACGTGCTCGAACTGATCCAGTACAAGCCACAGACCGCCGAGGTCTTCCAGCGCCCGCTCGTGATCTGCCCGCCGCAGGTCAACAAGTTCTACGCGATGGACTTGTCGCCCGAGAAGAGCCTGGTCAAGTTCGTCGTCGAGCAAGGCGTGCAGGTCTTCTGCGTGAGCTGGTTCAACCCTGGCGAAAAGCAGCGCGACTGGAACATGTCGAGCTACGTCAAGGCGCTCGACGAGGCCGTCGATGTCGCACGCGAGATCACGGGGAGCCCGGACATCACCCTTTGGGGCGCGTGCTCGGGCGGCATGACCGCTGCCTCCTACGTGGGCTGGCTTGCCGCCACCGGCCAGGACAAGGTGCACAACGTGGTGAGCCCGGTCTGCACGCTCGACCCCGAGAACGTGTCGGACACCAGCATGGGCCTGTTCATCACGCCCGAGAGCATCGCCGCCATCAAGGCCTCCACCAAGGCCCGCGGCTATGTCGACGGCGAGGCACTGGCGCGCGTGTTCGCATGGCTGCGGCCCAATGACCTGATCTGGAACTACTGGGTCAACAACTACCTGCTCGGCAACGATCCACCGGCCTTCGACATCCTCTACTGGAATGCCGACACCACCCGTCTGCCGGCCGGCTTTCATGCCGACCTGCTGGACATCATGCAAGACAGCCCTTTCATCAACGCCGGCAAGTTCAAGGTGCTGGGCGAGTCCATCGACATGAAGAAGGTGAAGGTCGACGCATACATCGTGGCCGGCATCACCGACCACATCACGCCCTGGAAGTCGTGCTACCCGACCGCGCGCATCTACGGGGACAAGAGCACCTTCACGCTGGTCAACGCCGGCCATCTGCAGAGCCTGCTCAATCCACCCGGCGCGGCCAAGTCCTTCTTCCTGACCGGTCAGGTCGGCGGGCCGGACCCCGAGGCATGGTCCGCGGGTGCATCGCGCATCGACGGAAGCTGGTGGCCGCACTGGATGAGCTGGATGCACGCGCGTTCCGGCGACAAGGTGCCCGCACCTGCCAAGCTCGGCAGTGCGAAGAACAAGCCGGGCGTTGCTGCGCCGGGCGAATACGTCATGCAAAAGTGAGCGGCGTCGTCATGCGCCTTTGCGCGCCGCTGCGCCTCGCGAACTGGGCTGAATCATTCATGGGCACCGCCAAGAAAACCACGACCGGGGTCGCTGCGCCTCAAGATCGACTCAAGGACGCGCAATTCGACCCTGAGTCGGGCATGCACGTCGGTACCCTGACGATCGGCGACCAGTTGCTGCGCGTGGGCATCCGGCCCGGCGCGCGCGTCGCGGGGGCCCTCACCGGCACGCCGTTGCTGCTGTTCAACGGCATCGGTGCCAATCTTGAATTGGTCAGCCCCTTCGTGGCCAAGCTCGGCGACACCGAGGCCGTGATCTTCGACGTGCCCGGCGCGGGCAAGTCGCCTGCGCCGAAGGCGCCGTATCGGCTGTTCATGATGGCGCGACTCGCGGCGAAGGTGCTGGACGAACTGGGCTACGACCAGGTCGACGTGCTTGGCGTGTCCTGGGGCGGCGGGCTGGCGCAGCAGTTCACCCTCCAGTTCCCGGCGCGTGTGCGGCGGCTGGTGCTCGCGGCGACGAGCATGGGCGGTGCGACCATGGTGCCCGGCAAGCCCAGCGTGCTCTGGAAGATGGCCAATCCGAAGCGCTACCTGGAAAAGGGCTACATGAAGCGCATCGCGCCCGACATCTACGGCGGCTTGATGCGCAAGGACCCGGACGCGATCAAGCTCTTCACCGACCATGCGCGCGGCGGCGACCGCGCGGGCTATCGCTACCAGTTGCTGGCCATTGCCGGCTGGAGCAGCCTGCCCTTCCTGTGGCGCATCCACCATCCGACCCTGGTGATGGCGGGCAGCGACGATCCGCTGGTGCCGTTGGTCAACGCCCGTTTGCAGGCCTCGCTGATGCGCAATGCCAAGCTGCACATCGTGGATGACGGGCACCTGTTCCTGATGAACAAGGCGAGCGAGGTGGCGCCGGTGGTTCGCGAGTTCCTGCGGTAGCGCAACGAAGCTGCTCCCAATGAAAAACGGGCCCCGATCATTTGCGATCGGGGCCCGTTTTTTCTTGAGCGGCCCGGCGTCAGAAGGTGTGAAGCTTTCGCAGCGAGGGCGCCAGCCGACGGACCGGTTCGCAGAGCGGAACCGCACTCCGGTGCGGTGGCAACGAAGTTGCGGCAGAGGCTGACAACTGCGCGAGGCGCTTGTCATGCCGGAGCCAAGACTGCAGGCCCGGGATCGGTGGCAGCCGTAGAAAGATTCGCACCTTCTTCAGTCGGTCGAGAGGTGCTTGCCCACGATGCCGGCCAGTTCGAACATCGTCACCTGGTCCTTGCCGAAGACCGGCTTCAGCTTGGCATCGGCATTGATCGCGCGCTTGTTGGTCGCATCCTGCAGGCCATTGGCCTTGATGTAGTCCCACAGCTTCTTGATGACCTCAGTGCGCGCCACGGGTTCGGCGCCGATCACCGCGGCCAGTTCGCTGCTGGGCTTGAGGCCGGTGCCGGCCTTGCGGGGGGCCGCTGGTGCGGCCGCCTTCTTGGCGGCGGGCTTCTTTGCGGCAGGCGCTTTCTTCGCAGCGGCCGGCTTCGACGCAGCCGTGGCCGCCTTCGCAGGCGCTGCCTTGCCGAAGGTCTTGCGCGGCGGGAACTTGCTGGCGCGTGGCTCGAACTCGAAGGTCACCTTGCCTTCATCCTTGTTCCAGGTCAGGAAGGCCTTGAACGCGCGGCGCGTGCGCATCGACACGAACTTGTCGAGCAGATCGGTCTTGCCGGTCGCCAGCAGCTTGTGGATCTGATCATGGTCGACCGGTTGCTGCAGGATGATCTTGCCGCTCTTGAAGGTGCAGCTCGGCGTCGGCTGCTCGTTGGTCGGCACCGACTTCTCGCAGACGTAGTTGCTGCCGGACTCGAACACCTTCGACGCGCAGATCGGGCAGGGGCCTAGCGAGGTCTGGCCGCTGAAGTCGATGATCTCGCCGCTCTCCTCGTTCTTGTCGTCGCCGAAGTCGAACTCCAGCTTCCAGTTGCTGGCTTCCTCGTCGAACTTGAGGATGATCTCCGAGGTGAAGGGCCAGCCCGCCTTGGACCGGAAGCCTTCCAGCGGGCCGATGTGGCGGTCGCGCAGCAGCGCCTCGGCCTCGGTCACTTCGAAGGTGCGGCCGGCCGGCGACTTGCCGAAGGAGAAGCCGCAGGCGTCCTCGCCGGTGCCGCTCTTGCCGGTGCAGGCATAGCGGCGGTAGTTCTCCTTCACGACGCCGCCGCAGTTGGGGCAGGGCGCCTGTAGCGTGGCGTAGTCGCCGGGGACGGTGTCGCGGTCGTACTCCTTCGCCTTCTTGACGATGTGCTCCGTCATCTTGGCGATCTCCTGCATGAAGGAGTCGCGGCTGAGCTTGCCGTGCTCCATCTGCGCGAGCTTGAATTCCCACTCGCCGGTGAGTTCCGCGCGCGAGAGTTCTTCCACGCCGAGGCCGCGCAGCAGGGTCATGAGCTGGAAGGCCTTGGCCGTCGGGATCAGCTCGCGGCCTTCGCGCAGCATGTACTTCTCGGCGATCAGGCCTTCGATGGTGGCCGCGCGCGTGGCCGGGGTGCCGAGGCCCTTCTCCTGCATGGCCTCGCGCAACTCGTCGTCGTCGATGGTCTTGCCGGCGCCCTCCATGGCGCCTAGCAGGGTGGCTTCGGAATAGCGCGCCGGCGGCCGCGTCTTCAGCCCCTTCATGTCAGCCGACTCGTTCTTCACGATCTCGCCCAGCTTCACCGGCACCAGGTTCTTGCCGTCCTTCTCGTCGTCGTCCGACACGGCTTCCTTGCCGTAGATGGCGAGCCAGCCCGGCTTGACCAGCACCTTGCCGTCGCTGCGGAACGGGTACTTCTTGCCATTGGTCTCGACCGTGCTGATGCGCGTGGTGACCTGGTATTCAGCGCTCGGGAAGAACACCGACAGGAAGCGGCGCACCACGAAGTCGTAGAGCCGCTGCTCGGCTTCGCTCAGGCCGCTGGGCGCCTGCAGCGTCGGGATGATGGCGAAGTGATCCGACACCTTGGCGTTGTCGAAGATGCGCTTGTTGGGCTTGACGTAGTTGCCGTCGACCGCCTGCTTGGCAAAGGGTGCGAGGTGCTTCATGCCGCTGTTGGCGAGCATGGCCATGGTGTTCTTCACCACCGGCAGGTAGTCCTCGGGCAGTGCGCGTGAATCGGTCCGCGGATAGGTCAGGGCCTTGTGGCGCTCGTACAGGCTTTGCGCCAGGGCCAGCGTGGTCTTGGCGCTGTAGCCGAAACGGCTGTTGGCCTCGCGCTGCAGCGAGGTCAGGTCGAACAGCATCGGCGAGGCCGAGGTCGTGGGCTTGCTTTCCTCGGTGACGGTGGCGGGCTTGCCGCGCGATGCGTCAGCGATCTCGCGCGCCTCGCGTTCGTTCCAGACGCGGTCGGCCCGCTGCTCGGCATCCGGCTCGCCGTTCGCGAGCAAGGGGGCGTTGGCCTTCTTCCAGTTGGCGTCGAACCACTTGCCGGGGTACACGCCCGCTTCGGCCGCGAAGGTCGCGTGGATTTCCCAGTAGTCGCGCGAGACGAACTTGCGGATCTGCTCCTCGCGCTCCACCACCACCGACAGCGTCGGGGTCTGCACGCGGCCGACGGTGGTCAGGAAGAAGCCACCGTCGCGCGAGTTGAAGGCGGTCATGGCGCGCGTGCCGTTGATGCCCACCAGCCAGTCGGCCTCGGAGCGCGAGCGTGCGGCGTCGGCCAGGCCCTGCATCTGCTTTTCGGTGCGCAGCGAGTCGAAGCCTTCGCGAATGGCCTGCGGCGTCATCGACTGCAGCCACAACCGCTTGACCGGCTTGCCCAGCGTCGACTTGCCGCCCGCGTATTGCTCGATCAGCCTGAAGATCAACTCACCCTCGCGGCCCGCGTCGCAGGCGTTGATGAGCTGCGTGACGTCCTTGCGCTTGGCCTGCTTCACGACGGCGTTCAGGCGCGTCTTGGTCTTGTCGACCGGCTTGAGGTCGAAGTGCGGCGGAATCACCGGCAGGTTGGCAAAGCTCCACTTGCCGCGCTTGACGTCGAATTCCTCGGGCGCCTGGATCTCCACCAGGTGGCCCACCGCGCTGGTCACGACGTAGTGTTCGTTCTCGAAATGCTCGTCGTGCTTGTCGAACTTGCCGGCCGTGGGCGTGAGCGCGCGAACGATGTCCTGCGCCACCGACGGTTTTTCTGCAATCACCAGAGTCTTGGTCATCTTTTCTCTCTATCTACAATCTGCCGCTTCTCGCGTGTGTACGCGCGCGCACGCATACGTGTGCATGTTCAAACTAACAGACTTCGGCGATGCCTTCCAAATCCCCTTTGAACCCAGGTCGTCGCATCCAGACGCGCCGCTCCGAAGTCCACGGCAACGGTGTTTTTGCCGTGCAGGACATTGCCGAGGGCGAGACCATCGTCGAATACAAGGGTGAGGTGATCAGCTGGAAGGAAGCGCTGCGCCGCCATCCGCATGACCCGGCGCAGCCGAACCATACCTTTTACTTCCATATCGACGACAAGCATGTCATCGACGGTAAGGTGAACGGCAACGCCGCCCGCTGGATCAACCATGCCTGCGCGCCCAATTGCGAGGCCGATGAACAGGACGGCCGCATCTTCATCAAGGCCTTGCGCGACATCGCGGCCGGCGAGGAACTCAACTACGACTACGGCCTGATCATCGACGAGGAGTACACGCCCGAGTTGCTGGCCGATTACCCGTGCTGGTGCGGCGCCGAGACATGTCGTGGCACCTTGTTGTCGCCCAAGGGGGACGACGAAGGTGCCAAGGCGGAGCCGGTCAAGAAGAAGAAAAAGAAGAAGGCCGAGAAAGCTGCCACGGCTGGCAGGGACGAGAAGACCGACAAGGCGGGCAAGAAGGCCAGGGTGGGCAAGGCGGACAAGCTGAAGGGACAGGGCAGGAAGGACAAGAAAGCCGTCGGAAAGTCCGGCAAGAAGGCTGACAAGTCGTGACGAATCCCTGGCCCGTCGCCGAACTTGACGCCCGGCTCGGCGCATTGGTGGCTGGCATGTCGGTCGAGTGGGTGCCCGAGATCGACTCGACCAACACCGAGCTCATGCGCCGCGCGCGTGCCGGCGATGCCGCGCCGGTGCTGCTGGTGACCGATCGCCAGACCGCGGGCCGCGGCCGGCTGGGACGGCCCTGGCAGAGCGCGAGCGATGCCGGGCCGGGCAGGCTCGACGAGTCGCTGACCTTTTCGCTCGGCCTTCCGCTGGCGCCTGTCGACTGGTCGGGCCTGTCGCTGGCGGTCGGCGCCAGCGTGGCCGACAGCCTTGATCCGACCGGCACGCAGCTCCGCCTCAAGTGGCCCAACGACCTGTGGACGGTGCAGGACCGTAAGCTCGGCGGCATCCTCATCGAGACCGCCATGCCACACGTTGCCGAGGCGCAGCGCTACGTGGTGATCGGCATCGGTATCAACATCGGGCCGCGTCCGGCCGAGGGATTGAGCACTGCGCCGGCCTGGCTTCAGGAATTCCGTCCCGATGCGACCGCGCCACATGCGCTGGCCGATATCGCGGCGCCGCTGGTGCGCAACGTGCTGCGCTTTGCCGCGCGAGGCTTCGCCCCATTCGCGCAGGACTTTGCCGCGCGCGATGCGCTGCGCGGGCGCGTGGTGAGCTTGAGCGACGGGACCATCGGCGCCTGCGAGGGCGTCGGTCCGGGTGGCGAGTTGCTCGTGCGCACGGCAGCCGGCCTTCAGTCGATCACGAGTTCGGAAGTCAGCGTGCGGCCGGCCGGCGAGGGGCAGGCATGAAGCCGGCGCGGTTGTTGCTCGCCACGCTGGTGGTGCTCAACCTGCTGTACTTCACTTGGACACAGGGCGGACTCGCGATGTTCGGCACGGCGCCCGCGTCGCTGTCGGAGCGCGAGCCGCAGCGAGTAACGCAGCAGGTCCGGCCTGCGGCCTTGCAGATTCGCAGGGAGTCGGACATGGCGGTGCCTGCGCCCGCCACAGCGGGATCGTCGTCCGAGCAAGCGCCATCGGCAACCCCGACCTCGCCCGCTGCGTCGAACGACCCATCCGCGCCCCACAGCGAACACGAAGGCCTCTGACAGAGTCCAGGCCCGGGCCGGATGCGCGAAGAGACTCAACCCGTCTGGAAGCGCACGCTGAACAATGCACCATGCTGCTGCCGTTCCGGCCGCGCATCGCCAAGCTCCACCGTCGCGTTGTGGTGTCGCGCAATCTCCAGCACGATCGGCAGCCCCAGCCCGGAGCCGTCGGCCTCGTTGCCGAGCACGCGGTAGAAGGGCTGGAACACCAGTTCGCGCTCGTGCTCGGCAATGCCGGGCCCCGAGTCTTCCACCTGCAGCAGCGTGACCCGACCGAAGGGGTCCGACAGCACGCGTGCGGTGATCACGCCGGGCCGCTCGCTCGATGAAGGCGTGTAGTTGATCGCGTTGTCGATCAGGTTGCGCACCAGCTCCTTCAGCAGGGTCGGATTGCCCTGGATCATCACCCCCTTCGTGCCAGCCTCGACGCCGTCATAGCCCAGGTCGATCCGCCGCTCGATCGCCCGCGGCACCGCCTCGCGCACCACCTCGATGGTGATCCGCGCCAGGTCGCAACTTTGCCTTGGCACCGCGACGCCACCGCCTTCGGCGCGGGCCAGCGCCAGCAGCTGGTTCACCGTGTGCGTGGCCCGGATGCTGGCGCGGCCGATCTGCTTGAGCGATTGCTTCAGGTCTTCCGCGCTTGCGCCTGCGCGCTGCGCCAGGTCGGCCTGCATGCGCAGCCCGGCCAGCGGCGTCTTCAACTGGTGCGCCGCGTCGGCCAGGAACCGCCGCTGCGTCGCGATGGTTTCGTTGAGCCGCGTCAGCAGTCCATTGACCGAGGCCACCAGCGGCGCGACCTCGACCGGCACCGCGCTGTCGTCGAGCGGGCTCAGGTCGTCGGACTTGCGCTCGCGGATGCGGTCTTCCAACTCTGACAGCGGCTTGATGCCGCGCACCAGCGCCAGCCAGATCAGCAGGATCGCCAGCGGCAGGATCGCGAATTGCGGCAGCAGCACGCCCTTGATGATTTCGGTGGCCAGCACCTCCTGCTTGCGCCGCGTCTCGGCCACCTGCACCAGCACCAGGCCGGCGCCGGGCAGCCGCGGCTGGACCCAGGTGTAGGCCACGCGCACCGTCTCGTCGCGCATGCGGTCCTCGCGGATCAGCACGCGCTCGTTGGACGGCGCCTCGTCGTCCGGCGGCGGCGGCAGGTCGGCATCGCCGCCGAGCAATTCGCCTTCGGAATTCCGAACCTGGTAGTAGACATGGTCGGTGTCATCAGCCCGCATGATGTCGCGCGACGGCTGCGGCAAATAGAACTGCACGCGCTCCCCCTGGACCGTGACCAGCGTGCCCAGGGTCTGGACGTTGTATTCGAGCGCGCGGTCGAACGGCCGGTTGGCAATGCCCTGCGCCACCAGCCAGGTCACGCTGATGCTCACCGGCACCAGCAACAGGAGCGGCGTGAGCATCCAGTCCAGGATCTCACCGAACAGCGAGCGCTGGCCGCGATTGAAGAATCTCAATTGACGTTTTCCACAGAAAAGAAACGGATTGTCAATTGTTCGGAAGTTTCCAGATATCGGCGCAGAAGTCGCCGATGGCGGCGTGATCGGTCGAAATCTATCGTTGGCGCTTCTGTTCAGCCATCCGAAACGTCAGGGAGTCATCCATTGAATCGTGAACCGTTGCGCGCTCGCGCCAACCCGCTGGGGACCGTTGCCGCAGCAGCGGCGCTCTGTGCCACATTGACCGCTTGTGGCGGTGGGGGCGGAGGTGGTGGTGGGTTCTTGCCGGCGACATCGCCAGCGGCCGAGACGAGCCCCGTTGCCACGACGACCCCTTCCAGCAGCAGCCCGACAGCGCAGGAGCCCGCCAGCCCGACGCCCGCCTCGGCAGCGCCGGCGCCACCGGCCACGGCCCCGGCTGCGCCCGCCCCGAGCGCACCGGATGTCTACGCCCGTGCAAAGGACACCGAGCCGTTGCCCCCGAAGCCCGAGCGCGGATCGGCTGCGGACGCAGGCAACGACAGCGAAGGCATCTACGAAGCCGACAACAACCTCACCTTCATCGGTCCATCGGGCTACCTGATGGGCAAGGGCACGCCGGGATGGACCCTCGGCTCCATCGCCGTCGCCAAGTACGAATGGTCCTTCAAGAGTCCGACCTTCCTGCGCAGCGCCAAGGGGCTCGACGAGATCAAGGGCTCCGGCGCCTTCTTTGCCAAGGAGCAGATCCTGGGTACCTACACCGTCGCAGACGGGACGCAGGAATTCCTGGGCCCCTTGCGCTACAGCAAGTCGAACTCCCTGGCGACCACCCAGGCCGGCATGGCCGGCACCTGGCGCGTCGACAGTCCGGTCGATTTCGACATGTCGATCACCGTGGACGCGAAAGGCAACTTCACCGGGACCACCGCGGGCGTCGTACCCGGCGCATGCACGGTCTCCGGCACCGTCAAGCACTTGGAACCCGCCGCACGGAAGAACATGTTCGCCATGGTGCTGAATGCCAGCAACGCCGCGACCGGCAGCCAATTGCCTTGCAACCTGAGCGCCACCAACACGTACTACGGCATGTCGGCGATCGTGCTGGTCGCGGCAGGCCGCTATGACTCGAACGGCTACTACCGCAGCTTCGGCTTTCACGCGACAACCGAATCCGCTGCCGTGATCTCGAACGTCCTGCGCAAGCAGCCTTGATGGCGCCCGCGACCGCCTACGCCTGGATCTTCTCCAGGCAGTAGCCCAGCCCCCGCACCGTCGCGATGCGGATCGGGCCCTTCTCGATCTTCTTGCGCAGGCGGTGGATATAGACCTCGATCGCGTTGAGGCTCACCTCCTCGCCCCATTCACACAGCCGCTCGACCAATTGGTCCTTGCTGACCAGCCGGCCTGCGCGCTGCAGCAGCACCTCGAGCAGGCCCAGTTCGCGCGCCGACAGCTCGAGCATCCGGCCGTCGATGGTCGCCACCCTGCCCGCCTGGTCGTAGACCAGCGGACCGTGCCGGATGGCGTTGCTGGTGCCGCCCATGCCGCGCCGCGTGAGCGCGCGCACCCTCGCCTCCAGTTCCTGCAGCGAGAAGGGCTTGGCCATGTAGTCGTCCGCGCCGTAGTCGAGGCCCTTGACGCGCTCTTCCACGCTGTCGGCAGCGGTCAGCACCAGCACCGGCAGGGTGGAGCCGCGCGCACGCAGGCGCTTGAGGATTTCAAGCCCGTGCAGGTTGGGCAGGCCGAGGTCGAGGATCAGCAGGTCGAATTCGCTGTTGGTCATCAGCGCGGCATCGGCCTGCGAGCCGGTGGCGACGTGGTCGACGGCGGCGCCCGAGGTGCGCAAGCTGCGCAGCAAGGCGTCGGCGAGGACTTGGTCATCTTCGGCAATCAGGATTCGCATGGGTGGTGTCCCGTTGGTCTTGTGGCGTCCCTGCGATGTTGCTTTCATGCGACCTGCAACCAAACACATCGCTGCGTTGGAGTGCCTTGGCGTGCTACAGCACGGTCTGCGGCGCTGCGCCTGGTTCTGGGCTTGGTTGCAAGTCGTATCAGGCCGATTCTAGAAGTGCGTCCATGGCCTGTCGCTCAAGTGGCGTAGGCCTCCAACCCGATCGTCACCACGGTGGCCACCTCGTCGCCCACGCTGGCGCGGAACTCCTGCTCGGCCTGCGCGACGGCGCGGCGAAAGGCATCGAGCCAGGCGAGCCCGTCGGTGGTGAACGTCACGCGCCGCGCCCGCGCGTCGAGCGGATCGGGTCCGCGCGTGACGATGCCCCAGGCCTCGCATTGATCCACCAGCACGCCCATCGCCTGCTTGGTCATGCCGGCGCGATCGGCCAGTTCGGTCAGGCGCGAGCCGTTGCGCGCCAGGTGCCGCGTGATGTGGATGTGCGCGGCGCTGACCTGCTGGCGCGCCGCGAGGTTTGACAGCGCCAGGGGCACCTCGATGTCATGCGCCATCAGCGTCAGCACGCGCTCGTCGAAGCGGCGCATCGCATGGCCGAGCAGGCGGCCCAGGTGCGTCTGGCGCCAGTCGTCTTCGTGGGGTGCCGTGGTCATGCTGCAAATGGTAAAGCAAACTGACTAAAAATCGTCTTTACGGATTTATACAGCCGCATACACTACTGTTCAAGCATCCAGCCTGTTATCAAACACAGATGCCAAAACCAAACATAACCCGTTGATATTCAAGGAGATTTTTCATGGACGCACTCGTCAAGGGCAGCAGCATCTCGGTCCCGAACAGCGAAAAGGCCAAGGCACTGCAGGCCGCGCTGGCGCAGATCGAAAAGCAGTTCGGCAAGGGCACGATCATGCGGCTGGGCGAAGGCGAGGCGCTGGAAGACATCCAGGTGGTCTCTACCGGCTCGCTGGGGCTGGACATCGCGCTGGGCGTCGGCGGCCTGCCGCGCGGCCGCGTCATTGAAATCTACGGCCCGGAATCCTCGGGCAAGACCACGCTCACGCTGCAGGTTATTGCCGAGATGCAACGCCAGGCCGGCACCTGCGCCTTCGTCGATGCCGAGCATGCGCTCGACGTGCAGTACGCCCAGAAGCTCGGCGTGAACCTGTCGGACCTGCTGATCAGCCAGCCCGACACCGGCGAGCAGGCCCTTGAAATCGTCGACTCGCTGGTGCGTTCCGGCGCCGTGGACCTGATCGTGGTCGACTCGGTCGCCGCGCTCACGCCCAAGGCTGAAATCGAAGGCGAAATGGGCGACTCGCTGCCCGGCCTGCAAGCCCGCCTGATGAGCCAGGCGCTGCGCAAGCTCACCGCCACGATCAAGAAGACCAACTGCATGGTCATCTTCATCAACCAGATCCGCATGAAGATCGGTGTGATGTTCGGCTCGCCCGAAACCACCACCGGCGGCAACGCGCTGAAGTTCTACGCCTCGGTGCGCCTGGACATCCGCCGCATCGGCACGATCAAGAAGGGCGACGAAGCGATCGGCAACGAAACCAAGGTGAAGGTCGTCAAGAACAAGGTCTCGCCCCCGTTCAAGACGGCCGAGTTCGACATCCTGTTCGGCGAGGGCATCAGCCGCGAAGGCGAGATCATCGACATGGGCGTCACGGCCAAGATCGTCGACAAGTCCGGCGCCTGGTATGCCTACATGGGCGAGAAGATCGGCCAGGGCCGTGACAACGCCCGCGAGTTCCTGCGCGAGAACCCCGAGTTGTCGCGCGAGATCGAGAACAAGGTGCGCGAATCACTGGGCATTCCGCTGCTGGCCGCCGATGCGAATGCCCCGGAGGCGCCTGCGGCCAAGCCCGCGAAGGCCGAGAAGGCTGACAAGGCCGACAAGACTGAGAAGTAAACGCCACGTCAGCCGATGGCATTTGCAGCCCCTTCCCTCAAAGGCCGTGCGCTGCGCCTGCTGAGCCAACGGGAGCATTCACGCGCCGAACTGGAGCGCAAGCTCGCGCGGCACGAAGAAGAGCCCGGCTCCCTGGACCGGGCGCTCGACGAGCTCGCCGCAAAGGACTTCATCAGCGAGGCGCGTGTGGTCCAGTCCGTGCTGAACCAGCGTGCATCGCGCATGGGCGCAGCGCGGGTCCGGCAAGAACTCGCCCACAAGGGCATCGCGCCGGAAGCCATTGCCGAAGCCGTGGCCGGTCTGCGCGACACCGAGTTGCCCCGCGCAGTGGAAGTCTGGCGCCGCCGCTTCGGCGCCCCCCCGGTTGACGCGGCCGATCGCGCCCGACAAATGCGCTTCCTGCTGGCCCGCGGCTTCTCCGCCGATGTGGTCGCCAAAGCGCTGAAAACTACCGACGACAACAATTAAACGTGCCCATTCCTGGCATGGGCTGGCATGATCCGGAGGCGCGGCGCAGACCGCAAATCCGGGAGGAATCTTGTCATCGAATGCTTCATCGGCGGCTTCGCCATCGCTCATGCGCACCGGTCTCAAGGCCGGCGCGGCCTACGCGAGTTCCGTTGTGGTGGGCGGACTGCTGGCGCTGCTGTGCGGCGGCGGCGCGTTCGCCTGGTACCTGAGCCGCTTCAACGGACCGGGCATGTCCGCAGGCCATGCGGGCGGCATCGGCGGTGTCCTGGCGATGCTGGCCTCGCCGCCCTTGCTGGTGGCCATGCTGCTGATGCTGTACATCCCGCTCTACCTGGTCATCGGCGTCAAGCAAGGCCATGCGGGGGCGCTGCAGCAGGTGGTCAGGGCGCACGGTCACACCATTTCGCAGCGGTTGGCGTCAGCCATCGCCGGCCGCATCGAGGCCATGCCGCGCACGCACGGTGCGCTACAGCGTGTGCCGGACTGGCTCACCGTCGAAACCCTGAGCCGTCAACTCGAGCCGGTGCTGGGCGAAAGCAAGGCGGTGCGGCTGGCCATCGGCTTCGTGCTCGCGCGGCTGCCGCTGTCGGACATGGTGGCGCATTGGCAGCAGACCCAGGGCGAATTCGGGGCAGCGGCAGCGGGCGCTGAAGACGCGGCCCTGCGCACCATGCTCAACCAGCGCATCGGCGATGCGCTGGAAGATGCGACCACGCCCTCGCACAAGATCTGGTGGATCGCCGTCGGCGTGCACGCTGTCCTGGTGGCTGCGGGCTTCCACCTCACACGCTGAAGTCCGGCGCAGCGCGGGTCGAATTCAGCCTGCGGTTCAGGCCACGTCCGGTTCGTCTCCGACCTGCGGCGCGTCGGCCTTGTGTGCGGCGATGTCACGCACGTTCTTCTGCACGGCAACCGCACCGAAGAGCGCAAGCAGGAACGCGATGCCGTAGAAGCCCTTCTCGCTCCCCGCCAGGGTCGCATTGAAGAGGCCCGCCGCGAGCAGCACCACCGACAGGAGCAACGAAACCCAGCACAGGCTGTAGTAGATGTTGGTGACCGGAATGCCCTCGAGCCGATCGCGCACCGACTTCTGCAGGGACACCGCGGAAAACAGGCCGTACATCAGGATAGTGAGGTAGTAGCCCTTTTCATTGAGCTGCATGGACGCGTTCCACAACCCGATCAGGAACACGATCGCACCGACGAACAGTGCGGCCCACGAAGCGGCGACGAACGCGCCCGTGGGCTTCTGGAACTTGGCGGTCATGTTGGGCGCTCCTCTTGTTTGGATCGCCGGATGATAGCCACATTTGCACGCCTGGAACCGCGGAAATGCGCGCCACAATTGCAAAGGATGCTATCAAATATGTAGCGACTGAGAAGGGGCGCGAACCGGGATTGGCCCGCGGCGTACTTCATGCCATGAATGTCCCCGCCGCCAGCGTGCGGGCGTCGGCACTGCTGCGGCCGATCGCTCCAGCGATTCGACGAGGCTCAGAGCCCCAGCATCAATTCCAGGTTCTGCACCGCCGCGCCGCTGGCGCCCTTGCCCAGGTTGTCGAGCCGCGCGATGACGACCGCGTGGCGGTGGTCTTCGTTCGGGAACACGCGGATCTCGAGTTCATTGGTGTCGTTGAGCGCCAACGGATCGATCTTGCCGCCATCGGTGGGTGGCAGCACCTTCACGTATTGGGCCGGCGTGTTGCTCTTGGCATAGTGGGCCGCGAGAGCGTCATGCAGGTCGCCGGCCTTCGGCTTGCCGGGCAGTTGGTCCAAGTCCAATGGCAACTGCACCAGCATGCCCTGCTTGAAGTTGCCGACCGAGGGGATGAATACGGGCCGGTGCGTGAGCCCCGTGTACTTCATGATCTCGGGGATGTGCTTGTGCTTGAGCCCGAGTGCATAGGTCTCGAACGCCGGCGCGGCACCCGATTCGTAAGCCTCGATCATGGTCCGGCCGCCGCCCGAAAAGCCGCTGACCGAAGGCAGGGCGATGGGTTGGTCGGCGCGCAGCAGCCCCGCGTCGATCAGTGGGCGCACCATGGCGATGGCGCCGGTGGCATAGCAACCCGGATTGGCCACGCGATCAGCCCTGGCCACTGCCTCCCAATGGCCCGCCACCAATTCGGGAAAGCCAAAGGTCCACGCCGGGTTCACGCGGTGCGCCGTCGACGCATCGATGATCTTCGGCTTCTTGCCGCTCATCTGGTCGATCAGCGCCACCGATTCGATGGCCGCATCGTCGTGCAGGCACAGGATCACCAGGTCGACGCCGGCCATCAGCTCGCGCTTGGCGCTCACATCCTTGCGCAGCGCGGGTGCAATGCTGACCACCTCGATGTCGGGCATCGTGGCGAGACGTTCGCGGATTTGCAGGCCGGTGGTGCCGGCTTCGCCGTCGATGAAGACCTTGGCCATGGTGTTGTACTTCGCTGGAGAAACTACGTATTGACCACAAGCGAATGCCTGCGGTTGGTGCAGCGCACCATGATACATTCTCCGGTTGTTCGCCGGCCCGCCCTGCAGCGCACGCGGCCCCCGGACAGCAGCCTCCCCATCTCCCGTCCCATCATCCTCTTCCGAGAGACATCCTCATGAAGATTCACGAATACCAAGGCAAGGAAATCCTTGCCAAGTTCGGTGTGCCGGTGCCCCGTGGCATTCCGGCGTATACGGTTCAGGAGGCGGTCGAGGCCGCCCAGAAGCTTGGCGGCCCGGTGTGGGTGGTCAAGGCCCAGATCCACGCGGGTGGCCGCGGCAAGGGCGGCGGCGTCAAGGTTGCGAAGAGCATCGACGACGTCAAGCGCCTGGCCGGCGAGATCCTCGGCATGCAGTTGGTCACGCACCAGACCGGCCCGGAAGGCCAGAAGGTCCGTCGCCTCTACATCGAGGACGGCGCCGACATCAACAAGGAATACTACGTCTCGGCAGTGACCGACCGCGCCACGCAGAAGGTGGCTTTCATTGCCTCCAGCGAAGGCGGCATGGACATCGAGGCCGTCGCGCACGACACGCCCGAGAAGATCATCACCGTGATGGCCGACCCCAAGGTGGGCCTGACCGACGCGCAAGCCAAGGAAATCGCAGACGGCATCGGCATGCCGGCCGACTCCACCGCGCAAACGGTCGACATCCTCAAGAAGCTCTACCAGTGCTACATGGAGACGGACGCCTCGCTGGTCGAGATCAACCCGCTCAACCGTGACAGCAAGGGCAAGGTCATGGCGCTGGACGCCAAGTTCAACTTCGACAGCAACGCGCTGTTCCGCCACTCCGAGATCGTCGCCCTGCGCGACTTGGACGAGGAAGACGCGGCCGAAGTCGAAGCCTCCAAGTTCGACCTGGCCTACATCTCGCTGGACGGCAACATCGGCTGCCTGGTGAACGGCGCCGGCCTGGCCATGGCCACGATGGACACCATCAAGCTGTTCGGCGGCGAGCCGGCCAACTTCCTCGACGTGGGCGGCGGCGCCACCCCCGAGAAGGTCACCGAAGCCTTCAAGATCATGCTGAAGAACAAGAACGTGGAAGCCATCCTCGTGAACATCTTCGGCGGCATCATGAAGTGCGACACCATCGCCACCGGCGTGATCGCAGCCTGCAAGGCCGTGAACCTGCAAGTGCCGCTGGTCGTGCGCATGAAGGGCACCAACGAAGTCGAAGGCAAGAAGCTGCTGGCCGATTCGGGCCTGCCGATCATCAGCGCCGACACCATGGCGGAAGCGGCCCAGAAGGTCGTCGCAGCCGTCAAAGCCAAGGCCTAAGGAACATCATGTCCATCTACATCAACAAAGACACCAAGGTCATCACCCAGGGCATCACCGGCAAGACCGGCCAGTTCCACACGGAAAAGTGCCAGGAATACGCGAATGGCAAGAACTGCTTCGTCGCGGGCGTGAACCCCAAGAAGGCCGGCGAATCGATCTTCAGCATCCCGATCTTCGGCTCGGTCAAGGAAGCCGCATCGCAGACCGGCGCCACCGTGTCGGTGATCTACGTGCCGCCTCCGGGCGCCGCCGCCGCGATCTGGGAAGCCTGCGAAGCCGACCTGGACCTGGCGATCTGCATCACCGAAGGCATCCCGGTGCGCGACATGCTCGAAGTGCGCAACAAGATGAAGGCCAAGGAAGCCGCTGGCGGCAAGAAGACGCTGCTGCTCGGCCCGAACTGCCCCGGCCTGATCACGCCCGACGAAATCAAGATCGGCATCATGCCCGGCCACATCCACCGCAAGGGCCGCATCGGCGTGGTCTCGCGCTCGGGCACGCTGACCTATGAAGCGGTGGCGCAACTCACCGAAATCGGCCTGGGCCAATCGAGCGCAGTCGGCATCGGCGGCGACCCGATCAACGGCCTCAAGCACATCGACGTGATGAAGGCCTTCAACGACGACCCCGATACCGACGCCGTCATCATGATCGGCGAAATCGGTGGCCCGGACGAAGCCGACGCCGCCCGCTGGTGCAAGGACAACATGAAGAAGCCGATCGTCGGTTTCATTGCTGGCGTCACCGCGCCCCCCGGCAAGCGCATGGGCCATGCCGGTGCGCTGATCTCGGGCGGCGCCGACACGGCGGAAGCCAAGCTGGCGATCATGGAAGAGTGCGGGTTCACCGTAACACGCAACTTCTCGGAATTGGGCAAACTGCTGAAGTCACGTTTGTAAACTGCGCTTGGCAAATTGATTGCCTGCCTCTGACAAGGGCGCCCGCGACGTTGGTTGCGGGCGCTTTTTTGGTTCCAGACCCAGGGCTTGAGGGACGATGGATGGAATTTCTGCAATCGACTGATTTCTGGTTGGGCCTGATGAAGATCGTCTGGATCAACATCATCCTTTCCGGTGACAACGCCGTCGTGATCGCGCTTGCGGCGCGCTCGTTGCCGCTGGAGCAGCAAAAGAAGGCCGTGATGTTCGGCTCCGGGGCTGCAGTCGTGCTGCGCATCGTGCTCACAGTCGTTGCCGCCAAGCTGCTGGCGCTGCCATTCCTGCAGATCGCCGGTGGCTTGCTGCTGCTGTATATCGGCGTGCAATTGCTCCGCGACGACGAGGAAGACGAAGGCCAAGGCAAGGAATACGGATCGCTGGCGGCGGCAATCCGCACCATCCTCATTGCCGACCTCGTGATGAGCCTGGACAACGTCATCGCGGTCGCGGCGGCGGCCAGCGGCGACATGGTGTTGCTGATCCTCGGCCTGGCGATCAGCATTCCGCTGGTGATCTTCGGCAGCACCTTGATGATCAAGGTGATGGAGCGCTTCCCGATCATCGTGATGCTGGGCGCCGCGTTGATCGGTTGGGTCGGTGGCGAGACGATCGTGGAAGATGCCTCGCTGCATGACGTGTTGGCGGCGAATGCGTGGCTGCACTACGCCGCTGCAGCGGCCGGCGCGGCCCTCGTGGTGGCGGTCGGCCGCTCCATGCAGAAGCGTGCTCACGCAGCAACCTGAAATCGAAAGAGACCTGCATATGGCAATCACCGGCGCCGTGCATGCCCCTGGGGCCGTGTCCTTGCCATGGCAATTCGCGGCGTTGACCCATTCCGGGCGAGTGCGGGCGAACAATGAGGACGCCATTGCCTTCGACCCCGCGCTGGGTCTGGCCATCCTGGCGGATGGCATGGGCGGCTACAACGGCGGCGAGGTCGCGAGCGGCATGGCCATCGCGTTGTTGCAGGCAAGTTTCGGGCGCTGGCTGGCCCATGCCGGTCCACGGGCCCATGCGCGCACCGTCCGTCGCGCGTTGCAAGCCGGGGTCGACGAGGCGAACGACGCCATCCTCGAGGCCGGTGTTGCAAATCTACAACTCCAGGGCATGGGGACGACGTTGGTCGTCGCAGCGTTCGGGCCCCACCGCGTCATCGTCGGCCACATCGGCGATTCGCGTTGTTACAGGCTGAGGGGAGGCAGGCTGGAGCAGCTGACACGCGATCACTCCCTGCTGCAGGAGCAGATCGACGCCGGTGTCATCACCCCGGCGCAGGCCGCGCTGTCGCCACATCGCAACTTGGTGACGCGGGCTTTGGGCATCGAGCGCCACGTCGACCTTGAAATGCACGAGCACAGCGTTCGCTCCGGCGACCTGTACCTGTTATGTTCGGACGGACTGAGTGAAATGGTTCTAGAGGAGCAGCTTTTCTCGCTTTTGTCGCAACACACAGAATTGTCAGAAAAAGCAACAATGTTGGTTGAAATTGCAAACGAGAATGGCGGAAGGGACAACATTTCTGTTGTTCTTGCTCGTGCCGGTAACATTTCAGAGCGCGATATCGCCGCTTGACAGGGCTGCTTGGGCAGTAGGTTGGCGCGTGTTGTGCTGATGCATTGAAAACGTACTGAGATCCAGGAGTCGGCCATGCCGAAATTGATCGTTTCGATCGACGGAGTCGTGATCAAGGAAGTCACGCTTGCCAAGGACCGCACGACCCTCGGGCGACGGCCCTACAACGACATCGTGATCGACAATCTGGCGATCAGCGGGGAGCATGCCGTTCTGCACATGATCGGCAGCGACGTCTATCTTGAAGATCTCAACAGCACCAACGGCACCTACGTCAACGCACGCGCCATCAAGAAGCAGGCGCTGGAGCACAACGACGTCATCGAAGTCGGCAAGTACAAGATCCGGTACATCGCCACCATTGCCGCGCATGAAAGCGGCAGTTTCGTGCGGGGTCCGGGCTCGTCGGCGCCGATGCCGCTTCCCTTGTCCGCTGCGCCGACTGAAATGTCGCCGCTCGCGCCCGCCAGCGGCATTGCGGTCATCCGCGTGCTCACCGGTGCAGGCGCCGGACGCGAGCTCTCGCTGCAGAAGGTGGTCACCACGATCGGCAAGCCCGGTGTCGCGGTTGCCGCGGTCACCCGTCGGCTGCAGGGCTATGTGGTGGCGCCGATCGACGGCGGTACCGTGCTCAACGGCGAACCGTTGGGCGCCGATGCCGTCGCCCTGCAGGACGGCGATGTGCTGGAGCTCGGCGGCACCCGGATGCAATTCGTCCACACCTGATCCCGGCGCGCAATGGCTGCGCTGCTGAAACACTGGCGGCGCATCCTCATCACGCTGGTGCCGATGGCGCTGGTGCTGGTGCATGCGGTCAGTCAGCCACGGCGGCCGTTCATCGACAGCCTCGACAGCTACATCTACGACTGGCGCCTGCGGGCCACCATGCCGCAGACACTCGACCCGCGCATCGTCATCGTCGACATCGATGACGCGAGCATCCAGGCGATCGGTCAATGGCCCTGGGGGCGCCACCAGCTTGCACGCCTGGCGAATGAGCTCATGGGCCGGCAAAAGGCAGCGGTGGTGGGGTTCGACGTCGTGTTCGCGGAAGTCGACAAGAGTTCCGGCCTGGCCAACCTGCGCGAGTTGTCGCGCGGCCCGCTGCGGGATGACGCGGCGCTGGCAAGGGAAATCGGGCGGCTCGAATTTTCGCTGGACTACGACGGCAGCTTCGCACGCGCCATCCAGGGCCATCGGGTGGCGCTCGGCTACTACTTCACGCAGGGTGCGACGCCACTGTCCAAGGGGGTGCTGCCGCCCCCGGTGCTGCCGCTGACTGCCTTTCCTGCGCATGGGGCGTATGCGCCGGAGTGGAACGGGTTTGGCGGCAACATCGCGGTGCTCGCGCAGGCGGCAACGACCGCCGGATTCATCAATGCGGACCTTGGATCGACCAGCGACGGACTGTTGCGCGCTGCCCCTTTGATCGCCCGGTATGAAGGAGGTGCGGCGGCGGCGGGGTATTACGAATCGCTCGGGCTGGCGATCTTCCGCCTGGCATCGGGCATGTCAGGCGTCACGCCGACCTTTGCCTCGTTTCCCCTGGGCACCGAGGATGACCGGCTGCCTCTCCAGGCGCTGCTGTTGGGCGACGGACACAACGCGTTGCGTGCGCCGGTCGACCAGCGCGCGCGCATGCTGATTCCCTATCGCGGGCCGGGCGGCGCCTTGGGCGGCTCGTTCCGTTACGTCCCTGCCACCGCGGTGCTGGCCGGCGCACTTCCGCCCGGCGATCTGCAGGGCAAGATCGTGCTCGTGGGCACCACCGCGCCCGGGCTGCAAGACCTGCGCGCCACGCCCACGAACGCCACGTTCCCGGGCGTGGAAGTGCATGCCAATGTGGTCTCCGCCCTGCTCGACCGCCGGCTGCTCGCCGTGCCGGACTACGCGCGGGGCTACGAAGTGGCCGTGCTCGTCATCGCTGGAGTGGTTCTTGCGATCGGGCTTTCGCTGCTGAGGATGTGGCGCGCCGTGCTTCTCTTCGCCTCGACCCTCGCGGCCGTGGTGGGCCTGAATGCATGGCTCTTCGTGTCCGCCGGACTCGTCCTGCCCATTGCGTCGGCGATGCTCATGATGGCCATGGCCTTCGCTGTCAACATGGGCTGGGGCTACTTCGTGGAAGAGCGCGGCCGGCGCGGGCTGGCCAACCTGTTCGGTACCTACGTGCCGCCGGAGCTGGTCGAGAAGATGCTCGAGCGGCCGGGGCAATACAGCATGCGCGCGGAAAGCAAGGAGCTCACCGTCATGTTCTGCGACATGCGCGGGTTCACGCACCTCTCGGAGCAACTGTCGCCGCAGGAACTGCAGGAGTTCCTCAACACCGTCTTCAACCGCCTCACGCAAGTCATCAATCGATACGGCGGCACGGTCGACAAGTACATGGGCGACTGCGTCATGGCCTTCTGGGGCGCACCGGTGGACGCGCCCAACCATGCGGCGCTCGCCGTCCAGGCCGCCATCGACATGGCCGCATCGATCCGCGAACTCAGCCAGCAGAATCGGCAGGCCGGCCGGCCGGAAGTCAGCGTGGGCATCGGCATCAACACCGGCGTCATGAGCGTCGGCGACATGGGCTCCGCCGTGCGGCGCAGCTACACGGTGGTCGGCGATGCGGTGAATCTGGCGTCGCGGCTGGAGGGTCTCGGCAGCACCTACGGCGAAACCGTCGTCGCCAGCGAGGCCACCATGCAGGCGGCCCCCCTCTTCGCGTGGCAGGAACTGGACCGGGTGCGCGTCAAGGGTCGGCACCAGGCCGTCACCATCTATTCGCCCGCAGGCCGCGCGGCCGGGATGACCGAGGACGAGGAAAATCATCTCCGCCTATGGACCCGGATGCTGGGGGCGTACCAAACGCAACAGCCTGACGAAGCGCAGACAGCATTGGACTTGTTGCTGGCGCGGGATGCCAAAAAAGTCCTTTACCGGTTGTATGCCGAGCGTTTAGCCTCAATGAAGTTGCGGCCCTTTGACCCGGAATGGGACGGCGCAACCCGGTTCGATTCCAAATAGCGTTCAAGAGAAGAGGCGGCTGCAAGATGCAGGTGCGAGTGTTGGGGTGCTCAGGCGCCATTGCCAAGGACTGCCGGACGACCTCGTTCCTGATCGACAACGATCTCCTGGTCGACGCCGGCACCGGCGTGGGTGACCTCACCCTGGAAGAAATGGCGAGCATCGACGATGTGCTGCTGACCCATTCGCACCTCGATCACATCGCTGCCTTGCCCCTGATGCTCGACACCGTGGCCAGCCTGCGCACCAAGCCGCTGCGCGTGCATGCGCTGCGCGCCACGATCGAGGCATTGCGCGCGCACGTCTTCAACAACGTGATCTGGCCGGACTTCGCCAGCATCCCCAGCACCGACTCGCCTTTCGTCACTTTTCATCCGGTCACCATCGGGGAAACCTTGCAACTGGGCAGCAGCCAGCCCAAGCACATCGAGGTCTTGCCGGCCGTGCACACCGTGCCGGCCTGCGGCTACGCGGTCCGCTGCGCGAAGGGCACGCGGCACTGGGTCTTCAGCGGCGACACCGAACGCAACGAACCCTTCTGGAATCGCGTGAACCAGCTCGACGTGGGCATCCTGGTGATCGAGACGGCCTTCAGCAACCGGGAACAGGCATTGGCACGACGCAGCCTGCACCTTTCGCCCACCACGCTGGCCCATGAACTGGCGCAGATCGGGCCTGGCAAGAACTACCCCATCTACATCACCCACACCAAGCCGGCCGAAACCGAAGAGATCATGAGCCAGATCGATGCGCTGTCGGCGGGATGGAAGGCCAAGAAGGTGGATCCGCGGGATATTCGGTGGTTGAAGGCGGCTGCGGTGCTGACACTTTGAGCGCGCCGGTACTGACGTAACTGGGTCGATTGACAAAAAATGTCACGAGGTGTGGGGCTCAGCCGGCGTGTTACGTCAGATCCTGTAAGGGGAATGTCAACAGATCCGCTCCCGAAGTGCCTTGGGACAAGGTTGCCGCTGTCTGGCACAGATGCTGCAATCAGGAATCCGCTCCGGGGAGGCTCCCGGGCCTCTCTCAACCAAACTGGAGTAAGCGAATGAATCGAAGGTCTATCTCACGCAGTGTGCAAAAGGGCTTCACCCTGATCGAACTGATGATCGTCGTGGCGATCATCGGTATCCTGGCCGCAGTCGCGTTGCCGGCCTATCAAGACTACACAGTGCGCGCGAAAGTCGCAGAGATGATCGATGCCGCGTCGTCGTGTCGCACGTCAGTGACTGAGCTGGTGCAGTCCTCGCCAACCCCCAGTGTCGTCACAGCGCTCGCAGCGACGCCATGCACCTTCACGGCCACTAAATACGTGACCTCGGGTTCGGTTGGCACGGCCGGTCAAATCACCGTCGTGGGCAACAATACCAACCTCGGCGGCACCACGAGTGCAACAACGAATTCCATCAGCCTGACCCCGTACATGGACGCAGCGGGCACTACGGCGCTCGCCCCGACCACCGATGGCGGCAAGGCGATCGCATCGTGGAAGTGCGGCCCGGCTGCCACGAATCCGCTCGATAAGCGGTACTTGCCGGGATCGTGCAAGGGCTGATCCACCAGCGCTCTCAATGAGGCCGCCTCCGGGCGGCTTTTTCATTTGTTCAGCGGGGCCGGCCGCGAGTCCTCGCTGATTTTCCAGTTGCCTGTAAGCCAGCGGTTCAACTCTGCATTGCCGGTGATGGCATCGGGAATACCGAGTTTCTGGACGGCGTACTTTGCAACGGTTTTTGATCCTTCAGGATCGTCAACCAGGTCGTCGAACGATTTCCGCAGAACTGAGGTTCCAAGACCGACCAAACAAGATTCAAGCCCGACCCTTCATATCAGTTTTCGATGACGCTGGCGCGTCTTCCGCGACGCATGAAACGGATGTGTAATTCGAGCGCGGCGTCCGGCACAGAGGTCGGTTTGTACTTGGTGCCTCGAACCCGTATTTCAGTTGGACCCGCGGCCTCACGAGCACCCCGTACTGTCGCCTGGGGCTTGGCGCCCCTGAGCACGCATTTCAGACTCCGATAACGTGGGCCGCACGCCGATGTCGCCGCGACACGGAGGCAATCATGGAAGTCATCTATCCGCGCTGCGCAGGTCTGGATGTGCACAAGGAGACCGTGGTGGCGTGCGTACGCATTGCCGGCGACGGCCCTCCGTTGCAGGAAGTGCGCACCTTCCACGCCACGACCTCGGGGCTGCTGGCCCTGACCGATTGGCTCGACTCCTTCGGCGTCGAGCACGTGGGCATGGAGGCCACCGGCGTGTACTGGAAGCCGGTATGGCACGTGCTGGAAGGTCACTTCGAGCTCGTCCTGGCCAACGCCGCGCATGTCAAGAACGTCCCCGGGCGCAAGACCGACGTGAACGACGCGATGTGGCTGGCGGACTTGCTCGCGCATGGGCTGATCCGGGCCAGCTTCGTGCCACCCGTTGCCGTGCAGGAGCTTCGCTCGCTCACGCGTACCCGCAAGCAGTTCGTGCGCGAGCGTGCCTCGCACGTGCAGCGCATCGAGAAGGTGCTCGAGGATGCCAACCTCAAGCTCAGCGTCGTGATCAGCGACATCCTGGGCAAGGGCGGACGCGCAGTCCTGCAAGCCCTCATCGAGGGTCAGAGCGATGCCGAACGCCTGGCCTCCTGCATCACGACCCGCGTCAAGGCCAGCCGTAGCGAACTGATTGAAGCGCTGCGCGGGCGCGCCAGCGCGCACCATCGTTTCATGCTCAAGCTGCACCTGGGCCACATCGACGCATTGGACAAGGCCATCGCCGACATCGAAAAGGAGGTGGGCCTGGGGCTCGAGCCGTTTCGAGCCGCCGCCAAGCTGTTGAGCACGATGCCCGGCTTGAGCAGCGTCAACGCGAATGTGGTGGTCTCCGAAATCGGCATCGATATGTCGCGCTTCGCCACACCGGGGCACCTGCTGTCCTGGGCCTGCATGTGCCCGCGCAACGACGAGAGCGCCGGCAAGCGCCGCAGCACCCGCCTGCGCCGCGGCGGCAAGTGGCTCAAGACCACGCTGGTGCAAGCCGCCTGGTCCGCCATCAAGGTCAAGGGAAGCTATCTGCAAGCCCAGTTCCACCGCCTGCGCGCTCGTCGCGGCGCCAAGAAGGCCATCATCGCCGTGGCCGCCTCGATGCTCACCGCAGCCTGGCACATGTTGCGTGACGGCACCGAATGGCACGACCTGGGAGCCGCTCACTTCGACCGCGCCAACGTCACCAAGACCGCCAACCGCCTCATCCGGCGCCTGCAGCAGATCGGCTACACCGTGCAGGCCACACCAGCTTGAATGCAGTCGTTTCATTTCAGTTTTCCATGACGCTGGCGCGTCTTCCGCGACGCATGAAACGGATGTGTAATTCGAGCGCGGCGTCCGGCACAGAGGTCGGTTTGTACTTGGTGCCTCGAACCCGTATTTCAGTTGGACCCGCGGCCTCACGAGCACCCCGTACTGTCGCCTGGGGCTTGGCGCCCCTGAGCACGCATTTCAGACTCCGATAACGTGGGCCGCACGCCGATGTCGCCGCAATTGGAGGCGATCATGGAAGTCATCTATCCGCGCTGTGCAGGCTTGGACGTGCACAAGCAGACCGTGACCAATCGCCTCAGCAGGCGCCTTCAGCAGATCGGCTACATCGTCCAGGCCACACCGGCTTGAGTGCAGACGTTTCATTTCAATCCACCAGTTCCCGCCAAGACGTCCGCCGAGCCCCACCCCCGCTGGGCCCAGACCCATCAACCTGCGGCGCCCCGGTCGTCCTGTCGCCACTGCTGCCCTGCACGACGATCTTGGAGTTGCCGCTGCTGGTTTGCACCCAGCTCAGGCCCACGATCAGCGAGTTGCTGCTGAACAGCGCGCCGACGGGGTTGGAGGTGATCACGCCGCCGTTGGTGATGTCGAGGAAGTAGATCCACGACGAGCCGCCGGAGTCGCAGGCATTGCCCGTCGGAATGGTCGAGGCGAAAGCCAGTGTCGTGAACTGCGTGACCATGTTGCTGCTCACGCGTTCACCCGCTTGAGGCAGGTCGACGCGCCATCCGGCCTTGGTGGTCCAGTCGACCGGGTTGTCGCTGATCGACGCCGTGAGGGCCTTGCCGTTGCCATCGCGGTTCAAGCTCAGTGTTTGCGACACGAAAGCGTTGCTGGCGCGCACGTCGTCCCAGCCGGTGGCGGTCAGCGGATCCTTGATCGCGTAGACGCTCTGCACGGCGGTGTCCTCGATGTCCGTGGTGCCGAGGTAACGGCCCGTGCCGACGACGATCACCGGCTTGCCGGAGATTTCAGCGGGTTGCGGTTTGGTGGTGATGGGCTGCGGCGTGCTGGCGTTGGTCTGCAGCCGGGCGAGCAGCAGGGCTTTCTGGTTGGGGAGGACCAGGTTGTCGACGTCGAAGCGCCACAGGTTGCCCTTCAGGTCGCCGCCATAGAAGCGCTGGGCGGTGTTGTCCGTGGTGTTGCCGACCCAGGCGTTGATCTTTGCCAGGCCGCTCGGGTCGGTGGAACTGCCGACGCCGGTGGAGATGTCCAGCAGCAGGGCGCCGGTGTTGGCATTCAGCAGGTAGAGGTGTCCCTTGCCGTCGCCGGCGGTGTTGTTGTAGCCGGAAGTCAATGCCACCACCCAGGTGCCGTCGGCGCGCTTGGTGATCATGGGGTTGCCATGGGTCAGGCCGAGGTTGGTGTTGGTGAACTCCCAGAGCGGCAGAGGGTTGGCGGGGTCGGTGATGTCGAGTGCGTAGTACCCGGCGCCGCCACTGCCGAGCCCGCCGACCAGGATCGTCTTCCAGCTGCTTCCGACCTTGATGTCGCCGATCACCGGCGCTGCATCGACGTAGTACTGGTGCCTGCTGGCATAGCTGGTGTCGGCCAGCTTGTAGAGATTGGGCATGACCGCGGTCGGCACGTAGGCCCACAGCTCGACGCCGGTGGCTGCCGAGAACGCATGCAGCATGCCGTCGTTGGCGGCCACGTACACCACCGGCGTGCGGGTGGCGCTGGCGCTGGCGTAGTTGGCGTAGCCGCTGTCCGCATAGTTGAACGGCGGCTTGCCCACGTACTGCGGTGCGCCGTTGATGATGTCGCCCAGCACATGGTCACGCTTGCGGTAGAGCGCTGCAACGCCCGCGCTGGTGCTCTCGTAGGTGCGCGTGCCGCGCAGCCAGGCGACCAGGTTGGTGCCTGACTCGGCCAGCGCCTTGTCCGAGGTGGACAGCGAGGCGCACTGCGCCGCCTGGACCGACTTCGAGCACATGTTGTCGAAGTAGGCCTTCTGCGTGGCGCTGAGGTTGGCGTACTGGAAGTCCTGGCGCACGTTGCCGTTGCCGAAATAGATCTTGCGTGCCGATGCCGCCGTGGCATCCAGCAGGCTCTGCGCCGACCACAGCGGGGTGTCGCCAATGGACGCGTCTTCGCCGGTGAGCGCGTAGGCTTTCAGGTCGCCGGTCCAGGCCGCGGTGGTGTAGCTGGCGCCGAATACCTTGTTGTTGTCGCCGGCGACGAGTTCCAGCGAACTGGTGGAGGCGGCCGAGGCAGAGCCCGATACGGCCTGCACGGCTGTGACCACGCCATTGATGGCCTCGGTCAGTGCGGATGCGTTGAGTGCCGAGTAGTACTGGCCGCGCCCGTTGACCGCCGCATGCCAGAGGTCGTCGACGTTGCGCGCGTCTTCAGTGCCGTTCGAGTTCTGGGTGTTGCTGGGTGGCGGCCAGTTGGTCGGGCCGTTGCTGAGGTTCACGTAGGCGCCGGCGGTCTGCGTGAGGTAGTTCTTGTCGTAGGGCAGCGTGCCGCTCACCCCCAGCCCGATGGTGTAGGTGTTCATGTGCTGCCAGGTCGCGGTGTCGCTGCCCAACGTGGGCACGATGTTGCTGCAAAGGTCCTGGCCTGAGCTGGTGGTGGAGGTGCAATTGCCGAGCGCCGTGGTGCGCAGGTCGCTCTTCCAGAAGTACTCGGCGCCGTCGGCCAGGGTGTCGGCCGTGCCACCTGAACTGGTGCTGGTCGTGGCGACCACGCCGTTGTCATAGGCCCCGATGGCTGGCGTGGTGTTGGTCGTGACCAGGGCTGACCAGGCGCTCCAGGCGCCGGAGCCGGTCGAGTAGCTCGACTGGCCGTTGCCGGCCGTACCCTGGCAGCCGGCCGAAGTGGCGGGGCCGCTGTCGGTGTAGCTGTTGGGCCCGGGCGCGCCCTTGTCGGGTCCGTTGACCGTCGCGGTCGCGGCGGTGCCTGTGTAAGTCCAACCGGAGAGGGTTTCGGCGCTGCTGGTCGGGCCGGATGTGACCACGCCATCGGTGGTCACGACGGTGCTTTGGTAGGAGGCGGTGGCGGTTCGCGGCGTGCTGAAGGTTTGTGTTTGCGATGTCTGGTTGTAGGTCTGGGTCTGCTTCGTTACGGCGTACCCACCCTGAAGAAGGCAGCCAAAACTGAAGCTCCTCGAGACGGTGGTTTCGGTGCGCGTCCAGTCGAAGGTCCTGGCCTGCGACTTGATTTCGGTGCTGCTCGCAGGGGCGGTGTAACGCGTTACGGACGTCACGGTGATCGTGGCATCGTCCTTCATCGGCCTGGCTTCGGTGCCGTCCTGCTGGCCGATCGTGGCGCCGTCGAGCCGCACACCCTTGCCGCCATTCCAGTAGCCGTCCGTCGACAGCAGCGTGTAGTTGCGCTGGCAGGCGTACTGCACCGGGTCGTAGGTCTGGCCGGGCGCCTTCCTGGCGTAGTAGAGGCCGGCTTTCGACAACGCCGTGCGCAGCGGTGTCGAGTCGCCCGGGGTCGCGCCGTAGAGGCTGCTGTAGAAGCGCGTCTTCTGCGTCGCGTCGAAGTCCTTGACGTCGCGGAAGTAGCCCATGTCATTCGAGACCGAGTTGCTTCCATCCACCGCGCGGGTGTCGTGGATGGTGCTGAAGCCGACGCGGTAGCCCTCGTCGAGTTGGGAGATCGCGCGGCCCATGGCGGTGCGCATCAACAGGTAGCGCTTGCGGTAGTACGAGTACCAGTTGGCGTACTTCACCTTGTCCGCCGCCGTGAGGCTGCTCACCTGTACCTTGGTGAACCTGGAACTGCTGGTGCTCGAACACTCCTGGTAGAAGGCGTTGTTGGTGACGCCGCTGGTGGTGTAGACCCAGCCCATCTTTGGCTGGCTGCCGCTGTAGCTGTAGTAGTAGGCGCCGGACAGGTCCGTCGTATCGCTGGAACTGCTCGTGTAGCCATCCTTCTTCGCATTGGGATACGTCGCGTTGGGGTAGCTCGTGCCATCCGCCTTGAGCGGCGGCGGATAGGTTTGAGCCGGATCAGGGTCGTAGGCCAGGCCGTTGCACTGCGCCGACCAGTAGCCGCGCCAGTTGGTGTAGGGCTCGTCAGTGCCGCTGGATGACTCGCCCAGCTCGTCGGGCATGTAGCTGTAGTTCATCGAGCCCGAATCGTCCAGGATGAACATCAGGTTCGGCTTGGCCTTGACCTTGGGCAGCGTCGCCAGCGGCTGGCTCGATATGTCGGTGGCGCCGACCACCGATGCGATGGCGCCGAGCAGCAAGGCGCAAGCAGGCAGCAGCACGGTGCGTCGTGAGGCGATCGAAGTGTTCATGGTCTTCTTCTTCGCTGCGGTCAGAAGTGCACGATGGTCTCGGTGAAGCTCGCGGTGTTGCGCGCACCCAGGACCCGCACCACGACGCGGTAGTACGGCTGCACGCTGGTGGCCGTGATGGGGCAGCGGCCGTAGTCGCACGCTTCCTTGGACGTGGTGACGCCACCGCTGCTCGCGAGCGGCGTGGCGCAGCTGATCGTGGTGTCGGCAGGGAAGGCGCCGGGCTTCGAGCAGAGGCGGAAGATCACGTAGCTCGCCTGGTTGCCGTTGATGTCGCTGAGGCTGGCGCTCTTGAGCTCGCAACTGGTGTAGGTGCCGCTGGTGGCGTATCGGCAGTTGTTGTTGTCCCAGTCGATCAACTGTCGGTTGAGGCTGGCCTGCTGCCGGCCCGTGACGTCGACGGGCGGCTTCACCGTGACGCCATCGGAAGCCAGTTCGAGGGTGCTGGCGTAGTAGCCGGACGACGCGTTGGTGTTCAGGCTCGCAGAGTGGGTGGTCAGCCATGCGATGGCCTGGCGCGTCGCCTGGTCGGCGGCAGCGGTGGCGTCCTGCTTGAAGCCGATGTTGCCGAGCAGCAAGGTATTGGTGTCTACCGATCGCACCAATGCGAGGGCCGTGAGCATCAGTGCGGCCAGTGTCAGCATCGCAAACAGCAGCGAGACACCGCGCTGCGCGGCGCGGCGCCGGGCCCGTTGCAAGAAGCGCGGGCTTGTCATCAGTTTTCCGTGACGCTGGCGCGCATTCCGCGACGCATGAACCGGGACGAGCGCAGCGTTGCCCGTTCGTGGGCACCCACGGAGCCGGCTTTGCCGGGCCGTGGGGTGCGCCCCCTTGAGGGGGAGGCGCCGCAGGCGCTTCGGGGGTGGGACTTCACCTCAGGAGTTCCATAGCATGTTGCGCAAGGGGACCACCGTGTCGTAGACCTTGTAGCGGTAGTGCTGCCAGTCAGGCAGGAAGTCCACCTTGATCGGGATGCAGTTGTTGGCGCTGCCAGCGCAGGTCGCGGTGGTCACGCCGGCGACGGATTCGCTGAGCCCGACATCCCATTGGGGACTGTTGCTGGCGGAGGTCACCAGCTCCCGTTCGTACTGGTTGCTCCGCGCGACCACGGCCACGCGGATCGCGAGCACGCGGGTCCAGTCGGCTTGCGTGACGGGCGTGATGGTGTCCCATCGATCGATCGCGCCGTTGGCATCGGTGTCCTTGCCATACATCGCCTGCAGGTTGACGATCTGCGGGTACACGTCGGTGGCCGCCGAGGCGACCGACTTCGAGGTCGTTGTGGTCACCTGCAGGTTGTTGGCCGCGCTCACCGAGTAGACGCGCTGCGTGAGGGTTCCCAGGTTGAGCAGGTAGCTCTTGGCCCCGCCGCCAGTGAGCGGCACGCCTTCATAGTTGGCCGTGGGGAAGATCTCGCTGTGATTCCAGGCGGGGCTGCCCGCCGCCGTATGCGGAATGCGGTCCGGCCCCAGCATCGTGTTGGCGCTGGCGGTGTTGTGCGTCACGCTGAACAGGGTGCACCAGTGGGTGGCGCTCGGCATTTGCGGGACGGCGACCATCAAGTCGCCGGGCGCAACGCCCAGCGACGACTGGACCCGAAAGTACTCCTGCGCCCTGTCATGGGTTTCCGTGATCCGGATCGGCGTGGAAAAGCGCGGGGTCTGGCTCTGCAGCAGGACGATCTGGTCGGGCGTGCCCTCGGCGCCGTCGATGATGACGATGGGCGCCAAGGTCATGCTGATGTCGGTCGACGATGGTGACGCGCTGGCGTCCGGATTGGTGTATTTGCCCTTGATGACGCAACCCAGGGCGGCCGGGTTCGTCGACGCGCCATAGCCCGCCGCCTGGATCTCGCGCTGCAGGGTGTACAGCGACAGGGCGCCGTTGATTTGCGCATCGCTCCCCATCGACACCGTGCGCTTCTTGCCTTCGGCCATCATCAACACCTGGGAGATGACCAGCACCGTCAACATGCCCAGCGCCAGGCCGACCATCAGTTCGACCAGGGTGAAGCCAGCCTGGCGGGGCCTGCGCGGGTATTCGGAAAGCGCGCTGCGCATCTCAGTTTTCCACCACGTTATCGCGTGACCCGCGGTGCATGAAACCAAGGCGAGAACGCCTGTTCGTGGGCACCCGCGGAACCGGCTTTGCCGGGCCGCTGGGTGCGCCCCCTTGAGGGGGAACGCCGCAGGCGCATTCGGGGGTGGGTTTTCATCTCAGCCGCCCGACCTGGCGATCGTGGTGGCGGTGACGTACCTGTGGGTTTCGCCGCCAGGCGAGGTCCAACGGACGGTGATCGTGACGTCGCCGGTGCCGGTATTCAGGTCCAGCGCCCCGGTGCCCTGCGGCAGGCTCGTGCCGACCTTGTCCTGCCATTCCTTGCAGCGTGCGATCGAGGCGCAGTCGGCGCCGTTGTAGCTGGCAACAATGCCCAGGTCGGACCACATGCGGCCGATGGCCTCGGTCGCGAGATTGGCCGCATCGGCGCGGTACTTCGATTCGGTCTGGGCGCGGGTCATTGTGCTTTGCAGGCCGACCAGCCCGAGCACACCGAACGCGAACACCAGCAGTGAGACCAGCACTTCGATGAGCGCGATGCCACGCGTGAAAGATCTTCTGGGCCCCAGGGCCGGCCCGCGTTCAGCCCGCCACCCGCGAAAGATCAAATCGCGATGGCCAGGCCCCATCGACCTGGGAGAGCAACGCATGGCGCGGGTCATCACATGCATTTGCGCGGATCGTTGTTGTCGGACACCGACGGATCGCAAAGACGCACCGAGCCGGCCGCCGAGATCATGAGCCGCAAGTTGCGCGTGCTGGTGCCGCCCAGGTCGATCGTGCGGATCGGGTCCGTGTTGGTGATGCGGCCAAAGCCGTCGAAGGTGACGGTTGTCGCAGCGCTGCCATCCTGTTTCACCGCTGAAACCGTCACCTGACCGCCGCCTGCAGCACGGCCGACGACGAGCATGGGCGACGAGTCGGTCGAAGCTTCGTCCGCGCAATGGGCGACCGGCGAATTGATGCTGACCACCCAGGAGGCGCTGGCGCTGGAAAGCGTGCAATCGTTGCTCAGGACGGTCGGGTCGCTGCCCGCGACCAGCCAGAAAGACATGTTCTGGTTGCGCCGTATCGCTTCGCCGCGCGCAGTCTGCAGGCCGTTCTGCAGGGAATCGGCCGCGTTGCGGATGCGCGTGTTGTCGAGCCAGTTCGCCACGCTGGGCATGACCGACACGAGGATCAGGGCCAGCACGGTGATGCCGGTCATCAGCTCGATCAGGGTGAAGCCACGTTGCCGCATCGGTCTGCCTGGCCTACGCTCAACAGGTCGTGCTGCTGGTCAGCCAGCACGACGCGTTCAGGTCCGTGCCCTGGTACCGCGTTGTCGTGCGATTGCCGTTGTGGTCAATCGCGTAGACGTGCCCGACGGCGCGGCCACCACTTCCCGTTGCCGTGACCGTGTAGCCCTGCTGGCTGTCGGTTGTGACGCATCCGTAGGTGAAGTACTTCGCACCGCTCGGCGCGAACCCCGACCAAGTGGCGGCGCTCGCGTCGGTGGCGCACTTCGCGGCGGTGCCGTAGTTCTTGTTGTCCTGGTAGTACTGCTCCATCTTCGTCCGGTAGTCGGACAGGTTGGAGAAGGCCTCCGGGAGTTGCCCCCGCCGCACATAGTCGTTGTAGGAAGGCAGGGCCACTGCCGCAAGGATGGCGACGATGGCCACCGCGATCATGACCTCGATCAGCGTGAAGCCACGGGATTGCACGCGTGATGGGACCTCTGGCACCTTGCAATCTTTCGATGGTTTGTTGGTGACAAAGTGTCACTTCGGCGGGTTGAAAGTGGTGGCCGTTCGTCTGCCGGAACGCACCTTTCATCTGAGGCGGAAGATGGATTACGAACTTTTTAGCCACTCTCCACGCGAGTGAATACAAACTTCTAAGCAGTTGACTCGACGTTGTAAAATTGCAACAAACGGAACAGAGCGAAGGTTGGATGTCCGGGTCTGCACGACAGAGCGCGGTGAAGTTGCATCCGTCGTCGTGAGGCGGTGAGTAGGGTCATTGACTCCGGGTGTGACTGCTCGCCGAGCTTGCGGATTTATGCAAGGAACACGCGCCAGCAACTTGCGCAGGCGGTGGACCAAGCGGAAGGCGGTGAAGGTCGCGCCCACCGCCTTGCCGGCCCACGAACAGAATGAGGTCGGCAGGGCCCGTGTCGGTGGGGTACTCTTGCACGCGCACGCCAAGGTCGGCCCCGAGGTTGACGCGCTTCATGTCCTGCCGCAGCCATACGGCGGCAACCAACTCCCGATCGACCTGTTCGCGGGCCTTGGCTGCTGGCGTCATGGCGCCGGATGGGTCGATGGGGTGGAGCGCGGCCGAGCCCAGGATTTCCTTGCAATCACGACCCCCCGGTCGACCGGATAACAATAGAACGCATGCCCCCCATATCCATCGAGGAGACCTCGGTCCAGCCGCTGCGCCCCACGCCCCCGCGCATCGGCGCGCTGACCCCGCTCAAGCTCCCCGTGTTCCGCATGCTGTGGAGCACCTGGCTCATCGCCAATATCTGCATGTGGATGAACGACGTGGCGGCGGCGTGGATGATGACCACGCTGACCAGCACGCCGATCTGGGTGGCGCTGGTGCAGTCCGCCTCGACCCTGCCGGTGTTCCTGCTCGGGCTGCCGAGCGGCGCGTTGGCGGACATCCTCGACCGGCGTCGCTGGCTGGTGGCCACGCAGTTCTGGCTGGCCGGCGTGGCGATCCTGCTGTGCGTCGCCGTCGCCCTGGGCTGGATGAGCGCGCCCCTGCTGCTGGCGCTGACCTTTGCCAACGGCATCGGGCTGGCGCTGCGCTGGCCGGTGTTCTCGGCGATCGTGCCGGAGTTGGTGCCGCGCACGCACCTGCCGGCGGCGCTGGGGCTCAACGGCATCGCGATGAACGCCTCGCGCATCATCGGGCCGCTGGTGGCGGGCGCGCTGATCGCGAGCGCGGGCAGCCTGTGGGTGTTCGTGCTGAACGCGGTGATGTCGGTGGCTTCGGGCTTCATCGTGCTGCGCTGGCGGCGCGAGCACACGCCCAATCCGCTGGGCCGCGAGAAGCTCATCAGCGCGATGCGCGTGGGCGTGCAGTTCGTCTGGCAGTCGCAGCGCATGCGCGCGGTGCTGACGCGGGTCGCCATCTTCTTCCTGCACTCGACCGCCTTGCTCGCGCTGCTGCCCTTGCTGGCGCGCGGGCTGAAGGGCGGCGATGCCGGCACCTTCACGCTGCTGCTGGCGGCGATGGGTGCGGGCGCGATCATCGCGGTGCTGTTCCTGCCGCGGCTGCGCCAGGGTTACGAGCGCGACCAGCTCGTGCTGATCGGCACGCTGGTGCAATCGGCCGCGACCGCGGTGATGGCCTTCGCGCCCAACGTGTGGGTGGCGGTGCCGGCCATGATGTTCGGCGGCGCGGCGTGGATCACGGTGGCCAATTCGCTCTCGGTCTCGGCGCAGCTCGCGCTGCCGGACTGGGTGCGCGCGCGCGGCATGTCGACCTACCAGATGGCGATCATGGGCGCGACCGCGTTCGGCGCGGCGGTGTGGGGGCAGATCGCGACGGTGTCGACCTTGCAGGTGAGCCTGTGCATCGCGACCGTGAGCGGCACGCTGGCGATGCTGACTGCGCTGCGCCTGGTGCGCGACCACGGCACCGATGACGACGTGAGCCCCGCCCAGCCCGGCTGGAGCAAGGCGCCCGCGCACCCCGCGCCGGGCGAGGGCCGCGTGGTGATCACCGTCGAATACATCATCGACCCGGCGCGCGCGGCAGCCTTCCTCATCGTGATGCACCAGACCCGCCGCACGCGCTTGAGCGAAGGCGCGATCGACTGGGTGCTGTTGCACGACATCTCGCAACCCGAGCGCTACGTGGAGCAGATCGTCGACGAGTCATGGACGGAGCATCTGCGTCGGTTCAACCGCGCCACCGCGGCCGACCTGGCGTTGCGGGAGCGGCGGCTGGCTTTTCATCGGGGGGAAGACCCGCCGGTGGTGACGCGCTACGTCGTGCAGAGATAGCGCTCGTCGGCGGGCTCTGCGACACGGCGCGTGGCGTTCCCGCACTGCCGGCGATCCCACGGCGGCCCGGCAAGACCGTTCCGCGGTTGTTCCTCTTTCGCTACGCCTTCTTCGGCAACTCGATGCCGGGGAATATCTTGATGACGGCGCTGTCATCCTCCTTCGCAAACCCTGCCGTCGAGGCCTGCATGAACATCTGGTGCGCAGTCGACGACAGCGGCAGCGGGAACTTGGTCGCGCGCGCCATGTCGAGCACGATGCCGAGGTCCTTCACGAAGATGTCGACGGCCGACAGCGGCGTGTAGTCGGCCGCGAGCACGTGGGCCATGCGGTTCTCGAACATCCAGCTGTTGCCGGCGCTGTGGGTGATGACCTCGTACAGCGCCGCCGCATCCACGCCTTCGCGCAGGCCGAGCGCCATGGCCTCGGCGGCCGCGGCAATGTGCACGCCCGCCAGCAACTGGTTGATGACCTTGACCTTGCTGCCGGCGCCGGCCTTGTCGCCGAGCCGGTAGACCTTGGCGGCCATGGCGTCGAGCACCGCGCCGGCCCTGGCATAGGCCTCGGGAGTAGCCGCCGTCATCATGGTCATGTCGCCGCTGGCCGCCTTGGCCGCACCGCCGGAGATCGGCGCGTCGATGTAGAGCAACCCTTTCTCGGCCAGCCGCGACTCAAAGGCGATCGACACGTTCGGATCGACCGTCGAGCACATCACGAACACGCTGCCGGGCTTCATGCTGGCCGCGACGCCGCTGCTGCCGTCCGCGCCGAACAGCACGCTCTCGGTCTGCGCCGCATTGACGACCACCGACACCACGATGTCACAACCCGCACCCAGTTCGGCCAGCGTGGCGCAGGCATGGCCGCCCTCCTTCGCGAAGGCCTCGGCCACGCCGGGCCGCACGTCGAAAACATGGAGGGCATGGCCGGCGCGGCGCAGCGATTGCGCCATGCCGCCACCCATGGCGCCGAGGCCGATCAAGCCGGTGGTAAGGGTCGTCATTGGTGTGTGTCTCGTGGAAGGAAATGAATCATGACCCAAAACATTCGCGAGTCGGCGTGGCATTGCCATCCGGACTCGATCCACTCGCAGGTGCGGCCTGTGCGGGTGCCACGAAACCTACACATACGGTCGTTAAGTTCAGGTTTCCGTCCGCCCTGAACCCACGATGACACACCCCACAGAAACGCATCCGTACGTCGACCCCGACGATCTCGACAACAACCCCAGCAGCAACACCGCGCTGCATGAGCTCGTCGCAACGCGCATGCACCGCCGCCATGTGCTGCGCGGCGGCGTCGGCGCCCTGGCAGCCGCCACGATCGGACCCCTGGCGCTGGGTGCTTGCGGTGGTGGCGGCAGCAATGGCTTCCCCCTCGTGGCAGCCGCGCCGGCACCGGCGCCTGCCCCCACCCCCACCCCCACCCCCACCCCCACCCCCGCACCCCCTGCCGGCCCGACCCTCGGCTTCAATGCCGTCAGCAAGAGCCTCGCCGACACCGTCGTCGTCCCGGCCGGCTACACCGCCACCGTGATCTACGCGACCGGCGACTCGATCGACCCGGCCGTCGGCGACTACAGGAACGACGGCACCGACGCCGACTTCGCCCGCCGCAGCGGCGACCAGCATGACGGCATGCACTTCTTCGGCCTGACGCCCGACGGCAAGCCTTCCGTGTCGGCCACCGAACGCGCCCTGATGTGCATCAACCACGAGGCCATCAACGGCACCGTGGCCTTCATGCATCCGAACGGCCAGACCAATGCCTCTTCCGGCGCCCGTCCCGAAGCCGAAGCCCTCAAGGAAGTCGAAGCGCACGGCGCCGCCGTGGTCGAACTCGCACGCAGCAACGGCAAGCTCGCCGTCGTCAAGAACACCACCTTCAACCGCCGCATCACGCCACGCACGCCGATGGTCTTCGGCGGCCCGGCCAAGGGCTCCGCGTTGCTCAAGACCCTCTACTCGCCGGACGGCACTGCCGCGCGCGGCATGATCGGCAACTGCGCCAGCGGCTACACGCCCTGGGGCACCTACCTCACCTGCGAGGAGAACTTCGCCGGCTTCTTCACCCGCTCCGCCACCGACGACGCAGTGCGCACCGCCAAGGAACTCACCGCCTTCAAGCGCATCGGCCTGAGGCAGAACGTGACCGGCGGCCAGCGCTGGTCGACCGTGGTGCCGGCGGATGCAACCAACACCGAATACCAGCGCTGGAACGCCAGCAAGACCGGCACGTCGACCGACGGCACGGACGACTTCCGCAACTCGCACAACACCTTCGGCTGGGTGGTGGAGATCGACCCGTATGACGCCACATCGACCCCCGTCAAGCACACCGCACTCGGCCGCTTCGCGCACGAAGGCGCATGGCCCAGCAACCCGGTCGTCGGCAAGCCGCTGGCCTTCTACATGGGTGACGATTCGCGCAGCGAGTACGTCTACAAGTACGTCTCGAAAGCCACATGGAGCGCCGCCGACGCCAACCCGGCGGACCGCCTCGCCACCGGCGCCAAGTACCTTGACGACGGCACGCTCTACGCCGCAAGGTTCAACGCCGATGGCACCGGCACCTGGCTGCCACTCGACTTGAGCAACACCGTCGTGTCGGGCAACACGGCCTACGCCTTCGCCGACCTGGCCGACGTGCTGGTCAACGCGCGCCTGGCCGCCGACGCCGCTGGCGCCACCAAGTGCGACCGCCCGGAATGGACGGCAGTCAACCCGCTCAATGGCGAGATCTACATCACCATGACCGAGAACCCCGACCGCGGCAACGTCGGCACCCTCAGCAGCAACAACGTCCCCAACCCCGACGTGGAACCGGCCTTCCCGCGCTACTGGCTCGACAACAAGGGCATCACCGCGCAGAACGCGGCGGCGCAGGCCAACAAGGGCGACGTCAACGGCCAGGTCATGCGCATCCGCGAGACCGGCAACGACGCCTCGGCCACCACCTTCAACTGGGACATCTATCTCTTCGGCAGCCAGGCCAAGGCCGATGCCGGGCTGGACGACGCCAACTACCAGCAGAACGTCAACCTGTCGGGCCTGTCGGACTTCAACGACCTCTCCAAGCCCGACGGCTGCTGGTTCTCGCGCGCCAGCGGCATCCTCTGGATCGAGACCGACGACAACGCCTACTACGACGTCACCAACTGCATGCTGCTGGCAGCAGTGCCCGGCACGTACGGCGACGGCGGCAAGGTCGACGTGGTGAACCAGGCCAACGGCAAGCCCGGCACCGCCGGCACCGCGCCGGTGACGGTCACGACCTATGCCGGCAAGAAGATGAACGACACCATCTTCAAGCGCTTCCTGACCGCGCCGAAGGGCGCCGAAGTGACGGGCCTGGCCGAGTCACCCGATGGCAAGGCCCTGTTCATCAACATCCAGCACCCCGGCGAGAACACCGCCGCTGCCGACATTGCCGACGCCAGCAAGTACGAAAGCCATTGGCCCGGCAACGGCGCCGGCATCGCGGCGGCCTACGGCCCGGGCGGCGCGACCGCACGGCCGCGCTCTGCTACCGTGATGATCACGAAGGACGATGGCGGCGTGATCGGACTTTGAAGAAGGTGCGAATCTTTCTTCTGCGGCCACCGATCTCGGGCCCGCTGTGTTGGCGCCGGCATGACAAGCGCTTCGCGCAATTGTCAGCCTCTGCCGCAACTTCGTTGTCACCGCACTGAAGTGCGGTTCCGCGCCGCCGACCCGACATCGGCGCCCTCGCTAGGAAATCTTCACACCTTCCTGCGCCAAGGCCGGACCGCGCTCCCGCATCGGGCAAGGTCACATCGACTCGAGACCGATCAGGGAGCCGGCGGCTTCGGCCACAGCGCCCAGAGGCGCAAGGGCTGGTTCATGCCGGCGGCCAGCCGGCCAGCCTCCGGCCCGGTGCCTGCAAAGTAGTCGGCGCGCACGGCGCCGGTGATCGCCTTGCCGGTGTCCTGCGCGACCACCAACTTCTGCAACTGCGCGGTCGGGCCACTCGATGCGAGCCAGACCGGCGTCCCGTACGGGATGCTGTCGCGGTCGACCGCGATCGAGCGGCCAGCCGTGAGCGGCACGCCCTGTGCACCACGCGGACCGGCCGAGGCCTCCAATTCAGTCAGCTCTTCTTCGCGGAAGAACACATAGCGCGGGTTGCTCCACAGCAGTTGCGGCACGCGTTGCGGGTTCACCGCGGCCCAGTCCTTGGTGTCGTCAGGCCACTTGCCGGCGCGCACGCCCTGATTGGTCAGCCATTGCTGGATGCTCTTGTAGGGCTGGTCGTTGGTGGCAGCGTAGGCCACGCGCACCACGCGCTGCGAGCCGTCGGCCTCGGTGAGGCGCAGGCGCCCCGAACCCTGGATATGCAGCATCATCGCGTCGATCGGGTCGGCCAGGAAGGCGATCTCTCGGCCGCGCAATGCAGCCTGCGCCTCCGGCAAGGTCTCGATCTGCTGGCGCGTGTACCAGGGCTTGCGCACGGCAATGTCGCCGGGCGCGCGATACAACGGCACGCTGAACTGCGCATTCGGCCGGCGCGAGGCGTCGTACACCGGCTCGTAGTAACTGGTGAGCTGGCCATCGCTCTGGCCGCTCAGCGACTCGATGCGGTAGGGCTGCAGGCGCTCGGTGATCCATTGCCGCTGCGTCTGCGCATCCGCGATGGCCAGTCGGCGAACGTCCTGGCACAGCGGCGCGATGGCGGCATTGGGCCGCGTGCAGTTCGAGACCAGCGCCACCCAGCCCTCGTGCAGCGGGTCGTCACCGAAGCCGGGCAGGTCTGTCCATGCAACCGGCACCCAGCGGCTCTTGGGATGCGCCAGCGAGCCAGTGAGCGGTGGCAGGGGTGGTGGCGTCACACTGGGCGGCGCGGCAACATCGGGCGTGCGCGGGCCGAACGAGCAGCCCGCCATCATTGCCACTACGATCGCGGGCCCGCCCAACCGCCACAGGAGTCCTTTTTTCATGGGCCTGATTCTGCTTGAAGCCTTTCTTGCCGGCGCCGTGCTCGTCTTCATCGTCTGGTGGACGATGTTCTCGGGGCGCAAGGGCGGCGAGATCGACCGTGGCGACGATGCGCACGAAGGGCCCGGGGAAGGCAAACCGTCGAAACGTGATTGATTTGTTGTAGTTGGAGGCGCTGTTGCACCGTCGGAAGGCAGGCCATTTGCTATGAATTCCATAGCAATGAATGGCTGCGCCACGTGCTGTTGCGCTACTTTTTCTCCTATGCCTTCCTTACATGCGGAAACGATTCGCGCAGGGGCCGTTACCCATAATCGTCCGCTCCTCCTCGCCACTCTCCAAGAAAGGGAAACCATGAAAAAACTCGTTCTCAGCACCTGCGCCCTGGCCATCCTGCTGACCGGCTGCGCCGGCATGACCGAAACGCAGAAGACCACCGGCACCGGCGCCGGCATCGGTGCGCTCGCCGGTGCGGCCATCGGCTCCGCCACGGGCGGCAATCGCCAGGCCATCGCCGGCGGCGCGGCCATCGGCGCGGCGGCCGGCGCGCTGGGCGGCTACCTCTGGTCCCAACGGATGGAAAACCAGAAGAAGGAAATGGAACAAGCCACCCGAGGCACTGGCATCGCCGTGACGCAGACCGCCAACAACGAACTCAAGCTCGCCATTCCAAGCGACGCCTCCTTTGACACCGGCCGTGCCGTGATCAAGCCCACGCTCGCGGGCGTGCTCGACCAGTTCGCCACCGGCCTGCGCAACAACGCCAATGCCGAAGTCAAGATCGTCGGCCACACCGACAGCGCCGGCACCGACGCCATCAACAACCCGCTGTCGGTGGAACGGGCCGCCAGCACGCGCGACTACCTGATCTCGCGCGGTGTGCGTTCCAGCGCATTCAACATCGACGGTCGCGGCTCACGCGAGCCGGTGGCCGACAACGGCACCGATGCCGGCCGCGCACAGAATCGCCGCGTCGAGATCTTTGTCGGCGAACGTCCGCCGCAAGGCTGACGATGCAAAGGCGCTGTCGCCTTGACGCGGCGGCGCCTTTGCAAGCAACCACAAGGGGGACTTCTTCAAGAGCAGAACAAAGTCGTCCCGGGCACTCGCTCGCCGCGTCCTGCTGCACTTGCAAGGGTGACTGTGCCTACTACAGCATCCCCTCAGGCAGCGAGCGCGCGACCCACGCCGTCTGGACCTGGACCTACCAGGCGCCCTCTGACGCCGTATCGGTCATCAAGGGCCCACCTGGCCTTCTACCCGGACCGTGCGGACGCGATCGGCCGATGTGAGTGCTGTCAGCGACCCGACAAGATCAAGCCGAATGCGAGCAGATCCTCAAAGGTTCCGCGATGGTTGACGTGCTTGATCCATCGACCTTCCGCCTGGAATCCGACCTTCTGCAAGACGCGCGCGGAGCCAGGATTTCGGGCGAGGCAGAGGCCGACCACGCGCGTGATCTGAAGCTCTCGATGGCCGAAGTCGATCAGCGCCGTCACTGCCTCTGCACAGATGCCGCGCGACCAATGCGGAAAGCCGATCCAATAGCCAAGTTCGGCGCGCTGGTCCACGCTGGACATTCGGCAAAGTGAGACCGCACCAAGCAGGCTCCCGTCGTCCTTCGATGTGACCGCAAAGGTCACACCGGTCATGGCATTGAGCAGCTCTGTGTGCGAAGCGATCCAGTTGTCAGCAGCGTCGTGCGGATAAGGATGAGGAATGTTCGCGGTCGGCTCGGCAACGCGATGGTCTCCGGCGAGTTGGCGCACGGCTTCAGCGTCGGACGGGATGAAGGGTCTGAGAATGAGCCTTTGGGTCTGGAGCGTGGGCTGGATCAAGTGCGGCATTCGTTGTACCTGGGAGTCAATGTTGACCTCGCGCACAAGCCGACGCAAGGCGATGTCAAGCCTGCACTGCGTCTGCCCCGTCGAAGCGCCAAGACCGTTCGATCACCCAAAGCCCGGGATGCGATGAGCCGATTGGCGCCGCCTCTGTGCCGCCGAGCAGCGCAGCGTTTGGCGGATCAGGGCTTGCAGCTGTCTGAGCCGAAGGCGAGTTCTGCAAGACCCGGCCAAACGTGAGCAGCGCAGGGCAGTCGCGAAGCGACCGGCACAGTCGAAGGCGCCAAGCGGCTCATCGCGTCCCGGGCGCTCCCCGCAGCGAGAACAGACCCAAAAGAAAACCGGCCTTGCGAATCCACTCCGCAAGGCCGGCTGTTCAATCGAGCAAGCAAGAAAATCAGTGCTTGGCCACAGGCCCCTTCGCCCGCATCTTCGACACCGCATCCGCCGTCACCGACGCAGGCTGCCCACCAAAGCGAACCCGCAGGTAGTTGCTCAGATCCGCAATCTCTTGGTCGCTCAGCTCATTGGCGAACCCAGGCATCTCCTGCATGCGCTCATACCCCGTGAACTGCTGAGCCTCGATCCCGTCCAGCACCGACACCACCAGGTTGCGCGGATCCCCGATGCGCAACGTCGAGTTGCCAGCCATCGCCACCGCCACATGCGACTTGCCTTCACCGCTCACGCCGTGACAGCCCGCGCACACGTTCAGGTAGGTCTGCCGCCCCGGCCCCAGCTTCTGGTCCGCCGTCGCGTCTTCCTTCGCAGGCACCGCTTCCAGCGGCTTGTCGCCCGTCATGAAGCGCACCATCGCCTTGCCGTCTTCCTCGGTCAAGTGCTGCGTGCTCAGCGCCACCACGGTGTGCATCTCGCCCCAGGCCGATCCTTGCGGCGCCACACCGGTCTTCATGAAGGTGCCGATGTCCTTCTCCGTCCAGCCGCGCTCGGCCAGCCCCTTGGGCGTGATGTCCGGCGCCAGCCAGCGCCCGATCTGCGCACCCTGCCACTGCAGGCCCAGGTCCAGCTGCCCCAGCGCACCACGCGGCGTATGGCACTCGGCGCAATGGCCCAGCACGTTGGCCACGTAGCGACCGCGCACCCACTCGGGTGACTGCCCCTGCGACGCCACCGGCAACTCGTCCTTCAGGAACAGCGTCTTCCAGAAGAACATCCCGAAGCGCATGTTGTACGGAAAACGGAGCTCGTCAGGCTTGCTCGGCTGCGCCACCGCAGGCAGCTGCATCAGGTAGGCATAGATCGCATCCACGTCCTCGCGCGGCATCGCGCGGTAGGACGCGTAGGGCATCGCCGGATAGAGCTGCCGACCACCAGGCGAGGTGCCGTCATGCACCGCCTTGTAGAAGTCGTCCTTGCTCCACTTGCCGATGCCATGCTGCGGATCCGGCGTGATGTTCGTGCCGTAGAGGTTGCCGAATTCCGACTCCAGCGCCGCGCCACCCGCAAAGGGTGCGCCGCCGGGCGCCGTATGGCAGGCCGCGCAGTCGGCCGCCTTGGCCAGGTACTTGCCGCGCGCGATCTCGTCCGCGCTGGACTTCACCGGCTTGCCGTCGCCGGTCGGTCCGCCGCAGGCGCTCAGGGCCAGGGCCACGCCCAGCACAGCCGCAACCCGCGTCAGGGGGTGATGAAAGAGGGCGCGCATGCTCAGCCCTCCGTGGTCAGGCCGGGGGTCGACAGGATCACGTCCTTGACCGCCTCGTAGTAGCGAACGTAGCCCGTGCAGCGGCACAGGTGCGTGTTCAGCGACTTCGTGATCTCCGCCTCGACCTTGCTCTTGGCGATCGGCTGACGCTTGAGTCGTTCGACCAGCACCGTCGCGCCGTTGACAAAACCCGGCGTGCAGTAGCCGCACTGGAAGCTGTAGTGCTCCAGGAACTTCTGCTGCACCGGCGAGAGCATGACCACCTCGCCCTTGTCATTGCGCTGCGCATGGCCTTCGACCGTGCGGACCTTCTTGTCGGCGAAGAAGTGCGCGCCGGTGATGCAGGTGCGCACCTCCTCGCTGGCGCCACCCGGTTTGTCGACGATGACCACGCAGGCCCGGCATTCGCCGATGCCGCAGCCCAGGCGCGAACCGGTGAGGCCCGCGTACTCGTGCAGGTAGTCGATCATCATCAGACCATCGGGCACGTCCGTCGGGCCGACGTCCTTGCCGTTGATCGTGAGCTTGAGCGGTTTGACCGCCGGCATCGTGCTCATTGCAGCACCCCCCTGATTTTTTCCGCCGTGATCGGCAATTCCGTGAAACGATGACCGGTGGCATGTGCCACCGCGTTGACGATGGCCGGGACGATGGAGATCATGACCACCTCGCCCATTCCCTTGGGCGGGTCGGTGTCCGACAGCGCTGGCAGGACTTCGGCGCCCTGGGTCCACACCGCCACGTCGGCTGCGCGCGGCAGCAGGTAGCGGTTGAAGTTCCACGTGCCGTTGCCGGGCCCGTCCTCGTACTGCGGCAGGAACTCATGCAGCGCATGCCCGATGCCCATGGCGATGCCGCCCTGGATCTGGCCGGAGACCAACTGCTTGACGATCTGGTTGCCGCATTCGAGCACCGACTGGTGGTTCATCAGGTCGACCTTGCCCGTGGCCCTGTCGATCGAGACCTCGGCGATCGTCGCGATCGCGGCGTAGTAGGTCACGCCAGCGTTGTTGCGTTGGATCGGCGGGTAGAACAGCTTCTTGCGCGTGATGAAGTGGTAGCCGCCCGCCGTCGCGCCGGTCTTGCGTTTCGCTTCGGGTGCGTTGTCGCCGTAACGCACGGACAGGCCGTCGAGCGGACGGCGGTGGTTCTGCCCTTCGACTTCGAAGTCGGCCTCGGCCCATTGCCAGCGGTTGAAGGTGTGGCCGATCGCGCCGGTCACGACACCCAGTTCATGCGCCCGCCGCGCCAGGCGTGCGAGCGTCAAAGGCTCCATGCCGGCACAGGTGAGGCTGCCGTTGACCCAGCGCGCGTCATCGATGCGCACGACGTGCGGCGCCGCCTGGCCACCGCCGATGCCCGCGCCCCAGATCGACATGGCCGCCGGCCACAGGCCGTGCTCGAAGATCACCCGCGCCGTCTCGCGCGTGCCGTGCGAGAAGTAGAAGGCCGAGTTGCTGGCGCTCGACGGCGAGCAATAGTTGGGCGTCCAAGCCGGGTTGACCACGGCCTTGTCCTGGTCGGCCTGGCTCGACAGGTATGGGTCGCCGCTGGTGACCATCGGCAGGTCGGACCATTCGGTGACCGAGGTCTCGATCTCGTCTGCCGCGCGGCCGAACCAGCGCGACACCACCACGGCTTGCGAGGTCTGCATGCCGGTGCCCATCTCGGCGCCGCTGTGGCGCATCACGACGCGGCCTTCGGGCGTGATCTCGAGCTTGACGAAGCAGGACTCGGCGCCCGTTCCGAAGTCCTTCTGCGTGCAGCCGAAGCCGACGCCGTAGCGCTTGCCGGGGTTGGCGGCCTCGTACTCGGTCTTGCGCTTGGCGCGGTTGGTCCAGAGCGGGTGCTTCTGCAGCTTGAGCATGACCTCGTCGGCGCGGATCGCACCTCCGGGGATGGCGCCCTGGCTGTTCTTCATGCCGGACTTGAGCACGTTGCGCAGCCGGAACTCGACCGGGTCGAGGCCCAGCTTCTCCGCCACTTCATCGACCAGCATCTCGGTCGCGCCCATGGACTGCAAGGTGCCGTAGCCGCGGGCCGAGCCGCAGTCGACGGCGCGCGTGGCGAGGCCGACGGCGGTGAAGTCGCTCTTGGGCAGGTAGTAGATGCTCTGCGCCGAGGTGGCGGCCACCAGCGTGACCGACGGCGTGAAGTTCATGCGGCCGCCGCCGTCGAGCTGGAAGTCGCCCTTGAACGAGCGGATCATGCCGCTCTTCTTCTCGACCGCCATTCGGTACTGCATGCGGATGCTGTGGCGCTTGAGCGAGGTCTGGAACTGCTCGAAGCGGTCATTGGCCAGCCGCACCGGCTTGCCCGGCGAATAGAACGCGGCCATCGCGCCGTAGTACGGGAAGTTGTAGTGGTCCTTGGAGCCGTAGCCGACCGTGTAGCACGGGTGCAGGAACAGGTTCTTCACCGGGAAGGCGGCCTTGGCCAGCATCTGCGTCATCGACTCGACGACTTCGACCGGGCCCTGCGTGGGCACGACCATGTGCAGCTCCTGCTTGTCGGGGTCGTACCAGCAGTTGGCGTTGTCAGGCTCGAGCGCTGCGGTATCGATGGACTGCGAAAAGTATTCGCGGTTGATCACGAGCAGGTCTTCGCCGGGTTTGTCGAGCTCGTCGGCGATGGCCTTGGCATGCGCCATGCCTTGCTCGCCGACCTTGCCGCCCATCAGCGCCTCGGGCCAGTTGGCCTGGCGCTTCTTGAAGGACGGGAACAGCACCGTGTCCTTCAGCGTGGAGAAGCTGTCGTCTTCATAGGCCGTCCGGCCGCCGACGCGGATGTAGCGGAAGCCGGACCACGGCTCGCGCTCCAGCGGCCCGGTGACAGGGCCGCCCTTGACCACGTTGTTGTTGTCGAGCGAGCGCAGCTTGGTCTTGGCGTAGCGGAAGCGCACGAAGTCGTTGTAGATCAGCAGTGCGACCGCATGGCCCAGGTAGGCCGGCGTCTTGCCGGTGGGCAGCAGCATGTCGTCGCCGTAGAAGGCCGGGAAGGCGATCTTGTCGCGGGCAAGATCCTCGGCGGTGACGACGCGGTCGGGCTTGAGGTCGTCGCCGAGCGCCGAGATGTCGATGCCCGTGAACGCCCGGTCCGCGAAGGTGGCGCGCAAGAGCAGCGCGTGCGATTGGGTCTGAGGCCAGTGCGGCATGTCGCGCGATCGGATGTCGAAGGCGAATACCTTGTCGCCCGTGACCTTGGCCGTTCCGTCGACGCGGAACTTGACCGATCCGTCTGCGTTGTTGAAAGCAATCGGCGTGAGCATCTTGCTTTCGAACAGCGCCGCGTATGCGGGGCTGAAGAGTGGTGCCACCCAGACACCGAGGCCGCCAGCGGCGCCCATCTTCAGCAGATTTCGCCTGGACACGCCAGTGCGTTGATTCATTGTCACCTCCTTATTTCCGTGCCATTCGATAAGACAACGGACTTATCCATCGTGTTGCCGCCAACGGGATCGTGTCCCATTTTTCAGCAGCGGAGAGTGTCATGGCTGTGCCTGAAAGAAGCAAAGGAAATATGATGAATTGGGTTCCATTGGTGACACGGCGCAACGTCTTGAATTAATTGCAAATGTCAACCGTCTTTGTCCTTAATACCCTGGCATTCAACGGAGGGCATTCAGGAATTCAGATGGTCTTTATGGAATTAATCAAATAGTTGCAAGGTCGAGTTTCAAGCCCGCTCGTCGCCGGAATGCACCTGCGCGAATCCGGCTTCGGCTTGCAACGGCAATTCGATGGTGGCTGCCAGCGGGACATTGGCGATTCGCTCGCCGCTGGCAATGACGAAGGCCCGACCAGGTTCGCGAGACACGTCAGCCAGCGTGCGCCAGAGGCAGCGTATCGATGCGGCATCGAGTGCGCCCGTGGGCTCGTCCAGCAAAGTCAACGGGCGGCTTGATGCCAGTGCCGCGGCAAGCCAGACCTTTGCCTGGAGCCGGTGGAGAGCATGAACATCGGCTTGTCGATGTGGGGCGCCAGGGCGAAACCATCGACCAGCGATTGCCAGCGGCTGGCATCGAAGTCCGTGTCGCCGACGCACAAGGATGCGGTGATTTCGCGCGCTGTTTTCTGCTTGTCGAACGCATCGCTGTCCGGTTCGACGAAGAACACGTTGCGTCGGTAAGCCTCGGGCGAGGCGTCCAGCGCCACGCCCGCGACGCACAGGCGCCCCCTGGCCGGCAGCCTGCCGGCGATGACGCGCAGCAAGGTCGACTTGCCGCTGCCCGTGTCGCCGTACAGCAGCGTGACCCCGGCGCCGATCGAAGCGGACCATCGCGTTGCGAGCGCAGGCTGCGATGGGTAGGCAAAGCCCAGGTCTTGCAGGTGCAGGATGGCGTCGGAGGGCGCGGTCATGGAGGGTCGGCGATGCACGCCGGGCACGGTGCGGTTCGCGGCGATTGTGCCAGCCAGGTTCCGATGCGACCTTGCGATCCAGCGCAGGACAAGGCGGAGCGCCCCGGCCGTTCTGCAGCGCAGCAAGGCGATCCAACGCGGTGACGGGTCGAAGGCGAAGCCGCATGACGCCGGACCCGCAAGGCACAGCGCATGGCATAGGCCACGCGGAGGATCGCGCGGGTGCGTAGTCGCCGCTAACCTGCGGCCATGATGGAAGCGAGCCAACGACGCTGAGCGAGAGCCATGTCCGTCGATCCACCGCAAGACGATCCGATCGTGGCGCTGTCGCCCGATGGCATGCTGCGCGTGGAGCACCGGCACTACGACGACGATCGCGGCGGCCCATGGGACACCGTGCGTGTGGTCGCGCTACCGGGCGAGGAGGTGCTGGTGCAGGTGCCCAACCGCGGGGTCACGACAGAACCGGTGGTCTTTCCGGGGCCCGGCATCGCGGCGGTGCCGGTGACGGACAGCCAGGGCCATTGGCGGCAGTTGCGCATCGACGCGGTCAAGCGTGTGTTCCGCTTGTCGCCGGGCGAGGCGGACGAAGCGCTAGACCTGCTGCCGCAGCGGCTGGGCTTCACCGGCCCGGCCGTCCACTACACCCCGCCGCGACGGCCCGCCACCCTGGGCCAGCGGATCCTCATGACCACGCTGGCCGTGGCGAGCCTGGTGTTCGTGTTGGGTGGCCTGTGGATGGTGGTGGCGGGGAGCAGCAGCACCGACAGGTGGAACGGCGCCTTGGGTGCGTTGTTCTTCGGCGGCTGCCTGGCGATCGCGCTGCGCGACCTGCGGCCGGGGCGCTGACGCACAGGCGCACCCGCTACAGCGGCGCGATCGGGATGCAGATCTGGCATTCGAAGGCGCCGGTTGCCGGGTCGTAGGCGTTGGCCACCGGGTAGTACTCGAAGGCGGGGCGGTGGTCGAACTGGAAACCGCTGGCCGGCAGCCAGTCGCGCAGCAGGGCGTTCCATGCCGGGAGGATGCCGTCCGGCGTGCCGCGATATGCCAACGCGGCGTAACGGCCACCGGGCAGCGTCGTCTTCTGGAAGCCGTCGGTTGGCGTGAAGTCTTCATCCACCTCGACGCACGCGTCATAGCGGCACTGCTCGGGCGGCGTGATGCTCGGGTCGTCGTAGCTGATGCCGTAGCGCGCACGGTTCCACAGCTTGTGGGCGCCAATCCACGGCGCGACCTTCTCTTGCCAGAACGCGCCGACCGGCGCGCCGAAGGGGCCCATGTAGCGCAGGTAGGCGATGAGCGTGGGCGGGCGGCTGATGATCTGGACGTTCATGGGTTCCCTGGCGTGCGTTGTGTTACGTATGGAAGGCCCATTCTTCGCAAGGTCCGGCAGTCCGTCCTGATCGGGATTGCGGTTTGCGCGCCAGGCGCTGGGCGATCTGCCGAAGCGCGCACGGAACGCGCGCGAGAACGCCTCGCCCGAACCGAAGCCCACCGACAGCGCCGCCTCCAGCACCGACAGGCGCGGCTGCGTCTGCAAGCGCAGCGCAGCGACTTCGACACGCCGGCGGCGTACATAGTCGCCCAGCGTCTCGTCCATCCACGCCGCGAACAGGCGATGAAAGTGGAAGGGCGAGAAGTGCGCCACGTCGGCCAACTCGGCCAGTTCGAGCGGCTGGTCAAGGTGCGCGTCGATGTGCGTCAGCACCTTGTGCATGCGCCATTCGTATTCGGATCGGCTGTCGCGTGAAGTCATGTGTCCCCTCTCGCCTGGATTATGGGGAGCAGGGCGGAGGTCGGGCATTCCAAGCGGAGTTGCACGGCGACGGCCGGAGGCGCATTCCCTGTGCTGATCTGGCAATATTTGCCTGTTGTTCTTGTGTTGCCGGGAAGGAGCGCCATGTCGTCCATCTCAACATCGTCGGTGACCGCCATTCGCCCGAACAGCGAAGTGGCCACCGCGCAAGGCCTGCCGTATTTCGTCGGCTTCTCCGGGCACAGCGCGGGTGCCTGCGGGCTGTCGATGCACCTGGTGGTGATTCCGCCGGGCGCACGCTCGCAGCCGCATTTCCATGAAGGCCATGAAACCGCGATCTACGTACTGCAGGGGCGCGTGCAGACGCTGTATGGCGAGGGGCTCCAGCAGTCGGTGATCAGCGAGCCCGGCGACTTCCTGTTCATCCCGCCTGGCGTGCCGCACGTGGCGATCAACCTCAGCGCGACGGAAGCGGCGCGCGCGGTCGTGTCGCGCAATGATCCGGCGGAGCAGGACAAGGTGAGGGCGTATCCGTAGCGGCGGCGAGTGGCCCCCGCAGAAAACGCAAAGGTTTCGCAGAAGTCGCAAAAGGAATACCAGAAGATTTTTGCCTTCTTTCGCGACCTCTGCGTCCGGTACCCGATACCGCATTCAGAAGTCACATCGACGACGTGACAGTCATCGCCGTCATGACCGCCGCGCCGCCCGACGCGATCAGGCCGAGCGCCCACACCTTTTCCAGGTTCAGCCACGCGCTGCGCAGCGCGCGCAGGCCGAGGTAGCGGTAGACGACCCACGCCGCGGAAAGCCCCGAGCCGATCATCGCGGCCGTGTGCACCAGCGACACGATGACGGCGGTGGCCAGGCTGGTGCGCATCAGGTCCATCACCGCCGCATGATCGAAAGGATTCGTGGCAGGCGTGGCAGCCGGTGCATCGCACAACCCCATCAGGATCGGCAGCAGCATCAGCGCCGCACCGTGCGCCGTGGCCATGAGGAAGGACCAGAGCGCCAGTTGCGTCGGCTTGATGCGCGCGAGGCGCCGATGGCGTTGCGGCAACACCAATTGCGCGATGCCGAACAGCAGCACCCCCGCGCCCACGACGATGCGGATCTCCCGGCTCCACTGCAGCAGCCACGCCAGCACCGCGAAGGGCACGAGCACCATCGCCATCGCGAGCAGATGGCCGGCGCCCAGCGGCATCCAGCTGCCGAACACCGCCGCACCGCGCTTCTGGTCCAGCCCGCGGGCCACGGCCAGCGGCCAACCCATCGCGGGATTGAGCCCGTGGTAGATGCCGATCGCCACCACGCCGGCCCACAGCGGCCATGAGAGCGAGGGATCGTTCACCTTCTCAGTGGTCCATCACGCGTTGCGCATCGCGCGGTCGGCGGGCGAGTGCTTTCATGCGGAGGAATAGCAGAACGAGTCCGTGGAACAGTCGCCGCCCTGCAGCCGCACCTGATGCGACCCGTACTCCGCGCCGAAGTCGACCACGAATTTCTTGTCCAGCTCGATGCCGCCATTCGCGCCCACGTTGCACATGACCATGCGGCCCGGCACGCCATCGGGATAGAACTGCGCATCCCACTTGCTGTAGAGCGAGTTGGTGAAGTACACGCGCTTGCCGTCGCGGCTGATCTCGGTCATCTGCGGGCCGCCGCCGAAGGCCGAGCCGTTCGGATGTGGCGTGTGTTTCGCGATGCCGCCGACGCGCACGCTGCCGGCGAGCTTCGGGTTCATCGGGTCGGTCACGTCGTACTGCCGCAGTTCGCCGGTGCCCCAACAGGCGACATATAGGAAGCGATCGTCCAGCGACAGGTCGATGTCGCTGATGAGCGGCGGCACCGCGCCGAAGCCCTTGAGCAGCGGCGGCAGCACGGCTGGGTCGGCCGGCTCCGGCGGCACCACGGCCGTCTTCTTCGCGTGGAACTTGCCGTCCTCGCGCCACCAGGTCCAGATCGAGGCTTCGAGGTTGGTGGTGTCGACGCACACGCCGACGAAGCCGTACTCGCGCGCCGGATCGTGCGCCGGGCGCACCTCGAGCGCCATCTGGTGGTTCTCGCCCAAGTCGATGGTCTGCACATGGCGCCGCGCGCTCAGCTCCCAGAAATGCAGTCGGTGCCCGTAGCGGTTGGCCAGCAGGTCCTCGGCCACGATGCCGTTCTCGATCTGCGGCGGCAGCGCCCATTCGCTGGAGACCATGTAGTCGCGCGGCAGGTTCCACCAGAAGTCGTAATGGAGCTTCTGCGGGCCGCGGTCGATCTCCCACTTGCCCATGACCTCGAAGCTCTTGCAATCCATGAGGAACACGCCGGGCGGCCCGTCCATGCCGTCCGGCCCGCCACCGCCGACCGTGCTGATGTACAGCCCCTCCGGCCCGCAATGCACCGTGTGCGGCCGCGAGTAGCCGGACCTGCTCGTGACCTCGGCGGGCTCGACCACCTTCACCAGCGTGGGCTTGGCCGGATCGGGGTGCGTGTCGATGATGTGGATGCGCGAGGAGCGCAGGCCAGGGACGACCAGGTAGCGCCGCTTCAGGAAGGCGTGGCCCGACATCGGCGAGAGGGCTGAGCTGCACGCGTTCCAGCCGAAGTGATGCAGCTCGTCGCCCTTGTTCGGCATGTCGAGCCGGTGCAGCACGGTGCCGTAGGTGGAGGAGGCCGGGTCGACGTCGACGACCGCGAGTGCATCAGGTCGCGAGCCATCGGGCGAGAGCAGCGCGGTGTAGGCGATGCGTTCGGGCTCGGCCTCCATCGCCAGGCGCGGCGAAGGATGGAAGGTCGGGTCGGTTCGCAGAGACTCGAGCATGTCTGGCTCCTGCAAAAAACACGGCCCGCCAGTATGCGCCGGTGGGCGCTATTTCGGAATGCGTTTTGCGAGGAAGGCATCGATGCCTTCGCCCGCGTCTTCCTCCATCATGTTGCGCGCCATCACGTCGCCGGCGAAGGCATAGGCGTCGGCGAGCGCCATCTGCCGCTGCCGGTAGAACATCGACTTGCCGTAGCGCACCGCGGCGGGGCTCCTGGACAGGATGACTTCAGCCTTGCGCGCGACCGCCGCGTCGAGTTCGGCCTCGGGCACTGCCTCGTTGATGAGGCCCCAGTCGGCCGCGGTTGCCGCGTCGATGAAGCGGCCGGTGAACAGCATGTCGAAGGCGCGCTTGGTCGAGACGTTGCGCGACAACGCGACCGACGGCGTGGCGCAGAACAGGCCGACGTTGATGCCGGAGACGGCGAAGCGTGCCGTGTCGGCGGCGATGGCCAGGTCGCAGCTCGCCACCAGCTGGCAGCCCGCCGCTGTTGCGATGCCCTGCACGCGCGCGATCACCGGGACGGGCAGCGACTGAATGGCCTGCATGACCTTGCTGCAGCGCGCGAACAAGGCCTGGTAGTACGCCAGTTCCGGGTGGCCGCGCATCTCCCGCAGGTCATGGCCAGCACAGAAGGCCTTGCCGGCCGCGGCGAGGACGACGCAGCGCACGCTGGTGTCGGCCGCAAGCTCGCCGATCTCACGTTGCAATGCGTCGAGCATGGCCTCCGACAGCGCATTGAACTGGCGCGGCCGATTCAGCCGCAGCGTTGCAACGCCGTCCCGGTCTTCGCGCAGCAGCAGGGGTTCGGAAACGGGCACGGCGGCAAGCATCATGGGCTCCTCGGTCGGAATGGGGTGCGTCTGCAAGGCTACACCCTGTCATGATCGAAACGGCTGCTGCCCTTGTCGCTTCCATCGATCGAAGAGGAGTCGGATGAATCGCCGTGAAGCTGCGTTGATGGTCTCCGCTTTCGCCCCGGCAATGGTGCCGTTGGCCGCGTGGGCGCAGCCGACCGGCAAGGTGTCGCGGATCGGCTACCTCGGGCCGTCGGCGGACACCGCACCGCACCTGCTCAAGGCGTTCCAGGAAGGATTGCACGCGCTGGGCTACGAGGAAGGACGCAACGTGGTCATCGAGTACCGCTGGACCAACGCCGGAAGCGGGATGACCGACGACAGCGCGCTGCTCGCCAATGCGCGGGACCTGGTGGCGCGGAAAGTCGATGTGCTGGCGGTGTCGATCGACCCGGCCGCACTTGCCGCGCGGCGTGTGGCCGGCAACGTGCCGATCGTCACGATCAACGTGAGCGACCCGGTGGCGCTCGGCCTTGTCGCAACCCTGGCGCACCCCGGCGGCAATGTGACGGGCCTGAGCCGCCTCAGTCCCCAGTTGATCGGGAAGAACCTCGAGATCCTGCTGGAGGCGACGCCGGGCGCGAAGCGCATCGCCTTGCTGGTGAGCGCGGTGCGCGGCATGAATCCTTCGACGATCGAGAACGCCCGGCAAGCGGCAAGCACGCGGGGGCTCGCGCTGCAAGTGGTCGAGTCGGGCACCCTGACGGAACTGGAGGCGGTGTTTGCGGCGTTCCGACGCGACCACCAGGTGGAGGCCTTGGTCGTTGCGCCGGGCGGCCTGTTCTTCACGCAGCGCGCACGGCTCGCCGAGCTGGCGCTGGCACAACGGCTGCCGGCGATCTTTGCCAACACCGAGAACGTCGAGGCCGGCGGACTGATGTCGTACTCGCCCAGTTCCGTCGACAACTACCGGCGCGCGGCCACCTTCATCGACAAGATCCTGCGCGGCGCCCGGCCGGGCGACATCCCGGTCGAGCAACCGACCCGCTTCGAACTGGTCATCAACATGAGGACGGCGAAGGCGATGAACCTTGTCATTGCGCAATCGCTGCTGGTGCGGGCGGATCGGTTGCTTGAATAGTGCCCCGCATGACTCTTGACAACCGCGGACAAGAAGATCGTTCGGCGATGAGCAAGGACACCATGAGCTTCGCCCTCGCGGAAGTACTACGCAGCCACGTCGATCGGCGCGACCAACAGGAACAGGCAAAGCGCCGCCTGCGCGAGTTGATCGAGGAAGGCCTGAGTTCTGGCAGCGGTCGCAGGCTCACGCGCAGGGTGGCTGCCGAGCTGAAGAAGCGTGCCTTGGGCGCACCCGATTGAAGGTCGCAAGACCGCGCCTTTCCGACCCAGCGAAACTCGCCCGCCTGCGCCATCGCGTCCCGACCAACGGTCGAACACTTTCGGGTTAACACGGACCCACCCGCGCCCCCGCAGGCAGATCATGTCCGGCCGACTTTCAACGCTACGGAGACATGATCAATGACCGAAGTGACCGTTGACCCGACACAGGCCGCGACCACATGGCTCGCCGATTTCGGCGCCGCACTTGCCAAAGGCGACATCGACGCCGCAGTCGCCCTCTTCGAGACCGACAGCTACTGGCGCGACCTGGTGTCCTTCACCTGGAACATCCGCACGCAGGAAGGCGCTGACGCCATCCGCGCGATGCTCAAGGCGCGGTTGGCCGATGTGGCCCCGTCGAACTTCGCCATCGAAGGCGAGGCGACCGAGGCCGACGGGATCGTCGACGCATGGTTCACCTTCGAGACCCGCGTGGCCCGCGGACGCGGCCACCTGCGCCTGCGCGAGGGCAAGGCCTGGACGCTGCTCACCACCATGACGCAACTCAAGGGTCACGAGGAAAAGACCGGCAGCGAGCGCATCAAGGGCGCGGAACACGGCCAGCAGCCGGGCCGCAAGACCTGGCTCGAAAAGCGCAAGGAAGAAGCGGAATCGCTTGGCTACACCACGCAGCCCGAAGTCGTGATCATCGGCGGCGGCCAGGGCGGCATCGTGCTCGGCGCGCGGCTGCGGCGGCTGGGCGTGCCGACCATCATCGTCGAGCGCAATGCCAAGCCCGGCGACTCCTGGCGCAAGCGCTACAAGTCGCTGTGCCTGCACGACCCGGTCTGGTACGACCACCTGCCGTACCTGCCCTTCCCGGACGACTGGCCCGTGTTCTCGCCCAAGGACAAGATCGGCGACTGGCTCGAGATGTACACCAAGGTCATGGAGCTCAACTACTGGGGCGGCACCACGGCGAAGAAGGCGCGCTTCGACGAGGCGAAGAAGGAATGGGAAGTGACCGTCGAGCGCGACGGCAAGGAGGTCGTGCTGCGGCCGAAGCAGCTCGTCTTTGCGCTCGGCGTGTCGGGCTACCCGAACGTGCCCAAGATCGAGGGCGCCGAGAACTTCAAGGGCGACCAGCACCACTCCAGCGCGCACCCCGGACCGGAGGCCTACAAGGGCAAGAAGTGCGTGGTGCTCGGCTCCAACAATTCGGCTCACGACATCTGCGCCGCGCTGTGGGAGAACGGCGCCGACGTGACCATGATCCAGCGCTCGTCCACGCACATCGCGCCCTCGGATTCGCTGATGGAACTCGCGCTCGGCGGGCTGTACTCCGAGCAGGCGGTGAAGAACGGCATCGACCACCACAAGGCCGACCTGATCTTCGCGTCGGTGCCCTACAAGATCATGGCCGGCTTCCAGATCCCGGTGTACGAGGAGATGAAGAAGCGCGACGCCGATTTGTATTCGCGGCTGGAAAAGGCCGGCTTCATGCTCGACTTCGGCGACGACGGCTCGGGGCTCTTCATGAAGTACCTGCGGCGCGGATCGGGCTACTACATCGACGTGGGTGCGTCGGAGCTGGTGGCCAACGGCAGCATCAAGCTGAAGAGCGGCGTGAACATCGCGCGCGTCAACGAACGCTCGGTGACGCTGACCGATGGCACCGAGTTGCCCTGCGACCTGCTGGTGTACGCGACCGGCTACGGCTCGATGAACGGTTGGCTCGCGGACCTGGTGTCACCCGAGGTGGCGGACAAGGTCGGCAAGTGCTGGGGGCTGGGTTCCGACACGACCAAGGATCCGGGGCCGTGGGAAGGGGAACTGCGCAACATGTGGAAGCCGACGCAGGTCGACAACCTGTGGATCCACGGGGGGAACTTGCATCAGTCGCGGCATTACTCGCAGTTCCTGGCGCTGCAGTTGAAGGCGCGGATGGAGGGGATTCCTACGCCGGTTTATGAGAGGGCGGCGACGTATCACCGGCGGTGAGGGTCTCCTCACCGACAACTACACCCGCTGCCGCACTTGCTGACGGGCCGATTTATAGAACGCGCCACAAGCAATTCCATGACGATGCCAAGGGGTAGGTGACTACCAAAATCGTGCTCCCGAGGGGGTGCTTTGGAGGTGTTTCCGCAGCCCTGTTAAAGCGCCAGCCGTGAGATTACTTCGCGCACGTACAAATTCCACAATCGGATGCACTGATCTGCATGTCAAAACGCCCCGAGGCGCGAGCCTCGGGGCGTTTTGCTTTTGCAGTCTCCGGTCAACCCTGCCCGGGCTACGCGCCTATTGACCGACTTTCAATCGTCCACCTCGCCCCAGGCCACCTTTGACCTCCTGTGCCTTGTAGTTGCGAAGAGACACCACCATGTTGTTGTAAGCGTCCATGAACGCGGCAACCGTGGCTTTGCCCGCCGGCGTGCGCGAGAAGCCGCCCAGTGAGCCCCCGGCGCTCCCCCCCAAAGCCCCCATGGCGGCGCCGAAACTGGTGGCCGACGCATTGCCTTCCGCACTTGCGATCTGCACAGAAGAACGGACGTCGTGCAGAGCCATTGTCACGACCGACACCTTGCTCTCCATCGAACCAGCGGCACGCGCCAAGGTGCCGAAATTGCCGGGAAGGAGGCCGCCCACCGACCCCACAATTTTCCCGGTGGAGTCGTTGTCGATCACGATGGAGGGCTCCAGGAAATAATCCGCCGCAACGCGTTGGCCCTTTTGCTGGTTTGAGCCGGCCCGGTATTCGCCAGAATTGCGCTGCTTGTCGGTGATGCCGCTGAGTTTGCTGTCAAGTCGGTTGTTGCCAATGGACGTGATCACGAAGCAGTTCGACTGCTGCACAGCCACCCGCAGCAGGGGTTCAATGGAGGTGATCTGCGTAGCAGCGCCGAAGCTGGCGTACCAGTCCTTGCCCCGACCGTCATCGACCGCCAGCGTGCCCAGAGGCTCGTCGCAACGAACCAGACTTGCATTGGCACCTGCACTGGTGCTGCCAGCCGCACCGCCCGTGACCGCTGTGGGGCTGCCACCGGTGCTGACCATGCCTCCTCCCATCCCCCCTCCGGCGCAACCGGCCAGTGCAAGCACACTGGCCAGGCAAGCAGCGCGACACGCAAATGCAGAAAAAAGCTTCATAGAGATCTCCCTTTTTTGATTGTGATGAATGCCTTTTCGAAGGCGAAGAATCAGCTTGTTGTCACCGGAAATACCAGCCGCTCGGTCCCCAGCTCCCGTAGTACGGATAGCCGTAGCCCCAGTATCCGTACCACCCGGAGCGGCGATAGGAAACCCAGAGCCGATATTCCTCTTGATTTTTCAGCTTCGCGGCGCTGGCCTCCTTGGCAAGTGCTGACGCTTCCTTGTTGCCTTGCGCCGCAGCCATCAGTAGCCACTTTTCGGCCTCGGCTGGATCCGACCCCATTTCTTCCACGCCCATCAGGTAGAAGCGCCCCAATGCGAGTTGGGAAACGACCTGCCCGGCCTCGGCCGCCTTGCGCATCCATCGCAGCGACTGATAGGTGTTCTGGGGCACGCCATCGCCGCGAAAGAAGCGCAGGCTCAGGTCATGGGCCGCACGTGGATCGCGGGCGGCCAACTGCTCCAGCGCTGCAATACGGCGCTCCTGCTCGGGATCGTCACCGGCAGAGGGGTTGAAGCTGGCGCTGCTACGCGGTCTATCTGAGCATCCGGTGGCATCGCAGATGCGCACCATCGATGATGCATCCGGCACCGTCGGCGAGCCCGTGGCACATCCTGCCAACGCGAAGACGAGAAGCAAGCTCGCCTGCCGTAGAGTGATATTCAACATGAGTCGGAAACGGCCTGGCAGGAAGAGGTCGAACTTTCCAGGGCGGCGAATCGCTCGACCCCGGAAATGACGTTTGAACTAACCCGGTAGCACCGCCACGACGTGTCGAGCGAGGCTACCAAGCCACGAAGCGCAACGAGGAGTCGCACTTCGTCGCGCTCCAGGCTTCCTCCTGCCTTGCGCGTGACGTACCTGCCCTCCCTGATGAGCCGCGTTAATTCTAAAGTAATAGCGAGGCCCGCCGGCACCCGGGGATCGACTCCGTCGCGACCTCGCCCCATTCCCGCGTGGCACATTGCGCGAAATAGGAATCGAGTTCATGTCATGTGCAAAGCGCTAGCATCCAATCACTGAAAACCTCCAGCAGTGGCGACGGATCGGCCCGGTCGCTTGTCACGAGGTAGTAATTGCGCTCCCCTGCGAGCGGCCGCGCGCAGGCCACGACCAGATCGCCGCGGGCCAGTTCATCGGCCACCAGCATGGTCGGCATCAACGCCACACCGAGACCGTGCGCCGCCCCGGCTGCGAGCATCGAGAACAGTTCGTAGCGCGGCCCGCCGCGCGCATTGGGTGCATCGACTTCTTGCGCATCGAACCATTGGCGCCAGATGTCTGGGCGAGTGCTCTGTTGCAGTAGCGGCAGCTTGGCGATGGCGGCGGGCGTTACTGCCTTGCCTCGTGGCAACAACGTCGGACTGCACACGGGCACCACGTCTTCGTGGAGCAGCAACTGCGCCCGTGTGCCTGCCCAGTTCGCTACCTGCGCGGGCGTGCCGGCATAGAGAGCCGCGTCGAACTCGGCATCAGCAAACAGAAAGGGACGGGTGCGCGTCTCGATGTGCACCGTCACGTCGGGGTGCAGCGCAGCGAAGCCGGGCAGGCGCGGGATCAGCCAGCGCGTCGCAAATGTCGGCACGGCCGCCAGCGAAATTGAGCCTCCTTCACCTTGGTGCGACATCGCGTCCAGCGTGTCGCGCTCCATCGCTTCGAGCCGCTTGGTGATCTGCCGCGCGTAGGCCGCGCCGCTGGCGGTGAGCGCGACGCCGTGGCGTGTGCGGCGGAACAGAGCAACGCCGAGGAAGGCTTCGAGCGCACCGATCTGGCGCGACACCGCGCTTTGCGTCAGCGACAGTTCCTGCGCGGCACGCGTGTAGCTCTCGTGCCGTGCCGCGGCGTCGAAGCAGACGAGGGTTTGAAGGGGCGGGATCTTGCGGCGCATGTATGCCGGCAGTGTATGACTGGCAACCGCATGCCGCCAATGACTGCGCCCACCGCCAAGTGACAAGACATTCCTGTATCGCATATCTGGGTGCGAATTACTCGTTTGCACCGCGCTGGATGCCCCGCTACGATCCACCGCATTCCTTCCCCGCTTTCCCCTATTCCTTTCTCGGAGACACCCCCATGGCCACCAAAGCCCACTTCCACTGGGACGACCCCCTGTTGCTCGACCAGCAGCTCACCGACGACGAGCGCATGGTGCGTGACGCGGCCAATGCCTATTGCCAGGAGCGCCTGCTGCCGCGCGTGGTCGAGGGCTTTCGCTCGGGCATCACCGACCCGGCGATCTTTCGCGAGATGGGCGCGCTCGGCCTGCTCGGCCCGACCATCCCCGAGGAATACGGCGGCCCCGGCCTCAACTACGTCTGCTACGGCCTGATCGCCCGCGAAGTCGAGCGCGTCGACTCCGGCTACCGCTCGATGGCCAGCGTGCAGAGCTCGCTCGTCATGGTGCCGATCAACGAATTCGGCACCGTCGCGCAGAAGCAGAAGTACCTGCCAAAGCTCGCCACCGGCGAATGGATCGGCTGCTTCGGCCTGACCGAGCCCGACCACGGCTCCGACCCCGGCAGCATGGCGACGCGGGCCAAGAAGGTGCCGGGCGGCTATTCGCTGTCGGGCAGCAAGATGTGGATCAGCAATTCGCCGATCGCTGATGTGTTCGTGGTCTGGGCCAAGGAAGTCAGCGAAAGCGGCGCCGTCGGCCAGATCCGCGGCTTCGTGCTGGAGAAGGGCATGAAGGGCCTGAGCGCCCCGGCCATCCACAGCAAGGTCGGCCTGCGCGCCAGCATCACCGGCGAGATCGTCATGGACGGCGTGTTCTGCCCCGAAGAGAACGCCTTCCCCGAAGTGCAAGGCCTGAAGGGCCCGTTCACCTGCCTCAACAGCGCACGCTACGGCATCTCCTGGGGCGCGCTCGGCGCGGCCGAGGACTGCTTCCACCGCGCCCGCCAGTACGTGCTGGACCGCAAGCAGTTCGGCCGCCCGTTGGCCGCCAACCAGCTGATCCAGAAGAAGCTGGCCGACATGCAGACCGAGATCACGCTGGGCCTGCAAGGCAGCCTGCGCCTGGGCCGCATGAAGGACGAGGGCATCGCCTCGGTCGAGATCACCTCGATCCTCAAGCGCAACAACTGCGGCAAGTCGCTCGACATCGCCCGCATGGCGCGCGACATGATGGGTGGCAACGGCATCAGCGACGAGTTCGGCGTGGCCCGGCATCTGGTGAACCTCGAAGTGGTCAACACCTATGAAGGCACGCACGACATCCACGCGCTGATCCTGGGCCGCGCGATCACGGGGATCGCCGCGTTCTCGAACTGACGCGAATCCGGACTTGGCCATACGCGAAGGACGCGAAGGTTCCGCGAAAGACGCAAAAGAAATCCTTCAAAATTTTCTTTGTGTTTTTCGCGTCCTTCGCGGAACCTTTGCGTCCTTCGCGGCCGGTACCCGATCCCGACTTCAAACCCACAAAGCAACATGACCACCCCCGCAGCCCTCGACGGCATCAAGGTCCTCGACCTCTCCCGTGTGCTCGCGGGCCCATGGTGCACGCAGATCCTCGCGGACCTGGGCGCGGACGTGGTCAAGATCGAGCGGCCCGGCACCGGGGACGACACGCGCACCTGGGGCCCGCCCTTCCTCAAGGATTCGAGCGGCCACGACACGAACCAGTCGACCTACTTCACCTCCTGCAACCGCAACAAGCGCTCGGTCACCATCGACATGGCGACGCCCGAGGGCCAGGTGCTGTTGAAGCAGATGGCCGCGCAGAGCGACATCGTGGTGGAGAACTTCAAGACCGGCGGCCTCAAGGCCTACGGGCTCGACTACCAGAGCCTGAAGGCCATCAACCCGCGCCTCATCTACTGCAGCGTGACCGGCTTCGGCCATGACGGCCCGCATGCCTCGCGCGCCGGCTACGACCTGATGATCCAGGCGACCAGCGGCATGATGAGCATCACCGGCCGCCCCGACGACGCGCCTGGCGGCGGCCCGCTGCGCGTGGGCGTGGCGCTCACCGACCTGTTCACCGGCGTCTATGCGAGCAGCGCGATCCTGGCAGCGCTGCAGGTGCGCCACCGCACCGGCGAAGGGCAGCACATCGACATGGCATTGCTCGACGTCGGCATGGCGATCCTCGCGAACCAGGCCAGCGCCTTCCTCAACACCGGCGTCGCGCCGCAGCGGCAGGGCAACAGCCATCCGAGCCTCGCGCCGTACCAGGACTTCCACACGAAGGACGGCGCGATGCTGCTGGCCATCGGCAACAACGGCCAGTTCGCGCGCTTCTGCGAGGCGGCCGGCCGCCCCGGCTGGGCCACCGACCCGCGCTATGCCACCAACACGCTGCGCGTGAAACACCGCGAAGTGCTGATCCCCGAGATGGAAGCCGTCACCCGCACCCGCACGACGGCCGAATGGATCGCGCTGCTCGAAGACAAGGCTGTGCCCTGCGGTCCGATCAACAACATCGACCAGGCCTTCGACGACGAACAGGTCAAGGCGCGCGGCCTCGCGGTGACGATGCCGCGCGATGCCGGCGATGGCATCCACAACATCGTCGGCGTGGCGAGCCCGCTGCGCCTGTCGGCCACGCCGCCGGTGCTGCGGCATGCGCCGCCGGCCCTGGGCCAGCACACCTTCGAAGTGCTGGCAGAACTTGGCGTGGACGCGCAACAGGCCGCGGCCTTGCGCGCCGCGGGGGTGGTCTGAGCAAGAGGGTTCACTCCCGACAACATGCCGCGGCACGCGCCTCGGCCTGCCCGCCGCCGGACACGCTGACGCCGGCCGACCGCTACCAGGAACTGTTCACGGCGGTGCAGGGTGCGCGCGTGTTCGCCGACAGCAAGACCTTTGTCGACTGCGCGCCGCTGCAGGAGCCGCAGGAGATCCTCAAGGCCTACCGTGCGCAATGCAAGGCGGACGGGTTCGACCTCAAGGCTTTCGTCGATAAGCATTTCGAGGTGCAGTTGCCGCCAAGCAGCGAGTACGTCTCGGTTCCCGGTCAACCCCTCTGCGCCCACATCGACGACCTGTGGCCCGTGCTCACGCGCCAGCCGCTGGAGCACGCGCCGAGCGGCTCGTCCCTGCAGCTGCCGCATGCCTACGTCGTGCCCGGCGGTCGCTTCGGCGAGATGTACTACTGGGATTCGTACTTCACGATGATCGGCCTGGTGGCGAGCGGGCGCACCGACCTGCTGCACGACATGGTCGTCAACTTCGCGCACCTCATCGACACCTACGGCCATGTGCCGAACGGCACGCGCACCTATTACCTCGGCCGCTCGCAGCCGCCGCTGTTCGCCTTCATGGTGGAGCTGTCTGAACGCGTCGAAAAATGCAGCGCGACCGACTTCCTGCCGCAGCTTCGGCAGGAGCATGCCTGGTGGATGCGCGGCAGCGAAGGCCTCGCGCCGGGCTCAGCGGAGCGCCGCGTCGTGCGGCTGCCCGATGGCAGCGTGCTCAACCGCTACTGGGACGAACGTGACCAGCCGCGCGAGGAAGCCTGGCTGGAAGACGTGACGACCGCGCGCCTGTCGGGCCGCGAGCCGGGCGAGGTGTATCGGCACCTGCGCGCCGCGGCCGAGTCGGGATGGGACTTCAGCACGCGCTGGCTGGCGGAAGGTGCGCCGCACAAGGCGCAGGATGGGCAGGCGGAGCAGGATTCGCTGGTCAGCATCTGCACCACCGACATCGTGCCAGTCGACCTCAACGCCTTCCTCTACAAGCTGGAGACGACGGTCGCCGACCTTGCCCATCAGGCGGGCGATACCGGCACAGCGCACGAATTCAGGAAGCACGCAGCCGCACGCAAGACCGCCGTCGTCGCGTTGATGTGGGACGAATCACAAGGCGCCTTCTTCGACCACGACTGGCGCCTCGGCGAACGCCGCAGCTGCCTCACCGCCGCCTGCGTCGCCCCACTCTTCGCTGGCCTCGCAGATCAGTCGCAGGCCGACGCCCTCGCCGCCACCGTCGAACAGCGCCTGCTCGCCCCCGGCGGCCTGTCCACCACCGAATGCACCAGCGACCAGCAATGGGACCAGCCCAACGGCTGGGCCTCGCTGCAATGGATGGCGATGAGAGGCTTCCACGCGTACGGTCATGACGACATCGCACGCACCCTCGCGCATCGTTGGCTCGCCACCGTGGCGGCGGTCTACGAGCGCGAGGGCAAGCTGGTCGAAAAGTACGCGCTGCGTCAGGTTGAGCACCAGGTGTCGACCGGCGGCGGTGGTGGCGAATACCTGTTGCAGGACGGCTTCGGCTGGACCAACGGCGTCACGCGTGCGCTGTTGCATGCGCATCCGCAGCACACGGCGCACACGTGCGTGGCGCATGCGGCGCAGCCGCTGCACCGATAGCCAGCAGACTTACGGCTTGTCCACCACCACTTCGCTGATCTGCAGCTCCGGCGTCAGGTCCGTGTAGTTCGGAACGTCGCCCATGATCTGCTTCATGTGCGGCCCGAAGCCGGCCTGGAACGCTTCCACGGAATTGCAGAAGATGTGGCACATGCCGACGAAGGGCGGGGGCGCGCCGGGTGCCCCACCGGCCAGGCCCTTGTCCACCGTGTAGTAGAGGCAGGCATCGCCCATGAGCGACTTGACCAGTGGCATGTGCTTCTCGGCGTAGTAGGTGTGGTCGAACCGGGCACCGGGCTTGTTGGGGTACAGAACGCTCACTTTGATCACGGGTCAGTCTCCTGTTTGTTGGGCCACCGAGGATAGAGGGGCCGTCGTGCGTCGGCAAGCGCCTGCGAGCCGATGCTTGCAGCGCCCTCAGGCAAGGCATCAGGCCGCATCGTGCTGGTAGGCCGGCAGTTTCGCCCCGCAATCGCTGCAGAAGCGCGCGTTCGGCGAATGTCCTTCGCTGAGGCATTCGTGGCAGGTCCGCGTGGTGGTGGCGGGTGCGCCGCGGCCCTGGCGCTGTACCGTGAACTCCGCGCTCACGATGCCGGTCGGCACGGCCAGCGTGCCCCAGCCCAGCAGCATCATCACGGAAGCGATCATCCGGCCGATGCCGGTCTGCGGCGCGATGTCGCCGAAGCCCACCGTGGTCATCGTCGTGATGGCCCAGTACACGCCCACCGGGATGCTGGTGTAGCCGTGCGCCGGTCCCTCGACCACGTACATCAGCGTGCCCATGACCACCACCACCATCAGCACGAAGGACATGAACACCAGGATCTTGCGACGCGACGCGGCCAGCGCCTGGCCCAGCGCGCCGTACTCCGCCACGTACTCGGTCAGCTTGAACACGCGGAACACGCGCAGCAGCCGCAGCACGCGCACGTCGATCAGCGCATGCAGCCCCGGCACCAGCACCGCCAGATAGGTGGGCAGCAGCGCCAGCAGGTCGATGATGCCGAACACGCTGAAGGCATAGCGGTCCGGCCGCCGCACGCAATAGAGGCGCACCAGGTATTCGATGGTGAAGGCGGCGGTCACGAGCAGCTCGAACACCTTCAGTTCGAAGGCGAAGCGCGCATGGATGGCGGCCACGCTGTCGAGCACCACCGCCGCCACGCTGGTGAGGATGACGATGATCAACCCGACATCGAAGGCCTTGCCGGCCCGCGTGTCAGCCTCGAAGATGATCGTGTAGAGCTTCAGCCGCAGGCCCGAGGTGGGCTTGCCGAAACGTTCCGAGTCGGAATTCCGCGATGCGGAGGGGGGCGCCATGCGAGGCATCGTATGACAGCCCGCGACGGTTGCCTATGGGGCGGGCGGTGCAGTTCCGGGGGGCAAGTTGCGCAGAGGAGGCCGCAAAAGTCAAGGGCCCGCTTCGGGTACGCTTGCGCCCTTTCGCGAGGCGCTCACTGCCCTCCAGGCTACTGTCGCCTCGCATCCCGTTTTCCCGAGGAGTTCCTACGTTGAAAGCCATCCCATTCGTCGTTGCCGCAGCCCTGTCGGGCGCCGCCATCACCGCTGGCGCGCAGGTATCCGTCAACATCAATGTGCCGCTGCCCGGTGTCGTGCAGGTGGCCCCGCCCCCGCCACGCTACGAAGTCATGCCCGCACCGCGCCCGAGCCAGGTCTGGGTCCCCGGACATTGGCAATGGGACGGCCGTGACTACAAATGGCGCAAGGGCCGCTGGCAAGGTGCGCGACCGAACTACGCCTACGCGCCCGGCGCATGGGTGCAGGCAGATGGCGGCTGGCGCTGGCGCGAGGGCGATTGGCGCCGCGCGGAGCGCCACGAACGCCGCGAATGGGAGCGCGAGGACCGGGATCACCGCCACGACCATCATCATGGCGGCGGCTACCACTGCCCGCCGGGGCAGGCGAAGAAGGGCAACTGCTGAGGCGCCATCGCGGCCTCGATCGCGGCGGAACCTGGCTGTGGCGTGCGCCGTTCGAGTCGGGCGCGCTCGTCGTCATTCAGTATGGACTGACCGGGCGGCGCCGGGAGCGCCAAAGGTACTGGCCAAGCGTCTCCTTGACCTCCCCCTTGCATTGAATACCATCGACTGACAAGCAAGCAGCGTCACGAAGGCGTTGCCCAATACGTCAGGGAGGGCGTCGAGCATGTCGCCATGGCATCAGGTCATCCGTCCGACACCATCCGCAACTACTTCTGGGGCACGCGATTGCTGCGGCGCGCGGAGATCGATGCGCTGTTTCCGACGGCGGAAGTGCGCTTCGAAAAGGCGCTGGGCATGGTCAAGTCCTACTACGTCATCGACCGCATCCGGTCGTCGAGCCCGGTCAGCGCACCCGCGCCGGGTAACCCGCCTCGATCCACGCCTCTGCACTCGCCGTCGTCAGCTTGAAGCTGGGCGCGGTGCGGGCCTCGCCCAGCTGCGCGCCGAATTCGTCCTGCGCGGACAGCACCGCATGCGGGTTGTCCTCGTCGGGCACGATGCGCAGCGCCACGCGGATGCGCTCCGAGCCTGCGCCGATGCTGACCTGCTTGTTGAGCTGCGCATGCAGTTGCTGCTCGTGTCGGCGCAAGACTTCGTTGGCGGTCTTCACCAGCGTGTGGAAGGCGGGCGTGTCGAGCGGCTTGGGGTTCTTCTTGTCGCGGCCCATGGTCCAGGGGCCGACCAGTGCCGGCTCGGCCTCGCCATGGCGCGTCATCGAGACGGCCCAGCCGTCGTCGTCCTCGTTCTTGATGACGCGTGCGGTCCACACGGCGTCGCGCCAGAGGCGGGGTTCCTGGATGGCGGCGCTGTCGGCGTCTTCGTGCGCGGGCTGCTGTGCGGGAGAGATGTCGTTCATGATGGGGAGAGTCTTGCACAAGGAGCTCATCGCCATGACTTCCGCATCCGACGACGATCGCCGCGCCTTTGCGCGCTCGCTTTGGCGCTACGTCGGCGATGTGCGTCCGCCCTTTGCGGTGACACCAGAAGCGGGGCAGGAATCCGTGTGGGACTATCCGCGGCCGCCGCGCATCGCGCCGGATGCGCGCGAGGTCACGGTGCGTCTTGGCGACATCGAGATCGCGCACACGCGTCGCGCGCTGCGGGTGCTCGAAACAGCCAGCCCGCCGACCTGGTACCTGCCGCGATCGTACGTCCAAGTGGCGCTGCTACAGCCTGCCGCGGGCCAGTCGCATTGCGAGTGGAAGGGCGAGGCGCGCTATCTCTCGGTCGTCACGTCGCAACGCAGGGCTGACGCTGCGGCATGGTGGTATCCAGCCCCGCTGCCCGGCTTCGAAGGCCTGGAGGACCACATCGCGTTCTACCCGCAGCATCTGGAATGCCGCGTCGACGGCCTGCGCGTGCTGCCCCAGCCGGGCCGCTTCTATGCGGGCTGGATCACGCCCGAACTGGTCGGGCCGTTCAAGGGGGAGCCGGGGTCGGAGGGCTGGTGATCTCAGCGTGCGAGCCCGCCCACGATCTGCCCGACCCGCTTCAGCGCGCCGTCCACCACCTCGTCAAAGGGCCAGCCGCAGTTGAGGCGCAGGTAGTGGTCGCAGCGCGACGAATTGGAGAACAGCCACCCCGGCGCGACGAGGATGCCCTCGCGCAGCGCCGCGTCGAACACGTCGGCCGATGGGCACGCGCCCGGCAACTCCACCCATAGCTGCAGCCCACCGTTCGGCAGGTTCAGCCGCGTGCCTGCGGGGAAGTACGCCGCGATCGCCTCGGCCGTGCGCTCGCGCTGTTCGCGCAAGGCGGTGCGCAGCCGACGCAGATGCCGGTCGTACGCGCCACTGGCCATGAACTCGCCTGCGCCGAGTTGCGACAGCACCTCGTTGTTGCGCGTCTGCGCGTACTTGAGCATCTCCACGCGCGCATGCCAGCGCCCGGCCGAGATCCAGCCGAGCCGCATGCCGGGCGCGAGGATCTTGTGCAGCGACGCGCAATGGATCACGTTGCCGCTACGGTCCCACGACTTGATCGCGCGCGGCGCGCTGTCGACGTCGAGAAGCTCGCTGTAGGTGTCGTCCTCGATCAGCGCGATGCCCTTGGACTCGCACAGCTTCACCAGCCGTTCCTTGTGCGCATCCGGCATCACGCTGCCGAGCGGGTTCTGCAAGTGCGGGATCACGACCACGGCCTTGATGTCGTCGTAGGTCTGCAAGGCGAGTTCCAGCGCTTCGACCGAGAGTCCTGATTGCGGGCTGGTCGGGATCTCCAGCGCGCGCAGGCCCAGGCTCTCCAGCACCTGCAGCAGGCCGTAGAAGGTCGGCGACTCCACCGCGATGGTGTCGCCTGGATGGGCCACCGCGCGCAGCGCGAGGTTCAGCGCCTCGATGCAGCCGTTGGTGACAAGCACTTCCTCGGGCGACAGCGTCATGCCCGCGGCCAGCGCGCGCTTGGCCAGCACCGCACGAAACTGCGGGTCGCCTTGCAGCGGCGGCGCGGCGGCCAGCAGCTCGGGCCGCAGGCGCAAGGCGCGCGTGATGCCGGCGCGCAGGGCCTCGGCCGGATAGAGCTGTGGCGCCGCGCGTGCGATCGAGAAGTTGACCTTGACCTCGGCCGCGCGCCGCTGCGCGACGAAGGCTGACACGCGCGCATGGATGCCGACGAATTGCGCGGGGTCCGGCCGCAGCCCGGCGGCCGGCTCGTCCATCGGCGCCAGGCGCAGGCGCTGCGGCTTGCGCACGAAGTAGCCGGAGCGGTCGCGCGCCTCGGCCCAGCCGTCGGACTCCAGCGTGCGGCAGAGTTGCAGCGCGGTCGACAGGCTGATGTCATGCAGCCGCATCAGGTGGCGCAGCGAGGGCATGCGCTCGCCCGGCGCCAGCGTGCCGGCCTCGATCGCGCCGCGGTAGTGCGTGGCCAGGCGGCGATACAGCGGTGGCGCGGCAGGTGTGTTGGGCATGGACGAGGGCGTGAGCATGGCCCGATCGTTGCGAATCGGCGGCCAATGAAACAGATGCAGTTGGCGCAAAAACGACCATAACAGACGCCTTGCTGCGCTGTCTGTTCCGGTCGCAACAGTGAAGGCTGTGCCTGTTTTCCGTGCAGCCAAAACCGGACCATGAAGGCCTCGTTTCAAGGAGCCTTCGATGACCCACTTCCTAGCCACCACCACCCGCCTGCAACGCGGCGAAGCGCTGCACATCCCGCTCGACCGCCTGACCACGCTGGAGGTCGACAGCGGCCGCGTCGTGGTGCGCGAGCCGCTGCATTGGCTCGGCGAGACGACGCTGTCGCCGTCCGTCACGCTGTCGCACGGCGAGTTCCACCGGCTGGAACGCGGCGGCTGGGTCGCGCTCGAAGCAGGCGGCGAGGGGGCGGTGATCCGGAGCCACCAACCCGCGCCAGCGGCATTCGTCGTGTGGCAGGCCCTGCGCCGTCGGGTCATGGCCTATGCTGCACGGCTTTCCCGTGTCAACGTCCATTGAAGCCATGACCACCACGCACAACGCCATCGCCGACCAGATCGCCGCCGAGCTGGGCCACAGCTTCGAGGGCGAGATCCGCATCGGCGGCCACTACGCCTCGGCCGTGCGCGACGGCCGCACCGTCTGGCTCAGCGGGCAGGTGCCGCGTGTCGGCAGCACGGTGGTCGTCACGGGACGTATCGGCGCGGATACTTCGCTCGACCAGGCCCGCGAGGCCGTGCAGATCTGCACGCTGCGCGCGCTGGCCATCCTGCGCCAGACTTTGGGCTCCCTCGACGCGGTCGACAAGATCCTGCGCGTCACCGTCTACATGCAGACCACGCCCGACTTCACCCAGCAAAGCGAGGTGGCCGATGCCGCATCCGACCTGCTTTACCGCGTGTTCGGCGAAGCGGGCGTGCACACGCGCACCTCGGTCGGCGTGTACAGCCTGCCCAAGAACGCATCGGTGGAGCTCGACATGGTCGTGACCACCCACGTCGACTGAAACGCTCCACATGTCATCGCCATTGCCTTCGCCATCGCTGCGCTCGCGCCACATCGCGCTGCCTGCGGAGGCACGCGTCGCACCGCTCTACGCCGGCGCCTTCCTGGCCGATGCCTTCGCCATCGACCTGCCGCCCGATGCGCCTCGCGATACCTTGGCGCTCGCACGATTCGCGCTGGAGAACCAGGCGCCCTGGGTCGACCGGTTGATGGGCGTTCGTGATTCGGCGGTGAAGCTGTTCGGCCTCAAGACTTCCGGCGCGTTGCGCGCCGACACCTCGCCGCGCGTCGCGTTCTTCCGCATCTACGAGACGCACGATGACGAAGTCGTGCTCGGCGAGGACGACCGGCACCTGGACTTCCGCCTTTCGATGCTGCAGCGGCCCGTGCCGGGCGGTGGCCGCGAAGTGGTCGCGACCACCGTCGTGCATTGCCACAACCGGCTCGGGCGCAACTACATCCGCCTGATCGCGCCCTTCCATCGGATGGTGGCGCGCTCGGCGCTGGACCGGGCGTCGAAGGGCGGGTGGGGCCGCCCGCCACAGTGAACCGGACCCCTGTCGTGGCACAGGGCCCACGGCGGGGTGCCGGGCGAAGCCGTGCTGCTCAGAACACCGACAAGCCGGTCTTCCCCACGAACATCTCCAGCGCCTTCATCCCCATCAGCGAGTTGCCCGTGGTGTCCAGCGCGGGCGACCACACTGCGAGCGTGAGCCGGTCCGGCACCACCGCGACGATGCCGCCGCCCACGCCGCTCTTGCAAGGCAGGCCGATCGAGAAGGCCACGTCGCCGGCCGCATCGTCGGTGCCGCAGGTCAGCATCAGCGCATTGATGCGGCGCGTCTGGCGCTCGGTGGTCACGGCAGATTGGCCTTCAACGGGATGCGCCCCGTCACGGCACAGGAACGACGCAGCGCACGCCAGTTGCACGCACGACATGCGGATCGCACACTGGTGGAAGTACATGTCGAGCACCGGGTCCACATCGTTGTCGAGCTTGCCGAAGCTCTTCATGAAGTTGGCCAGCGCGATGTTGCGATAGCCGGTCTCGGCCTCCGACGCGGCCACCTCTTCATCGAACGCGATGGCCTCGCCGGCCAGGCTCGTCATCAGCGCCAGGATGTCGGCCTTCGCATCGCCGAGGCTCACGAGCCGGTCGGCCACCGCGATCGCACCGGCATTGATGAAGGGGTTGCGCGGCTTGCCCTGTTCGCTTTCCAGTTGCACCAGCGAGTTGAACGGATTGCCCGACGGCTCGCGCCCGATGCGCTCCCACAAGCGTTCGCCCAAGTGCTGCATCGCGAGCGTCAGCGTGAACAGCTTCGACACGCTCTGGATCGAGAAGCGCTCCCCCGCATCGCCGGCGCAAGCCTCGACGCCATCGCAGGTGCGCAGCGCGATGCCGAAGCGCTCGGCCGGCACGCGGGCCAGCGCAGGGATGTAGCTGGCGACCTTGCCACCGTGGCCCAGCATCGGGCGGATCTTCGCGTCGATCTCGTCGAGCACGGCCTGGAAGTCGATGCGGTGGTTCATGGGGTGCGGTGGATGGTCGTGAAATCTGTGCGAGTATGTCCCGCATGCGGTCGTGAAGGGCGCGAGGACAATTCATCCCATACCTCGATCACACAAGGACACAGCCATCATGGAAGCCCGCCTCGATTTCTACAAAGCCTCGCCCGAAGCCACCAAGGCCATGCTCGCGCTCTCGGCCGCCGTCAACAAGCTGGGCCTGGAGCCGCTGCTGTCGGAGTTGGTCAAGCTGCGCGCCTCGCAGATCAACGGCTGCGCCTATTGCGTCGACATGCATGCCACCGAGGCCCGCAAGCGCGGCGAGACCGAACGCCGCCTCTACGCCGTCGCGGCCTGGCGCGAGTCTCCCTTCTTCACGCCGCGCGAACGCGCCGCGCTGGCCTGGACCGAAGCGCTCACGCGCGTCGCCGACACGCATGCGCCCGACGCCGACTACGAAGCGCTGTGCGCGGAATTCAGCGAGCGCGAGCGCGTCGATCTCACGCTGGTGATCAGCACCATCAATGCATGGAACCGGCTGGCGGTCGGCTTCCGCACCGTGCCCGTCGCCTGATGCATTGAGCAAGTTCGATCAGGCGAAGGCGCGACTCTCGCGTCAACAATGCAGGCCATGAACACCATCGACTACGCCACGGCCACCGCCACCCAACTCGTCGAAGCCCTGGCCGCGCGCCAGGTCGGCGCCGTTGAACTCTGCGACGCCGCCATCGCGCGCATCGAACAGCGGGATGAAGAGATCAACGCCGTCGTCGTGCGCGACTTCGACCGCGCCCGCGAACAGGCCCGCGCTGCGGATGCTGCACTGGCCCGTGGCGAGCGACGCCCGCTGCTGGGCGTGCCGATGACGGTGAAGGAAGCCTTCAACGTCGTGGGCCTGCCCACCACCTGGGGCTTCGAGTTCGCCAAGGCCATTCCCGTCGCGCAGGACGCCGTGGCCGTGCAGCGCCTCAAGGCCGCGGGCGCGGTGATCCTCGGCAAGACCAACGTCGCCTTGGCGCTGGGTGAGTGGCAAAGCGTGAACCCGGTCTATGGGCGCACGCTGAATCCGTTCGACACCACGCGGTCGCCGGGCGGCTCCTCCGGTGGCTCGGCCGCGGCGGTGGCCGCGGGCATGGTGCCGCTCGAACTGGGCTCCGATATCGGCGGGTCGATCCGCGTGCCCGCGCATTTCTGCGGCCTCTACGGCCACAAGCCCAGCGTGGGCCTGTTGCCGGGGCGCGGCCACGATTTCCCCGGCGCGCCCAGTGGTGCAGCCGATGTGATTGCCGTGATCGGACCGCTGGCGCGCAGCGCCGACGACATCGAGTTGGCAATGGACGTGCTGGCTGGCCCGGATGTGGACGACGCTCCCGCATGGCGCCTCGAACTGCCGCCCGCGCGGCATGTGCAGCCGGATGGCCTGCGCGTGCTGGTGATGACCACGCATCCCTGCGCTCACGCCTCCGCCGAAGTGCAGGCTGCCGTCGAGCACACCGCCGATCGGCTCGCACGGGCCGGCGCGCAGGTCAGCCATGGCAGCGATTTGCTGCCGGACCTCGAAGCGCTGCACAAGCTGTACGCCGCCATGCTCAAGACCATCGTCACGCGCGGTGCACCCGACGCGCCGCCTTCCATTCCCTCGCATGAATGGCTCACGATGCTCGACCGCCGTGCGCGCCTGCGCGGGACTTGGCGCAAGCTGTTCGAGGCCTTCGACATCGTGCTGTGCCCGCCTTTCGGCACCGTGGCCTTCCCGCACATCCCGGGGCCGATCGATTGGCAAACGACCATGCTGGATGTCGACGGCAAGTCCACGCCCTACCACCATCAATTGGCCTGGGCCGGCGCCGCCACACTGGCCGGCCTGCCTGCGACGGTCGCGCCCGTGGGCAGGACCGCGGGCGGATTGCCTATCGGCGTGCAGATCATCGGTCCGCTGCTGGAAGACCGCACGCCGATCGCCGTCGCGCGCTGGCTGCAGCAGAACGGCTAGCCAAAGAGCGCGACGGTTCGGCACTGCCGCGCGAGGGTGGCGCGCGACCTCGTTCCAGGCCGTCAGGCACGGCGCTCCTGCCGAGATGTAACGCCCGTCGCCACCGGCCGGGTTTTCCCGCTGTGGCCTAATGTCGCCCGGACATTTTTTTACCGGAGCCCACCATGCCTGCCACTTTCAGAACCGAAGCCGAACGCAAAGCCACGCCCAAGCCCACCCCCGCACCGGGCTACACCCTCGCCAAGTCGGGCATCGGCCAGAAGCGCAGTCTCGAGCGCGGCACCGCCACCCGCAGCAAGAAGAACCCAGGCAAGCGCGCCAAGAAGGGCGGCTGAAGCCACCCCCTCGCTCCTTGCGAATCAGGCCGCCTTCGAGGCGGCCTTTTTTACGTCCGGCGCGGGCGCCTTGCGCCGGTTCACCATCACGATGCCCAGGCCCACGCCGGCCAGCGCCAGCACCAGGCGCAGCGTCAGCGGCTCGCCCAGCAGCATCACGCCGAAGGCCAGCGCGAACAGCGGCGTCAGAAAGGTGAAGGATGACATCTGCGTCGCCGGGTAGTGCCGCAGCAGCCACATCCAGGTCAGGTAGCTCGCGAACGCACCGATCACCGTCTGCACCGCGATCGAACCCCAGGCCATTGCGGAATAAGAAAAGCCCCAGGTTTCCCCAAGCGCCAGCGACATGAATGGCGATACGGCGGCAGTGACGGCCACCTGGTAGAACAAAGTCTTCTCCGCGCTGGCCGTCGCCAGCTTGGTCGCGCGGATCGACAGCGTGGTCAACCCCCACAACATGCCCGACGCCAGCGCCAGCAGGTCGCCATGCAGCTGCCTCGGGCTGCTGTGGCCGAAGCTCTCGCTGAAGGCCAGCATCACGCCCCCAAAAGCCAGCGCCAGCCCCACCCACTGCCAGCCCCGCAACTGCTCCGACGGCGCCCAGCGCGGCAGGAACAGCGCCACCCAGAACGGCGAGGTGTAGAGGAACACCGTCAGCCGCGAAGCCGTGGTGTCCTGCAAACCCAGGTAGATGCAGCAGAACTCGCCCGCGAACAGCAGCCCTGCCAGCAGCCCGCCCGGCAGCGTGCCGTCACGGTTGAACAGCGGCACGCCGCGCGCGCGGCACCAGAGCCACAGCAGCAGCACCGCGCCCGCCATGCGGATCGACGCCTGCCACAGCGGTGGCACCTCCACCACCGTGGTCTTGATGAGGATCTGCTGCAGCCCCCAGAAGGCGCAGCATGCAACCAGCAGGCTGATGGCGCGGGTGTCGAGATGGGTCTTGCGTTCGATCATTCTTTTCTTGCTTTCGCTACGTCATCGGCGCAACCGGGCAGGCCGGTCGCGATCAGCAAGACGGAGTGTGTCGAACCCGTCGCTCCGCTGCGTGCACGGGTCGGTGACGGGTGCTGCGGCAACGGTTCCTGCTGGCAGCCACGCCATCCATGCGAGCCGGCAGGAGCCGATGCGGCCAAGGGTCAAGGAATGATGGTAGCCGCGCGCGGCAAATGACGCTGGTGCAAACTCGACGCATGCATACGGCCATTCCCATCATCGACATCTCGCCCCTCGCAGCCCGTGGTACGGCGCAGCATGCACGCGTCGCCGCCGAGGTCGGCGCTGCCTGCCGCGACGTCGGCTTCTTTGCCATCACCGGTCATGGCGTCGCGCCCGAACTGCTCGCCGACGCCTTTGCCGCCAGCCGCGAATTCTTCGCGCTCGACACCGTCACCAAGCAGTCCATCGCCATCGGCAAGCTGGGCCACAACCGCGGCTATGTCGACTTCGGTGCCGAAGCGCTCGACGAGAAGCGAGGCGCCGACCAGAAGGAAGCCCTCAACTTCATCTGGACCGACGAGCTGACCCGCCCGCCCAATGCCTGGCCGCCCATCGAGGGTTGGCGTCCGCGCGTGCAGGCCTACTTCGATGCCGCCCTGGCCGCGGCGCGCATGCTGCACGCGGCCTTTGCGGCGGACCTGGGCCTGCCGCCAAGCTTCTTCGACGACAAGATCGACCAGCCCATGGCCACGCTGCGCTTCCTGCACTACCCGGCGCCGGCCGCAGGGACCGCAGCGGAAGGCATCGGCGCCGGCGCCCACACCGACTATGGCAACGTGACCCTGCTGGCCACCGATGGCGTCGCCGGCCTGCAAGTGCGCCCGCGCAACGGCGACTGGATCGATGCGCCCGCGTTGCCGGCCGGCGCCTTCCTCTGCAACATCGGCGATTGCCTCATGCGCTGGACCAATGACGTGTACGTGTCGACACCGCACCGTGTGCTGCGGCCGACGCGCGAGCGCTATTCGATCGCGCTGTTCCTCGATCCGAATCCGGATGCGCTGGTCAGCGCGATTCCCTCCTGCGTGCCGGCGGGCGAGGCGCCGCGCTATGAACCGGTCACCGCGCAGGCGTACCTGCAGTCGCGCTTCGATGCAACGTACAAGAAGGGTTGACCGCTGCGCTTGCATCGCACAGGCCGCAGTCTTGCGGTGAGTGCCATGGGTAGCCTCCGGCCGCGCCATCCCGTCTTCCGGTAGATCGACAGGGGCCGCAGCGGACGGACCCGCGGGGCATTGCTACAGCGGGTGTTCCGTGAAGAAGCGCCCGCCGTGAAACAACAACGGCGACGCCCCCCTGCGCCATGCGCAGTGCTCCACTTCGCCAACGAAGATCACGTGGTCACCTTCGTCGTACCGGCTGCGGTTGAAGCATTCGAAACTCGCCACCGCGCCGTCCAGCAACGGCGAGCCGCCCAGCCCTTCGGTGAACGCCACGTCGGTCCATCGGTCCAGGCGCTTCTGCGCGAAGCGCTCGGCCAGTTCCTTCTGGTTCGCGGCCAGGATGTTGATCGCGTAATGCGAGCCGGTGTCCAGCGCCGGCATCGACCCCGACGAGCGCGCCAGGCTCCACAGCACCAGCGGCGGCGAGAGCGACACCGAGTTGAACGAGTTGGCCGTGAGCCCCACCAGCGAGCCGTCGGCCGCCCGCGCCGTGACGATCGTGACGCCCGTGGCAAACATGCCGAGCGCATCACGGAATTCGTCGGGCGAGAAGGAGGGCGCTTGCGCCTGGGCGGGAACAGTCACGACGTGGGCTGGAGGCAAGGGGAGTTGCATTCTGGCCGATCGGGCATGGCCGTGTTGTCGCACAGGCGTGCACGGCGTCATTGATGTGGTCGGGGCATCAATGCGCGCCCGCGATTTCATCGATGCGTTGCGCCCCCGGGCCTACGATGGAAGCGAAAGGTGTGGCCATGAAAATCCATCTTGATATCCCCACCGTCGAAGTGATTCCGGACGACGGCGCGGACTGGGCCCATGAGTCCTACGGCTCCTTGCACGCGGTCACCGTCGCGGCGCACTGGACCGTCCTGGCCGTGAGCATCGCGTTCGTCGGCTGCGCGATCCTCTCCGGCGTACTGGCGCGTTGACGACTGGCCGATCGGGCGTCGCCGCGCGTCGCGTCTCGCGCAGCCTGAGGCACACACGCCGACAACGGGCTTGTCGCAGCACGGAAAACGGGTCAATCTCTCCAGTCGATGTGGCTTCGCCATCTCGACTTGACTCCTCAAGGGGCTGGCTCAGGCGCCGCGCGGGGAGCATCAGGGGCTCGATGTCTCACCCGGAAGGACTCGCATGCTGCTGCGCACACTCTCCACCTGGATGACCTGCTGGACCTTGCTCGTCACTGCGCCGGTCGCCGCCGCTGCGGCCGACACGACCCGCGCGGCGCAGGCGATGACGGCCGCGGCACGGGCACTGCTCGAGGCAACGCCGTCGGCGCAGCGCCCCCAACTGCTGCTGCCGCTCACGCTGGACGCGCGTGGCGACTGGAACTACACGCCGCGCAGCCGCCCCGGCATCCCGTTGAAGGCCATGGCGGCGCCGCAGCGCCAGGCCGCGCAACAGTTGCTGTCCGCGGCCCTGTCCGAGCCCGGCCTGGTCAAGGTCCAGTCCATCATCGCGCTGGAGATCGCGCTGCGCGAGATCGAGACCTTCGGCCTCTCGCGCGATCCGGAGAACTATGCCTTCGCGCTGTTCGGCACGCCGGACGCCACCGCCGCCTGGGGCTGGCGCATCGAAGGGCACCATCTCTCTTTGCACTTCACGCTGGCCAACGGCCAGGTCGTGGCCACGCTGCCGCAGTTCCTCGGTGCCAATCCGGCGCAGGTGCCGCGCGACATTGCCAACAAGGGCCCGCGCAAGGGCCAGCGTGCGCTGGGCGAGGAGGAAGACCGCGCGTATGCGCTGCTGGCCGCGCTCTCGCCGACGCAGCGCCAGCAGGCCATCTTCAGCGCCCAGCCCTTCGGCGACATCGTCACGCGCAATGCCGCCCAGCTCGAACCCCTGGCCCCCGTGGGCATCACCTTCAGCGCCCTGGACGCGGCGCAACAGGCCCTGCTGTTGCGCATCGTCGAATCGCTGGCGTCAGTGGCCGAGCCTTCGCTGGCGCAGCAGCGGCTGGAACGCGTGCGCACCGGCGGCCTGGACGCCATCCGCTTCGGCTGGGCCGGCGCCACTGAGCGCGGCCAGCCGCACTACTGGCGCATCCAGGGCCCGCGCTTCCTCATCGAATGGGACAACTCGGGCGGCAACCACATCCACAACGTGTGGCGCGACTTCGATGGCGACTGGGGGCGCGACGTGCTGGGCGAGCACTACCGGCGCGCGGGTGGCGGCAGTCATCGGCATTGAAGACCCGCCGAGAGCACCCGGATTTCTTCAATTGCAACAAGATTTTTTTCATTCCAGGCGGAGGCGCATGGATTTTTTCAACTCGTCCCGACGGAGGCCCTCGTCCAAAGAATTCCCGACGGCATCCGTCAACATCGCGCCCTATCCAAAAAACCAATAGCAAACCGCAATCGCCGCCACCACCCCCGCCAGCTCCGCCGCCAGTGCGCAAGCCACCGCATGCCGCGCCCGCTGGATGCCCACCGCGCCGAAGTACACCGCCAGCACGTAGAAGGTCGTCTCCGTGCTGCCCTGGATGATGGCCGCGGCCAGCGCGGGAAAGCTGTCCACGCCCTGGCTCTTCATCGTCTCGATCAGCATCGCCCGCGCCGCGCTGCCGGAAAAGGGCTTGACCAGCGCGGTTGGCAGCGCATCGACGAAGCGCGTGTCCCAGCCCCCTATCGTCACCACCCACCGAATGCCGTCGAGCGCCAGGTCCAGCGCGCCCGATGCCCGCAACACGCCCACCGCGCACAGCATCGCCACCAGATAGGGCAGCAGGTTCTTCGCCACATCGAAGCCCTCCTTTGCGCCCTCGATGAACTGCTCATAGACCTTCACGCGCCGCACCGCGCCGGCCAGCAGGAACACGATCACGATGCCGAACAGGCTCAGGTTGCCGAGCAGCGAGGACAGCGACGCCAGCGCTGCCGACGACAGCGTGCCCAACAGCGCCATGAAGCCGCCCAACACCAGCGCACCGGGCAGCACATAAGCCAGCACCACGGGATCCCACAGCCGCAGGCGCTGCACCAGCGCCACCGATAACAGCCCCACCAGCGTCGACGCGCTCGTGGCCAGCAGGATCGGCAGGAACACCATCGTCGGGTCGGGCGCGCCCTGCTGCGCGCGGTACATGAAGATCGTCACCGGCAGCAGCGTGAGCGAGGAGGCGTTCAGCACCAGGAACAGGATCTGCGCGTTGCTCGCCGCGGTGGCGCTCGGGTTCAGCGACTGCAACTCGCGCATCGCCTTCAGCCCGATCGGCGTGGCCGCGTTGTCCAGTCCCAGCGCATTGGCCGCGAAGTTCATCGTGATCAGGCCCAGCGCCGGATGGCCCGCGGGTACCTCCGGCATCAGGCGCCGGAACAAGGGGCCGAGCAAGCGCGCCAACCAGCCGACCAGCCCCGCCGCCTCGGCGATGCGCAGCAGCCCCAGCCACAGCGTCAGCGTGCCGAACAGCAGCACCATCACCTCGACCGCCAGCTTCGCCATCGCGAACAGGCTCTCGACCACGGTCGCGAACACGGTGGCGTCACCGCCGACCAGCCAACGCCCGAACGATGCCACGGCCGCGACGAGAAAGAATCCGAGCCACAGGCCGTTGAGCATTGCGTGAGTCCCTTGCTGAAAGATGCCGGCCGATCATAGGGGCGCGCCCATTGGCAGCCGTGCGGGGGAGAGGCAACATTGCAAGTCATGGGAGAGAACAACAAGTGCGTGGGGCTTCGCCGCCTGGCGATGCTGCTGGCCGCCTGGCTGCTGACGGCGTGCGCTGGCTTGCCGCCGCCGGTGCCGAACGTGCCCACGCACGCGCTGACCGATGTGGCCGGCACCGCGCTCGCACGTACCGTGGCCGCCAATGGTGCGCATGCGCCGGACCTGTCGGGCTTCCGCCTGCTGCCCGAGGCCTCGTTTGCCTTCGATGCGCGCATCGCGCTCGCACGCCGCGCCGAGAAGACGCTCGACGTGCAGTACTACCTGATCCAGAACGACGACGTCGGCCTGTTGCTCCTGCGCGAGTTGCGCGATGCGGCCGCGCGCGGCGTGCGTGTGCGCTTGCTGGTGGACGACCTCTACATGGGTGGCCAGGACGAGTTGTTCGCCGTGCTGGCCGCGCAACCCAAGGTGGAAGTCCGGCTGTTCAACCCCTTGCCTTCGCGCGTCGCTTCGCTGCCTCTCCGCCTCGCCTTGTCGCTGCACGAGATCCGCCGCATCAACCATCGCATGCACAACAAGCTGATGCTGGCCGACAACAGCATGGCCGTGATGGGAGGACGCAACATCGCCAATGACTACTTCATGCGCAGCACTGCGGCCAACTACATCGACATCGATGTGCTGTCTTGCGGACCCGTGGTGCGCGACCTGTCGGCGTCCTTCGACCGCTACTGGAACAGTGCGCAGGCATGGTCCATCCAGACCGTCGCGCCGCTGCGACTGTCGCCTGACGCGGCGCGAAGGCGCTTCGACCAGCTGGTGAAAGCCGCTGCGCCCGATGTGCCGCTGGAAGCGCGCGATGCGCTCGACAACCCGCCCGTCACCGAGCAACTGGCCACCGGCCGGCTGACGATGCACTGGGCCCCGGCCCGGGTGGTCGCGGACGACCCGGCCAAGATCACCCGCACGCCCGAGCAGGCCTACAAGGGCAGCGTCATCGAAGCCACGCTCCAGGCCTTCGGCCAAGCCCAGTCGGAGCTGCGCATCTCCTCGCCGTATTTCATTCCGGGCCAGCAAGGCATCGAACTGATGCAGCACGCCATCGCGCAGGGCCGGCGCATCTCGGTGCTGACCAACTCGCTCGGCGCCACGGACGAGCCGCTGGCCTATGCGGGCTATGAGCGCTACCGCACGGAGATGCTGCGGATCGGCGTGGAGATCCAGGAGATCGCGCCGGAGATCTCGGCCCGTTCAGGCCGCTTCGGCACCTTTGGCCATTCGCTGAGCCGGCTGCATGCCAAGCTCGCGACCATCGACCGCCAGCGCATGGTCATCGGCTCGATGAACCTCGACCACCGCTCGGCCGCGGTCAACACGGAGGTCGGCCTGATCATCGACAGCCCCGAAGCCGTCGCCCAGTTCAATCACCTGCTGGGCATCGACGGCGCCCAGCCGGTCAACCTGGGCTATGTGCTGCGCCTGTCGGCCGACGGCCAGCGCCCGGAATGGATCGAGACAACGGAAAACGGCCGGGAGATCGTGCATGACGATCAACCCGGCCGTTTCATCTGGCTGCGCATCCAGAACTGGTTGCTGCTGCCAATGGTTGGCGAAGAGCTGCTTTAGGCAATGCTTCCGGGTGTGCCGGCAGCGTTGCCTCGGGCGACCTGCGGCGTAGCGCAGGACAACCCGTCAGGCCGATCAGTCAGCCTTGCGAGCAGCGCGACGTGCCGGCTTGGCAACGACGGCGACTTCGGTCATTTCTTCAGCGACCACACCGAGGCGGGCTTCCACAGCCTTCGCGCCTTCGACGACCTTGTCGGCGATTTGCGTTGCCAGCGAAGCGATCGGCGCGTTCATGGCGCGGACCGGGTCGAGGTTGATGAACTCGAACGACGATTCGACGCGGGCAACCGTGCTGGCAACCGTTTCGATGCCGCTGTTGGCGCCCTTGGCGATCATGTCGATGGCTTGGTCAGCCTGGCCGTAGACGGTTTGCACGCCCTTGAGCATGTAGCCCGACAGCACTTCTTGTGCGTTCACGAGTTGCGACTTGATCTGGTCGTTGACCAGCGGCAGCGAACGGGCGTCCAGGACCGACTCGAAACGGGTCTTGGCATCGCCGAGCAGGCGCTCGACGGTGGCGCGGTAGGCTTGGTTCAGGGTCTTGCCGGCAGCGCTGTACTGGGCAACGACGTGGGTAGCAGCGGTAGCGAGGGATTGGTTCGACATGATCTTTTCCTTGAGGTCTTGAGTTGGTATGAATGAATCTTCTCGCTGAAGGCCTAGTCGGCGAAAGCTAGAACGGGTCGATAGTTGGAGCAGATGCTCTAGAACCGGAAACGATCGGCGCGGCTTCGCCGCAGATTCGACGGCAAGGCAAGCGGGCGCAGCGTGAGAGACGGGGCCGTTCAGCACCAGGAACAGGATCTGCGCATTGCGTGCCTGGGTTCAGGGTCTGCAATTCGGGGATCGCCTTCAGCGCGATGGGCATGGCCGCGTGGTCCGGTCCGAGCGCATCGCCGTCGTGACGCTCATGGTCGTGTAGAACGCGAATTCGGGCGCGCGACCGGGCGAATGGAACTCATGCGAGGCGCTGGGTCAACAACTAATCGCCTGCGGCTAAGCTGGAAGGATGACAACCTCCAGCACCCATTCCTCTCGCCTCCTGCTTTCCGTCGTGGCCTTGCTAATTCTGGTCGCCTGCTGGTTTCCCGGGATCAATGCTCCGGCAACGAAGAACATCGAGGCAGGACTTGAGCGCTCGCTGGCGACTTTCGCGACGGCTCGTGCACTCGGTGCGGCGCTGTCGGTGGCACAAGGCACGCAAGTCAGCGTGCAGCCGGGCGGCGTCGGTGTCAGCTTCGCACCGGGACAGGCCTTGCAGCCATTGAACGAACTCGTCGACAAGTTCGCTGACGTCATGCTTGTGGCCAGCGTGTCGTTCGGGATCCAGATGCTTCTGATGAAGATCGGTGCCCATGAAGCCGTAGCCATCGCCACTTCGCTCGCCGTCGTGCTCTGGTGGGTCGCTGGCATGTGGCGGGGAGGGGGCACCTGGGCCGCGCGGTGGTCCCGGCCGTTGTTGGTCGCCACTTTGCTGGTTCGCTTCGCGGTGCCGCTGACAACGCTCGGCAACGAGGCTGTTTACGGTGCGTTCATGTCGGCGCAATACAAGGAGGTCAGCGCCAATGTGGAGGAAGCAGATCACAAGGTACCGACCGCTGTGTCGGAACTACCGCAGGCAAAGGGCGGCATCTGGGACATCCTGGACCGCTGGAAGAAGGTGCTGGAAAACGTCAAAGAGGGCTTGGACTACAAGGCCATTCTCAATGAGGCAAAGGATCTGAGTGCCAAGATCGTCAGCTTGATCGCTATCTTCGTGCTCCAGACCATCGTCTTGCCTGTCGCGTTCTTGTGGATGCTATGGCGGTCAGCCCGCGTGCTCGTCGGCAGCTTTGCGGTGGAGATTCGCGGCAAATAGCCCTTCGGCGGCGGTCCAGGACTTGTGCTGCCCGCCTTCAGCTCCGGTGCGCGTGTCGCAGGCGCCCGGCAGCACGCGCTCGATCAGGCTCGCAGCCCCCGGCGCTGCTGCCGCGCCAACGCCGTGCCGCGCGCATGGCCGCAGTCGTTGAGGAGTTCTGCCGCGCCGGCCACGCGCACATGCACAGCTGCCTCGACGGGCTGTCGGCGCGCTGAACGTTCGCGGCTGACCGAGACCCGGCCAAAGCCCCGGTTCACACCTCGATCAGCAACTTTGGCTTGAACGCCTCCTGCTCCCCCTTGCTCCGATAGCCCAATGGGTTGGCCACCACGCGGCAGCCGTCCTTCACATAGTCGAAGGCGCAGTGCAGGTGGCCGTGCAGCCACACTTTGGCCAGCGGCAGCAATTCATCGAGCGAGTTGCAGAAGCCGGCGGTTCCGGGCGACAGCCCGTAGCGCGGATCGGCACTCGCCAGCGTCGGCGCGAAATGCGTGATCGCCACCGTCGTGCCATCGAAAGGCCGCGCCAGTTCATCGCGCAGCCAATCCTGGCAGAGCAGCGCTTGCTCCCTCAACTCCTCCGCCATGAAGGGCTTGCCGTCCCGCACCGTCGCCGCTTTCTCCAGGTAGAAGTTGGCCGCTCGCATCGCCTTGCCGCGCGTTTTGAGCAGTTCGGTCATGCCGCCGGCCGGGTCGACCAACGCGTCGAAATCGCTCCACAGCGTGGTGCCGACGAAGCGGATGCCATCGATCACCAGCGTCTCGCGCTCCAGCCAGTGGATGCCCAGCGCGTCGCAGGTGGCGCGCAGGCGATCGTGCACCGCGTCGAAGTCGTCGCCGTCGTACTCGTGGTTGCCGGGCACGTAGATCACCGGCGCCGGCCAGCCATGGTGCGGTGAAAAGCGACCCAGCCCGAAATCCGGTTCGGTCAGGCGCGAGCCATTCTGGTAGGAGCCGATGTCGCCGGCCAGCACCAGCAGGTCGGCGCCGGGCGCCGCTTCAGCCTCGAAGCGTGGGTGCGATTCCAGATGCAGGTCGGACAGGAGTTGAAGCTTCATGGCCGTATCTTCGCCGGCAACTCGACCTCGTCGGCGGACTTCGCGAACGCCACCTCGGCCGCGCGCGCCAGCGCATCGCGCAGCCACGCATGCGCCTGGCCGTATTGCGTGCGCCGGTGCCAGAGGGCGTCCACATGCACCAGCGGCTGGTCGAAGGGCAGCTCGCGCAGCTCGAACTGGTCGGCGATGCCGGTCACCTTGACGAAGTGGCGCGGCATCACGGCCAGCAGGTCCGAGTTGGCGACCACGCGACCGGCCGTGTAGAACTGGTTCACCGTGACCGTGATGTGCCGCTCGCGACCGAGCGCGCCCAGCGTCTGTTCGATGAAGCCATAGGCTCGCCCCGAAAAGCTGACCAGCAGGTGCCGCGCGGCGCAGTAGTCGTCCAGCGTGAGCGGCTTGCTGGCCAGCGGATGGCCGCGCCGCATCACGCAGACGTACTGGCCGAGGTAGAGCCGCTGTGTCTCGAAAGGCACCGCCACGCCCGACTGGCCGCGCGCCGTCAAGGCGGCCAGCACCGCCGGGAAGTACCCGACCGCCATGTCCGCGCCTTCGTTCTCCAGCAGTTGGCGCGGATCGCGCGTGGTGAGCGGCACCACGCGCAAGGAGACGGCGGGCGCCTCGCGCTCGATGATCTGCACCAGGCCCGGCACCAGTTCCGCCGCAGTGGCGTCGGCCATCGCCAGGACGAAGGCGGTATCGGCCGTGGCCGGCGTGAAATCGCCCGGCGCCAGCACGTGCTGGAGGTGCCGTAGCGCGTCCCGCACGGTCGGCCACAGCGCCAGCGCGCGCGGCGTGGGCTCCACGCCGGCACCCGACCGGCGCACCAGTTCATCGCCCAGCAGGTCGCGCAAGCGGCGCAGGGCATTGCTGACAGCGGGCTGCGTCAGCGACAGGTTGCGGGCGGCGCGGGTCAGGTTGCGCTCGGCCATCACCTCGTCGAAGACCCGCAGGAGGTTCAGGTCCAGCGTGCGAAAGTTGACGTTCATCATTAAAGTGAATGATAAACATCATGGATATAAAGTGGCACGACACTAGGGAAACCCCTAAGATTCAGTCATCGGCTCACCACCCAACGCAATTCTGAGAGGACCATCATGACCAGCTTCGTTAACGCAAACCACCCCACGTTCCACCCCGGCGTCAAGCGCGCAGAGGTGCTGTTCGACATCGTCAACGGCAAGTCGAAGCGTGGAGGCTCGCGCCATGTCATCGCTTTCCTGCTGGTGGCCGCGGTTTCGTCGGCGCTGGTCTTCGCTGAAGCGCTCGTGACGAGCTGGGACGAGACCAGCCTGCTGGCTGCATGGGCCGTGCTCTGTGCCGCGCTGTTCGCCGGTGCCGCGCTCTACGCCGACGTGATGGTGGGCGGGCTGAAGCGCATCGGGGCACTGCTGGGTGCCGCTGCTGAAAGCCGTGCCGCTGCCCGCGCCGACGCTCTGTTCCTGGCCACTGCCGAACGCGACCCGCGCATCATGCAAGAACTGCGCGCTGCCATCGAGCGCAGCAAGGTTGAAGCCGAAGCGACGGAAGTCGTCCCGGCACCGGTCCGCAAGTCCAAGCTGACCGCCCTGCACGAAACGCCGTCCCTGTATGTGGCCCTGGCCCGCGTGCAATCCGGCCACTTCCACTGATCACCTTGCTGTCACCATGAAAAAACCGCCCGAGGGCGGTTTTTTTGCGTCTGTTGAAATGCGAAAACTCAAGCCTCGAGGCGCTCTTCAATCGCAGCCTTGGTCGCTGGCAATTCCTTCGGCAGATGATGGGCCAGCTGCGCGAACAGCTCTTCGTGCAGCTTCAGCTCATCGCGCCAGGCCGACTTGTCGATGCTGGTCACGGTGTTGAACTGCTCGGCGCTGAAGTCCAGGCCGGTCCAGCTCAGGTCCTGGTAGCGCGGGCTCACGCCGAAGACGTGCTCCTGGCCGTCGGCCTTCTGCTCGATGCGCTCGATCATCCACTTCAGCACGCGCATGTTCTCGCCATAGCCGGGCCAGACGAACTTGCCGTCGGCGCCCTTGCGGAACCAGTTGGTGGTGTAGATCTTCGGCAGCGTGGCACCGGCGGCGTCGAGCTTGGCGCCCAGGTCGAGCCAGTGCTGGAAGTAGTCGCTCATGTTGTAGCCCATGAAGGGCAGCATCGCGAACGGGTCGCGGCGCACCACGCCGGCCTGGCCGGTGGCTGCTGCGGTGGTTTCGGAGCCCATCGTGGCGGCCATGTAGACACCCTCGACCCAGCTGCGGGCTTCGGTGACCAGTGGCACGGTGGTGGAGCGGCGACCACCGAAGATGAAGGCGTCGATGGCGACGCCCTTGGGGTCGTCCCAGGCTTCGTCGAGCGCAGGGTTGTTGGTGGCGGCCACGGTGAAGCGGGCATTCGGGTGTGCGGCCTTGGCGCCGGTTTCCTTGCCGATGGCGGGCGTCCAGTCCTTGCCCTGCCAGTCGATGGCGTGCGCGGGCGCCTCGCCCATGCCTTCCCACCACACGTCGCCGTCGTCGGTCAGCGCAACGTTCGTGAAGATGGTGTCGCGGCCCACGCTGGTCATGCAGTTGGGGTTGGTCAACGCGTTGGTGCCGGGCGCGACGCCGAAGTAGCCGGCTTCCGGGTTGATGGCGCGCAGGCGGCCATCGGGCTGCGGCTTGATCCAGGCGATGTCGTCGCCGATGGTCGTGACCTTCCAGCCGTCCAGGCCGGCCGGCGGGATCAGCATCGCGAAGTTGGTCTTGCCGCAGGCGCTCGGGAAGGCCGCGGCCACATGGTATTTCTTGCCCTCGGGGTTGGTCACGCCGAGGATCAGCATGTGCTCGGCCAGCCAGCCTTCGTCACGGCCCATGTTCGAGGCGATGCGCAGCGCGAAGCACTTCTTGCCCAGCAGCGCGTTGCCGCCATAGCCGGAGCCGTAGCTCCAGATCTCGCGCGTCTCGGGGTAGTGGACGATGTACTTGGTCTTGTTGCAGGGCCAGGCCACGTCCTTCTGGCCGGCTTCCAGCGGTGCGCCGACGGTGTGGACGCAGGGCACGAAGTCGCCATCGACACCGAGCACGTCATAAACGGCACGGCCCATGCGGGTCATGATCTTCATGTTGACCGCGACGTAGGGGCTGTCGGAGAGTTCGATGCCGATGTGGGCGATGGGAGAACCCAGCGGGCCCATGCTGAAGGGCACGACGTACATGGTGCGGCCCTTCATGCAGCCGTCGAACAGGGGCTGCAGCGTCGCGCGCATCTCGGCTGGGGCCATCCAGTTGTTGGTGGGGCCGGCGTTTTCCTTCTTCTCCGAGCAGATGTAGGTGCGGTCCTCGACGCGCGCCACATCGCTCGGGTCGGACGAGGCGAGGTAGGAATTCGGCCGCTTGACCGGGTTGAGCTTCTTGAAGGTGCCGGCGTCCACCAGTTGCTGGCAGAGGCGGTCGTACTCTTCAGTGCTGCCGTCGCACCAGTAGACGCGCTCGGGTTTGCACAGCGCGGCCATGTCGGCCACCCAGGCGATCAGTTTCGCATTCTTGACATGGGCGGGTGCTTGAATGGTCAGGCCATTCATGACGGGTGCGTTCATCGGAAATCTCCTGGTCTTTGAAAATCGTCTTTTCGAACGGACCTGGGCGCACGTGTGCGCAAAGACCGTTGGAGAAAACGTTTTCTTCCGGAGCCCGGTATCGCATGGGAGGGGGGCGGGGGACAAGACCGGGGGCCACGAGGGAAGCCCGGCCGGGCCTGTGTCAGGCCATGAAGACGGCGATGGATGCCAGCAACAGCATCAGCACGCCACCCACGACCGGGAGGACGAGCGGCATCAGGTGAACGATCGATTCGACGGCGTCGTGTTCGACGACGGCGTCTTGGCCCGGCTGGACGGGGGTTGGCTTGGACATCAGGGATACCTCAGGTTCGCAAAACTGGCGCACATTCTAGGGGCAGGCTCGCGCCCATCATGTCAGGGTCGGCCCCCGGACAGTGTGCGACTTTTGGCCGATAGCCAAGGTGTCTGAAGCCCGGTGACGGGGCATTCCTTTGGGAATCGAATGCGTTTTGCAAGCTACCGTTGCTCTTCAGCCGCGAACCCGGCTGCATGCAGTGCATCGAGCACCGACGCCAGGTGCGTCCGCCCGCGGGTCTGCAGCACCAGTTCCACGTCCACGTTCTGCGCCGCCAGCATGGTGAAGGCGCGCTGGTGGTGGACTTCATCGATGTTAGCGCCCGCTTCCGCCACGGTGGCCGTGATGTGGGCCAGGGAGCCTGGCACGTCGCGCGCGCTGACCCGCACCCGGGCCAGCCGGCCGGCGCGCACCATGCCGCGCTCGATGATGGCGGCCAGCAGCAGCGGGTCGATGTTCCCGCCCGACAGCACCAGGCCCACCCGCTTGCCACGGAAGCGCTCGGGGTGGCGCAACAGGGCGCCGAGACCGGCCGCGCCGGCGCCTTCGACCAGCGTCTTCTCGATTTCCAGCAGCATCAGCACGGCCTGCTCGATGTCGCCCTCGTCGACCAGCAGCAGGTCGTCGACCTGCGCCTGGATGATTTCGCGCGTCAGCACGCCCGGCGTGCCCACCGCGATGCCCTCGGCGATGGTGCTGTTGCCCTGCGGATGCTGCGTGCCCTTGACGGCATTGACCATTGCGGGAAAGCGGGTCGTCTGCACGCCGACGATCTCGATGCCCGGCTTGATGGCCCGCGCCGCGATGGCCATGCCCGCGATGAGCCCGCCGCCGCCGACCGACACCACCAGCGTGTCGAGCTCGGGCACCGCGCCGAGCATCTCGATCGCCACCGTGCCCTGGCCGGCAATGATGGCCTCGTCGTCATAGGGATGCACGAAGGTCAGGCCTTCGCGCTCGGCCAGTTCGAAGGCGTGGGTGCGGGCGGCTTCCAACGTGTCGCCGTGCAGCACCACCTCCGCGCCAAAACCGCGCGTGCGCTCGATCTTCACGCCGGGCGTGAAGCGCGGCATCACGATCAGCGCACGCAGGCCGAGGCGCTGCGCGTGATAGGCCACACCTTGGGCGTGATTGCCGGCCGACATCGCGATCACGCCGCGCACGCCGCTTTCCGATAAATCCACCAGTTTGTTACAGGCCCCGCGCTCCTTGAAGGACGCCGTGAACTGCAAATTCTCGAACTTCAGGAAGACTTGCGCCCCCACGATTTCCGAGAGTGTTCGCGATTCCACGCAGGGGGTGTCGAGCAATTGCCCGCGCAGTCGGGCGGCCGCCTTGGCGATCTGATCAATTTCAACCATGTCGGGAATTGTGGACGGATTCGTAACATCAGGGTTTTTACTGTTCCCATTTCTTCCCGAACCTAAAACTCTGCGTTATGGTCGCGCTGAAGTCGGCTCTTGGAGAAGGGTAGTCCTGCATGGTCAAGCGTTCCGGTGTGGATGAGGTGGCGGCTGCATCGCGCAGCCAGGCCGTGCCTTCGCCTGGACTCAAGGGCGCGCCGGTGCTGGAACTCATGTGTTCGCACTTCGTGCTGACCCTCGCGGCCAAGCAGGGCCCGCGCTTCAATGTGCGGCGCGACCTCAACGGCCTGCTCTCGCTGACCGGGCGGCATCTGGTCTGGCCCGCGGCCGTGCTGCAGCGATTGCGCGAATTCCTCGGGCGGCGGTGTGCGGGCAACGAGATCTGGAAGGGCGTCGAGCTGCTCGACAGCCGCACGCTGCTGGAGCGCCACGGCGTCTGGCGCGGGCCGTATGAAGAAGGCACGCTGTTCTTCTACCTCGACGAATACGCGAAGGACCAGCCGAAGGACCTGCTTTCGGTGCTGTCGGCCACGCGCGACTGGCTCACGCATGCGCTGCGCAAGCAATCGACGCTGGTCGAGAAGAACATCGATGCGCTGGCCGGCCTTCTCCTGTTGAACAAGGCCGAGCGCGCGCTGCTGCTCTACGGCACGCTGGCGCGCTACCAGCGCGACCTGCGATCGCTGCTGGTGGAGTTCAAGGTCAACAACGCACCCGAGGCCTACGCCGCGATTGCGGAAGTCGCGGGCGTCAATGCCAGCGACGTGGGCGAAGCCTTGCGCGCGGGCTCGCGGCTGGAGCGCATCGGCCTGGTCGAGAACCTCATTTCCGAACACAACATCACCGACCTGGCCGACCTGATGAAGGTCAGCGAGAAGCTGCCGCCGGTGCTGATGCGCGAGTACCGCGACCAGAACGAATTGATGGCAGTGTTCACGCGCCCGTCCGCCAAAAGCGCTCTCGGCGTGGACGATTTTTCCTTTGTGTCGGACGAGGCGCAGATGCTCGTCACGCTGCTGCGCGCCGCGGTGACGCGCAAGGAGCCCGGCGTCAACGTGCTGCTTTATGGCCCGCCCGGCACCGGCAAGACCGAATTGGCCAAAGTCGTCGCACAGGCCGCCGGCCTCGAATTGTTCGAGGTCGAATATGCCGACCGCGACGGCAATTCGCTGAGCGGGCGCGACCGCTATCGCTCGCTGCAGATCGCGCAGGTGTTCCTGAAAGGCAGCGCGCAGGCCGCGTTGCTGTTCGATGAAGTCGAGGACGTGTTCCCGCCGATCAGCACCGAGGCGGCGCAATACATGGCGCGCGCCGAGCAGATCTCCGCACCGACTAGCGGCAGCGTCAGCGGCAAGGCCTGGGTCAACCAGATCCTCGAGTCGAATGCCGTGCCGACGCTGTGGGTGACCAACCGCATCGAGCAGATCGATCCGGCCTTCCGGCGCCGCTTCGCGTATCACCTGGAACTCAAGTCGCCGCCGCCCGGCGCGCGCGAGCAACTGGTGCGCAAGACGCTCGAAGGCATCGCCGTGTCCGAAGCCTTTACCGCCAAGCTGGCCGAGCGCAAGGGCCTGACGCCGGCCCAGATCCGCACGGCCGCGCGCTTCGCCGAACTCGCAAAGACCGACGAGATGAGTGTCGAATCGCTGATCGAGCGCCAGCTCAAGAATGCGGACATGGCGCTCGGCACCACCGAATCGGGCCATGGCGAACGCCGCAGCGTCACCACCTACGACCTCGACATGCTCAATGTCGAGACGCGCTTCGAGATCCCGCGCATCGTCGAGGCAGTGAAGGCGCGTGGCCATGGCACGCTGTGCTTCTATGGCGCGCCGGGCACCGGCAAGACCGCGCTGGCCGAGCACATGGCCCGGGCCATCGGCCGGCCGCTGATCATCAAGCAGGCCAGCGACCTGATGAGCAAGTACGTCGGCGAGACCGAGCAGAACATGGCCGCCATGTTCAAGGAAGCCGAGGCCGAGAAGGCCGTGCTTCTGCTTGACGAGGCCGACTCCTTCCTGCAGGACCGGCGCGGCGCGCAGCGAACCTACGAGGTGACGGAAGTCAACGAGATGCTGCAGGGCATGGAGCGCTTCAACGGCGTCTTCGTCTGCACCACCAACCTGCTGGACCGGCTCGACCAGGCCGCGCTGCGGCGCTTCACCTTCAAGATCAGGTTCATGCCGCTGACGGCGGCGCAGCGCGAGCGCATGTTCGTCGTGGAAGCGCTGTGCGGTGATGCGGCGCTCCTGACTGTGGAATTGCGCGCGCGGCTGGCGAAGCTCGACCAGTTGTGCCCTGGTGATTTCGCAGCGGTGAAGCGCCAGACCGACATCCTGGCAACCGAGTTCTCCGCCGCCGAGTTCCTCGATCAACTCGAGGCAGAACATCGGATTAAGCCGGAAGTGCGCGAATCGCGCGGCATGGGCTTCGTCCAATAGCTGCTGAAAAAAATATTTTCAAAATGAAACAGTTTCCGAGGCTGTTGAGCCCGAAAGCTAGTTCTTTTGAATCATTGCAAACTTTAGTTAATTGCTAGGCTGCTTCCCTGTTCTGGGAAGGACCTGGCATATGAAGCGGCAAGTTCGGTGGGGCGCAGTATTCTTGGGTGCGCTCATCTTGTGGGGATGCGGCGGTGGTGGCGGTGGCGGGGGCGGCGGATTGCCGATCGCGGCGCTCGCCACGACACCGACACCAACGGCGACGGGCTCCGAAGAGATCGTGGCGTCGTCCTCGATGGCGGGACGGTGCGCGGCGCCGCGCCAGGGCATCAATCCTGACACCGGCGTGGCCTTCCCCGACGTCCCCGGCACGACCAGCGACGAGAAGCGCTGGCTCCGGGGCTGGACCGACGAGACCTACCTTTGGTACGACGAGGTGCCCCGCGGGCTGGTGGCGGCCAACTATGTGACGCCCATCGACTACTTCGCCGTGCTGAAGACCTCCGCCATCACGCCCTCGGGCCGGCCCAAGGATCGATTCCATTTCACCTACGACACCGCCGCCTATCGCCAACTGGCCAGCACGGGCGAGGCGACCGCGAGCTACGGCATGGAGATGGCGTTCCTGAACGCCGTGCCGCCGCGTGACGTGCGGGTGGCCTTGGCGGATCCCGGCTCGGCGGTCGCTTCGGCCGGCATCGGGCGCGGCGCGAGAGTGCTTGAAGTCGACGGCGTGGATGTCGTCAACGGCAGCGATGTCGCCACGCTCAATGCCGCCTTGCAGCCTGTCGCGGCGGGCGAGCGGCACCTGTTCAAGGTCGCGCGGCCGGATGGCAGCACGGTCACCGCATCGCTTGTCGCGGCCGGCGCGCGCAGCATGCCCACCGTGCGCGCCCGCACGATCGAAGTCGGCGGAAGCAACGTGGGCTATCTTCTTTTCAACGATCACAACGAGGCGGCCGAAGCGCAACTGGTCGCGGCCTTCGACCAGTTCAAGGCCGACGCGGTCAGCGACCTGGTGGTCGACCTGCGCTACAACGGCGGCGGCCTTCTTTCCATCGCCAGCCAACTGGCCTATATGGTGGCCACGCCCGCGGCGACCCAGGACACGGCCTTCGAATTGCTGCAGTTCAATGTGAAGAACCCGTTCAAGCTCTCCGAGGATCAGATCCGCGTGCCCTTCTACGGCACCACGCGCGGCTACTCGACGACACCCGGCCAGCCGCTGCCGCAGTTGGGCCTCTCGCGCGTGACGATGCTGACCGGGCCGGACACCTGCTCGGCCAGCGAGTCGATCATCAACGCGCTACGCGGCGTGGGCGTCAGCGTCAACCTCGTCGGCGGCACCACCTGCGGCAAGCCTTACGGCTACTTTCCGCAGGACAACTGCGGCACCACCTATTTCACGGTCCAGTTCAAGGGCGTGAACCAGCAGGGCTTCGGCGACTACAGCGACGGCTTCGCGCCCCATTGCGCGGTGGCGGACGACTTCACGCGCGACCTCGGCGACCCGGCCGAAGGCCGCCTTGCCGCCGCGCTCACGATGCTGCAAGGCGGCGCTTGCCCAGTCGTGGCAAAGGCGGGCATCCAACTCGAAAAGCCAGGGAACGGCGCCATGCCAACCCTCTGGCGCGCGCCAATTCGCGAAAACCGTGTGATTGACACGCTGAAGAGATAGTCAAAACCGCGTCGACACTGTTAGTCTCTCCGCAAATTTGGGAGGACGAAACAGTGAGGCTGAATATGCGTTGGGGCGCCGGAATCGTCGCCGGCTTGGTGTTGACCGCCTGTGGCGGCGGCGGTGAGGGTCGTGGCGAAGGCATCGGCGATATCGCAACGTTGATGAGGATTCAAGCGCAGGCGGTGGCGTCGATGGGGCAGGAGCCCATCGTCGCGACATCCACGGTGGCCGGCCGATGCGCGACACCGCGCACCGGCACCGACCCTGAAACCGGCGCTCCCTACCGGGACCAGGCCGGCACGCTGGACGACGAAAAGCGCTGGGTTCGCGGGTGGATCGACGAGACCTACCTCTGGTTCGACGAGGTGCCGGGCGGGCTGCTTTCCAGTGCCTATCCCACGCCCGTCGCCTACTTCAACGTGCTGAAGACGCCGAAGAAGACCGTCAACGGGCGCGACAAGGACCGCTTCCACTTCACCGAGGACACGGCTGAATACCGCAACCTGTCGGCCGGCTTGTCGGTCGGCTACGGCATGGAACTGGCCTTTCTGCAACGCACTCCACCCCGCGATGTGCGCGTGGCCTACCTGGAGCCGGGCTCGCCCGCGGACCTGGCCGGCGTCACCCGGGGCATGAAATTGCTGGAGATCGACGGCGCCGACGTGGTGACTGGCAACGACGTGGGCAAGCTCAACGCGGGCCTTGCGCCGGCGGCTGCCAATGAGGCGCACACCTTCAAGGTGGGGCTGCTCGACGGCGGCACACGCACCGTCACGCTCACTTCCGCCAATGTCACGCTGTCGCCGGTGCAGAACGTGAAGACCTTCGACCTTGCGAAGGGCCGCGTCGGCTACTTCCAGTTCAACGACCACAACGAGCCGTCCGAGGCCCAGTTGATCAACGCCGTCAACACGCTCAAAGACGCCGGTGCCAAGGATCTGGTCGTGGACATGCGCTACAACAGTGGCGGCCTGCTGGGGGTGGCGAGCGAACTGGCCTACATGGTGGCCTCGCGCGAAGCCACGGTCGGCAAGACCTTCGAGCGGCTGGAGTTCAACAGCAAGAATCCGTTCAGCCTCACGCCTGCGCAGGCCACCGTCCCCTTCTACGAATACGCGCGGGGCTATTCCGCCCCGACGAACCAGATGCTGCCGCAACTGGGCCTGAACGAAGTGACGGTGCTCACGGGGCCCGACACCTGCTCGGCCAGCGAGTCGGTGGTGAACGGGCTCCGCGGCATTGGCGTGAAGGTCAACCTCATTGGCGGCGCGACCTGCGGCAAGCCCTATGCGTTCGTGCCAGCGGACAACTGCGGGACGACGTACTTTGCGATCCAGTTCCAGGGCGTGAACGCGCAAGGCTTTGGTGACTATGGCGATGGCTTCCAGCCCGACTGCGTCGTGGCCGACGACTTCAGCCACGCGCTGGGCGACCCCGCCGAGGCCCTGCTGGCGACCGCGCTCACCGGCCGATGCATCAACAACGGCGCGCCCAAATCCGAAGCCGCGCGGCAGAAGGCCGACGCGAAGGCCTGGGAGCCGCTGCTGAACCGGTCGCCCTCGCGCGGGAACCGGATCATCACGAACCGGGATATGTAGCGCCGTCGCCACGGCTCGTCTTCACGCGTTGACGGCCAGCCGGGCGGGCCGGCCGGTGCCGGGTCAAAAGGCTGCGCTGACCCTCAGCACGTCGGCACCATAGGCTTCCAGCTTCTTGGCGCCGATGCCGCTGATGCCTTGCAGGTCTTCCAGCGTGCCGGGTGCGCGCTGCGCGATGGCGGCAAGCGTGGCGTCGTGGAAGATGACGTAGGCGGGCAGGTTGTGCTCCCGGGCCACTTCGGCACGCCAGGCCTTGAGTGCGGCGAAGCGCGCCTGGCCGGTGGCGTCGAGCGCGGCGGCCGCGGCAGAGGGCGCGCCGCGCGCGGTCTTCTCGCGCTTGGCCTTGCGTGGGGTGGCCGAGGTCACCGACTCGCGCAAGGACACGCTGGCCTCGCCCTTGAGCACGGCGCGGGAGCCGTCGGTGAGCTTCAGCGTGTTGAAGGCCTCGGCGTCCACCGCCAGCGCGCCGATCGCGATCAGCTGTCGCAGCACGCCGCGCAACTGCGCTTCGCTGAACTCGCTGCCGATGCCGAAGGTGCTGATGCGCTCGTGGCCGAACTGCTTGACCTTCTCGGTCTGCTTGCCGCGCAGGATGTCCATGACGTGGCCGGCGCCGAAGCTGATGCCGCTCTGCTGCTGCACGCGGTAGACCGTGGAGAGCAGCTTGCGCGCGGCATCGGTGCCATCCCAGACTTCCGGTGGCGTGATGCAGTTGTCGCAGTTTCCGCAGGGCTTGCTGTGCTCGCCGAAATAGGCGAGCAGCCGCACGCGCCGGCAATCGCTGGCCTCGGCCAGTGACAGCAGCGCATCGAGCTTGCCGCGCATCACCTGCTTGAAGTCCTCGCCGGCCGGGCTCTCGTCGATCATGCGGCGCTGGTTCACCACGTCCTGCAGGCCGTAGACCATCCAGGCGTCGGCCGGCTCGCCATCGCGGCCGCCGCGGCCGGTCTCCTGGTAGTAGCCCTCGATGTTCTTTGGCATGTCCAGGTGGGCGACGAAGCGCACGTCGGGCTTGTCGATGCCCATGCCGAAGGCGATGGTCGCGACCATCACGATGCCGTCCTCGCGCAGGAAACGGTTCTGATGTTTCTGCCGGACCGAGGCGTCCAGGCCGGCGTGGTAGGGCAGCGCGTTGATGCCGGCGTCCTGCAGCGACAGCGCCACGTCTTCCACGCGCTTGCGCGACTGGCAATAGACCACGCCGGCATCGCCTTCGTGCTCGCGCTCGATGAAGCGCAGCAGTTGCGTGGTCGCGTCCTTCTTCTCGACGATGGTGTAGCGGATGTTGGGACGATCGAAGCTGGAGACGAACTGGCGCGCCTTTTCGAGTTGCAGGCGCTCGACGATGTCGGCGCGCGTGAGCGCATCGGCGGTGGCGGTGAGTGCGATGCGCGGCACGCCGGCATAGCGCTCGTGCAGCACGGTGAGCGCGCGGTATTCGGGGCGGAAGTCGTGGCCCCACTGGCTCACGCAATGCGCCTCGTCGATCGCGAAGAGGCTGAGCTTGTTGCGTGCGGCCAAGCCGTCGAGCAGTTCGAGGAAGCGCGGCGTGGTCACGCGCTCGGGTGCGGCATAGAGCAGGGTGATCTCGGCGCGGGCGAGGCGGCGCTCGACGTCCTGCGTCTCGGACCAGTCGAGCGTGGAGTTGAGGAAGGCGGCGTTCACGCCGGCCTCGTGCAGCGCGCCGACCTGGTCGTGCATCAGCGCGATCAGCGGCGACACGACGATGGCCACGCCCTGCCCGGCACGCTGCCGCGCGATGGCCGGCACCTGGTAGCAGAGCGACTTGCCGCCCCCCGTGGGCATCAGCACCAGCGCGTCGCCGCCGCCGACCACGTGGTCGACGATGGCCTCCTGCGGGCCGCGGAAGGCGGTGTAGCCGAAGACCTCGAGGAGGATCTCCAGCGGGTCGGTGGAGGCGGTGGTGGATGGCAAGGCGGACAAGGTTGCGGCTGGTTCGGTGGCGGCACGCGCCCGCGGCGCGTGTAGCGCTATTGTCTCAGCCTCGCCTCGCGCCGCTCGCGTGCAAGATTCAGCGGATCGCCACCGGATTGATCATCGACTGCACCGCGCCCTGGTACTTGTTCTGTCCGAGCACGAACATGAACTCGTAAGCCTTGTCCTTGGCAAGTTCCGCCGTGTTGATGTTTTCGAGGATGTAGGTGCCGCCCATGGGGATCAGGATCTGGTGCACGCCGAAGATGCCGCCGTCCTTGTCGCCGTCCTTCTCGAACGGGATGACCTCGACCGCCCATGTATCTGCGCCGACCGCGACGACTCCCTTGGAAACCAGGTGTCGCGCGCCTTCGCGACCGATGCCCGGTTCGACAGAACCGAAGCGCTTGGGGTCCTTTTCGATCAGGCTCAGCCAGCCGGTGTGGAAGATCACCACGTCACCCTGCTTGATCTCCACGCCCTGCTTCTTCGCAACGGCGTCGATCTCGGCCACGTTGAAGGCCGTGCCTTCCTTGACCACGTCGACGCCGTAGTGCGCAGCCATGTCGAGCAGCACGCCGCGCGCGACCATCGGGGGAATCTTGTCGGCGCCGAGTTTCTTGAGCCCGCTGATGTTGGCGAACTCGCCCCACTTCAGCCCGTTGTAGTAGCGGTCGCCCACGCCGATGTGGCCCAGTCCGTCCAGTTGGGTGCCGATGCCGGTCCAGCAGTTGAGGATGTCGTCGTTGTAGGTGGTGTGCGTGGGGCCCAGGCCCTCGGCGGAACCCGTCTGGCCTGGCTGCACGATGTAGATCGAGCAGGTGCGCGGGGGAAATGCCGGTGTGGTCGTGCTGACGGTGATGCCGAGCGAATAGACCTTGCCGGTCTTCACGAGCTTCGCGGCATTGAGAGCCACCGCTGGCGTGAGGTAGTTGGCCGCGCCGATCTCGTCGTTTGCGCCGAATTTGCTGGGGTACCAATTGGCCTGCGCCGCTGCGCCAAGGCTCAGGCACAGCGCCGCGGCACCGATCAAGCTTTTTCGAATTCTCTTCATGCGCTTCTCTCCTGTTGATTGATGGAACATCCCTTCACTCCTCGTGAAGCCCTTGGAAGCAGGAACTCAAATTCGTGCGCGCATCAGCCTTTTCATCAGCTTGCCGTTGGCATTGCGCGGCAGGGGCTCGGCGCTCCACGTGAAGCTTTCGGGCACCTTGTAGTCGGCCAGGCGTTCTTCGCAATGGCGGCGCAGCGCGGCCTCGGCAACCGCCACGTCGGCGGGCGGGCTGTTCGGGTAGATGAAGGCATGCACGCGCTCGCCGAGTACCGGGCAGGGCTTGCCGACCACGGCCGCCTCGACCATGCCTGCAAAGCCCATCAGCACGTTCTCGACCTCGACCGAGTAGACCTTGTAGCCGCCACGGTTGAGCATGTCCTTCTTGCGATCGAACACGCGCACGAACCCTTGTGCGTCGATGGAACCGAGGTCGCCGGAATGCCAGAAGCCGGCGGTGAAGGATGCGGCGGTGGCCTCCGGGTTGTTCCAGTAGCCGGGCACGACCATCGGGCCGCCGATCCAGATCTCGCCGGTTTCGCCGGGTGCGACTTCGCGGCCTTCGTCGTCCATCACGCGGACCTCGGCGGCGGGCAGCGGGACGCCGACGGAATCGGCATGGGCGCGCGTGAGGCCGGCGGGGATCATCGTGGTGGGGGAAGTCGTTTCGGTCGCGCCGTAGGTGTTGAGGAGCGTGAGTCCGGGCAGGCGCCCGGCGAGCGCGTCGATGGTTGCCACCGGCATCGGCGCGCCGCCGTAGCCGCCGATGCGCCAGCGCGACAAGTCCTCGCGTGCTAATTCGTCGGAGAGCAGGCACAGCTGGTACATGGCCGGCACCATCAGCGTGTGGGTCACGCGCTCTTGCGCCAACAGTTGCACGAAAGGCTCGGCCTTGAATTCGGGCACGACGATCACGGCGCCGCCCACGCGCCACATCGCCGCGATGATGGCCACCAGCCCGGTGACATGGCTGGCCGGCACTGCCAGCGCCGAGCGGTCTTCGGCTTGCAAACTCATGCAGGCCTGGAAGTGCATCGCGGAATGCACGATGGACAGGTGCGTGAGCAGCGCGCCCTTGGGGAAGCCCGTGGTGCCGGAGGTGTAGAGGATCACGGCCACGTCTGTTTCGACCGTGCTGGCGGGTGCAGGAAGCTCATGGGGCTCGGCGGCCAGCGCGGCGAGTTGCGACACCGTGATGCGCTGCCGCAACTCGGGCACTTCCCCGTTTTCGGGCACACGCTCGGTGAGCGCGTCGTCGTGCACGATGGCCTTCGCGCCGCACTGGTTTGCGATGTAGGCGAGGCCAGGGCATTGTTCGCGGATGCCGACCGGCACGGCGATGGCGCCGATGCGTTGCAGGGCCAGCAGCACGAAGAGGAACTCGGGGCGGTTGCCGACGAGCATCAGCACGCGGTCGCCTTTCGCGATGCCCCTGGCTGCGAACGCACCTGCCAGGCGGTCGCTTGCTTCACCGTTTAGCGCGTAGTTCCAGCGCCGGCCCTCGCAGACGATGGCGTCGTGCTGCGCGCGGGTGGCGCGCGCCTGCTCGAACATGGCGTACAGGCTCTTCGGCCGCTCCGCAAAACAGCGCACGATGCGATCGCCGTACAGCGCCTCGCATCGCATGGGTGGAACGGGAAATTCCTGCCAATGGCTCACGCCGCCGCCCTCATGGCGTTGGCGCCGCGTTCGATGACGACCTCGGCATCGACGATGCGGCGCGAGTGGTTGAGGTCGCTTTGCGCGATGAGCACCGACACCGCGCTGCCTTTCAGTCCGGCGATGACTTCACCGAGCCGCTTCGACAACACGGGAGCCACGCCTTCGAAGGGTTCGTCGAGCAGCAGCAGTCGCGTGCCCACCGCCAACGCACGCGCCAGCGCCACCAGTTTCTGCTGTCCACCCGACAGCAGCAGCGCACGGCGCGAACGCATCTCCTTCAGCTCCGGCAGCACGCTGTAGACCAGCGCCAGCCGCTCCGATTCCACCAGCGACTTGTTGACCCACACCGGCACGAGGATGTTCTCTTCCACCGTGAGTTCCGGCACCAGGCCGCGGTCTTCAGGCATGTAGCCAATGCCGAGCGACGCGCGTGCATGCGCGGGCAGCGCTGCAAGGTCCTGGCCGTCGAACACGATGCGGCCTTGCGATGGCTTCAACGCGCCCATCACCGCGCGCATCAGCGTCGTCTTGCCCGCGCCGTTGCGGCCTACCAGCCCGACCATCTGGCCGTCGCCTACGTCGAGTGACAGGCCGCGCAAGGCTTGCACCGACTGGATCGCCACATGCAGGTTCTCGATGTGCAGCATCGTCGTCTACTCCTGCAGCAGTTCGCCGGTGACGTAGCGGCGCACGTCGTCGGTCGCCAAGGCTTGTCCGGGCGGGCCGTCGGCAATGATGCGGCCGCTGTAGAAGGCGACGACGCGGCTGGCGTAGCGCTCCACGATGTCCATGTCGTGTTCGACGAAGAGGACCGTCATCGCCTCGTGGCCGAGCGCGGCCATGATGGTCTCCATCATCGGGAACTTCTCTTCGGCCGAGACGCCGCTGGTGGGCTCGTCGAGCAGCAGCAGCTTGGGCGCAGCCGTCAGCGCCATCGCGATGTCGAGCAGCTTGCGCACGCCGCCCGGCAACTCGGCGACGCGGCGCTCGCGGTGGTCGGCAAGCCGGAAGCGCTCCAGCAGAACGTCGGCACGGTCGATGGCCTCGCCCCGGTGCGCCGGTTGCCAGAAGCTCAGGCGCTGGTCGTGGCAGGCGTTGGCCACCAGCATGTTGTCGAGCACCGTGAGGTCGCCATAGAGCTGCGGGATCTGGAAGGAGCGCGCCACGCCGAGACGCGTGATCGCGCGCGGCGCCAGCGGCGTGATGTCGCGGCCGTTGAAATGGATGTGGCCTTCGTCGGGCTTCAGGTAGCCGGTGATCATGTTGACGAAGGTGGTCTTGCCGGCGCCGTTGCTGCCGATGAGGCTCACACGCTCGCCGGCCCCGATGGCGATGTCGATGTCGGCCGCGGCGACCACCGCGCCGAAGCGCTTGTTGACGCCGCGGGCTTCAAGCAGTGCGGTCATTTCTTCATCCACAACGAGCCGAGTCCGCGCGGCAGGAAGCGGATCACGAACAACAGGAACAGCCCCAGCGCGAGTTGCCAGGTGTTGGGAAAGTACGCGCTGGAGAACGAACGCACCACCTCCAGCACCGTGCTCGCCAGGAACACCGCCGCCACGCTCTGCCAGCCCGCCAGGATGGCCACGAAGACGAACTCGCCCGAGGTGGTCCAGAAGCTGAAGTTCGGCTCGATGTGCCCCAGCGCCATCACCGCCAGTGCGCCGCCGAGCCCGCCGCAAAAGGCCGCGAGGATGAAGTTGATCGTCATCGACTGCCGCACCGAGCCGCCGAGGTATTCCACGCGCAGTTCGTTCTCGCGCGCGGCCAGCGTCACGAGGCCGCGGGTGCTGTCGAAGTAGATGCGCGCCAGCAGCGCCATCACCGTCGCGATGCCGATGGTGATGACGTACATGATGTAGCCGGTGTGCGCATCCGGCAGCTTCTTGCCGAAGAGCGTGGGCCGCCCGAGGTTGAAGCCGTCGGAGCCGCCCAGTGCGTCCAGCTTCATCAACAGGCCGTAGGTCACCATCGACAAGGCCAGCGTGAGCATCGCGAAGAAGATGCCGCGGTAGCGCGACAGCAGTGGCGCGAAGGGCGCGGCGATCACCACCGCGGCGATGCCGCCGCACAGTGCCAACGCCAGTGCGTCCGTGAAGCCCAGCTTGTTGTAGATGAGCGCTGCCGCGTAGCCGCCTGCAGCAAACAACATGCCTTGCCCGAAGGGGACCACGCCACCGCGCATCAAGCAAACGATGCCCAGGGACACCAGCCCGTTGGCCGCGGCCATGGTCACGAGAAAGGTGAGCCAGCGTGGGCTGAACCAGCCGACGATCGCCAGCGCCGCGAAGGCCAGCAGGCCGAGCAAGGTGACGCGCCCGCGGCTCGCCGGCGCACGTCGGCGCGCGGGGATGGATGGCGTTTCGAGAACGGCGGCCATCGCGTCAGATCTTCCGCGTCTGCGTGCGCTGGAACAGGCCTTCGGGCCGGAACATCAGCACCACCGCCATCACGATGTAGATGGAGAACAGCTCCGCCACCGGCGCCACGTGCACCGCGAAGGACCGCGCCAGCCCCACGATCAACGCGCCGATGGCCGCACCCTCGATGCTCCCCAATCCACCGATGATCACCACCGCAAAGGACACGATGATCACCCCCACCGACACCCCCGGCTGCACCGAGATCATCGGCGCGGTGAACGCCCCGCCCAGCGCCGCCAGGAAGATGCCGACGGTGAACGCCAGCATGTAGACCCGCGACACGTTCACGCCCATGCTCGACGCAATCTCCGCGTTGTGGATCACCGCCAGCATGATCTTGCCCTGCCGCGTGCGGTTGAGTCCCCACCACACGATCCCGCCCACGATCACCGCCAGCGCGACCAGCGCGAAGTCGTACCCCACCCAGCTCTGCACGCCGATGTCGATGTTGCCGAACAGGCCATAGGGCTCCGACACGTAGTACGGATTGGCGCCCCACACCAGCTTGGTCACGTCCTCGAGGATGAGGAACATCGCGTAGGTCACGAGCACCAGCAGCACCTCGTCGCGCCCGTAGAAGAAGCGCAGCAAGCCGCGCTCGGTGAGCGGCGCCAGCACCACGGCCACCGCGATGGCCGCGAGCAGCATGCACACCAGCGACAAGCCCGGCGCCCACTTCATGCTCGCGCCCCAGCCGACGAAGCTCGCCGCCGCATACGCGCCCAGCGCATAGAAGCTGCCATGCGCGATGTTGAGGATCTTGAGCACGCCGAAGACCAGCGTGAGCCCGAGCGCGACGATGAACAGCCATGACGCATAGGTCAGGCCGTCGATCAGGATGGTGAAGGCCGTATGCACTTGGGGTCAGCGCCGCGCGTCAGGGACAGCCCTTGGCACCGGGGAAGCCGGCCTTGATCCACTCCTCCGACTTCATGTTCGGCGGCGGGTTCACGCAGTCCGCCGGAAAGCGCTGGATGTCGTCGAGCATCACCATCTTCTTGGCGGCGTCGTAGCGCGTCTTGCCGATCGCCGTTTCCTGCACGGCCTGGTGACCACCGCCGTTCGCCATGCGGATGCGGCCGGCGGGTGAATCCCATTCGGAATTGCGCAGCGCCTCGGCCAACTGCTCGTGCGTCGGCTTCTTGCCGCCGTTGGCCGCCATCGCCTTCTCGGCCGCGAGCTTCAGGCCCAGCAGCGACTGCGCCATGCGGTACGGCGCCTGCACCGGGTAGACGTTGTAGGCCTTCTGGTAAATCTCCCACCACCAGTCGTTGAGCGCCGACTTGGGCGACATCAGCCCGTACGCCCCGCGTGCACCGAGGATCACGCCATCGGGCATCTTGTCGCCCAGCCCCGGCAGCACGTGGTCGGCGGCCGACAGCACGAATTGCGAACGCTTGAAGAGTCCACGCGGCCCGGCCTGCAGGATGAAGGCCTGCAGATCGCCGCCCCACAGGCTGGAGTGCGTGACGTCGGCTGGCTTGGACATCAACGCCGAGATCTCGGTGCCGTACTGGCCCGCGCCGAACTTGGGCAGCTGGTCTTCACCCATCTTGGCGGCGGGGTAGAGCTTTTCCATCGACCAGATGAAGTCCTTGCGCGAGTCCTGCCCCCACGCATAGTCCTGGTTGATCATGTTGAAGGTGTCGGCCTTCACGTTGCGCGCCTTCATGTAGCGGGCCAGCGCCACGTTGTCCATGGTCGCGTGCGAGGCGGTGCGGAACACGTAGCTGTACTTGTTGTCCTCGAAGATGCGCGGCGTGCCGCAGTCGTAGAGCACGAGGAACTTCTTCATCTCCTCGGCAGCCGGCGCCACGGCGAGGCAGTCGCCCGAGCCCACATAGCCCACCACCGCATCGACCTTCTCGCGGTCGTAGAGGTTGCGCAGTTCCTGCACCTGCTTGGTGGCCCCGCCGTTCTCGTCGACGTACACCGCCTCGATCTTCATGCCGCCGAAGCCGACCTTGTTGTAGGGCGCCGGCGCGGCGCCTTTGTTGAAGGCGTCGACCAGCACCTTGGCGCCGTTGACGGCCGGGATGCCGAAGCTTTCCGCGGCCTGTCCCGACAGGAAGCTGACGATGCCGATCTTGAAGGTCTCCTGCGCCTGTGCACCGAAGGCGCAGAGCGCTGCGCACAAGCCGATGGCGGACATCGCCACCGCGCGATGCGGAACCCGCTTCACACCGCCATCCTGGAATCTCGTCTTCGTCATGCCATGTCTCCTGTCGTTGAAATTGAAGTCACTGCCGTTGCGAATCCGGCGCCGCGATCGGCGTGGCCATGTCCAGCCCTGCCAGCGCGAAGCCCCTCTGAAAATCGACCAGGTGCTTGTGCGTCCACTCGGCCGCGGCGTCGGCGTCGCGTCGCGCGAGCGCATCCACGATGTGGCGGTGCGCGGCCAGGTTGCGCGCCCGGGCCTGCGGCAGGCGCGCGAAGATCTGCAACAGCGTGGGGCTGTAGAGCAGACCGACAGGTTCGCGCGCCAGCATCAGCGCGCGGTTGTGGCTGGCCCGGCCGACAAGGGCGTGGAATTCGACGTCGAGGCGCACCTGGGCGGCATCGTCGGTGGTCTCGGCGGCAGTGTTGAGGTTGTCCTGCAACTGCTGCAGGTCCTGCGGTGTCGCGCGTTGCGCCGCGAGGCGTGCAGCCAGCGGTTCCAGCGACACGGCCAGTTCACACAGTTCCTGGAAGGTGGTCTGCTGCAGCATCAGCAGGCGGGTGGCGCGCGGTGCGAGGTCCTGCACGCCGGGCAGGTAGACGAACAGGCGGCGGCCTTCGCGGCGCTGCAGCAGGCCCTCCTGCTCGACGCGGCGGATGGCCTCGCGCACGGTGGAGCGGTGCACGCCGAAGCGCTCCGACAGATCCTGCTCGGTGGGCAACGCACTGCCGGGCGACAGGCTGCCGTCGAGGATGGCGCGCTCGATCTGCGCCGACACGGCCTTGTAGGCCGGTTCGGCATTCAGTCGATGAAACACGTCCGTGCTTGCGGGAGACTCGATCGCCAACGCGTCCTCCGTATTCGGGCAGGTGGGGCAGGGCGCGATCTTTGTCCGACAAACGGACCGGCGATAGCAGGTTTACCCGGAGGCGGCTGCGACTGGGGGCGCAAGGGGCTTCATGGCAGTCTCCGCCAAGCTATCGCGTGACCCGCGGCGCATGAAGCCAGCGCGAGCCATGCCTGGTCGTGGTCACCCGCGGCCTCACCGGCGCCGAAGCACTCGGGGTGGTTTCGATTTCAGTCGGCGTAGGCGCCTGCAGCCTTGATGACGGGACCAAAGCGCGCCACTTCCGCCTGCACGAACTTCTTGTGCTCGGCCGGCTCGACGCGCTTGTCGGTGACCACCACCGCACCGAGGCCTTCTTCCTTCTTGATGAAGTCCGGATCCTTCAGCGCGACCTTCAGCGCGTCATTGATCTTCTTCAGCACCGGCGCCGGCGTGCCCTTTGGCGCATAGAGGCCGTGCCAGATCGTGACCTGGAAGCCCTTCAGGCCCGACTCGTCCAGCGTCGGGATGTCCTTCAGTGCCGGCGTGGTCAGGCGCTTGAGCGTGGTCACGGCATAGGGATTGACCTTCTTGGCCTCGATCTGGCTGGTGGTGTTGGTGGTCTGGTCGCACAGGATGTCGATCTGGCCGCCGATCAGGTCGGCAATTGCCGGGGCGGTGCCCTTGTACGGCACTGGGGTCATGTCGGCCTTCAGCTCGTTCTGGAACAGCAGCCCGCACAGGTGCGATGCGGAGCCGATGCCGGCATTGCCCAGGTTGACCTTGCCGCCTTGCTTGCCGATCCAGTCGCGCAGTTCCTTGAAGTTCTTGGCTTCCAGCTGCGGCTTGCCGATGACGGTCATGGGCACGTCGTTGATCATGCCCAGGTACTCGAAGTCGGTCTCGTAGTTGTAGGGCAGCTTGCGGTAGAGCACGGGCGTGGTGGCCATGGCCACGTGCGTGAGCAGCAGTGTGTAGCCGTCGGCCTTGGCGCGGGCGGCCTTGGCGTTGCCGATGGTGCTGCCGGCGCCAGCGGTGTTGTCCACGATGATGCTGACGCCGCCGAGCGGCTTGCGCATGGCTTCGGCCATGTCGCGTGCGACGCGGTCGGTGGGGCCACCGGCGGCGAAGGGCACGATGATGGTGATGGGCTTGCCGTCGGGGAAGTTCTGGGCTTGGGCGCTGGCGGCCAGTGCCAGCCATCCCAGCGCAAGGCAGGTCGTTTTCAGTCTGGATGTCATGGGGTCGTCCTGATGTGAAGGTGGTGGGGGCGCCGCTCACTGCGGCCGGGTGCGCGCCGGCACGCGGGTCTCCAGGGCTGCCGGCGTGTACGTCGGGTCGAAGCTGCAGCCAGCGCCAAACCGGGCCTCGTTGGCAGGGCAGGCCGCGGCGATGCCGGCCGGAGTCGGCTTGGTGCCTTGTTCCACCCAGGCCAGCAGCGCGGTCACCAGGGTCGGGTAGGTCGGGCCGCTGATGTAGCTGTGCGTGCCGTTGGTGGTGAAGGTCTGCACCAGGCGATCACCGCTGCCGCCCTGGACCATCACCGACTTGAAATACGCGTCGAGTTCGACGAAGGCGGTGGGGTCGCTGATCCACTTGACCGAGAGCACCGGCACGGGGATCTTGCCGGTCGGGTCGGTGTCGGCGCCGAAGCGCTGGTAGGCCGTGGGGTCGGCGCTGTAGCGCGCGATGCCGGCGTTGAGCGCGGCATCGTCGGCCGAGCCGATGTAGTTCACCCCCATGTTGCCGAAGGGGCTGGCGCCGTTGCCGGTGCGCTTGCTGCTGATGTCCTGGTAGTGGAAGGTGCCCCAGTTGATGTGCGACTGGATCGCGCTGGCCGGGATCTTGATGACGTTCACGATGGTGTCCACGCGCGATTGCTGCTCCGGCGTGCGGTCGGCGGCGGCCTTGTTGAGGGCCAGGCATTCGTTGACGCGGGCGGTGAGGTTGGCCTGCGTCATGGTGGCACCGGCCGGCAGGCCCAGGTTCAGCGGGTACTGGGTCTCGGTCGGGCGCGGATGGTTGTTGCAGAGGTACTGGTAGAGCACGCGCAGGTCGGTGCGGAAGTCGTAGGAGCGCGTGCCGCCGGCCAGCACGCCGCTTGACAGCAGCACGCCGTCGTAGGGTGTCTCGCCGACCGTTTCCGCGGTGAACATCTCGGCGGCCTTGGCGGCCACGCCGGCGCCCCACGACTGCCCGTGCAGGATGGTGCGGGTGGGCTTGCCGACGTACTGGCGGAAGATGCCGCGCAGGCGTTCGGTGTCCTCGGCGGCGGCGCGCACCTCGACGCCGCCCTGGCGGAAGGTGGAGCCGGCCCAGGCATAGCCCGCGTCCACCATGACGGGCCAGCGCGTCAGGTCTTCCGTGGCCCGTTCTGCCGTGGGCGCGTCCAGGCTCGGGCCGCCGTGCGCATGCAGGACGAGCTTGCCGTTCCAGTCGGCCGGCTTGGCGATGAGGTAGTAGGCGCCCTTGGAGTCGACACCGGCGAGGCAACTGGCGGTGGTCGGCACCGCGGCCGGGCAGGGGGTGGGCTGGGGCGCTGTTTCGGTGACCACGGGCGCGGCGGGTGGCGGTGCGGGTGTGGGTGCGGGCGCAGGGGCCTGCGCGCGTGCCAAGGCATTGGCCAGTGCCACTTGTGCGACCGCGTCGCCGTTGCCGTTGGAACCGCCGCCGCAACCGCAGAGCGCCGCGATCGCCGCCAAAGCCAGGGTGGCCGAATGGAAAGGTGCCTTCATGTCTCGATGTCTCCTTGTAGGACAGCGATTGTGGAAAGGGCGACTGAATATTGCAAAGATGTCTAGAATCTCGAGTCCATACGATATGCATATCGAGATTCGTCACCTCCGTTATTTCATGGCCGTGGCGGAGACGGGGCACATCACGCGTGCCGCCGAGGCGCTCGGCATGCAGCAGCCGCCGCTGTCGCAACAGATTCGCGCGCTGGAAACGGAACTCGGCGCACCGCTCTTCCACCGGCATCCGAAGGGCGTCGAGTTGACCGAAGCCGGACGCGTACTGCAGGCAGAGGCGGGGCGTCTGCTGGCGGAGTTCGCGGCGATGCAGGGGCGTTTGCTGGACTTCGTGCAGGGCCGGCGCGGGCGAATTGCCGTGGGTTTCACCACCTCGGCGGCGGCGCATGCCTTCACCCCGGCCTCGCTGCGCCTGTGCCGCAGTCGCCATCCGGACATCCAGGTCGACGTGAGCGAATACAACGCCGCCGAACTCACCGATGCGGTGCGCGACGCGCGGCTCAACTGCGGCTTCCTGCGCGTGCCGGTGGCGCGACCGCCGGGCCTCGCGTTCGAGGAGGTGCTGCAGGAGGAATCGGTGCTCGCCATCCCGATCGACCACCGCCTGGCGTTGGAGGCCGCGGACCTGGCGCGGCCCGTGCGGCTGAAGGAACTGGAGGGCGAGCGCCTGATCCTGGTCCGGCGGCCCGGCGCGCCGGGGCTGTATGCAAACCTGCTGGCGGCTTGCGCGCGCAACAACGTGAACGTGGAGCAGGCGGTGGAGGTGGAGCGGATGATGACCAACCTCAACCTTGTCGCCGCTGGCGTGGGCCTGTCGCTGGTGCCGACGTCGATGCGGGGCGCGCACGCCGGCGCCGTGGTGTACCGGCCGCTGGAAGATGCGGCCAGCCTGCGCTCGCCGCTGACGCTGGTCTACCGCGAGGCCGACTGCGGCGGGCCGACCGGGATCTTCATCGACATGGTGCGCGAACTTGCCGCGGGGCGCCTTGACTGAGCCGGGCGTGGGCGGTCCCGGGGGGCGGTGGTTCTGTCGCCGCCGGGCGCTGGCGCTGGCGCCGCTGGCATGGATGCTGTCGCCGGGCGTTGAACTGCACGCCCGCGAAGCGGGTTCGCCGCCGCAGTACCCTGCGCCACCGGCATGGCCACAGCGGGCCGTGCAGATCCTGGTCGGCTATCCGCCGGGCGGCGTGAGCGACCAGATCGCGCGGGCCCTCGGCGATGTGATGGCCGGGCAACTGGGCGTGCCCTTCGTGGTCGAGAACAAGGCCGGGGCGAGCGGCACGCTGGCGCTGGAACTGCTGATGCGGCGTGAACCCGATGGCTACACCCTCTGCTTCGTCGCGGCCACCGCGATCGCGCTGCAGGCGCGGGCGGCGGCCGGGCGGGCGGACGGGGTGCGATCACCGGTGCCCGTCGCCGGTGTCATGCGCACGCCTGTGCTGATCGTGGGGACGCCCGGCCTGGGAGGCTTGGGAACGGGGGCGACGTTCGGCCGCATGCTGGAGATGGCCCGCGAGCAGCCGGGCGGCATCCGCTGGGCGACGACGGGCGAGGGCACGACCGGGCATGCGGTGCTGGAGCGCGTGCGCCGCGCGAGCGGGGCCGGGATCGTGCACATCCCCTACAAGGGCGGCGGGCAGCAACTCACCGATGCGCTGGCGGGGCACTTCGAGGTGCTGTCCACGAACGTCGCGGCGGCGCAGCTGGCGGACATCGCGGCGGGGCGCTTGACGGCGCTCGCCGTGGGTGCGCCCGGCCGGCTGAAGGTGCTGCCGGACACACCGACGCTGGCCGAGCTGGGTTTCGAAGACGCGAACCTGGATTCGCTGTTCGGCCTGTTCGCGCCGCCCGGCCTGTCGCCGGCGCTGGCGTCCCGGATCAACCGGGCGGTGGCTGCGGCGCTGGCCAACCCCGGCCTGCAGGCGCGGCTGCGCAGGACGAACAACACGCCTTTCGAGGGTGGCGCGGACGACTTCGCCCGGCAGGTGGCGCGCGAGGCGCGAAGGTAGGCGGCCCGCGCGGGCTTTGCTTCGCGGTTGCTGCGCTCCAGGTTGCGCGCGGCCCTCATCGCCGGCAGGCCGCCGCACCTCTGGCACAGCCTTTGCGGTGTGACATGCAACCGGTTGGCAGCAACTTGTATAGACAGCATAATGCTGAAGCTTCATCCGAAACCCGCACCGAAGGCGAATACAGGGTTCGCCCTGTATAGACAAGTTGGTGCATCCGGCCACAATCCGCACACCTTCCAGTCAGATTCCAGGAGTTTTCATGGTCCCCACGGTTTTCAAGCTCGCCACCCTTCTTGCTGCCGGCCTCTGTGCGGCGGGCGCCGCGCAGGCGCAGGGCGCCACCAAGATCGCGCTCGGCATGTCGGGCTGGACGGGCTTTGCGCCGCTCACGCTGGCCGACAAGGCCGGCATCTTCAAGAAGAACGGCCTGGACGTGGAACTCAAGATGATTCCGCAGAAGGACCGCCACCTGGCGCTGGCGTCCGACGCCATCCAGTGCGCCGCAACCACGGTGGAAACGCACGTGGCCTGGAATGCGAACGGCGTGCCGATCGTGCAGATCTTCCAGATGGACAAGTCCTACGGCGCCGACGGCTTGGCCGTGCGCAACGACGTGAAGACCTTTGCCGACCTGAAGGGCAAGGCGATCGGCGTCAGCGCCCCGGGCACCGCGCCGTACTTTGGCCTGGCCTGGATGCTGAACAAGAATGGCATGACGCTGAAGGACGTGAAGCTGGTCTCGCTGGAGCCGCAGCCCGCCGCGACCGCCTTCGTCGCCGGCCAGAACGACGCCGCGATGACCTACGAGCCGTACCTCTCGACGATCCGCGCCAACCCGGACGCCGGCAAGATCCTCGCGACCACGCTGGACTACCCGATGGTGATGGACACGGTGGGTTGCGCGCCGACCTGGCTCAAGGCCAACCCGAAGGCGGCGCAGGCGCTGACGAATTCGTACTTCGAGGCGCTGGAGATGATCAAGGCCGACCCGGCCAAGGCCAACGAGATCATGGGCTCGGCCGTCAAGCAGAGCGGCGAGCAGTTCGCGAAATCGTCGGCCTACCTGCGCTGGCAGGACAAGGCGGCCAACCAGAAGTTCTTTGCGGGTGAACTGACGGCTTTCATGAAGGATGCGGAGAAGATCCTGCTGGAGGCGGGGGTGATTCGCAAGGCGCCGGAGAACCTGCAGGCGACATTCGACGCAAGCTTCATCAAATAAGGAATCCGCGAGTCTTTCTGCTGCGGCCACCGATCTTGGGCGTCAGAAGGTGCGAATCTTTCTACTGCGGCCACCGATCTCGGGTCTGCGGTGTTGGCGTCGGCATGACAAGCGCTTCGCGCAGTTGTCAGCCTCTGCCGCAACTTCGTTGTCACCGCACGAGAGTGCGGTACCGCTCCTCAACCCGACTCGGCGCCCTCGCTACGAAATCTTCACGCCTTCTGCCGCATTCGCCATCGCTGCTGTTCATGACCTGAGTGCGGTCACCGCTCGCGAATCTTCCTCACGTCCATGCAAACCACCACAGCCATGAAGCCAACTGACCAGGCGTCTGCGCCTGCCGTCGCCGCGCGCCGGCGCCGGCCGATCGCGCCGCTGGAGCCCGTGAGCAACCGCGCGCGATGGGTGCTGGGCATCGGCTTCTTCGTGGTGTTCGTCGCGCTGTGGGCCGTGGCCACGCTGGGCGGGTTCGTCAAGCCGACCTTCCTCGCGAGCCCTGTGACGATGGTGAAGGAGGGCTGGCTGCTCTTCGCCGAATACAACTTCATCCACGACATCGGCATGACGGTGTGGCGAGTGTTCGGCGGCTTCGTGCTGGCGGCGATCATCGCGGTGCCGCTGGGTATCGCGATGGGGGCGTGGAAGCCGGTGGAAGCCTTCTTCGAACCCTTCGTGTCCTTCTGCCGCTACCTGCCGGCGTCGGCCTTCATCCCGTTGCTGATCCTGTGGGCGGGCATCGGCGAGACGCAGAAGTTGCTGGTCATCTTCATCGGCTCGGTGTTCCAGATCATCCTGATGGTGGCGGTGATCGTGGGTGGCGCGCGCAAGGACCTCGTGGAAGCGGCGTACACGCTGGGTGCGAACAGCAGCGGGATCGTCAAGCGCGTGCTGATTCCGGGTGCGGCGCCGGGCATCGCGGAGACGCTGCGGCTGGTGCTCGGCTGGGCCTGGACCTATGTGATCGTGGCGGAGCTGATCGGCTCGTCGTCGGGCATCGGGCACATGATCACGGACAGCCAGGCGCTGCTGAACACGGGGCAGATCATCTTCGGGATCATCGTGATCGGGGTGATCGGACTGGTGTCGGACTTTGCGTTCAAGGCGTTGAATCGGCGGCTGTTTGCGTGGAGCACGATATGAGCCAGAACCAACTCTCCATCCAGGGCGTCTCGCGCGTCTTCGAAGGCGCCAAGGGCCAACGCACGCAGGCCCTGCTGCCCATCGACTTCGAGGTCAGGGAGAACGACTTCGTCACCATCCTCGGCCCGTCGGGCTGCGGCAAGTCGACGCTGCTGCGCATCGTCGCCGGCCTCGACTTCCCGACCACCGGCCAGGTGCTGCTCGATGGCGAGCACATCGATGGCCCGGGCGCGGACCGCGGCGTAGTGTTCCAGAGCTACACGCTGTTTCCGTGGCGCACCGTCGCGCAGAACATCCGCTTCGGCCTGCGCGAACGCGGCATGTCCGAGGCCGAGCAGAAGGAGCGCAGCGATTTCTTCATCGCCAAGGTGGGCCTGCGCGGCTTCGAGAATCACTTCCCCAAGCAACTCTCCGGCGGCATGCAGCAACGCACCGCCATTGCGCGCGCTTTGGCCAACGACCCGAAGATGCTGCTGCTCGACGAGCCCTTCGGCGCGCTCGATAACCAGACGCGCGTGCTGATGCAGGAACTGCTGCTCGGCATCTGGGAGTCGGCGCAGAAGACGGTGCTGTTCGTCACGCACGACATCGACGAGGCCATCTTCATGGCCAACCGCGTGGCCGTGTTCAGCGCGCGGCCGGGCCGCATCAAGACGGAGATCGCGGTGGACTTTCCGCATCCGCGGCACTACACGATCAAGACCTCGCCGGAATTCATGGCGATCAAGGCGCGGCTGACGGAAGAGATCCGGGCGGAGTCGATGGCGGCGGAGGCCCATTGAGCACCACCCCTCGCAAGGCCCCCGAGCTCGCGCTCTACGCGCAGGTCAAGGACCACATCTCCCGCAAGATCCAGGACGGCACCTGGCCGGCCGGGCATCGGCTGCCTTCGGAGCATGAGCTGGTCGCGCAGTTTGGCATTTCGCGCATGACGGTCAATCGCGCGCTGCGCGAATTGGTCGAGCAGGGGCGCGTCACGCGCGTGGCCGGTGTCGGCAGCTTCGTGGCGGAACAGAAGCCGCAATCGACGCTGCTGCAGATCGCCAACATCGCCAGCGAGATCCGTGCGCGGGGCCACGACTACGGCTACCAGTTGATCGCGGCCGAGCGCATCGCGGCTTCGACCGACGTGGCAGCGTGGCTCGACGTGCGCGCCGGCGAGTCGGTGTTCCACGCCACCTGCATGCACCTCGAGGATGGCGTGCCGGTGCAACTCGAAGACCGCTACGTCAACCCGCGCGTGGTGCCCGAATTCATGGAGCAGGACCTGGCCACGCTGCCGCCCGGCGAGTACCTGCTGCGCAACGTACCGTTCGACCAGATCGAGCACCTGGTCGATGCCGTGCTGCCGACCGTCGAACAGGCCCTGCGCCTGGCGATGCCGGCCGCCGAACCTTGCCTCCTGCTCACGCGCCGCACATGGACGCGCACCGTGCCGGTGACCGTCGTGCGCTGCCTTCACCCCGCCTCCCGCTACCGGCTCGGCAGCCGCTTCCGCGCGGAAGGCAATCCTTCCCACTGAGGCCTCTTGTCCGCCCTGGATTCCGGCCCGAACCACTTGTATAGACAGGTATGAACATGAACACCGCAAGTTCCCCGACTTCCCCGAACACCCTGACCCTGATGCCGGGTCAGGTCGATCTGGCACTGCTGCGCCGCATCCATGCAGGCGGGCTGAAACTTTCGCTCGACCCTTCCGTGCAGCCCGGCATGCTGGCCGCGCGCGATGCCGTGCAGCACATCGTCGACAACGACGAGGTGGTCTACGGCATCAACACCGGCTTCGGCAAGCTCGCGAGCACGCGCATCGGCAACGACCACCTCGCGGAGTTGCAGCGCAACCTCGTGCTCTCGCACAGCGTTGGCACCGGTACGCCGTTGGACGCTGCTGTCGTACGACTGGTGCTGGCGACCAAGGCGGTGAGCCTGGCGCGCGGGCATTCGGGCGTGCGTCCTGAACTCGTCGAGGCGCTGCTGGCGCTGTTCAACGCGGGTGTCACGCCGAGCATTCCGTGCAAGGGCTCGGTGGGAGCATCGGGCGACCTCGCGCCGCTCGCGCACATGGCCTGCGTGCTGATCGGTGAAGGCGAAGCGATCACGGCGGAAGGCAAGACGGTGAGCGGTGCCGAGGCCATGCGGCTCGTGGGTCTCGATCCCTTCGTGCTCGGACCGAAAGAAGGGCTGGCGCTGCTCAACGGCACGCAGGTGTCGACGGCGCTCGCGCTTGCCGGCCTGTTCGGCGCGGAGAACGTGTTCGCGTCGGCGCTGATGTCCGGTGCGCTGTCTCTCGAAGCGGCGCAAGGTTCGATCAAGCCCTTCGACGCGCGCATCCATGCGGCGCGCGGACAGCCCGGCCAGATCGCGGTGGCTGGCGCCGTCCGCACCTTGCTCGACGGCAGTGAGATCGTTCCCTCGCATCCCGACTGTGGTCGTGTGCAGGACCCGTATTCGATCCGCTGCATTCCTCAGGTGATGGGCGCGTGCCTGGACAACCTGACGCATGCGGCGCGCGTGCTGGTGATCGAAGCGAACGCCGCCTCGGACAACCCGCTGGTCTTCACCGACACCGGCGACGTCATCTCCGGCGGCAACTTCCATGCGGAACCGGTGGCGTTTGCGGCGGACATCATTGCGCTGGCGATCTCGGAGATTGGCGCGATCTCGGAGCGTCGCCTCGCGTTGTTGCTGGACACGGGCCTGTCAGGCCTGCCGCCATTCCTCGTGCACGATGGCGGACTGAACTCCGGCTTCATGATCGCGCAGGTGACGGCCGCCGCGTTGGCATCCGAGAACAAGTCGCTCGCGCATCCGGGCAGCGTCGACAGCCTGCCCACGTCGGCCAATCAGGAGGACCATGTGTCGATGGCGACCTATGCGGCGCGCCGCCTCGGGGACATGGTGAACAACACGGCAGTGGTTGTCGGCATCGAAGCGATGGCTGCTGCGCAAGGCATCGAACTCAAGCGAGGTCTGAAGAGCTCGCCTCTCGTCGAAGCCGAATTCGCGACCATCCGCACCAAGGTCGATTACCTCGAACGCGACCGTTACCTCGCACCCGACATCGAAGCGATGCGCCTGTGGGCCTTGAAGGCCGACATGCCTGCGGTGTTGCTGGACATCTTGCCGAGCACGGCGCACTGACGCGGCGTACGCGCAGCCTGTTCGTGGGCACCCGCGGAACCGGCCTTGCCGGGCGGGGATGGTCAGAAACTCCCGGTGAACTGGTAGCGCGACGCCGGATGCCACAGCGCCGACACCGTCGCGACCTGCCCTTGCGACAAGGTCTTGCGGTGCAGCACCAAGCAGGGTTCCATGGCCGCCATGTGCAATTGCTCGGCCACCTCGGCCGGCGGCAGGCAGGCTTCGATCGAGAAGTGCACGCCTTGCAAAGGCGCCACGCGCATCAGATAGGCATTGGGCGTCTGGCTGGAAAAGTCCTGCGCCATGTAGTCCGCCGCCACGGCCGGGTTCACGTAGCGGTCTTCCAACTGGATCGGCACGTTGTTTTCGAAGTGAATCACCACCGAATGGAACAGCGCCGGATGCCCCTGCAACTCGAACTGGCGTGCCAGCGCCGCATCGGCCTTGCAGCGCTCCAGCCGTTGCAACTCCCCGCGATGCACGTGCCCACGCGCCGCGATCTCCTCCGCGATGTTGCGCAACTGGATCAGCGTCGCCTGGTACTTCTGCTGTGCCACGAAAGTGCCCGAACCCTGCACCCGCACCAGCGTCTGGTCGTCGCTCAACTCGCGCAGCGCCCGGTTCACCGTCATGCGCGACACGCCGAACTGCTTGCCCAGCATCGCCTCGCTGGGAATCGCCTGTCCCTCGACCCATTGCCCCGAATGGATCTGGTGCAGCACATGGTCCTTGATGCGCTGGAACGCGGGCACGCCGGTGTCGGCGTCGGGGGCGGAAGGCGTCGGGAGTGTGTTGTTCATAGGGTTTACCAGAGGATTCAGGGCAGGCAAACGTATTGACGTCTGCAAGAGTAAACCACACAATTGGTATATACAACTTAGACGAAGAAATCGCGAAGTTGTACAGTTTATTAACTGAGCGGAGCCAAGGAAAGCACCACATGCACATCGAAGCGGATTCACCCCTCGGCGGCGTCGAAACCCGGACCATCGACATGGTTCCCGAGACCGAACGCCACGGCTCGCCGCGCAGCCAGTTCACCCTCTGGTTCGGCGCCAACATGCAGATCACCGCCGTGGTCGATGGCGCGCTGGCGATCGTGTTCGGCGCCGAAGCGCTCACGGCCATCATCGGCTTGCTGATCGGCAACGTGATTGGCGGCATCGTGATGGCGCTGCATTCGGCGCAGGGTCCGCGCCTCGGACTGCCGCAGATGATTTCGAGCCGCGTGCAGTTCGGCGTGCGCGGCGCGGCGCTCCCGCTGGTGCTGGTCATCCTGATGTACCTGGGCTTCGCTGCGACAGGCACCGTGCTGTCGGGGCAGGCGATCAACCGCATCTTCGGCGTCAGCTCGCCGGAATTCGGCATCCTCGTGTTCGGCTCGCTCACGGCATTCGTGGCGGTGGTGGGCTACCGGTTGATCCACGTGGTCGGGCGCATCGCGACCGTGGTCGGCATCCTGGGCTTCGGCTACCTGGCGTTCCAGCTGTTCGCGCACCACGACGTCGCCAGCGCCTTCGGCCAGAAGCCTTTCTCGGTGGCGACGCTGCTGCTGACGATCGCGCTGTCCGCCGGGTGGCAGATGACCTTCGCGCCCTACGTGGCCGACTACTCGCGCTATCTGCCGACGCGCACCACGATCGCCTCGACCTTCTGGACGACGTTCTCCGGCAGCGTTATCGGCGCGCAACTGGCCATGACCTTCGGCGTGCTGGTCGCGGCACTCGGCGGCAACTTCCTGAAGAACCAGGTGGGCTTCATGGGCGACCTGGCCGGCGGCCCCGTCATCGCGGCGCTCATCTACATGGTGATCGTCACCGGCAAGCTCACGGTCAATTGCCTCAATGCCTACGGCGGCTTCATGACCATCCTGACGACGGTCAGCGGCTTCAACAACAAGACGCAGATTTCGTCGCGTGCCCGCATGCTGTACATCGTGGGCTTCGTGCTGGTCTCGATGGGCGTCGCGCTGCTGGCCAGTGCCGACTTCCTCAACAACTTCAAGAACTTCGTGCTCCTGCTGCTGGCGGTGTTCGTGCCGTGGAGCGCGGTGAACCTGGTCGACTACTACCTGGTCTCCAAGGAAAAGGTGGACATTCCTGCCCTGTACGACTGCAATGGCCGCTACGGCGCGTACAACCCGGTCGCGCTGGGCTGCTACGTGCTGGGGGTGGTGGTGCAGATTCCGTTCCTCAATCAAGCCATGTACAAGGGGCCGATCGCCACGATGCTGGGCGGCGCCGACCTGTCGTGGATCGTGAGCCTCGTCGTCACCTGCCTCGTGTACTACCCGCTGGCCAAGCGGACCATGAAGGTGCCGGCCACGATGATCTATCCCTCTGACGCGGCATCGCAAGGTGCTCCGACTTCCCGCGCGGCAATGCACGCCGTCGCGCCCGATGCCCGGCAACCCGCCTGACATCGCCACACACGCAATCGTTGCCACATCGACATCCAGACTTCTTCCAAGGACAACACCATGAACGCACCCGACAAGTTCCTCGCCAAGACCGCAGCGCTGAGCGACCCGCGCCATGACCCCACCCGCGTGATCCGCGCACCGCGCGGCAGCGAACTGAGCTGCAAGAGCTGGCTCACCGAAGCCGCCTTCCGCATGCTGCAGAACAACCTCGACCCCGAAGTGGCCGAGCGTCCGCAAGACCTCGTGGTTTACGGCGGCATCGGCCGTGCGGCGCGCGACTGGGAATGCTTCGACCAGATCCTCGCGTCGCTGAAGGAACTCAACGACGACGAGACGCTGCTGATCCAGTCGGGCAAGCCGGTTGGCGTGTTCAAGACGCATGCCAACGCCCCGCGCGTGCTGCTGGCCAATTCCAACCTCGTGCCCAAATGGGCCAACTGGGAGCACTTCAACGAGCTGGACCAGAAGGGCCTGTTCATGTATGGCCAGATGACGGCCGGCAGCTGGATCTACATCGGCAGCCAGGGCATCGTGCAGGGCACCTTCGAGACCTTCGTCGAAGCGGGTCGCCAGCACTACAACAACAGCCTCGCAGGCAAATGGATCCTGACGGCCGGCCTGGGTGGCATGGGCGGCGCGCAACCGTTGGCAGCCACGCTGGCCGGTGCCGTGTCCCTCAACATCGAATGCCAGCAGTCGAGCATCGACTTCCGCCTGCGCACCCGCTATGTCGACAAGCAGGCCCGCGACATCGATCACGCGCTGGAACTCATCGCGCAACACACGGCCGCGAAGGAAGCGGTGTCGATCGCGCTGCTGGGCAATGCCGCGGACATCCTGCCGGAGCTGGTGAAGCGCGCGAAGGCCGGCGGCATCAAGCCCGACCTCGTCACCGACCAGACCTCGGCGCATGACCTCATCAACGGCTACCTGCCCAGCGGCTGGACCGTGCCGCAATGGCAAGCCGCGATGAAGGACCCGTCGCAGCACGCCGCGCTGACCGCCGCAGCCGCCAAGTCCTGCGCCGTGCACGTGCAGGCCATGCTCGACTTCCAGTCCATGGGCATCCCGACTGTCGACTACGGCAACAACATCCGCCAGGTCGCGTTCGACGAAGGCGTGAAGAACGCCTTCGACTTCCCCGGCTTCGTGCCCGCGTACATCCGGCCCCTCTTCTGCGAAGGCAAGGGCCCGTTCCGCTGGGTGGCGTTGTCGGGTGATCCGGAAGACATCTACAAGACTGACCAGAAGATCAAGGAGCTGTTCCCCGAGAACAAGCACACGCACCGCTGGCTCGACATGGCGCGCGAACGTATCAGCTTCCAGGGCCTGCCGGCACGCATCTGCTGGCTCGGCCTGGGCGAGCGCGACAAGGCCGGCCTGGCCTTCAACGAGATGGTGAAGAACGGCGAGCTGAAGGGCCCGATCGTCATCGGTCGCGACCACCTGGACACCGGCTCCGTCGCCAGCCCGAACCGCGAAACGGAAAGCATGAAGGACGGCACCGACGCGGTGAGCGACTGGCCGCTGCTGAATGCGCTGCTCAACACTTCGGGTGGCGCGACGTGGGTGAGCCTGCACCACGGCGGTGGCGTGGGCATGGGCTACTCGCAGCACTCGGGCATGGTGATCGTGGCCGACGGCACCGATGCGGCGGCGGAGCGTCTGGCGCGTGTGCTGGTCAATGACTGTGGGTCGGGTGTGATGCGTCATGCCGATGCGGGCTACGACAAGGCCATCGAGACGGCAAAGAAGCAAGGTCTCAAGCTCCCGATGGTCAAGTGACTCTGCGTCTTTCCTCTCTCCCTCCGGGAGAGGGCAGGGTGAGGGCATGCGGCGGTGGAATATGCCGTGCCCTCGTCCAAGGCTGCGAGCCCTCACCCCAACCCTCTCCCAGTGGGAGAGGGAGTAAAGCCCAATGACCGCGCCGCATCGATTCACCCTCGCCAGCCTGCCCGCCAGCCCGTGGAAGAACGGCGGCGGCACCACGCGCGAGATCGCCTGCTGGCCGCCAGGCGCAGGCATCGAGCATTTCGAATGGCGCGTGAGCATCGCGACGATTGCCGCAAGCGGACCTTTCTCAGTCTTCGCGGGGGTGGATCGCACGATCATGTTGCTGGGGGGCGATGGCGTTCACCTGCAATCGAAAGAGGGCATCGACCATCGCCTCGACACACCGCGCGAGCCCTTCGTGTTCAGCGGTGACGCGGCAATCGATTGCACCTTGCTCGGCGGTGTGTCGAGCGACTTCAATGTCATGAGCCGGCGGGCAACATGCGCCGCCGATGTGCGAGTGATCCGTGGCCCGCAATCGCTCGACGCCGCCCGCGATGGTCTGCTGTTGTGCCTCGTCGGCCAATGGCGAGCGGGTGATGAGACGCTGCAGGAAGACGAAGGCCTGTGGTGGGCGCAGAGCCCTCTCGCATGGGTGCTCGAACCTGTGACGACCAACGCAAGACTCGTGGTGGTGCGCTGGTCGCACCTTTCGAACCAAAGCTGAATCCAATGAACAAACAGTTCGACTCGCTTCCCTCTGCCGACGGCCTGTGGACCTGCCTGCGCGACATGGCCGGCATCGACACTGCGATCGTGGTGGCGCAAGGCGTCATCCGCTGGATCGGCGAACGCGCCGCACTGCCTGCGGACTTCGCAGGCCTGCCAGTCCATGACGGCGGCCATGCCCTCGTCACAGCGGGCCTCGTCGACTGCCACACCCACCTCGTCTACGGCGGCCACCGCGCCAACGAATTCGCGATGCGCCTGGCCGGCGCGACCTACGAAGAAGTCGCCAAGGCCGGCGGCGGCATCGTCTCCAGCGTGCGCGCCACCCGCGAGGCCAGCGAGGACGAACTGTTCGCCAGCGCATCCGTTCGTCTTCGAAGCTTGCTGGCCGAAGGCGTCTGCGCCATCGAGATCAAGTCCGGCTACGGCCTCTCGCTCGAACACGAGCGCAAGCAGTTGCGCGTGGCCCGCCGACTCGGCGAGGCGCATGGTGTGACGGTGCGCACCACATTCCTCGGTGCCCACGCCTTGCCGCCGGAATACGCCGGCCGCAGCAGCGACTACATCGACTTGGTCTGCAACGAGATGCTGCCCGCGCTCGCGCAAGAAGGCCTGGTCGACGCCGTCGACGTGTTCTGCGAACGGATCGCCTTTTCCCTCGAAGAAACCGAGCGCGTCTTCAAGGCCGCGCAGGCGCTGGGCATCCCGGTCAAGCTGCACGCCGAACAACTCTCCGACATGGGCGGCGCCGCGCTCGCGGCGCGCTACGGAGCACTGTCGTGTGACCACATCGAACACCTCTCGCAAGAGGGCATCGACGCGATGCGCAAGTCCGGCACGGTCGCCGTGTTGCTGCCCGGCGCGTACTACACGCTGCGCGACACCAAGCTTCCACCCATCGAGGCCCTGCGCGCCGCTGGCGTGCCGATGGCGGTCTCGACCGATCACAACCCCGGCACCTCGCCCGCGCTGAGCCTGCTGTTGATGGCGAACATGGCGTGCACCCTGTTTCGCCTCACCGTGCCCGAAGCCATCGACGGCATCACCCGCCACGCCGCGCGTGCGCTGGGCCTGCAAGACACGCACGGCGAACTGGCGGTCGGCCGGCCCGCCAACTTCGTGCTGTGGAACCTGCGCGATGCCGCCGAACTGGCCTACTGGTTCGGTCAACGTCCGGTGCGTGCCGTCGTGCGCCAGGGCTGTATTGCCGAGGGCAGCCTGTGACCACACGCCAACTCTTCGCCAAGGACGTCTTGCTGCCAGCGGGCTGGCACGTGAACGTGCTGCTGCAATGGAATGAATCAGGCCAGCTCACGCACGTCCAGTCCGACGCAGATGCGCCGTCCGGCACACCTGTCGCCACGGGCCCCGTCATCCCCGGCATGCCCAACCTGCACTCGCATGCTTTTCAGCGCGCCATCGCGGGCCTCACGGAATTCCGCGGCGAAGCGCAAGACAGCTTCTGGAGCTGGCGCACGCTGATGTACCGCTTCGCCTCGCGCCTCGATCCCGCGCAACTCGAAGCCATCGCGTTGAGCCTGTACGTCGAGATGATCGAAGCGGGTTACACCTCGGTCTGCGAGTTCCACTACGTGCACCACGATGTCGACGGCCGTCCGTATGCCGACGACGCCACGCTCGCGCACGCGTTGCTGCGTGCCGCACAGCGTGCCGGAATCGGCCTGACCTTGCTGCCGGTGCTCTACCAGACCAGTGGCTTCGGCGGCCTGCCACCGAACGATGGACAGAAGCGCTTCATCCGTTCGACCGATTCGATGCTGCGCCTGCTTGAACGGCTCAAGCCCGCATGCGACGAACAGGGCGCGCGCCTTGGCCTCGCCCCGCATTCGCTGCGCGCCGTGCCGCCCGAAGGCCTGCGTGAAGCCCTCGCGGGCCTGAGCGCCATCGACGCTTCTGCGCCCATTCACATCCACATCGCCGAGCAGACGAAGGAGGTCGACGACTGCATCGCCTGGAGCGGCCAGCGCCCCGTCTCCTGGCTGCTCGACCATGCGGAAGTCGATGCCCGCTGGTGCCTCGTCCACGCCACGCACATGGACGCCGACGAATACCGCCGCGCCGCAGCCAGCGGCGCCATCGCCGGCCTCTGCCCCACCACCGAAGCCAACCTCGGCGACGGCATCTTCGACCTGCCGCGATGGCAAGGCGCCTGGGGCCTCGGCTCCGACAGCCACATCTGCGTGAATGCGGCCGAGGAGTTGCTGATGCTCGAATACAGCCAACGGCTGGGCACACGGCAACGCAACGTCGCAGCCACCGCAGCACACCCGCAGGTCGCCACCTCGATGACGCTGGCGGCCGTGCAGGGCGGTGCGCAAGCCTCAGGCCGCGCTGTCGCGGGCCTCGCAGTCGGCCAGCAGGCGGATTTCATCGCGCTCGACGCGAACCATCCCGCGCTCGCCGGACTCAGCGCCGGCGACATGCTGTCCTCACACGTCTTCGCCAGCCACCGCACCAGCGCCATCGACGCCGCATGGGTGGCCGGCGTGCAACGCGTGCAGTCGGGACGGCATATGCTCCACGACAGCGCCGCGGCGGGCTTCGTCGCCGCACGCAGCCAACTGCTATCGAACCACCCATGAGCCTGTTCACGACCACCGAGCCACCGTTCCGCTTCCGCCAGGGCACGCGCCCTTTGCTGATCTCGATGCCGCATGTCGGCACGCATGTCCCGCTGGCACTGGCCAGCCGTTTCACCGCCGAAGCGCGCCACGTGCCCGACACCGACTGGCACCTGGAGCGCCTCTACGACTTCGCCGACGAACTCGGCGCCTCGGTATTGGTCGCCACGCACTCGCGCTACGTCATCGACGTGAACCGCCCACCCGACGACCAGAACCTCTACCCCGGCCAGGACACCACCGGCCTGTGCCCCGTCGACACCTTCGACAAGACGCCGATCTATTCGGCCAGCGACCTGCCCGGCAAGATGGAGATCGCCGCGCGACGCGACGCGATCTGGCGCCCGTACCACACGCAGTTGCAGACCGAGCTGGCCCGCCTCAAGGCCGCGCACGGCACCATCGCGCTGTGGGATGCGCATTCGATCCGTTCCGTGCTGCCGCGCTTCTTCGACGGCAAGCTGCCCGACCTGAACCTCGGTACGGCGAACGGCGCCAGCTGCGATCCGTCATTGGCGCAGACGCTCCAAGGCATCGCGACATCGGCCCCCGGCTTCACCGGCGTACTCAACGGCCGCTTCAAGGGCGGCTACATCACGCGCCAATACGGCGACCCGTCGCGCGGCATCCACGCAGTGCAACTGGAGATGACGCAGTCGAGCTACATGCAGGAGCAATTGCCCTTCGACTACCTGCCGGAAGTGGCTGCGAAGGTGCAGCCGCATGTGCGGCGGATGGTGGAGGCGGTGTTGGGGTTTGTCGAGGGGCGCTGAGCGGCCGCTGCAAGCAGCGGCCAGTCGCCGCACAAAGCCCGCCTCAGTTCTCGCAATTCAGTATTCGGGTCCAAGCAACCAAAGGCCATCGGGTTGTTTGATAAAGGAGTAACCGCGAGTGGAACTTTCGCCGCTTGCATCCGAACTGTAAACAGCGCGAAAGTAGAACGCATTTTTCGCTTTCATGCGCCATCCATCTAGCCTAGTTACCGTCAGGCACTGACCCTTGGGGTGGTATTGCATACCGATGGCCGGCGCCACATGGTTCATGAGATTGGTCCCCGGGTCCGCCAACGAGTTGAGGTACCTGTTGGGCAATTCGCCCCGCGGTGAACAAGACATGATCCTGAGGACCTTCGAAATGTTGGGGGCGGCCTCTCTACGCGCTTCCGCAATACTTTTGTCGCTCATCGGCGCTGTCAAAGTTGCATCAATAGCTGCAAGCTGCGCCTGACTTGGCTGTGGTGAGCCAATCACAGGACCGCTGGATTGTTGAGGATTACTGGTGGAACCAAGCGTCTGATTGCCTTGCTTCACCTGTTGCGCACAGCCGCTCAAAAGCGCGACGGTTGCAAGCGTAGAAATGATTCCAATATTTCGCAAAATTTTCTCCCTGATGGCTTGTTGTGAGGCCGACGCCGCTGTTGGCTGTCTTGCCAAGCCGATTGTTGCGCAACTGATGTGTATCGATCGGTGCGGCTGAATGCCGGGCTGACGCTGCCCCTTTCGGTGTGAGAACTCTTCGACAAATGGACCTTGTTTACGCCGACCAAGGTCGGCTTTCTACAATCGACCCCCATGAAGCCCATCGCCTACACCCGCGCCCAGCAACTGCCCGCCATCCTCGCCCAGCGCATCGCCATCCTCGACGGCGCCATGGGCACGATGATCCAGCGCTTCAAGCTCACCGAGGCGCAGTACCGGGGCGAGCGCTTCAAGGACTTCGAGCGCGACGTGAAGGGCAACAACGAGCTGCTCTCCCTCACCCGCCCCGACGTGATCCGCGACATCCACGAGGGCTACCTCGCGGCCGGTGCCGACCTCATCGAGACCAACACCTTCGGCGCCACCACCATCGCGCAGGAGGACTACAAGATGGCCCACCTGGCACGCGAGATGAACCTCGAATCCGCCAAGCTCGCCCGCGCCGCCTGCGACAAGTTCAGCACGCCCGACAAGCCCCGCTTCGTCGCCGGCGCCCTCGGCCCGACGCCCAAGACCGCCAGCATCAGCCCCGACGTGAACGACCCCGGCGCGCGCAACGTCGACTTCGAATCACTGCGCGCCGCCTACTACGAGCAGACCGAAGCGCTGGTCGAAGGCGGCGCCGACGTGATCCTGGTCGAGACCATCTTCGACACACTCAATGCCAAGGCCGCGCTGTTCGCGGTCGACGAGTACTTCGACAGCTCGGGCCATCGCCTGCCGCTCATCATCAGCGGCACCGTCACCGATGCCTCGGGCCGCATCCTCAGCGGCCAGACCGTCACCGCCTTCTGGCACAGCGTGCGCCATGCGCAGCCGTTGGCCATCGGCCTGAACTGCGCACTCGGCGCGGCGCTGATGCGGCCCTACATCCAGGAGCTGTCGAAGGTCGCGGGCGACACCTTCATCAGCTGCTATCCCAACGCCGGCCTGCCCAATCCGATGAGCGACACCGGCTTCGACGAGACGCCGGCCGACACCTCGCGGCTGCTGCACGACTTCGCGGCCGAAGGGCTGGTCAACATCGTCGGCGGCTGTTGCGGCACCACGCCGGACCACATCGCGGCGATCGGCCGTGCGGTGTCGCCACAGAAGGCACGCGCACTGCACTTCTATCGCGAGCCTGCCGACGCCACGGCCTGAAGGCGCGCCCATCGCGCGTTGTTGTGAAGCAGGCGTAAAGCCGCATTGCTGCGTGTGAGCTTCGTGCACGCAGCCGACAGCCGGAGCGTTGTCGGGTCAAGGCGGGGTGCCGATTGACATTTGTTGATCGACGCCTACCCTGACCGAAAAAGGAACAGCACCCATGAGCTTCACGTTCGGCCAACGCTGGATCGGCATTGGCGCCCTCGCGTTGGCGCTGCCGATGGCGGCATCCGCCCAGCAGGCCTTCACTCGCGGATCGGTCAACCTCCGCGCCGGCCCGTCGTCCCAATACCCATCGATTGCGCGGCTGGCGCCGGGCCAGTCGGTGCAGGTCATGGGATGCACGGGCGGTTATGGCTGGTGCGACATCGTCCTGCCCGACGGCTTGCGCGGCTGGGCCGCGGCGACGCGGCTCGACTACCCCTACGGCGGCGGCTACGTGCCGCTGGCGGGCTACGGCGCGGTGATCGGCGTGCCGATCGTCGCCTTCAGCATCGGCAACTACTGGGGCAACTACTACCGCGACCGGCCCTGGTACAGCGAGCCACGCTGGTGGGGCGGTCGTCCGCCCCCGCCGCCCGTGCCCGGCTGGCGTCCGATGCCGCCTCCGCATGCGGGCTGGCAACCCCGGCCACCGGGGCCGGGCTTCGTGCCGCCGGTGCGTCCTCCCGGTCCGGGCTACGGGCCGCGGCCAGATTACCGTCCGCACCCGGGCCCAGGCTACGGGCCGCCACGCGACCCGGGCTACCGGCCGCCGCACCCGGGACCGGGCGGCGGTGGCGACCACCATCGTCCGCCGGGCCCGCGCCCGCCCGGCCCGGACCGCCCGCATGGCGGCCCGCCGGGGCATGGAGGGGGAGGCCATGGCGGTGGTCATGGTGGCAGTGGCGGCCACCACGGCGGCGGCCACGGGGGTGGCGGGCCAGGCGGCCCGCGCTGACACCACCTCGCGATCAAGCGCAGACAAGGCGGAGCGCCGCAGCCAGCGCGGTAGGAGGGCACGGCAATTTCAACGCCATTCGCTACAGGACGGCACGGCAATTCAACGCAGTTCCGCGTTGGATCGCAAAGTCGGATGCGGGCCACACCGGGGCGCTTGCACTGCCAGTCGCCTGAGCGCACTCGGCGGCGGAACCTCGGCCTTTCAGACCACCGGTGCCGCAGCGTCCTTGCCCGCCTTCTGGATCAGCGCGATGAAGCGCTGCGCCCCCAGCCCAAGCGGCCGTTCGCGCGACCACACCACGTCGACCCACAGGTCCAGCCCGTTCGACAGGTTGTCGAACACGATCTCGACGAGCGCGCCGGTCGCGACATGCGGCTGCGCGAAGGTGCGCGGCAGCCAGCCCCAGCCGAGCCCGGCCGTGATCAGGCTCAGCGCGGCCAGTGCGTTGTCGGTGCGCCAGGTGTGCCTCGCGAAGACGAAGCGCGGGTCGCGCGAGGCCAGGTCGCGGCCTGCCACCACCACCTGCCGCGTGTTGACCAGGTGCTGCTCGCCGAGCCGGCTGCCGGCTGCGACATAGACCGGGTGCGTCGGCGCGATCACCGCGACCAGGACTTCGCTCGCCACCTCCTGGAAGCCTTCGCGCCCGTCGATGCTCGGCCGCTCGAAGACCAGCGCAAGTTGCGCGCGGCCGAGGTGCAGCATCTCCAGCGCGTCGGCCTGCGGCGCGGCCAGCACCTCGACTTCGAGCAAGGGATGTTCCTGCGCCAGCGTCGCCAGCGCCGCGCTCCAGGGCGCGGACAGCAGTTCGGGTGCGATGGCCAGCGTCAGCCGGTTCTCCAGCCCTTGCGTGAGCCCCAGAGCCTGCACCTGCAGCGCCTTGAGTTGCGCCGCAAGCAATCGCGCCTGCGGCTCCAGCGAGCGTGCCGCCTCGGTCGGCTTGGGCTCCCGGCCGCTGCGGTCGAACAGCGGCAAATCAAGTTCGGCTTCCAGTTGGGCGACCGCCATGCTGACCGCCGACGGCACCCGCCCCAGCGCCCGGGCCGCCGCTGAGAACGAGCCCTTGTCGAGCACCGCCAGGAAGACTTCGACGCTCTCGCTGGTGAAGGCCATGATCTATCAATGAAATTGAAAGAAGATGACTTTTTATATCAGAAATACTCCAATAAAGTCGAGCCACTCCAATCAACCAAGCGGCAGTTTCATCATGCAAGGCATCCAGCGCAAAGTCGTCTATTTCAGTCTCTACGAGGGCTTGGCCATCGTGAGCTCGAGCATCGGGCTGAGCTGGATGTCCGGCGAGCACCTGGCCAGTTCCGGGCCGCTGGCGATGTCGATGTCGGCCGTGGCGCTGGCCTGGAACTTCTTCTTCACCCTGGGTTTCGAGCGCTGGGAGTCGCGCCAGACCACGTCCGGGCGCAGCATCAAGCGGCGCGTCGCGCATGCCATTGGCTTCGAAGGCGGCCTGATCGCGTTGCTGGCGCCCTTGGTGGCGTGGTGGCTCGGCGTGTCGCTGTGGGAGGCGTTCGTGATGGACCTGGTGCTGTCGGTCTACTTCCTGGTCTACACCTTCGCGTTCAACTGGGGCTTCGACCGCATCTTCGGCCTGCCGACCTCGGCGCTGGGTCGCCAGGCGCAAACCGCTTAAAATCGCGCGCTCCCAAGGAGCGTTGCAACAACCCTTGCGCCGAGTGCACCGCGTGCACCCCGCGCGCCGGGCTGTCAGGCTTGGGATTCCCCAGGTCTCATTCGCAACGACGCTCACCTGCTGACCCGATTCACACAGGTGAGTGCCATGTCCTCCACAGATCCAGTCCACGTTCCCCCCATGCTGCTGTCCGGCCTCGAGCCGGTGGCCATCGGCGAGGGCTCGCTCTTCGTCAACGTCGGCGAGCGCACCAACGTCACCGGCTCCAAGGCCTTCGCGCGGATGATCCTGAACGGCCAGTACGAGGACGCGCTGGCCGTCGCGCGGCAGCAGGTCGAGAACGGCGCGCAGGTCATCGACATCAACATGGACGAGGCCATGCTCGACAGCAAGGCCGCGATGGTGCGCTTCCTGAACCTGATCGCCAGCGAGCCCGACATCGCGCGCGTGCCGATCATGGTGGACAGCTCAAAGTGGGAAGTGATCGAGGCCGGCCTGCGCTGCATCCAGGGCAAGGGCATCGTCAACTCGATCTCGATGAAGGAGGGCGTGGAGCAGTTCAAGCACCATGCCAAGTTGCTGCGCCGCTATGGCGCCGCTGCCGTCGTGATGGCCTTTGACGAGAAGGGCCAGGCCGATACCTACGAGCGCAAGATCGAGATCTGCGAGCGGGCGTACCGCATCCTCGTGGACGAGATCGACTTCCCGCCCGAAGACATCATCTTCGACCCGAACATCTTCGCGGTGGCCACGGGCATCGAGGAGCACAACAACTACGCGGTCGACTTCATCGAGGCGACGCGCTGGATCAAGCAGAACCTGCCGGGCGCGAAGGTGTCGGGCGGGGTGTCGAACGTGAGCTTCAGCTTCCGCGGCAACGACCCGGTGCGCGAAGCGATCCACACGGTGTTCCTGTACCACGCGATCAAGGCGGGCATGGACATGGGCATCGTCAACGCGGGCATGGTCGGCGTGTACGACGACCTGGAGCCGACGTTGCGCGAGCGCGTGGAGGACGTGATCCTGAATCGTCGGCCCGATGCGGGCGAGCGCCTCGTCGAAGTGGCGGAGACTGCCAAGAGCGGCGCCAAGGACGAGAGCAAGAAGCTCGAATGGCGCGGCACGCCCGAGGCGCCGCAGACTGTCGGCCAAAGGCTCAGCCACGCGCTGGTGCACGGCATCACCGACTTCATCGTCGAGGACACCGAGGAGGCCTACCAGGCGATCGTCGCCAAGGGTGGCCGTCCGCTGCACGTCATCGAAGGCCCGCTGATGGACGGCATGAACATCGTGGGCGACCTGTTCGGCCAGGGCAAGATGTTCCTGCCGCAAGTGGTCAAGTCCGCCCGCGTGATGAAGCAGGCCGTGGCCCACCTCATCCCCTACATCGAGGAAGAAAAGAAGCGCGACGAAGCGGCCGGCCGCGACGTGCGCACCAAGGGCAAGATCATCATCGCCACGGTGAAGGGCGACGTGCACGACATCGGCAAGAACATCGTGACCGTCGTGCTCCAGTGCAACAACTTCGAGGTGGTGAACATGGGCGTGATGGTCCCGTGCCACGAGATCCTGGCGCGGGCCAAGGTCGAGGGCGCGGACATCGTGGGGCTCTCCGGCCTCATCACGCCATCGCTTGAAGAGATGCAATACGTCGCCGGCGAGATGCAGAAGGACGACCACTTCCGCATCAAGAAGATCCCGCTGATGATCGGCGGCGCCACCACCAGTCGCGTGCACACGGCCGTGAAGATCGCGCCGCACTACGAAGGCCCCGTGGTCTACGTGCCCGATGCCTCGCGCAGCGTGAGCGTGGCGCAGTCGCTGCTCAGCGAACAGGCCGACAAGTTCGTCGGCGAACTCAACGCCGACTACGACAAGGTCCGCCACCAGCATGCCAACAAGAAGCAGGTGCCCATGTGGTCCTTGCCCAAGGCGCGTGCCAACAAGACGCCGGTCGACTGGTCCGCGTTCACGCCGACCGTGCCCAAGTTCATCGGCCGCCGCGTGTTCAAGAACTTCGACCTGACCGAATTGGCCAAGTACATCGACTGGGGCCCCTTCTTCCAGACCTGGGACCTGGCCGGGCCCTTCCCCGCGATCCTCAAGGACGAAGTGGTCGGCACCGAGGCCGTGCGCGTCTACGCGGATGCCAAGCGCATGCTGCAACGCCTCATCGAAGGCCGATGGCTGTCGGCGAGCGGCGTGATCGGCTTTTGGCCGGCCAACACGGTGAACGACGACGACATCGTGCTCTACACGGACGAGTCGCGCACCGAAGTCGCGCTGACCTGGTACGGCATGCGCCAGCAGACCGAGAAGCAGATGATCGACGGCGTGATGCGCCCGAGCCGCTGCCTCGCCGACTTCGTCGCGCCCAAGGACAGCGGCATCAAGGACTACGTCGGCATGTTCGCGGTGACCGCCGGCCTGGGTGTCGAGAAGAAGGAGAAGTACTTCATCGACGACCTCGACGATTACTCCGCCATCATGTTGAAGGCGCTGGCCGATCGCCTGGCCGAAGCCTTCGCCGAAGCCATGCACCACCGCGTGCGCACCGACCTCTGGGGCTACGCAAGCGGCGAGGCGCTCAGCAACGACGACATGATCCGCGAGAAGTACCGCGGGATCCGCCCCGCACCCGGCTACCCGGCCTGCCCGGACCACAGCGTCAAGGCGCCGATGTTCGACCTGCTGCAATGCAACGATATCGGCATGAGCGTGACCGAGAGCCTGGCCATGCTGCCGGCGGCCAGCGTGAGCGGCTTTTATCTTGCGCATCCGGACGCGACGTATTTCAATGTCGGCAAGATCGGCCATGACCAGCTGGTGGACCAGGCGCAGCGGCGCCAGGCCAGCGAGGCCGAACTCGAGCGCCTGTTGGCGCCCAATCTCTGACGCCACACAAAACGGGGAGCTGATATCCAGAAGCTGATATTCGCGGCAACGCACTACGCTGCGTTGGCCGTCATCGTCGCGTCCTGCTGGGGCCTGGGCCAGGCCGTCCTGTCACGCGCAGCCGCGCCGGCGCGGCGTGATCGCTGGCTCGAATGGGGCATGGCCACTTCGCTCGGCCTCGGCCTCCTTGTCATGGCGATGCAGGCGCTGGGACTCGTGGGCGCATTGCAACGGGTCCCGGTGTTGTGCCTGCTCGCGGCCGGCGTGATCGCCGCGGCGCTGCAGTTCCCGGGCTGGCGCCGACAGGCCTTTACCGCGCCGCCCGTGCTCACGCTGGTCGACCGCTACGCGCTCGTCGGGCTCGTGCTGGCGCTGCTGCCCACGCTCTCGGCACCCCTCGCACCCCCGGTGACCTACGACGAAATCATGTACCACCTGCCGTACGCGCGGCAGGTCGCGGAAAGCGGGCGCCTGGGTGTGTACGAATGGCTGCGCTATCCCTGGTTTCCGTACAACTACGACCTGCTCTACGCGGCCGTGCTGCAGGTCTACGACGACGTGTTCCCGCACCTCGTGCATGCGCTGGCGGGCTGGCTCTCGGTGCTGGTGATCTACCGGCTCGGCCTCATGTACGCGAACCGGCTCGCGGCCTGCATGGGCGCGGCGATCTGGCTGTTCATGGGCCAATACGACAACGCCTACATCGACATGGCCGTGTCGCTGTTCGTGCTGGTGGCCTTCGTCGCGTTGTGGTGGTGGCGTGATGCGGAGGCGCCGGATCGCGGCGTGCGCTGGCTTGCGATGGCAGCCTTCTTCCTCGGGCTGGCGGCCGGCTCGAAGTACCAGTCGCTCACCTTCCTGCCGGTGGTCGGCCTGATCGTCATCGTGCGCGAGCGGCGACCACAGGTGTGGCTGCTGGCCATCGGCTGCTTCCTGCTGCCCTGCATCTACTGGTACGCGCGCAATGCGGTGATGACGGGCGACCCGTTCAACCCGCTGGGCGCGCACCTCTTCGGCTTCACCAACTGGAACCAGGCCGACTACCAGAACCAGCTTGTCGACGTGCAGGAGAATCATGCGAACCCGCCCAACGGCGTGTTGTGGGCCGTGTTGCTCGCGCCCTTCGGCGAGGTCGTGCGGCGATCGCGGGCCGCGCGTGGCGCCATGCTGTTCTGCGGCTGGTCGCTGCTGGTCTGGGTCGTGACCTCGCGCTATCCGCGCTACCTTGCGCCCGCGCTGCCGCTGATCGCATTGATGGCGGCGGTCGGCTGGCACCAGCTCGGCCTGTGGATTCGAGGCGCCTGGCGCAAGCGCAGCGCCGCAGGGGTGGACGTTGTGAGCGTGCCGGCTTCCCGGCTGGAGATCGGGCTCGGCAAGGCGGCCGGCGTCGTGGCCATCGTGCTGCTCGGCGCGGCCTGCGTGTACCACTCCGCACGCAACATCCGCGAGATCTCGCCGACCGCTGAAAGCCGCGAGGCCTTCTTCCGGCGCCACATCGCCGGATACGACGTGCTGCACTTCCTGCGCCAGCATCCCATCGAAGGCAAGACCTACCAGGTGATGCTCAACGATTCGCTCTACTTCGGGCCGGACCTGATGTATGGCGACGTGTTCGGCCCCTGGCGCTATGCCGACTTCATCATGCTGCCGCCGGACCAACTGGCCCGCAAACTGCGTGCGCAGGATTTCGGCACCATCGTCATCAAGACGGCGCTGGCCCCTTACATTCACACCCAACCCGATTTCGATCGCCACTTCCGCCTGCTCCTCGAAAAGGACGGCGTCAGGGCCTACCGCATCCTTCCCATCGCGCCATGACCGAGCCATTCGCCAGCACACATGAATTGCCAATTGCACTTCGCGTGGCCGCCGTCATCCCTTGCTACAACGAGGCGCTGGCGATCGGCCAGGTGGTGGCCGACTTCCGCGCGCTGCTGCCCGAAGCCGAGATCCACGTCTTCGACAACCACTCCAGCGACGACACGGCTGCCGTCGCCACCGCAGCGGGCGCGCATGTCACGCACGTGGCCCTGCGCGGCAAGGGCAACGTGGCGCGGCGCATGTTCGCGGACGTCGAGGCGGACATCTACGTGATGGTCGACGGCGACGCCACCTACGACATGAGCAACGTGCGGCAGATGGTCGACATGCTGGTGGCTGGCAACCTCGACATGGTCGTGGGCACGCGTGTCGAGGACCCGCAGGAAGGACAGACCTACCGGCGCGGCCATCGCTTTGGCAACCGGCTGCTGACCGGCTCGGTGGCCGGCCTGTTTGGCGGCGGATTCACCGACATGCTCTCGGGCTTTCGTGTGTTCTCGCGCCGCTATGCCAAGTCCTTCCCGGCGCTGGCCAAGGGCTTCGAGATCGAGACCGAACTCACCGTGCATGCGCTGGAGTTGCGCATGCCCTATGCCGAGGTGCCCTGCCGCTACCTGGCGCGACCGGAGGGCTCGGAAAGCAAGCTCTCCACCTACCGCGACGGCTGGCGCATCATGCGCACCATCACGCGGCTGTTCATCAGCGAGCGGCCGCTGGATTTCTTCTCCATCGTGGCCACGTCCCTGTTCCTTCTATCGCTGGTGCTGGTCCAGCCGTTGGTGCTCACCTACCTGGACACGGGTTTGGTGCCGAGGCTGCCGACCGCCGTGCTGGTGACCGGCATCATGCTGGGCGCGATGCTGTCGCTGGTGTGCGGCATCGTCCTGAACACCGTGACCGTGGGGCGGCAGGAGGCCAAGCGGCTGCGCTACCTGGCCATTCCCGGGGTGCTGGCGACCGCGCAAGGCCTGGCCCAAGCCAGGGCGCGGGATGGCCGCCGCCCATGAAGGGTGGCGCGCGCAGCTTCGCGTGGTTCGTTGTCGCGGGCGTGCTGGGGCTGGTGGTGGACATCGTCGTGCTGTACCTGCTGGCGCCGCTGTTCGGCTGGTATGCGGCGCGGGTGCTGTCCTTTCTTTCCGCGGCGACGGCGACGTGGCTGGTGAACCGCAACTACGCCTTCGCCGATGCCGCGCCGCATTCCTCACTGCTGCGCGAGTACTTGAGCTACCTGACCGCGATGCTGGGCGGCGCTGCCGTCAACTACACGGTGTATGTGCTGACCCTGCATTGGCTGGAGGGTGAGTGGGTGGCGGCACTGGGCGTGGCGCTGGGCAGCCTGTCGGGGCTGACGGTGAACTTCCTGTCGGCGCGGTATCTGGTGTTCAAGGCGCACCGGGGGCGCTGAATTTCAGGCCTGGCAGGCGGAAAGCGGGATCGGGAGCGGACCGCCGTACGCAGAGGACGCGAAGGCTGCGCGAAGGTCGCGAAAGGAATACCAAAGTAAGTTTTCTGGTCTTCTCCCTGTGTCTGCTTTCGCGTCCTTCGCGGAACCGTTGGGTCCTTCGCGTACGGCCAAGTCCGCTCCCGCATTCCGGTGAGCGCCTGAGACCACGACCACAACTTCCGCCACCTGCGTCCGGCAGCGTGGGTGCGTGAGGCAAGCGTCTTCAACCTTTTGTCCAACTTCCCCTGCGAGCCCACACAGGCACGCGGCGACCGCTGCAGGCGTGCTGAAGTTTGCGACTCACGGCGCCGGCGGATGCTGCAGTCGTTGCCAGCTGATCACTGGCCAATCGCTTCGGGCCTGGTCGGTTTCGCCGCCGTAGACGACGCTGCCGCCATCCAGCGCATCGGGGAAGGCCGCCGCGAAACCGCGAAGGCCGCGAAAGTAATCGGCGTTGACTGTGGCGCCAGCCTTGATTTCCACGGCGCGGAGCTTTCGTCCCGAGGGAATCAGCAGGTCGACTTCGTTGCCGGTGGCATCGCGGAAGAAGTACATCTCCGCCGACTCGCCCTGGTTGAACCGGGCCTTGAGGGCTTCGATGACCACCAGGTTCTCGAACAGGTTGCCGAACAGCGGGTCGCGCCCCACCTGCTCGGCGTTGCGCAAGCCGAGCAGCCAGCAGGCCAGGCCCACGTCGTGAAAGTACAGCTTGGGGCTCTTCACCAGCCGCTTCGACGTGTTGGTGAACCACGGCGGCAACACGTGCACGATGTAGCTGGTCTGGAGCAAATCAAGCCAGGCCCGGGCGGTGGCGTGCGAAACACCTGCGTCGTTGCCGAGACTCGTCAGGTTCACCAGCTGACCGATGCGCCCGGCGCACAGTCGTACGAAGCGGCCGAAACGCTGCAGGTCATGGACGGCTGTCAACTGGCGAAGGTCGCGCTCCACATACGTCGTGAAGTAATCGCCGAGCGCTTGCGAAGGGTCTAGGCCGCGGTCATGAATGCGCGGATAGAAGCCCGTGAGCATTGTTTGCGTCAGCGAGGGCACTGGATGCAGGCGCGCCACCTCGGCGAGGGAGAACGGCAGCAGGCGCAACACGGCCGTGCGGCCGGCCAGTGACTGACTCACCTGCGACATGAGTTCAAACTGCTGGCTGCCCGTCAGGATGAAACGCCCCGGGATCGGATTGGCATCGACCAATGCCTGAAGGTAGGAAGGTATCTGCGGCGCGCGCTGGATCTCGTCGATGATGGCGCCGCCTTCGATGCCCTTGAGGAAGCCGCGCGGATCTTCTTCGGCGAAACGCCGCGTGTCGGGGTCTTCCAGCGTGACGTAGGGCTTGTCGGGAAAGAGGCTGCGGCAGAGCGTGGTCTTGCCGCTCTGGCGCGGCCCCGTCAGGGTCACGACCGGGTACTGGCGCGCCAGATTGGCGGCAAGGGGGGCGACGTCACGGGAGATCATCGCGGGCATTTTAAGAGGTTCGTGCAAATTGAAGATTTAATCTTGCATTTGCACAGCGAAGTTTTCGCACGCGCCCGGCGTTCAAATGAATGACTTGGGGTTGATGTTGTGACGTGCGACGTACTCATCGATCAAAGCGAGGAGTTCAGGCACGTGGGTAAACATTCGCGGCGCGGCCGCTCGGTGATGATGTCGCGGAAGACCCTGCTCGTCGCGGGGAGAGGCGTCGCGTCGCACCCCCCAACTAACTTCCAATCGATGCAGCAGAGACCGAGCCAGATCGGACGTACACCCCGAGGTACGATGCGCGCCGGTACGAGGTACAGCTTCAATGCCTTGGGCTTACAAGAGGTCGACGATGATTTCCATTGACTCGCCGTTGAGGAGACTGCCCTTGGGATTGGATCAACGCCAGTTCTTGATTCTTGACGGAATCAGGCACGCGGCAGAGATTGCCGGCTTGGCGGACACTCGACTGAGGGAATCCCTCTGGGCAATTGCGCAAACGCATGAGGCGGGCCAAAACCCCGAATTTTCTGGGCAGGTCACCAGCGCCTATCTTGATGCTTGGGCAATCGTCGATGCCATTGATCGACTGCGCTCACTGGCAAAGCTAATGCCTCGCAATTCTGAGGGGACAACTCCCGGCGATCTTCTCGAAGATCTCAAACCTATTCGCGACCTACGAAACGTCTCGGACCACCTCGCGCAGCGGCTTGACTATGTCGTTGCAAAGAATGCGCCGGCACTGGGGAGGTTGTCATGGCTCGCTATGAACAATGATTCCCAAGGCAGTTACTGCGTTTTATTGCCCGGAACATTGCTCAAGACGCACAAGTTTCGTATTCCCGAATTCGGCGGCCTCAAGGTTCGTTTGCCCGTCGGACACATATCGCTCGGTGCCGGTGAGCATGAGTCCTCGCTTTGCGTTGCCTTGGAGAAGGCAAGTGCGGTCGTTGACAGCGTCGAGCGCGGGGTTAGACACGCGATGGAAAAACTGGGCTTGTCGTCGAGCCCGTTTCAGGCGGACGTGATGGTCAGCATGGAGGTGGATTTCGGCGCACATCTTCTGACTCAGGGCACTGGCTAGAAATCCGCCTGCTGTATCACCGCCGAAATCGCCGCAGCAGCCCAGCGGCGGGCCAGACTCACCGGCTCCGCATGGAAGTGCGCGCGCGCCAGCCGCACGGCCTCGACGTCCAGCGCGCCGTCACCCTCGACCAGCACGCGATACAGCGTTTCGCTCGGTCGCAACGCGGCCGGCGGCGCGCCGGGGCTGAGTGCGATGGGCCCGCCGTGGCTCTGCGCCAGCAGCAGGTGCGGCAGCTTCTGCGACGGATGGTTGTCGGCCGCCAGCACGGTGCCTTCCAACGGAACGCCGTTGCCCCCCTGGACATAGATGCTCGCGCGCTGGCCGGCGGACAGGCGCAGGGCGTCCTGTTCGCTCACCATCGCCTCGGCCCGCCAGCGGCGCGAATCGACCAGCCATGCGATCGGCGTCGTGGCGTTGACCCAGCTGCCGGGGCGCAGCGAGGGGTCCACGTCGCGCAGCACGCCATCGTGCTGCGCGACCAGTTGAAGCCGCGCCAGTTCGGCAACGCGCGCATCGCGTTCCGCCCCGTAGCGGCTGGCGAAGCGCTCGGCCACGACCTGTCGCGCGGCGCCGTCGCCGCCTTTGCCGGCCATGGCGCCCCGGGCGGTGCGATCGTAGGCAGCCTCCAGTGCTCGGGCCTTGTCCCGCTCGTTGGCCTGCATCGGCTCGTCGAGCACGGCGATCACCTCGCCGCGGCGAACCATGGCGCCATTGCCAAAGCGCAGTTCGCTCAGTTGCGCCGCGTAGGGCGTGTAGAGCGGCTGCTCGGCCCGCGCACGCAACACGGCGCTGCCCTCGACGGTGGACGACCACGGCACCAGCAGCACCGCCAGCACGGCCAGCACCACGGCGCCGAACACCAGCCGGCGGCGGCGCGGCACCGCCTGCCGGTGCGCCCACCAATGCCTCATCTCGCGCGCGACCGGCCGCACGATGAACACGCCAATCTCCACCAGGAACAGGAAGATGCCCAGCGCCTTGAATACCGCGTGGTAGACCAGCAAGGCGATGCCGAAGAACAGCACCAGCCGGTACACCCAAGTGGCCAGCGCGAAGCCGATCAGAAAGCGCCGGAAGCCTGTTGTCTGCGCCTCAGGCTCGGGTTCGCGCAGGCCCAGCAGCGCGCCGCGCACGAAGCGCCGGGCCCATTGCCCCGCGCGCTCGTGCATGCCGGGATAGTCGAGCAGGTCCGACAGCATGAAGTAGCCGTCGAAGCGCATGAAGGGGCTGGCGTTGACCGCCAGTGTCAGCACCCAGGCGGTGGTGGCCAGGAAGAAGAAGGCGTTGCGCAGCGTGCCGTCCGGCGCCAGCGCCCACAGCAGCGTGCACCAGGCGGCCAGCGCCAATTCGCTGGCGATGCCGGCCGATGCGATCCGGAATCGATGCCGCGAATCCACCAGCTTCCAGCTCTCGCCGGTGTCGGTATAGGGCATGGGCCACAGCACCAGGAAGGCCACCCCCACGTCAGCGCGCCGGCCAGGTTGGCGCGCACCACGTCCCACTGGCGCGAGGCCAGCACCAGGCCGACGACGCCCGCCAGCACCGTCAACGCGACGAAGCCCCAGCTGAAAAGCCAGCCCACCCACGGAAGCATGCGGCGCAGCAGCGGCGCGGGCCGCACCAGCGGAATGCGGATGAACAGGTAGTTGTCCAGCAGCCAGCGCCAGCCGCGGCGCGGTGCCCGGGGCGCCTGGCCGCGCTCGACCAGCAACTGGTGCTGCCGCAGGAACGCGGTGAACGACTCGACATCCTCTGCCTGCGCGGCGAGCGTGGTGTGGGCCGCGATGTCCTGCGCGATGGCGGCCGCACCCTGCAGGTGCCAGCGCTTGAGCATCTCGAACTCCAGCCAGCCGATGCGGAAGAACAGGTTGCGCACCGGATCGGCGACATGCCACGCGGGCGAGCCGTCGCGGTTGGTGCCAGCGGGGTGCAATTGCAGTTCTTGCCGCAGCGCAGGCCACGGTGGGGCCAGGCCGGCAGTGAGTCCCGGTACGGCGCCTTCGGGCGCGCCGTCGACGGCGGCGCCTAGCATCCGCACCACTCCCGGGCGGCGGCGATCGGGCGGCGCAGCAGCAGGTAGCCCAGCACGGTCCAGTCGCCGGCGATGCGGGCTGTGCCGCGCAGGCCGATGCGGGCGTGCGCGTTGTCGTCGCTGGCGGTGACGGTGCCGCGCAGAAGGTAGCTGGCCACGCCAGTCGGCGAGTCGACCACCTGGTAGCTCGCGTAGTCGATCCGGCCGGAGACGGGACTGAGCGGCGCCACGCGCAGGAACAGCGTGACCGGCGCACCCGGCTTGAGGTTGACCGCCTCGGCCACCGGCGCCCAGGCGTGCAGGCCCAGCACGCCTGGATCGGCCAGCAGGCCGACGCGCTCGCCGGTCTGCACCGGACGGCCCGCCCAGTCGTCCGGATCGGAATAGATGAACACGCCGGCTGCGGGGGCCTTGATCTGCAGGCGCTCCATCTCGCGCCCGAGCGACTCGACATCGACCTCGCGCTCCTTGAGCCGGCCTTCCGCCAGGCCGAGCTCGGCCTTGGCCTCCTGCGTCTCGATGGCGCGCTGCGAGGCCTGGTGCAACTCGGTGCGCGCCGTCGCCAGCGCGGCCCGCCCGACCGACAGGCGGTTGTACAGCGTGGTGTCGTCCAGCTCGGCGATGGTCTGGCCGGCGGTGACCGGCGTGTTGGGCTTGACCGTCATCTGGCGGATCACGCCGTCGCGCGGCGAGGCGATGACCTCGGTGCGATTGGAGACGACCTCCGCCGGCACCAGCGCGTACTCGCGCACCGGCACCAGCAGCAGCACGGCCAGGGCGACCAGCAGGCGGCGCGTGAGCTTCGCCCTGGGCAGGGCGGCCAGGCGCGCGCCCAGCGTGGGGCGGCGCCGGGCCATGGCCCACCACGCGTGGCCGAAGACCCCGGCGGCGCGCGCCAGCATGTAGCCGGGCGTACCGGGTCGAAGCTCGGTCGGCCACGGCTCGGCGCGTGCCAGCAGCAGCACCGCACAGAGTTTTTCATCGGGGCCGGCGAGGCCGAGCGCCAGCGCGTGCGCAGGCAACCAGTCGCCCCAGGCATCGCCCAGCGCCATCGGCAGCGCGTCGGCCGACAGCGCCAGCACGCGCGCGCCGGGTGGCAGTGCGGCCAGCGCATCGCGAAAGTGGCGAACCACCTGCACCAGCCACTGCGAATAGGGTGCGTCGGCGTCCACGTCGGCCAGGCCGGAATGGGCGACCACGCGCGCGGGCGTCGCGCCCCGGAGGTCGATCAGCGCGGCCTGCCGATAGGGCACCAGCGCCAGCGTGTCGTTGCAGATCACGAAGGCCAGTTCGGCCAACGTCTTCGCGACATGCGCCTTCGCGACGAGGGAGGGAAATAAGTCCGTGTTCACCACGCTGTCGCGTGACCCACGATGCATGAAGCGAGTGCAGGCAATGCCTGTTCGTGGGCACCCGCGGAACCGGCTTCGCCGGGCCGCTGGGTGCGCCCCCTTGAAGGGGGAGGCGCCGCAGGCGCTTCGGGGGTGGGCTTCATAGCGCGGGCAGCGCCTGGCCGCTCATGCCGGGAAGCACGTTCTCCGTCGCGCCGACGAAGGCCGCCTCGATCTCCACCGTCTGGCTGACCGCATCCGCGCGTCCCGATATGCGCGTGACCTGCAGCGGATATTGCGCGCCTGTCTCGGTCACGGTCGCGTCGAGCCGCGCACCGACCTTGAGCCAGGCCAGCCATGACGAAGGCACGTTCATGCGCGCCTTCAGCGGGCCGGCGCCGACGAGGTCCACCACCGGCGAACCGACGGAGACGCCTTGCCCCACCTTCACATGCACGCGCGCGACGCTGCCGGCAAAGGGCGCGACGAAAACGCACTGCGCCGATTGCGCTTCGAAGACGCGGATCTGGCTGCGTGCGCGGTCGACGTTGGCCGCGGCCAGTTCCACCTCGACCTCGGCGGCCGACTGCAGTCCCTGAAGCTTGATCTTGGCCTCGTGCTGCAGTCGCGCGGAGGTGAGTTCGGCGCGCGCCGCGTCGCGCCGCGCCTGGATCTCGCCGCAATCGAGCGTGGCCATCACCTGCCCTGCGCGCACGGTGTCGCCCAGCCCCACGGGCACCGTGGCGATGCGCCCGGGCGTGACGGAGGACAGGCTGCTCTCGTTGCTCGCGACCACCAGGAAGCGGACCTTGCCCGGCGCGCCCGCCGCCGGCGCGATCGCGGGCGCGATCGCGGGCGCTGTCGCAAGCGCGGGCGCTGTCGCAGGCGAGCGGGCGGGGGCGGAGGAGGAGGCGGGTGCAGGCGCTGCCGCCGTCGCAGGCGCGGAGGCGGCCGGTCGTGCGGCGGGTGTCGTCGTGCCCTGTGCCTGTGCATCGGTCATGAACGTCGCGCAGGCCGCACAGGCCAAGCCCAGCAGGACCCTCGCAGCGCCCTGCATCCAGGGCCTGCGCGTCCGCAACGCAGCCTTCATTTCCCGTTGTCCTCGCTGGCCGCCTTGCGCACATCCGTCAGCACCGACAGCGCCGCCGCCTCGGCGAACGCATTGATGGAGCGCTGCGGCGCATCGCCGGGCAGGAAGCTCACGTAGTCGCGTGACAGCACCGGCTTGTCGCCAGGCCCGGTCAACGCCATGCGCCACTGTGCGCGCGCCGTCGCCTTCGATTCCAGCCGGCCATAGCGCATCGTCAGCAGCAAGGGCGCGCCCGAGGGGAGTACCACGACGTCGTTGCGCGAGATCACGTTCTCGACCGCGCCGCGCACCGCACCGGCATCGATGCCCGCGGCCAGGTCCAGCACGCGCACGCTGACGGCCCGCGACCGCGCCTGCAGCACGGCCGGGATGAGGAAGGCATCGCGCTCGCCTGCCACCAGGCTGGCTTCGATGGCCTTGGCCAGCGTCGGGATGTCGCTGCTCTCGACTTCCTCGGGCAGCAGGTCGATGCCCACCGAGTTCATGATGCGGCCGTAGGCGGCCTGCGTGGAGGCATAGGCGGTGGCGAGCTGGAAGCGCGAGACCAGCGCGCGCGAGTCGGTGCGCAGCGACTCCAGTTCGCTCTCCAGCTTGTTGCTGCTGCCAGCGCGCGAGACGCTCGCCAAGCGCTGGTCCACGCGGCTCGACTCGGCCGCCAGCTCATAGTCCAGCACCGTGAGCTTGTAGCGCTCCACCGACACGCGCACCTGCGTGATGACGGCCATGGTCAGCGCCAGGCGGCGCGCCTGGTCGGTCTCGGCGCGGGCCTCGTTGGTGCTCTTGATGGTCGGGTAGGCCAGCAGGCGCACGAGATTGACCGACAGGTTCACGCCCGCGTCGGCCCAGTTGTTGTTGTAGAGGAACCGGTTCGAATCGTAGGAGGCACCCGCGTAGAGGTTCAGGCTGGGAAACAGCGCGGCGATCTGCTTGCGCGCCTCGTTCACGCCGATACGCGCCCGGTAGTCTTCCTCGGCGAGTTCGGGCCGGTTTTCCAGCGCGAGCTGTTCGAGTTCGCCCACGTTCACCGGCACGGCGGCGATGCGGTTGTCCGGCGTGTCGGCCAGGTCGAAATCGGTGCCGGGCGTCACGCTCATCAGCGCGGCCAGTTCGCGCTTGGCGAATTCCATCTCCTGGCGCTTGACGTTGACCAGCGTCATCGCGTCGAGCAGCGCCCGCTGGTAGGCCAGCGCCTGGCCGGGCGGCAGCACGCCGGCGCGCTCGGCTTCCTGCGACTTGCCGACGGCATCGCGGATGCGCAGCAGCAGCGCGTCCGCCTCGCCGAGCAACAGTTGCGCGCTCACGGCGCGCCAGTAGGCATTGCGCACGTCCTGCACGATGTTGTGAAGGATCTTGCGGCGACGTTCCTCGGCGATGTTGTATTCATCCGCGGCCTGCTTCGCGCGGAAGTAGCCGATGCCGAAGTCCAGCGCATTCCACGACAACGCGGCGCGCGCGGTGCTGTGCTGGCGCTCCTCGGACGTGGAAGCCCGCAAGCTGATCTGGCGGTCCTCGATGCCGATGCTGGTGCCGCCCGAATCGTTGTTGCGCGAGTAGTAGCCGGCGTCGACCACCACGCGCGGCAGCAGGTCGAGGTTGGACACGTCGAGCAGGCCGCGCGACAACGCGCTCTCCATCAGCTTGAGGCGGTAGTCCAGGTTGTACTTGAGCGCACGCGCCAGTGCCGTGGAAAAGGTCACCGGGCCGACCAGCGGCTCCTGCGCACGGTAGATGCGCTCCTGGTCGATGCGGGCGCGCAGGGCGACATCGCGCTCGGAAATCTTCTCCGGCTGGACGAAGCCGCAACCGGCCACGATCAGCGTGGCGGCGGCGTACAGGCCGATGGCCCGCAGGCGCGTGGGACGGGAAGCGGATGGGTGTGGTGTTTGCATTTTTTTATCCACCTGGAAGATCCGTCGGTCAACGATGGTTCGTCACGGCAGCCACCTTGATGGGCTGGGCCTTGTGCGCAAGGGCGGCGGTGCTGATGTCGATCACCGAACCCTGGCGCGCCGCCATCGCGGCCAGTTGCTCGGAGAAGGACAGCGCGCCGCGGGTCGGCAGGGTGCGCGGTGCGGTGTTCGGGGGCTCCGCCGCAACGGCGGCCGGCAAGCCGGCATCGCGCTCGGATGGCGGGCGGATGTCGATGGCATCGGCGGCGGTCTTGCTCGCCACTGCTTCGGCGGTGGTCTCGTCCGCCGCCGCGACCGGCGCTGCCGCGCCAGCCTGTTCCGCCACCGTGCCGGCCACGCCCTGTTCGCCCGTTGCGCCCTGCACGCCCGGCGCAAACGGCTCGAAGGACGAGAAGTCGTTGAACAGGCTTTCCGCGCCGACGACGAGGCCGTTCCCCGTCCCGCGCGCACGGCCCTGGCCTTCGAGCGCCACTTGCTGGGAAAAGGCCACGGCGTCGCGGCTCACGTATTGCAGGTTCGCCGTGTTCTGCACGGCGCGCAGCGACTCGCTCTGGATCTCCGCCCCGAAAGCCAGCCCCTGCCCGTCGCCGATCTGGCCGGACAGGGTCTGGATCAGCGCCGCCGATTCGCGCACCGCCGGCTGCACGTGCAGCGCCGGCACGTAGTCCTGCGTGAGCGTCATCAACGGGTTCTGGTCGTCGTAGAGGAAGTACTGGTCGCCCTTGGGAATGGCAACGGCGCCGCCGCGAACGACGATGGTCAGCGTCGCGGTGCTGCTGTCGCCATCGGAATCGGTGAGCGTGTAGGTGTAGACCTCGGTCAGCGTCTGGTCTTCGTTGAGCTGGACGACGAGCGGGTTGGCGACATCCACCGTGTAGCTGTAGCGGCCGTCGGCGTTGAGCGTGAGGAGCCCATAGAGGCCCCGCAGCGGCACGCCGATCTGGCCGGCCGGGCCACCGGGCTGGGCGCCCACGGACACGCCGCTGATCGGCGTCGCCGAGGCGTCCGCGCCCATCCGGTCGGGCACGTCGCCCGCACCTGCGCCGATCGGGCTGAAGACGTTGCCCGTGACGGTCGCCCGGTTGTCGGGGTCGGAGCCGGGCAAGGTGCTGAGGTCGTCGCGCGCCAGTGGCACGTCGTCGAGCACCTCGATCGACAGCGTGCCGGTGGCGCTGTCGCCGTCGCGGTCGAACACCGTCACGGCGATGTCGTCGACCACCGGGCCGGCCGCGTGCGACTGGTTGCGGTCGAGCGTGTAGCCGTAGACGAGCACGCCGGTGGCGGGGTCGTAGCCGGTCAGCGTGAGGGTGCCGATGCCGGTCGTGATGACCACCGGCGCATTGCCCAGGTTCTGCAACTGGTCGATGGGCACGGTGGTGCCGTTGATGACGATGCGGTCCACGCCGTCCGGCGCGCCGATCACCATGCTGCCGCCGCCGGTCTCGCCGGGATCGGCAGGGTTGCCCAGGCCGCGCTCGTCCACGGTGGCCTGGCCGGGGGCGCCGCCGTTGTTGTCGACGATCTGCAGGCTGACCGGGTCGGTGCTGCCGTCGATGGTGATGACGAGCTGCGCGGTGCTGCTGTCGCCGTCGTTGTCCGTGAGGGTGTAGCGGATGCTGTCCGTGAGCGTCTCGCCCGGCACCAGGCGCTGCACGGCGGGCAGGCTGTTGTCCAGCGTGTAGATGTAGCTGCCGTCGGCCTGGACGACGATGCTGCCGTACTGCGTGGCGAGCACGGTGCCTGGGGCGACCGTCTGGGCGCCGAAGCTGACGCTGGTCACGGGCACGCCGTTGGCCGCGTCGGCGCCGGGCGTGTCGTTGGCCTTGAGGCTTCCGCTGACCGAGGGCGCGCCGTCCTCGGCGATGCGGGCCGTGTCGTCGACGGCCTCGGGCACGTCGTCGACGATGCGCACGACCAGCGTGCCGGTGGCGCGCGTCGCGGCGGCGTCGGCCTGCGTGACGACGAGCGCGATCGGTTCGGTCGCCTCGGTGGCGCCGGGGGCGTTGACCACGGTCTGGGTCAGCGTGTAGTCGTAGTCGATGCGCCCGCCCGTGACGACATCCTGCGTGGTGACGGGCGTGAAGCCGGTGATGGCCAGCACGCCTTCGGGCGTCGGGATGAGGATCGGCGTGTCGGCCGCGCCGAGGAGTTCCGCGAGCGTGATCTCGCGTCCGCCGATCGTTACGCTGCCCAGGCCCAGGGGCGTGAGGATGTCGATCGCGCCGGTGGTGCGCTCGCTGCCGCTGGTGTCGACCAGGCCGCGCTCGCTCACCGTCGCCTGGCCAGTGGTGTCGGGGCCGTTGCCGTCCACCGGCGTGATCGTGGGTTCGCCCTCGGTGTGGCCCTGGATGGTGAGGGTCAGCGTGGCGGTGCTGGTGTCGCCGTCGTGGTCGGTGATGGTGTAGCTCACCGTCTCGGTCAGCGAGTCGCCTGTGTTGAGTGCGTTGACCGTGGGGTTGGTGTTGTCGAGCGTGTAGGTGTAGCTGCCGTCGGCGTTGATGACGATGCTGCCGAACTGGCCTGTGACGGCGGTGCCCGCGGTGGTGCTGGTGTTGCCATTGGCCGAGTAGCTTGTCACCGGGCCTGCCGCGATGGGGCCATCGCCGCCGATGCGGTCGTTGGCGAACACGTTGCCGCCGACGGTGTTGCTGAGCGCGTCCTCGGCGATGGTGTTGCTGTCCGGCCTGGCGTCGGGCGTGTCGTCCTGGATCAGCACGGTCAGCGCGCCAGTCACGGTGCTGCCGTCGCGGTCGGTCACCTTCACGGGGACCACGTCCGTGCGCTCTGCCGGGTCGACGTGGTCCAGCGGCTGGGTCAGCGTGTAGGTGTAAGTGACGGTGCCGGCCGTCACGAGCTCATCGCCATTGGGCGCTGTCGTGGTCGCGGTGGCAGTGAAGCCCGTGATGACGATCTGGCCGTGGTCGGTCTCGATGGTGATCGGGCTGGCAGGGGTGGCGGCCTGCAATTGCGCGAGGGTGATGACAGTGCCGTGGATATCGACGGAGGCGATGCCGTCAGGGGCGGTGATGGCCAGCGATCCGTCGGCGGTTTCGCTGGTGTCGGCGGGATCGTTCAGGCCACGCTCGCTCACCGTGAGCTGGCCGGTGGCGCCGCCGTTGGTGTCGGTCACTGTCAGCGTCGGGTCGTCGTTCGCGCCGCTGATCGTGATGGTCAGCGTGGAGGTGCTGGTGTCACCGTCGTGGTCGGTGAGGGTGTAGCTCACCGTCTCGGTCAGTGTCTCGCCGGGTAGCAATGCCTGCACGCGGGGGTCCGCATTGTTCAGCGTATAGGTGTAGCTGCCATCGGCGTTGATGACGATGCTGCCGAACTGGCCTGTGACAGCGGCGCCCGCGGTGGTGCTGGTGTTGCCGTTGGCTGAGTAGCTTGTCACCGGGCCAGCCACACCAGGACCATCGCCGCCGATGCGGTCGTTGGTGAACACGTTGCCGCCGACGCTGGTGGTGTCCTCAGGGATGGTGTTGGTGTCCGGCCTGGCGTCAGGCGTGTCGTCTCGGATCAGCACGGTCAGCGAGCCGGTCACGGTGCTGCCGTCGCGGTCGGTCACCTTCACGGGCACCACGTCCGTGCGCTCTGCCGGGTCGACGTGGTCCAGCGGCTGGGTCAGCGTGTAGGTGTAAGTGACGGTGCCGGCCGTCACGAGCGTGTCGCCATTGGGCGCCGTCGTGGTCGCGGTGCCGGTGAAGCCCGTGATGACGATCTGGCCGTGGTCGGTCTCGATGGTGATCGGGCTGGCAGGTGTTGCGGCCTGCAACTGCGTGAGCGTGATGACAGTGCCGTGGATGTCGACAGAGGCGATGCCGTCAGGGGCCGTGATGGTCAGCGAGCCGCTGGCGGTTTCACTGGAGTCGGCTGGATCGTCAAGGCCACGCTCGCTCACCGTGAGCTGGCCGGTGGCGCCGCCGTTGGTATCCGTCACTGTCACGGTCGGGTCGTCGTTCGCGCCGTTGATCGTGATGGTCAACGTGGCGGTGCTGGTGTCACTGTCATGGTCGGTGAGGGTGTAGCTGACCGACTCGGTCAGTGTCTCGCCGGGTACCAGCGCCTGCACGCGGGGGTCCGCATTGTTCAGCGTGTACGTATAGCTGCCATCGGCGTTGAGCGCGAGCTGGCCGTAGAGCGTGTCGAAGGCGGTGCCCACGGTCATGTCCGTGCCGTCGAAGGTGACGGCGGTGACCGGCACGCCGGTGGCCGCGTCGACGACATCGGCGCCCTGCGTGTCGTTGGTGCGGACGTTGCCGCTGACGGTGTTGGCGGGCGCGTCCTCGGTGATGGCGTCGGTGTCGTCGACGGCCTCGGGCACGTCGTCCACGATGCGCACGACCAGCGTGCCGCTGCCCGTGCCACCGTCTGCCTCGCTCACGCCGAGGGCAATGGAGTCGGTACTTTCGGTGGCGCCGGGCGCGTTGGTGATCGGCGCCTTGAGCGTGTAGGTATAGCTCAGCGTTGCGCCGGTGACGCTGCCTTGCGCCGGGGTGGCGCTGAAGCCGGTGAGCACCAGCGTGCCCTCCCCGGTGTCGATGGTCACGGTGCCGCCGGCACCGGCCTGGCCCAGGGCCTGCAGTTGCGCCAGCGACAGGCTGGTGCCGCCGACAGTCACGCCCGTCAGGCCGTCGCGTGCATCGATGGCGATGCTGCCGGTCGTCGTCTGCGAGCCCGATCCGTCGACCAGGCCGCGCTCGCTCACCGTCGCCTGGCCGGTGGTGTCGGGGCCGTTGCCGTCGACCGGCGTGATCGTGGGCTCGCCGTCGGTGTGGCCCTGGATGGTGATGGTCAGCGTGGCGGTGCTGGTGTCGCCGTCGTGGTCGGTGAGGGTGTAGCTCACCGTCTCGGTCAGCGAGTCGCCCGTGTTGAGCGCGTTGACGGCGGGGTTGGTGTTGTCCAGCGTGTAGGTGTAGCTGCCGTCGGCGTTGATGGCGATGCTGCCGAACTGGCCGGTGACAGCGGCGCCCACGGTGGCGCTGGTGTTGCCGTTGGCCGAGTAGCTCGTCACCGGGCCCGCCGCGACGGGCCCATCGCCGCCGATGCGGTCGTTGGTGAACACATTGCCGCCGACGCTGGCCACCGTGTCCTCGGCGATGGTGTTGGTGTCCGGCCTGGCGTCAGGCGTGTCGTCCTGGATCAGCACGGTCAGCGCGCCAGTCGCGGTGCTGCCGTCGCGGTCGGTCACCGTCACGGGCACCACGTCCGTGCGCTCTGCCGGGTCGACGTGGTCCAGCGGCCGGGTCAGGGTGTAGCTGTAGTCGACGGTGCCAGCCGTCACGAGCGCATCGCCATTGGGCGCCGTCGTGGTCGTGGTGGCGGTGAAGCCCGTGATGACGATCTGGCCGTGGTCGGTATCGATGGTGATCGGGCTGGCAGGTGTTGCGGCCTGCAACTGCGTGAGCGTGATGACGGTGCCGTGGATATCGACGGAGGCGATGCCGTCAGGGGCCGTGATGGTCAGCGAGCCGCTGGCGGTTTCACTGGAGTCGGCAGGATCGTCAAGGCCACGCTCGCTCACCGTGAGCTGGCCAGTGGCGCCGCCATTGGTGTCGGTCACTGTCAACGTCGGCTCGTCGTCCGCGCCACAGATCTTCACGCACAGCTGCGCCTTGTCGCTCAGCTTGCCGTCGGAAACCGTGTAGGTGAACACGTCCACCACGGTCTCGCCGGGTGCCAGCGCCTGCACGCGCGGGTCCGCATTGTTCAGCGTGTAGGTGTAGGAACCGTCGGCGTCCAGGTGCAGCGTGCCGTACTGGCCGACCAGGTCGGTGCCCACGGTGCCAGCCGTGCCGCTGCCCGCTTCCGGGCCCGTGCGCACCCGCGTCACCGTCAGCACGTCGCTGTCGCGGTCGATATCGGCCACGTCGCCGGGCGCGCCGTTGCGGACCACGTTGCCCGTGATGGCGTCGCCGTCTTCGTGGACGGTGCGCGCATCGTCCCGCGCCTTGGGCGCATCGTTGACCGGCTTGACGGTGACCGTGAAGACCTGGGTGGTGATCAGGTGGTTGCTCGTGCCGTCCTCGTAGCTGGCGGTGCCGCTGTCGGGCTGCGTGAGCGTGACGGGGCGCAGCCCGGTGTTGCCCATGTCGTCGTAGACCACCGTGACCTGGAAGCTGCCGTTCCAGTCGCTCGGGCGGGCCTCGCCGGCCGGGTCGGGCAAAGCGATGGTGAGCGCGTGCAGGCGCGAGTTGATCTGGCTCTCGGTGCCGACGAGGGTGACGGTCGTGGTGTCGATCCCGCTGACCGTTCCGCCCGCGCCGCCGACCGCGCTGAAGGTGAAGCCAGGGGGCAGCGTCACCGTCGCCTGCAGGTTGGCGGCGCCCTCGTCGTCCGGGTCGGCCACGGTGATGTTGCCGCGCGTGCCGTCGAGCACCAGGGTGGCGCTGCGTTCGTTCACCGTCACGGCCGTGACCGTGATGGCGGCCGGGTCGTTGTACTCGGCGGGTTCGTCGACCGGTGTGGGCACGAGGGTCCGGCAGGCAACGGCCACGTTGGCGCAAAGGTCGGGGGGAATCGCCGCGTAGGGCGTCACCTCGGTTGTCGGCACATCCCGCGTGCCGTGGCGGGCCGGGTCCTTGCCGCCGTTGGCAAGGCCGCTGCCGTCCAGTGCCGGGGCGCTGGTGTCCGTGGTGTCGCGCAGCCGGTCGTCCGCGATGACCTCGATCTTGTACGTCGCGTCGCTGTTGGCCAGCGTGCTGTCGAACGCGACCTGCAAGCCTGCCAGGTACGCGTTGACCTGGTCGCGCGTGCCGCGAACGACCAGCGCCGAGCCGACGCCGTCGTAGAGCGAATCCACGGTCGCCCCGGAAGCCTCGGCGGCCGACGAGCCGAGCGTCGCATGCGCATGCGAGACCGCGCCCGTGGCCGGCAGCGGTACGCCGAGCGAATCGGCGAGCCGCACCGTGACCTGCAGGAAATCCGTCTCGCCGGTGGCAATGCCGTGGCCGGTGATGTCGATGTCGTTCACCACGAAACCGGGCACGGCCGTGGTCCCGACGATTTCGATGGCGGCGCTCGGCACGGTGTCGAAGGTGGGCGCATCGTTGACCGGCACCAGCGTGATGGCCACGCACTGCGGGCTGTCCACGACATTGCTCTTGCCATCGCCGCCGAAGCGCGACCCCTGGTCGCTCAAGGTCACCGTCAGCGTCACGTCGCCGTCCTTGCCTGCGCCGTTGACGTCATGGTTGATGTCGTGTGCCGTGACGTAGGTCAGTGATCGCAGCAGCGCCGTGATGTCGATGGCCGTGCCGGTCAGCGTGATCGTGCGCGAACCGTTGCCCGCGATGTCGACGGTCGAACTCGCATCGACGCCGATCGTGCCGGCGTTGCCGCTGTCGGTCAGCGCCAAGGTCACCGTCACCGGCGTGCCGAAGGCCTCCGACTCCGGATCGCTTACGTCGATGTCCAGGTGCTTGCCGATGCGCGTGCCCTGGTCCTCGTACACCGACAGCGTGTCGCATGCGACCACCAGCGTCGCGGGCTCATTGCAGCTCGAGACGCCGATCATGACCCAGGCCGCACTGATGTTGCCGGCCAGCGGGTCGGTCGGCGGCGGCACCGTGGCGCAGCCCCAGTCCAGATCGGTGCCGGGCACGGTGGCGAGCGGGCCGGTGCCGGGGCCGCCGGGCGGCTCGTTCTTCTGGCCGCCATTGGCGCCCGCCTGCGTGCCGTCGGTGCGGGCATCCTGGTCGACCAGGTCGCCGAAGTCATCGCGCAGCCGGTCGTCCGCGATCACTTGCACCAGGAACAGCGCGTCGCGGTCGGAGTCGAAGCCCAGCGTGAGCGCGGCCAGCGCCGCGTTGACCTGCGCGAGCGTGCCCTGGACGGTGAGCCAGGTGTTGTTGCCATCGTGGCCGCCCACGCCGCCAAGCAATCCGCCCACGGCGATGGTGATGCCGGCGTAGCTCGCCAGCGGCGAGGCCGTCTCAGTGTCCAGCAGCCGCACCGTGACCTGCATGAAGTCGGTCTCGCCCTCGCTCAGGCGCAACAGGTCCGGGTCGGACACCGAGAAGAACGGCACGGCGTTGACCTTGTCGGTCAGGAATCGCAGGCCGCTCATCGAGGCGGTGACCACCGGCGCGTCGTTGGCGGGCGGGGTGGTGCGGGGGAGGACGTGGTCGCCGGATGTGCTGGCGCCTTTGTCGGTCGAAGCACCATGGTCCACCGCGACGCGCCGACCCTCCAGTACGGCGCTGCCGTCCGAGGCCCTGGCCAGCAGGTCGGTGCTGTAACCGCGGGCCGACTTGTCGGGGTCGTCGGGGTGGCGAGACTGCGACGCGGACAGCTTGCTGTCGAGCGTCGAATCGTCCCGGCCGAAGCTCGCACCGGGCTCCCAGCCCGTCGCGCCCGTGGTGCGGACGTGGGCGCCGGCCGCGGCGGCCGGAGTCGACGAGGCGGTGGGTGCGTCCCCCTTGGCGGCGTCGGACACCGTGGAACCTGAGGCTTTCGGCAGCGTGTCTTCGGCTGTCGTGCGGGTGCCGGCCACGCTGTCCGGGGGCATCGCCGTGGTCAGGAGGCCGGCGTAGCCCGGGACCGACAGCGCGGCGGTCTCGACCTTGCCGCGCGTGGCTTCGAGCGTCCAGTCGCCGCCGTGCACGGCCGCACCCGTGGCGCCGGTCGACGCCGCGACGTCGGCCCGGGTCAACTGCGCGAGGCGGTCGATGAAGCGGGTATCGCGCGCCGCCACGTCGCTGCCGTACAGGAGGATGTCGCCACCGGCCGTGAGCGCGGCGCCGATGCGCTGCAAGTCCCCCTGCGCCGAGCCGAGGCTGTCGGCAGCCAGCGTCTGGTTGCCCAGCACGATGCCCTCCGACGTGCCGTGGCCCAGGATGTGCAGCGCGCCAATGCCGTGCTTGCCCGCCAGCTCCTCGGCGATCTGCGCGGTGCCCGAACGGTCACTGTCGAGCAGGATGACCTGGCTGCCCGCGGGCAGCGCGGCGGCCAGGCTTTCCCAGTGCGAGACGCTCTTGTCGATGACATAGACCTCGATGGCGGGCGGTGCGACGGCCGATTCGGCGGTCGATGTGGCGGGCGTGCCAGGCGTGCCGGTCGCCGGCACGTCGACCGGCGGCGCTGCCGCAGGCGCCTTCGATTCGGCCGGCTGGGGCGGTGCGCCTTCGGCCGGGCGCGCATGGTGGTCGCGCGGTGTGTCGTGGGGCGCAGCGCTGCGGGCTGCATCGGGTGCGGGGTGGTGTGCCGACTGGCCATCGGCAGCGTGGTGGGAGGCCGCCGCTTCGACGAATGCGGCGCCGTCAAACAATTGCCGAGCTTCCAATGCAAAACGATGGCTGCGAGGACGCAAACGGCGCGTGGGAGCAGGTCGATGATTTGCCACGGTGCCCCTCTTGATGGGTTGAAAGCGCTGCGGAAACCCGTTATGAGAGGCCGAATCATCGAAGTTTACGATTGCCAAATTTGTGTTAATTAGAAACTTTGGCACCAGTCCGGTGCTGAAGAATCCGGGTGATTCGGGTGCCGATTCGCACCGGTGCCGAAGTGCGAAATCCCGGTTTCACCGTAGACGGCAAGACCGTGCGACGCGCCGACGCAACGCAAGGAGCCACGTTGCAGCCACGACTGCGCACAAATGTCAAAGTGTTTCAATTTCGACGTCGGTGCCCCAGCGGCTGCCTACCATTCGCAGGCATGAAAAGCGCACTTCCCTCCATCTCAAAGTGGGCCGGTGGCTTGGCAGGCATCGTCCTGGCAGCTTCGGCCGGTGCTCAGGTCGGCAACGTGCTCACGCCCGATCTCGAGGAAATCGCCAGGAACGGGCAGATCGTCATCGGCGTGCGCGAAGACGCGATGCCATTCGCCTTCGTCGACCAGGACGGGGTGCCCAAGGGCTATTCCGTCGAAATCTGCGATCGCATCGCCGCCAACCTCAAGCGCGTGCTCAATCGACCCAACCTGCGTGTGCGCTACAACACCATGACGGTGACCACGCGCGCCTTGCTGGTGCGCGAGAAGGTCGTCGACATGGAATGCGGTGCCACCTCCATCACGAGCGAGCGCATGAAGGAATTCGCCTTCTCGGTGGGCTTCGGCGTCGACCAGGCCTTGCTGATTTCACTGAAGACCAACCCGGCACAGTCGCTCGAGGACCTGCGCGCCAAGGGGCAGAAGCTGGTCGTGACCTACGACAGCAGCGGGGAGATCTGGCTGCGTTCGCGCAAGGAAGCGGGCCCGCTGGTCGAACCCGTGCGCAATTCCACGCGCGCCTACTTCGCGCTGGTCGACAAGAGCGCCACCGCCTACCTGGGATCGGGCCGCGTGTTCCTGGGCGAAGCCATGCGCCGGGGCGGCAAGCTGGAGGACCTGTACTACACCGAGGTCAAGGGCGCGAGCGACTTCGAGCCGATCGCGGTGATGATGAGACTGGGCCGCCCCGGCCTCAAGCAGGTCGCGGACGACACGATCCTCGCCATGGCCAAGGCCAACGAGTTGGCGCCGCTCTACAGCAAGTGGTTCGAATCGCCCGTTTCCACGCGCGGCCAGAACCTGAAGGTGCCGATCGGTCCGGCATGGCGCGCGATGATCACCAACCCCATCGATCGTCCGATCGACCAGTGATATCGGTGCGCATTGCCCTCGTTCGGGCTGGAATGCGGGATCGGGCGGCCGAACGCAGAAGTCGCAAAGGTTGTTTCGAAGAAGTCGCAGAAGGAAAACCGAAGAGATTTTTCTGGTTTTCTTCTTTTGACTTCTTCGGCGTCCTTCGCGGAACCTTCGCGTCCTCTGCGTCCGGATGTCCGTATTCAGTGAGCGCCTGACACCACGACAGGAATCTCCGTCGCAGGCGGCGTGTTGCGGCTGCGGCCACAGCGCACGATGCCGTCGATCATCACCATTCCGACGCCGGGAATGTCGCCCAGCTGCACGCTCTCCAGCAGGCCCGGCGCGGGTGAATGCTGCGCGCGGTCCATGAAGACGAAATCGGCATCGCGGCCGACTTCGATCAGGCCGCAGTTGAGCTTGCGAATGCGCGCCGTGTTGCCGGTCGCGAAGCAGAACACCAGCTCGGCCGGGATGTTCGCGATCGACGACAGCATCGACACCATGCGCAGGATGCCGAGCGGCTGAACACCGGAGCCTGCCGGCCCGTCGGTGCCCAGGATGACCCGGTGCGGGCACTTCAATTCCAGCGCCGCCTTGGCCGCCGCAATGGCCACCTTCTCGTTGCCGTTGTGCACGATCTCGATGGCGCGCGAGCTCTTCTCGCAGAGCTCGCACACATGCGCCTCCGGCAGCGAGGTATGGCCGCCGTTGATGTGGCCGATGATGTCGGCGTCAGCCTCCAGCACCACGTCCTTGTCGATCAGGCCCGAGCCGGGGATCGACGGGCCGCCCGTGTGGATCGTGCTCTGGATGCCGTACTTGCGCGCCCAGGCCACCATCTCCTTGGCCTCGTAACCAGCCTTCACCGAGCCCAGGCCGACCTCGCCGAGCAGCCCGACGCCCGCCTCGGCCAGTTCCTTGAAGTCGCTCTCGACCATGCCCTTCTCGATCACCGGCGCGCCGGCCAGCACCTTCACGCCACTGGGCCGGAAGTTGTCGAAGGCGCGCTGCGCAGTGATGGCCAGCGCCTTCAGCCCGACGATGTCCTTGGGCCGTCCGGGCAGGTGCACCTCGCCGGCCGAGATCATCGTGGTCACGCCGCCGTTCATCGTCGAATCGATCCAGCCGATCTGGCCCTGGCGCGGCGTCCAGTCGCCGAACACCGGGTGCACGTGGCTGTCGATGAGGCCCGGTGCGACGCAGGTCTTCTTGCAGTCGATGACGGTCCTGGCTCCCTCGACGTCGCAGTCCTTCAGCTTGCCGATGGCAACGATGATTCCGTCGTTCACCACGATGGTGTCGGCATCGAGGATCGGCTTGTCGATGTCGCCGGAGAGCAGCAGCCCGATGTTCTGGATGACGACCTTGCCGGATTTCGCGCCTGCGACTGCTTCTGCCATGGGACTGTCCTCGTGGGTTTGTGAATCTCGTAGTTTTCCAGTGTGCTGTCTCCCCAAGGGCTCGTGGGACAGCAACGCATCGCTATGCCGGCCGTCGCGCGAACAGCGCCCAGATACCCGCGGCGGACAGCAGCGACCCGCCCGCCAGGTTGAAGCGCCGTTGCGCCCGCGGCGACGACAGCAGCCTGCGCGCCGACGCCGCGAACACCGCATACAGGGTGGCGTTGAGCGTGGCCATCGCGACGAAGGTGATCGCCAGCACCCACATCTGCTGCCCCACAGGCCGCGTCGGGCTGATGAACTGCGGCAGGAAGGCGACGAAGAAGATGATGCCCTTCGGATTCAGCGCCGTGACCAGCCAGGTGTTCGCGAACAGCCGCCAGCGAGATTGCGGTGCGGCCGGCGCAGCCAGCTCGGTGGACGAGACGCCCGCGCGCAGCATCTTGATGCCGAGGTACACCAGGTACAGCCCGCCGGCCCACTTGATGATCGTGAACCAGAAGGCCGAGGCCGACAGCAGCGCGCCCAGGCCAAGCAAGGACAGCACCAGCGCCGTCGAATCGCCGAGTGCAACGGCCGCCACCAGCGGCACGTTGGCGCGGCGACCATGCGCCATCGAATAGCTGATGACCGTGAGGATCGTGGGACCGGGAATCACCAGCAACACTGCTGATGCGGCGACGAATGCGAGCCAGAGTTCGATGGGCATGGCGGGTCTCCGGTGAATGCGCCTACGACGCGGGTGAAGTGATGGTGGTCGTCGTGACCGGGGCCGTGCTGTCGGCGCTCACGGTCCGCAACACGGTCTCGACCGCGAAATCTTCCCAGCGCTTGACGGCTTCGGCAGTCTCCAGCGGCTCGCCGAGAAAGGCCGTCAGCGTGTGCCGGTTCGACATGTAGAAGTAGCCCGTCGACGCGATCAGCAGGTACACCTCGCGTGCCGCGACATCGCTGCGAAAGATGCCTTGCGCAATGCCACTGGCCAGCACTTCGCGGATCACCGCGATGGCATGCGAGGAGTATTCGCCCGCCCGCAGCGACTTCGCGATATGGCGCCCCTTGTGCAGGTTCTCGGTGTTCAGCAGCGTGACGAACTCGGGGTTCTTGCGGTAGTAGCCGTGCACGAAGCGGATGACGGCCGTGAGCGTCTCCACCGGCCGCTCGGCATCGAGCTGGATCTCGCTCTCCGCCTCGTCCATCCCACGGTAGATGCCTTCGAGCACCGCGATGAACAAGCCTTCCTTGCTGCCGAAGTAGTAGTAGATCATGCGGTCGTACGACTTGGCCGCCTTCGAGATCTTCTCGACGCTGCCCCCGTCATAGCCGTACTTCGCGAACACCTTGGTGGCAGCCTTCAGGATGGCCTTGCGCGTGGCCTGCGCCGCTGCGTCGCGCACGCCCGTGCCGCGACGCGGTGGGGTGCTGACGGAAGTGCTGGCTTTGGTCATCGTGAATGGAATGCGGGGACCGGACGCAGAGGACGCGAAGGTTTCGCGAAGGACGCAAAAAAGACAAAAAAATCCTGGAAGTCCCTTTGCGACCTTTGCGTAGTTCTTGTCTTCCTTCTGCGTTCGACGGTTCGCTCCCGAGTTTGGCTGTCCGCTCCGTATCCCTTACTTCTCGGCGAACGCGCGCTCCACGACGAAGTCGCCCGGCGTCGAGGTGTTGCCTTCCTTGAAGCCGCGCCTCTCCAGCATGTGCTTCAGGTCGGTCAGCATGCCGGGGCTGCCGCACAGCATCACGCGGTCTTCGGCGACGTTGATCGGGGGCAGGCCGAGGTCGTCGGTCATCTTGTTGCTCTCGATCAACTCGGTGATCCGACCCATGTTGCGGAAGTCCTCGCGCGTCACGGTCGGGTAGTAGAGCAACTGTTGCTTGATCAGGTCGCCGAGGAATTCGTGCTTGGGCAGGTGGTCGACCACGAGATCGTGGTACGCCAGTTCGTCCACCTCGCGCACGCCGTGCACCAGGATGACCTGCTCGAACTTCTCGTAGGTCTCCGGGTCGCGGATCACGCTCATGAACGGTGCCAGGCCGGTGCCGGTGCCCAGCAGGTACAGGCGCTTGGCCGGCAGGCAGTAGTCGATCAGCAGCGTGCCGGTGGGCTTGCGGCCGACGATGATCTTGTCGCCGGGCTGGATGTGCTGCAGCTTCGAGGTGAGCGGGCCTTCCTCGACCTTGATGCTGAGGAACTCCAGGTGCTCCTCGTAGTTGGCGCTGACGATGCTGTAGGCGCGCAGCAGCGGCTTGTTGTTGACGCGCAGGCCGATCATCGTGAAGTGGCCGTTCGAAAACCGCAGCGCCGGGTCGCGCGTGCAGGTGAACGTGAACAGGCGATCGGTCCAGTGATGGACGGAGAGGACGGTTTCTTCGCTGAAGGCACTCATGGCAGGCTTGAGGTTGGTTCGGTAAAAACGCCGTTGCGCGATGGCGTCGCGTTTGCTACATTGGTTTTGATGTAGCGTTCACAACATCAAATTGGAGTGAATGCTACACAAAGGACAAGACGATCACAAGCGCCGCCCATCGGGGTCGATGCAGGTGAAACCAGGCGATTTTCCACGATGACCGAACACACAAAGACCGACGGGCTTCCCGGCATGGACATGCCGGTGATCGGCGCCGGCATTCCCGAGCGAGCGCCCCTGCGCAACGACAAGATGAGCGCCGCCAAGGTCGAGTGCAACGCCTGCCCGGTGCTGTGCCAGATCTCCGAGGGCCGCACCGGCGCCTGCGACCGCTATGCCAACAGGGCCGGCACGCTGGTGCGGGTCGATCCGGTGGTGCTCCTGCGTCGCGCCGTGACCCAGGATTCCACCGCGCTGGTGCCGTTCTCGCGTCCCGCGGCGGAGGCGCAGGACGCAGCGCAAAGTCCCGACTGGAACGGCGACCTGCTGCTGGCCGACGAGGTGTTCGTCACCGGCGTCGGCTCCTCGACCACCTACCCGGACTACAAGCCCGCGCCCTTCATCGTCGGCTCGAAAGCCCGTGGCGTGGACATGGTGACGGTGGTGACCGAAGGCATCTTCAGCTACTGCAGTTTCAAGATCAAGATCGACACCGACCGCTTCCTCGGCGCCGAGCAGGCCAACGTCCGCTACAAGGGCGAGGTGGTGGGCCACGTCACCACCGCCGAATACGGCTCGCAGATGCTGTCCCTCGGCGGCGTGCACCACCTCACCGGCGGCAGCAAGAAAGAAGGCCGCATGACGGTAGAGCTGATGCAATTGCTGGGCAACAAGCAGCCGGTCAACATCACCATCGACGGCGGCGCCAGCCTGGTGGTGCAGGCCGGCAAGGCGCCCATCGTCAACGGCGTGGAAGAACAGCGCATGCGCGTGGGCTGCGGCTCGGCGGCGGTGGGCATCTTCGCGCGGCAGTTCGCGGGCGTGGCCGACGAGGTGGTGGTGGTCGACGACCACATCACCGGCGTGCTGACCGAACACCAGGCCGGTCGCTGCCTGGACATGCCGAAGTCGGGCATCGAGATGCGCGGGCGCAAGTCCACGCCGGGGCGCTACTTCCAGGTGGCGAATCCGGGAGACGGCTGGGGCGGCACCGACATTGCCGACCCGCTGTCGATCATCGAAGGCTGGGAGGCGGGCGTGGCCAAGCCCGGCCTGCGGCTGCTGATGACCTCGACCACCGGCGAGCATGCGCAGTGGTATGTGCTCGACGATGAACTCAAGCCCGTCGAGCAGCCGATGCCCGAGGAGGTGCGCCGCATCGTGCAGCGCATCGGCGAGAACTGCGAGCCCTCGCTGTGCACCGTGCTGTTCCTCGGCGGTGCCGGCGGCAGCCTGCGCGCGGGGGTCAGCGAGAACCCGGTGCTGCTGACCCGTGCCATCAAGAAAGCGCTGGTCAACGTGACCTGCGGCGGCGCGCCGGCCTATGTGTGGCCGGGCGGCGGCATCACGGTGATGGTGGACGTGATGCGCATGCCCGACAACAGCTTCGGCACGGTGCCGACGCCCGCCATCGTCGCGCCAATCGAGTTCAGCATGCGGCTGGATGACTATGCGGCGCTCGGCGGTCACACGGGGCATGTGTTTCCGCTGGAGCAGGCGCTGGCGCGAGGGGCGTGGCAGGACGACGGGGCGCCGCTGTCGCGCCAGTGGCTGGCCATCGATGAGGCCAACCCGTGGCCGCTGGGCCAGCCACCGATGCTGGGATAGGCCGGACATGCGCCCCATCACGGTCCGCCAAGGTGTGTCGTCCGACCTGGGCGCGCTCGCACTGCTGTTCGACCAGTACCGGCAGTTCCAGGGGCAGGGGCCCGATCTCGCCGCGGCCCGGAGATTTCTTCAGGCCCGGCTCGACCGTGGCGAGTCCGTCGTCTTCATCGCGCACGAGGAAGACACGCCCGTCGGATTCGCCCAGCTGTATCCGGGTTTCTCGTCGGTGGCGCTCGCACGCGTCTTCATCCTCAACGATCTCTTTGTTCAGGCCTTCGGGCGGCGCAAGGGTGTCGCCGCGCGCCTGCTGGCGGCGGTCGAGACGTATGCGTGGGCACAGGGCGCAGCGCGCGTGACCCTGAATGTCGACAAGGGCAATGCGCAAGGCCAGGCACTCTACGATGCGCAGGGCTGGAGCCGGGACGCGCAGTTCCAGATGTATCACCGCTACCCGGACAGTTGCCATGCGGCCTGAAGCCATCCAGCGCGAGTGCGGTTGCGATTGCGGGTGCGGGGGCGGCAATGGAATGCCCTCACCATGAGCGCGCAACGTACTGCCCTCGACGGCGGCCGCTGGCACTGGAACCACGGCCCGATCGACATCGTGGCCGAGGCATACGGCGACGCGCCTGCGGTGGCTGCGGCGCACGAGGCCGCGTGGGAGCGCTTTGGCGAGGTGTTGGGCGAGCTGGTCCGCGAACTTCGGTTGCTGCGCCAAGCAGTGGGCGCGGACTGCGCACTGCAAGGGCCTGTAGCGCGTCGCATGTGGAAGGCTTGCGCGCCGTTCCGCCCTGCATTCATCACGCCAATGGCCGCGGTGGCCGGCTCGGTGGCGCAGGAACTGATCGGCTTCTACCAGCGGCCCGGCATCGAGCGCGCGTGGCTCAACAACGGCGGCGATATCGCGCTGCATCTCGCGCCGGGCCAGTCAGCGCGCGTGGGCTTGTTTGCCGACATCTCGCGCTTTGACCTGCGCGACACGGGGCGCATCAACGTCGACGGCAGCTTCGACATCGACGCCGGCATGCCGGTACGCGGCGTCGCTACCAGCGGGTGGCGCGGACGCAGCTTTTCACTGGGCATTGCCGACAGCGTCACCGTGCTGGCCGCCACCGCCTCGCAGGCCGATGCGGCGGCCACCATCATCGCCAACGCGGTCGACGTGCAGGATGCCGGCATCCATCGCCGCCCGGCCAGCGAATGCAAGGACGACAGCGACCTCGGCGACATCCCGGTGACGGTGGGCGTGGACGCGCTGGCGCCCGTGCAGGTGCGCCGCGCACTCGACGCGGGCGCGGCGCGCGCGCAGGCCTTGCGGCACGCCGGCCTGATCCATTCCGCCGTGCTGGTTTGCCAGAACCAGTACCGGCTCGTCGAACCCTTATGCTCCATCGCTGCGGTGCCCCAAGCGGCGCCGGCGATGGCCGTTGGCTCCGTATTTGCTTGATCCCAACCACATGATCGAAATCCGCCGCGTCTTCACCCAGGTCGAGCAGATCCACCATGAGTTCGGCCCACGCGCCGAGACGCCGCTGGTGCGGGGCGCCATCGGCGCCGTGCTGACCAACCCTTTCGCAGGCCGCTACGAGCCCGACATCCTGCCGATGATGACCCTGCTCGATCCGGTGGGCGTCGAGATGGCGCACAAGCTGCTGGCTGCCATGGACGTCGGTGTCGAACAAATCGCGACCTACGGCAAGGGCGCGATCGTCGGCGCGGCTGGCGAGCTGGAGCACGGCGCGCTGTGGCATGTGCCGGGCGGCTATGCGATGCGCGAACTGCTCGGCTGGAAGGGCGACCGTGCGGCCTACCGCGCGGGCAAGGTCGAGGACGAGAAAAAGGGCCAGCCGGGCAACGGGCTGTCCATCGTGCCCTCGACCAAGAAGGTCGGCGCACCCGGCACCACGCTCGATGTGCCGCTCACCAACATCAACGCGAGCTATGTGCGCGGCCAGTTCGATGCCTTCGAGGTGCGGGTGCCGGGCGCGCCGGCGGCCGATGAGATCGTGTTCATCCTGGCGATGACGACCGGCTACCGGGTTCACGCACGCGTGGGCGGGCTGCTCGCCGAGAACATCAGCAAGTGGGATGGGCTGCGTTGAAAGCCGGATGCGGACTTGACGGGACGCAATGGACGCGAAGAAGCGCAAAGGTCGCGAAAGAAGACATTTGAAGCCAAGGAACACATAGACATGCCAGCCAACATTCGCAAGCTCGTCGTTCAGGTGGACGAGACCCGCATCGAGATGGGCCAGGCCATCGATCCGCCGACGCGCCGGGCCGTTGCCATTGCCGTGATCGACAACCCCTATGCCGGTCGCTACTCGGAGAACCTGGACGACCTGATCGCCATCGGCGAGGAACTCGGCGCCCTGCTGGGGCAGAAGTGCGTGAAGGCGCTGGGCATCGAGCCGGGCCAGGCGCAGAGCTACGGCAAGGCGGCGATCGTCGGCGAGGCGGGCGAGCTGGAGCATGCCGCGGCGATCCTGCATCCGAAGCTGGGCGCGCCGCTGCGCGTGGCGGTCGAGAAGGGCGCTGCGCTGGTGCCGTCGGCCAAGAAGCGTGGCACGTTGGGCACGGCCATCGACGTGCCGCTGGGCCACAAGGACGCGGCCTTCGTGCGCAGCCATTTCGATGCGGTCGAAGCACGCGTGTCCGACGCGCCACGCGCCAATGAGATCGTCGTCGCCGTGGCCGTCACCGACAGCGGCCGGCCGCTGCCGCGCATCGGCGGGCTGCAGGTGTCCGAGATCAAGGGCCAGGACGGCTTGCGCTGAGCCGTACCGGATTCAGAGTTTTTTCACTTCCCAAGGAGCTTCGTCATGAACCCCATGCGCCACACCTTCACCGCCGCGGCCCTCGCGGCGTTGACCACCACCGCGTTCGTGCCCGCTCATGCGCAGGGCGTCATCAAGATCGGCGAAGTCAACAGCTACAAGGCGCAGCCGGCCTTCCTCGAGCCCTACAAGAAGGGCATGGAACTGGCCGTCGAGGAGATCAATGCCAAGGGCGGGGTCAACGGCAAGAAGATCGAGCTGATCACGCGCGACGACAACGCCAACCCCGGTGACGCGGTGCGCGTGGCCGAGGAACTGGTGGCGCGCGAGAAGATCGACGTGCTGACCGGCACCTTCCTCTCCAACACCGGCCTGGCCGTGGCCGACTTCGCCAAGCAGAAGAAGTTCTTCTTCCTCGCCGGCGAACCGCTCACCGACAAGATGACTTGGCAAGGCGGCAATGAATACACCTGGCGCCTGCGCCCCGGCACCTACATGCAGGCCGCGATGCTGGTGCCCGAGGCTGCCAAGCTGAAGAAGAAGCGCTGGGCCATCGTGTACCCCAACTACGAATACGGCCAGTCCGCCGTGGCCGCATTCAAGACGCTGCTGAAGGCCGCGCAGCCGGACGTCGAGTTCGTCGCCGAACAGGCGCCGCCGCTCGGCAAGGTCGATGCGGGCGCGGTGGCGCAGGCGCTGGCCGATGCCAAGCCGGATGCGATCTTCAACGTGCTGTTCGGCGCCGACCTGTCGAAGTTCGTGCGCGAAGGCAACACGCGCGGCCTGTTCAAGGACCGCACCGTGGTCAGCGTGCTGACCGGCGAACCTGAATACCTCGACCCGCTGAAGGACGAAACGCCCAATGGCTGGATCGTCACCGGCTACCCCTGGTACGGCATCCAGACGCCGGAACACAAGGCCTTCTTCCTGGCCTACCACGAGAAGTACAAGGACTACCCGCGCCTCGGCTCGGTGGTCGGCTACAGCATGATCAAGTCGGTCGCGGCCGGCATTGCCAAGGCCAAGAGCAGCGAGACGCCGAAGCTGGTCGAAGCCTTCAAGGGCCTGCAGGTGGACACGCCCTTCGGCAAGATCACCTACCGCGCGGAAGACCACCAGTCGACCATGGGCGCCTTCGTCGGCAAGACCAAGAACGACAACGGCAAGGGTGTGATGGTGGACTACGTGTACCTCGACGGTGCCAAGTTCCAGCCGTCTGCTGCCGACATCAAGAAGTCACGCGCAGCGGACTGACCTGCATACGCCGACAGACGCCGCGCCAACACCATAAAAAAGGGGAGTCCTGATGGATCTGTCGTCGTTGCTGTTGCAGTTCCTGACCGGGCTGTCCTCGGCCTCATCGCTGTTCCTCGTGGGTGCGGGGCTGTCGTTGATCTTCGGCGTCACGCGCATCGTCAACTTCGCGCATGGCTCCTTCTTCATGGTCGGCATCTACGTGGCCTACACGCTGGTCGAGAGGCTGGGCGTTGGCCTCGGGTTCTGGCCTGCGCTGGTGATCGCGGCCATTGCGGTCGGCGTACTCGGCGCGCTGATCGAGATGGTGCTGCTGCGTCGCATCTACAAGTCGCCGGAGCTGTTCCAGTTGCTGGCGACCTTCGCGCTGGTGCTGGTCATCAAGGATGCGGTGCTGTACTTCTGGGGGCCTGATGAACTGCTAGGACCGCGCGCGCCGGGGCTCAAGGGCTCGGTCGAGATACTGGGGCGGCAGTTCCCGAGCTATGACCTGTTCCTGATCGTCGTCGGCCCTGTCGTGCTGGGCCTGTTGTGGCTGCTGCTCACGCGCACGCGCTGGGGCACGCTGGTGCGCGCCGCGACGCAGGACCGCGAGATGGTCAGCGCGCTGGGCGTGAACCAGGCCTGGCTGTTCACGGCGGTGTTCGCGTTGGGTGCGCTGCTTGCGGGGCTCGGCGGCGCACTGCAGCTGCCGCGCGAACCGGCCACGCTGGAGATGGACTTGAACACCATCGGCGCGGCCTTCGTGGTGGTGGTGGTCGGTGGCATGGGGTCGATTCCCGGCGCTTACGTGGCGGCGTTGTTGATCTCGGAGATCAAGGCCGTCTGCATCTGGCTCGGTGTGGTGGAGATCCTCGGCTTCACGGTGTCCTTCTCCAAGCTCACGCTGGTGGTCGAGTTCCTGGTGATGGCGGTGGTGCTGGTGTGGCGGCCCTGGGGGCTGTTCGGTCGGCCGCAGGCGCCAAGCCGCTATGTCGGCATGCCGGAAGAGCCGTTGCGCCGTGCGGGCAAGGGTTATGTGTGGATGGTGGCCGCGATCGGCTTCGTGCTGATGGCGATGCCGTTGCTGACGGCCGATTCGCCCTACACGACGGTGCTGCTGATCGACCTGTTGATCGCTGCGCTGTTCGCGGCCAGCCTGCACTTCATCATGGGGCCGGCGGGCATGCATTCGTTCGGGCATGCGGCGTACTTCGGGCTCGGCGCGTATGGGGCTGCGTTGCTGGTGAAGGCGAGTGGACTGCCAATGGAGTTGGCATTGATCGTCGCGCCGCTGGTTGCCGCTGTAGGCGCTTTCATCTTCGGCTGGTTCGCAGTGCGGTTGTCAGGCGTGTACCTCGCCATGCTCACGCTGGCTTTCGCGCAAATCACTTGGGCCATCACCTACCAGTGGGATTCCTTCACCGGCGGCAGCAACGGGCTCACCGGGGTCTGGCCGGCGGCTTGGCTCGCGGACAAGCGCGCTTACTACTGGCTCACGCTGGTGCTGGTCGGCGCGGGGCTTTACCTGCTGCGCCGCGTGCTGTTCTCGCCCTTCGGCTATGCGATGCGCGCCGGGCGCGACTCGGTGCTGCGCGCCGACGCGATCGGCATCGACGTCAAGCGCATGCAATGGACGGCCTTCATCATCGCGGGCGCGGTGGCCGGGCTGGCCGGTTCGCTCTTCGCGTTCTCCAAGGGCAGCATCTCGCCGGAAAGCCTCAGCGTGGGCAAGTCGGTCGATGGCCTGGTGATGGTGCTGCTGGGCGGCATCCAGACGCTGGCCGGGCCGGTGGTGGGCGCCTTCACCTTCAGCTGGCTGCACGACTCGGTCGCGCGCAACACCGACTACTGGCGCGCAATGCTGGGCGGCATCATCCTGCTGCTGGTGCTGCTGTTCCCGCAGGGCATCGCGGGGTACGCCAAGCAACTGGCGGACAAGCTGAGGCGCAAGCCTGAGGCGCCGGTCGCGGCGGAGGTGAAGGCATGAGCGAGCCATTGCTCAAGGTACAGAACCTCGGCAAGTCCTTCGGCGGCGTCAAGGCTGTCGACGGCATCAGCTTCGAACTGCCGGCCGGCGAGCTGCTCGCGCTGATCGGGCCCAATGGCGCGGGCAAGTCGACCACCTTCAACATGGTCAACGGGCAACTCAAGGCCGACCAGGGCTCGATCCTGTTCGACGGGCATGAGCTCGTCGGGCAGAAGCCGCGCGCGATCTGGCGCAGGGGCGTGGGGCGCACTTTTCAGATCGCAGAAACCTTCGCATCGCTGACCGTGGCGGAGAACGTGCAGATGGCGTTGCTGTCGCACGACGGCAGGCTGTATTCGATGTGGCGCCGCGCGTCGGACCACAAGCGTGACGAGGCGCTGGCGCTGCTCGACCAGGTTGGCATGAAGGCACAGGCGGACCGGCCTTGCAGCGAGCTCGCCTATGGCGACGTGAAGCGCGTCGAACTCGCGATCGCGATGGCCAACAGTCCGAAGCTGCTGCTGATGGACGAGCCCACCGCCGGCATGGCGCCGAAGGAACGCAACTCCTTGATGGCGCTGACCAAGGACCTCGTCATCCAGCGCGGCCTGGCCGTGCTGTTCACCGAGCACAGCATGGACGTGGTGTTCGCGTACGCCGACCGCATGATCGTGCTGGCGCGCGGCCGCCTCATCGCGCAAGGCAAGCCGTTGGAGATCCGCGACGATCCGAAGGTGCAGGAGGTGTACTTCGGGACGGGCAAGACCTTCGAGAAGGCGGAGGCCTCATGAGCATCCACGAAACACTGCTCACGGCCAAGTCCTTGTGCGCCTGGTACGGCGCGGCGCAGATCCTCTATGACGTGGACCTCGAGGTGCGGCGTGGCGAGGTAGTCGCGCTCATGGGGCGCAATGGCGCGGGCAAGTCGACCACGCTCAAGGCCATCATTGGCATGCTGCCGAAGCGGCGCGGGGCGGTGAGCTTCCTGGGACACGACATCTCGAAGCGCGAGCCGCATGTGGCTGCAAGACTTGGCCTGGGCTTCGTGCCGGAGGACCGGCGCGTGTTCACCGATCTCACGGTGATGGAGAACCTCGAAGTCGGCAAGCAGCCCGCGCGCACCTGGACCGACGGCACGACGGCGCCGGTGTGGACGCCGGAGCGGCTGTTCAAGCTGTTTCCCAACCTGGGCGAGATGCCGAACCGGCCCGGCGGGCGCATGAGCGGCGGCGAGCAGCAGATGCTCACGGTCGCGCGCACGCTGATGGGCAATCCGTACCTCGTGCTGCTCGACGAGCCCTCCGAAGGCGTGGCCCCGGTGATCGTCGAGCAGATGGCGCACATGATCCTGGAGCTCAAGGCGCAGGGCGTGAGCATCCTGCTGTCGGAACAGAACATGCACTTCGCGGAACTGGTGTCGGACCGGGCCTATGTGCTCGAGAAGGGCCAGATCCGCTACCAGGCGACCATGACCGAACTCGCGGCGAACGATGAGGTGCGCCGCGCCTACCTCAGCGTTTGATATTTCAATCCTCAACCCCTCGCAGGAGCGACACCCATGCAACGCAGAACCATCCTCCACGCCGGCGCCGCACTCGGACTCGTCGCGTTCGCGCCGCAACTCTTCGCCGCCGGCAAGGTCAAGCCCGCGGGCAATTCGGCCTTGATCGTGGTCGACGTGCAGAACTGTTTCCTGGACGGTGGCACGCTCGCGGTCAAGGGTGGCAACGAGGTGATCCCGGTCATCAACAAGCTGGCGCCCGCGTTCGAGAACATCGTCGTCACGCAGGACTGGCACACGGCCGGCCATGCGTCTTTTGCAAGCACCCACTCGGGCAAGAAGCCCTTCGAGACCACGCAACTGAAGTACGGCACGCAGGTGCTCTGGCCCGATCACTGCGTGCTGGGCACCGACGACGCCGGCCTCGCCAAGGACCTGGTGGTGCCGACGGCGCAGCTCATCATCCGCAAGGGCTTCCACAAGGACATGGACAGCTACTCGGCCTTCGAGGAAGCCGACCACAAGACGGCCACGGGCCTCGCAGGCTACCTCAAGGCGCGCCGCATCAAGACAGTGTTCATCACCGGCCTGGCCACCGACTTCTGCGTGGCCTGGACCGCGATGGATGCGCGCAAGGCCGGCTTCGAGGTGTATGTGATCGAGGATGCGACGCGCGGCATCGACTTGAATGGCTCGCTGGCCAAGGCCTGGAAGGACATGACGGCCAAGGGTGTGAAGCGCATCCAATCCACCGACATCGCCTGAAGACACGCCACACATGAGCAGGCTCGCATGGAACGTCAATGGACGCGATGTCGAGCCTGCGGGCATTTCGCGCGAGACCACGCTGCTGCAGTTGCTGCGCAATGACCTTGGGCTCAACGGGCCGAAGTACGGCTGTGGGCTGGGGCAGTGCGGTGCCTGCACGGTGTGGGTGGAAGGGGTTGCGGCGCGGGCTTGCGTGATCCCTGCGCAGGGGGTGGCGGGCCGCGCGATCACCACGCTGGAAGGGCTGGGTTCGCGTGGCGATTGGCATCCGGTGCAGCAGGCCTTTGAAGATGCGCAGGCGGCGCAATGCGGGTATTGCCTGAACGGCATGGTGATGCAGGCTGCGGCCTTGCTGGCGCGCGAGCCGCGGCCGAGTGAGCAGCGCATCCGGGCGGAGTTGTCGGGCAACCTGTGCAGGTGCGGAACGCATGTGGAGATCCTCGACGCGGTAAGGCGAGCGGCCATCCTGATGAGCGCAAAGTCATGAGGGGCGGGCTTCATTCCCTCTCCCCCCGGGAGAGGGCCAGGGTGAGGGCAGCGGCGGTCGAACGCGCACTGCCTTTGCCATCGCCCAGAGCCCTCACCCCAACCCTCTCCCAGAGGGAGAGGGAGCAATGACGCGCCGCGCCGATGCGCCGCGCACGCGCCGCGATTTCCTCGAAGCCGACGGCGCCCTCGTCATCGTTCGCGACACACCGCCGCCACCTGCACCCGCGCCTGGCCAGCCCCCAGGCGTCCCCGGCAACCCGGCAGAAGGCCCTGAAGTCCTGCTCGCCCTGTGGGACGACGGCAGCGCGACCGCGTTGAACGGCCACGTCGACCTCGGCACCGGCCTGCAGACCGCGCTCTCGCAGATCGTCTGCGAAGAACTCGACCTGCCCCTCACGCAACTGCGCATGGTCCTCGGCGACACCGCGCGCGTGCCGAACCAGGGCGCGACCATCGCCAGCGCCTCCATCCAGATCCACGCGGCGCCGCTGCGGCTGGCGGCGGCGCAGGCGCGGGCCTGGCTGATCGCGCAGGCCTCGGAGTGGCTCGGCATCCAGGAGACCGAACTCACGGTGACCGACGGCCGTGTGCATGCCCGCGCCGATGCCACCGTCGGCCGCTCCTTTGCCGAACTGCTGCAAGGCCAGCGCAGCGTGCAGATGCTGGAGGGCGGCATCGGGCTCAAGCATGCGGACGACTACCGGCTGGTTGGCCAATCCGTGCCGCGCGTCGACATCCCGGCCAAGCTGGCGGGCGACACCGTGTTCGTCCACGACATGCGCGTGCCCGGCATGCTGCACGGCCGTGTCGTGCGACCGCCCTATGCGGGCGCGGACCATGGCGACTTCATCGGCAACACGCTGGAGTCGGTCGATGAAGCGTCGATCGCGCACATCCCCGGCATCCGCGCCGTCGTCGTGATCCGCGATTTCGTCGGCATCGTGGCCGAACGCGAGGAGCATGCGGAACAGGCCCTGCGCGAACTGCGTGTGACCTGGAAGCCCTGGCCCGGCTTGCCCTCGCTCGATGACCTTGAAGGCGCCTTGCGAGCCAACCCGTCGACGCAGCGCCTGCTGGTCGACGAAGGCGATGTCGATACGGCTTTGGCCAATGCCACGCAGCCGATGCTGCGCACCTACGTGTGGCCCTACCAGATGCATGCGTCGATCGGGCCGTCCTGCGCGTTGGCGGACTGGCGTGGCGACGCGCGCGGCACGGCGCTGACCGTCTGGGCCGGCACGCAGAACCCGCACGTGCTGCGTGCCGACCTCGCGCGCCTCACCGGCCTGCCCGATGTGGCCATCGACGTGGTGCGCATGGAAGCGGCCGGCTGCTACGGTCGCAACGGTGCCGACGATGTCGCGGCGGATGCGGCGCTGCTCTCGCGCGCTGTCAACGCACCCGTGCGCGTGCAGCTCACACGCGAGCAGGAGCACCTCTGGGAGCCCAAGGGCGCCGCGCAACTGATGCAGGTCAACGGCGGCCTCGCGGCGGACGGCAGCGTGGCCGCCTATGACTTCGAGACCTCCTACCCGTCGAACGGCGCGCCGACGCTCGCGCTGCTGCTGACGCGCACCATCGAGCCGGTGGCGCAGGCCTTCGAGATGGGCGATCGCACCGCACGACCGCCGTACGCCTACGAGAACCTGCGCGTCAAGGTCAACGACATGGCGCCGATCGTGCGCGCCTCGTGGCTGCGCGGCGTGTCGGCGCTGCCGAGTTCGTTTGCGCACGAGTCGTACATCGACGAGTTGGCGACCGCGTCGGGCATCGACCCGGTCGAGTTCCGCCTGCGCCGCCTGCCCGACGAGCGCGCCGCCGAGTTGCTGCGCGCCACGGCGCAACGAGCCGGCTGGCGCATGCGCACCGGCCCGCAGGAGAACGCCGATGGCGGGCTTGGCCAAGGCGGCGACATCCTGTTCGGCCAGGGCGTGGCCTATGCGCGCTACGTCCACAGCAAGTGGCCGGGCTTCGGCGCCGCATGGGCCGCATGGGTGGCCGACGTGGAGGTGAACAAGAAGACTGGCGAGGTGCATGTGCGCCGCGTGGTCGTCGGGCATGACGCGGGGCTGGTGATCAATCCCGCGGGCGTCGAGCACCAGGTCCATGGCAACGTGATCCAGACCACGAGCCGGGCGCTGAAGGAGAAGGTGCAGTTCGCGCCGCAAGAAGGGCCCAACGCCGGCGTGGTGGCGAGCCGTGAGTGGGGCAGCTATCCGATCATCAACTTCCGCGAAGTGCCGGTGATCGACATCGTGCACATGCCGCGTCCGGGCGAGCCTTCTTTGGGTGCGGGCGAGTCCTCTTCGGTGCCGGGGACGGCGGCGATCGCCAATGCGATCTTCGATGCGACCGGCGTGCGTTTTCGTTCGCCGCCGTTCACGCCGGAGGTGGTGCTCGCGGCGCTCCAGCCGCTACCTCCGGCAGAGGACGCGCAGTCACCGGACTTGCTCCCTCGCCCTCTGGGAGAGGGCAGGGGTGAGGGCCAGCAGCGCTCAACGGCCGACGCAGCCGCGCCCCCATCCCAACCTCCGTGCAAGCAGCCAGAGGCTGCAGCGCTTCGGACTGTCCCGTTCCACGCAGGTGGAACGGGAGCCGCAGTCCTCAGCCCCAGCGGGCGAAGAAGCAAGACAGCCTGGGCAACGGCTTTTGTCCTGGGCAGCATCGGCGCGATCACCGGCCTGCTCGGCTGGCGCTCCCCGATTGCCCCCGTCAGCGTCAGTTCCCCCGTCTACACCCAGGACACCATCGAGCGCGGTCGCACACTCGCCGCCATCGGCGATTGCGCCGTCTGCCACACCGCGCCCGGCGGCCAGCCCAATGCCGGCGGTCGCGCCATGGAAACCCCCTTCGGCACCCTCTACACCACCAACCTCACACCCGACCCGCAGACCGGCATCGGCCAGTGGTCCTTCAGCGCCTTCCAGCGCGCGATGCGCGAAGGCATCTCCCGCGACGGCCATCGCCTGTACCCCGCCTTCCCCTACACCGCCTTCGCCAAGACCAGCGACGACGACCTCACCGCGCTCTACGCGTACTTCATGTCGCAGCCCGCAGTGCGCAATGAAACCCCGGCGTCCGAGCTCAAGTTCCCATACAACGTGCGCCCGCTCATGGGCTTCTGGAATGCCACGTTCCACGACCCCGCGCCGTACCAGCCGGTGGCCACGCAAAGCGCCGAGTGGAACCGTGGCGCCTACCTCGTCGAGGGCCTCGGCCACTGCGGCGCCTGCCACACGCCGCGCAACGCGCTGGGCGCGGAGCAGGGCGGCAGCGCGTACTTGTCCGGCGCCATGGTCGACGGCTGGGAAGCGCCCGCCCTCACCGCGCGCTCCTCATCCGCCGTGCCATGGAACGCCGACGCGCTCTACAGCTACCTGCGCAACGGCCACAGCCCGCGGCACGGCATCGCCGGCGGCCCGATGGCCGAGGTGGTGCGCGAACTCACCGCCGTACCGGATGCCGACATCCGCGCCATGGCCACGTACCTCGCCTCCTTCAACCCGACCCTGACCGAGCCCGAAGCCGACGCGAAGGCCAGGCAAGCCATCGACAGCGCCGCCAGCCGCCAAGGCCAGCTCCTCGGCCCCGCACAACGCATGTTCGACAGTGCCTGCGCCAGTTGCCACCACGACGGCAACGGCCCGACCCTGCTCGGCGTCAACACGCCGCTTGCGCTCAACAGCAACCTCACCAGCGCAACGCCCGACAACCTGCTGCGCACCATGCTCGACGGCGTGCGCGAACCCGCCACACGCGACATCGGCTTCATGCCCGCCTTCCGCGATGTGCTCGACGACCGGCAGATTGCCGAACTCGCCGGCTACATGCGCGCCCGCTTCGCGCCGCAGCAACCGGCGTGGACAGACCTCGCGTCGCAGGTCGCCCGCGTGCGCGCCACGCATCCACCGCCGTCGCATACGGTTGCACGTTGAGCAAGCGAAGGCCTGCCGTTGCGCGCCTGCGCACGCTGCCTGGGACTACGATGGGCCGCTCGGCACATCCGTGCTGACAGGAGGTTTCACCATGAACTTCTCGATGCAAGCCGCTGCCAGGGGCCGGCAACTGCTGGTCGCCGGCGCAGCGCTTGGATTCCTGGCGCTCGTGCCATCCAGCGCTTCGGCCGTGGCGTGCGCCAAGGGCGTCTATCGCGCTGGCTGCGCCGGGCCGAACGGCGCCGTCGTAGCCAAGAAGCCTGTGACCACGACATGCGCCAAGGGCGTCTATCGTGCAGGTTGCACCGGGCCGAACGGCACCGCGGTGATTCGCAAGTAGAGGTTTCGCGCGCGCGGGCGGCCGATCAAGGTTTCCACGCGCGAAGCTGCAACCGCAGCGATGCCAGGCATGGGCACTGCGCCGCCCGTTGTGCGTGCGCGGTCCACGCTTGCGTGGTTGAATCGGGGCCCTGCGCAACCAACGCCTCCGGAGACAACCCATGCCCACTGCCACCTTCACCTCCCAGCAAGCCTTGCCGAGCGACGCCGAGCGCGCAACCCTGGTCGGGCGCCTGTGGCAGCCGGACGTCGGCCCGGTGGTGGTGGCGGTGCACCAAGGGCAGCTGCATGACCTGTCTCGCATCGCGCCCACCGTCAGCCAGTTGCTCGAGCTCGACGTGCCTGTCGCCAAGATCCGGGCGGCGCTGAAGGACGGCTCCGCGCCGGCCATCACCGGCCTCGACGCCGTGCTGGCCAACAGCGACGAGACCCTGCGTGACACCGACAAGCCCTGGCTGCTCGCCCCCTGCGACCTGCAAGCCATCAAGGCCAGCGGCGTCACCTTCGTGGCGAGCCTGCTGGAGCGCGTCATCGAGGAGCAGGCACGCGGCGACGCGGCCAAGGCCGAGGCCATCCGCGCCGGCCTGAGCAGCGTGCTCGGTGACAACCTGGCCGGCATCGTGCCTGGCTCGCCGGAGGCCGCGAAGGTCAAGGAAGTGCTGATCAAGCAAGGCGTGTGGTCGCAGTACCTCGAGGTCGGCATCGGCCCCGACGCCGAGATCTTCACCAAGGCGCCCGTGCTGGCGGCCGTCGGCACTGGCGCGGACGTGGGCATCCACGAAGGCTCGGTCTGGAACAACCCCGAGCCCGAGGTGGTGCTGGCCGTCAACAGCCAGGGTCACACGCGCGGTGCGGCGCTGGGCAACGACGTCAACCTGCGCGACTTCGAAGGCCGCAGCGCCTTGCTGCTCGGCAAGGCCAAGGACAACAATGCCTCCTGTGCCATCGGCCCCTTCATCCGCCTGTTTGACGAGCACTTCCACATCGCGGACATCCGCCGCACCACGGTCGGCCTGCAGGTGACCGGGCCGGACGGCTTCGAGATGGAAGGTTCGAGCTCGCTGTCGAAGATCAGCCGCGACCCGCTCAACCTGGTGAGCCAGGCGATCGGCCGGCACCACGACTATCCGGATGGCCTGATGCTGTTCCTCGGCACCATGTTCGCGCCCACGCAGGACCGCCACGGCCCGGGCCAGGGCTTCACGCACATGGTGGGCGACTGGGTGACCGTGTCGGCACCCGAGCTGGGCGCGCTGACGAACCGCGTCGTGCATTCGCAGCAGGCCGAGCGCTGGACCTTCGGGATCGGGGCGTTGATGCGGAACCTGGCGAAGCGCGGGTTGCTGTAGGGCGCGCCTTCACGTGGCTCACCAAGGCTCACGCTTTCTTCAGTAGTTGCCAGGAGACTGAGGCCGTTGAGGTCTAGCCGGAAGGCAGCCGCCGCGCAGGAGCCGTCCTTTGCAAGGGCCTGCTTTCAGCGCACGAATCGATAGAACGAGACACCGATCGCGGCGCCGAGCAACTCGGCCACCACGAAGCCGGTCGCACTGGCAGGGGCGATCCCGGCAAAGCTGTCACTGAACATGCGCCCGAACACCGCCGCAGGGTTGGCAAAAGAGGTGCTGGACGTGAACCAGTAGGCTGCGCCAATGTAGGAGGCCACCAACTGCGCTGCCTTGCCTGCTGGCGCACCCAGGATCACCAGGACCAACCCCGAAGTGGCCACCAGTTCACCGAGCCATTGCCCCCAACCGCTGCGCATCTTCGTACTCCATTGCAAGACGCTCATGTCGAACATGACATTGGCAAGCCAGGCGCCCAGCATCGCGCCGATCAACTGGGCCACGATGTAGGCCGCCAGGCTCGCCGCCGGCAGTTCGCGGCGCAGCGCCATGACGACGCTGACCGCCGGATTGAAGTGCGCACCACTGAGCGGCCCGAAGACTTCGATCAGCACGTACAGCGCGAACACGGTAGCCAGCGTATTGGCCAGCAGTGCGATGGCCACGTTGCCTCCCGCCAGGCGCTCGCCCATGATCCCCGAGCCCAAGACCGCGCACAGCAAGCCGGCCGTGCCCAGCAGCTCGGCGAGCGCCTTGCGCCAGAGATTCATGACTTGCTGGCCAGCTCTCGTGCCTGCGACTGGAACATCAGCTTGTCCACGCTGGCCAGCGGCAGGTTCACCAACAGCTCAAGCCGCCGACGGATGGCGTGCAGCGTCTGGCGAAAGGCTTCCAGCTTCTGCTCGGGCGCCCCCTGCACCTCAGACGGATCGGCGTAGCCCCAGTGCGCCGTGGCCGGTTGCCCGGGCCAATACGGGCAGGCCTCGCCCGCAGCGTTGTCGCACACGGTGATGACGAGGTCCATGTGCGGGGCGTCGGCTTTGCCAAACTCATCCCAGCTCTTGCTGCGCAATCCTTCGATCGAGATGCCCGCCTTGCTCAGCACGTCCAGTGCCATCGGATTGGGTTGCTGATTCGAGCGCGGACTGCTACCGGCCGAGAAGGCGTGAAAACGCCCGCCGCCCATGTGGTTCAAGGCGGCTTCGGCCAGGATGCTGCGCGCCGAGTTGTGCGTACACAGAAACAGGACGTTGATCGGTCGGGTCTCGCTCATGCCGTGCCTCAGCAGCAGGTGCCTTCCGTCTTGACGGGTGCGTTCCCTGGCTTGTCCATTGCGCCTCCTGGCGTACAACACACGGCTTGGCCAGGCGATACCGCGACATCACGAAACGTGGGGATGCTGCCCAACGTCTGGAATTGCTCCCATGCGATGCCCTGCGGGTCGGTGATCCAATGCTTCTCGCTGCGCGCATAACAGCAGGTCGTGGCGCCTTCGTCCAGCAGGGAGCGATCCGCGGCAAGGGCGCGGCCCTTCAAGACGGCCAGCTCTTCTGCATCCTGAGCCTGAAAGCCCAGGTGATCGATACCCGGCACACCGCCGGTGGACAGTGCAAAGTTCACTGGCGGATCAGCCAGCATCCATTTCGCGTAGTCGCTTTCGACGCGCGTCGGCTCAGCCGCGAACAGCCTGGAATAGAAGGCGATGCTCGCCGGCAAGTCCTGCACCTTCAGGTGCACATGGAATCGTTTCATGGGATTTCCTTCAACACGAACAGGGGGTCGCCGCGTCCACGGCACATGCCTCGCCCTGGCAGCAGTTCTCGGTGAGATAGCCCAGGAGCGCATTCATGCGCTCGAACGAGGCCCTATAGATGAGATTGCGGCCTTGCCGCTCCTGGCTGACCAGGCCCGCGTTCATCAGTTCCTTGAGGTGGAAGGACAGCGTTGCGGGCGGAATGCCGGATCCCTCCGCCATGACGCCGGGCGTCATGCCTTGGTGGCCGGCGATCACCAGCGCACGGAATACGCGGAGGCGGGCCCCTTGAGCCAATGCAGCAAGCGATCGGACAACGTCATTTTCTTCCATATTTCCATCATAGTGGAAATATGAATCAATGCAAGGCGATTCGGTTGATCCCGGTGCCTGCGGCGTCCGCTTTCAGCGCTGCATCCAGTGCTGCAAATCCCGGCTTTGGGCCCGTCACTGCCATTCGCAAGACCTGGCTGAGATTCGCCGCATGGCTCAAGCGCTGAACGCTCCTCATCTCCGCCGCGTCCGGTCGCCGACGGTCGCATGGACTTGCGCGATCAGTTCGCTGCGCATGCGTTGGAGGCGCCACGTCCGCGCCCCCGCCGCGCCCGCGTTGCCGACGGCAGTTCCCCGAAGTGCTGCCGATACTCCGAAGCAAATCGCGACGGATGCCAGAACCCCCATCGCGCCGCGATATCCCCAACGGTCGCATGTGCTTGCGCGATCAATTCGCTGCGCACGCGGTTGAGCCGCATCACACGCAGGTAGGTCACGGGGCTCAACCGCAGTGTCTCCTCGAAGGCGTACTGCAGCGCACGGCGAGAGGCGCCCGTGGCCGCGCAGAGTTCGGGCACGGTGATCGGCTCGTCGACGTGGGCGCGCATGTACTCGCGCGCGCTGTGGAGGATGCGTCGGCGCGTCGCCGCGCTGGGCCGCACCGATGCCGAGCGCAGGCCGGGTGCGATGCAGTCGAGGGCCGCTTCGGTCAAGGTCTGCGCGAGCGAATGCTGCACGGCAGGTTGTTGCATCAGCGCGGGCTGCTGCCGCGCCATCGACAAGGCAGATGCGATCAGGGCTTTCAATCCGTCGCGGACCGGCGGCGGCATGTCGACCGCGCGGGGGCCAAGGCGTGAAGGCATCCCATCGTCGTCGCCATGAAGTTGCGCGGCCATGCGCCGCAGGTGCGCGGTGTCGATCGACACGCCCGAGATGCACATGCCCGCGCCCGCGATCAATTCGAACGCATGGTCCGACGAGACCGTGAGCAGGCGCTCCCCTTCGATCGCATGCCCGCAGAACCAGCCCGCCTCCGCGGCCGGCTGAACCAGGCCGAGCGTGTGCGTGCCGGCACGCGCGCTGCCGCACTGGAGCACCGCGCGATTGGCCGATTCATGGAAGAGCTGCACCGGGCCCACGCGCAGTTCCTCGGTACGGCCTTCGAAGTGGCCGGGAGAGAGCTGTTCGTACTGCTGGTCCCAGGCGCTCACGCTCGTCGCGTGCTCGTCGGCATCGCGCGTCGTCCGGGTGGCGAAAGAAACGTCATTCATCCGTTGCCCATGGTCCGGAATTTGCATCAACCGCGGGGAAACCATGAATTTGAATTGATTCATACCTAAATATCATTCCACATCACACGCCACCGTCCAAGAGCAACACGATGACGCACGCAACTTCCGTCACGGCGCCTACTGAAGTGGACCCCCGCAAGTGGGCCGCCGACGTCCGGCGCAATTTCTTTCCACTGGAACTCACGGTGGACCGCAGCCAGGCTTTCCAGGCGGCTGTGCTGCTTGGCAACTTCTCGCGCTGCAAGGTCGCGCAGGTGCGGGCCAGCGCGCATTCGGCCTCGATGAGTGGCGAGGATTGCCGGCACCTCGACGGCCGGCGCTACATCAAGGTGCTGTGGCAGGAGCGCGGCCACGGACAGCTGGACATGGGCCCGCGCGCCGTCGACCTGCCGGCGGGCCACTGGACGGTCTACGAGGCCAGCCGCTCCTATGCGCTGCGCATGGAGGGCGACACCACCTTCACCGCGATGGTTTGCGACACCGGCGGCCACGACGGCCTGGCCGCGCTGGCGCAGCGCGTCGCCGGTCGCGCAATGCCCACCGAGGGCGGCGCGGCGGTGGCGCTGGCCGCGCTGGTCGCGATGCGCGCGGAGGGCGGCCGCGTGGCGCCGCAGAGCCAGGGCGGCGTGGCCGACTTCGTCACCTCCTTGCTGAACCAGGAAATCCAGTACCTCGACAGCGGCAACGGCGCGGCCCGCAAGCGCGCGCAGGATGCGCTGCTGCGCGAGGCGCAGGACTATGTGCGCAAGAACCTCGACCGCCACGACCTCTCGCCCGACCAGATCGCCGGGGCCATCCACGTGTCGCGCCGCACGCTGTATCACGCGTTCGAACTGGCGGGCGAAACGCCGCAGGCAATGGTGCAGCGCCTGCGGTTGGAGCGCTGCCGCGATGTGCTTTCGCATGCGGGCGGACAGGGGCCGAGCATCACGCAACTGGCGCTGGAAGTCGGCTTCTCCGATCCGGCGTACTTCACGCGGGTGTTCAGGCAGCGCTTTGGCAGCACGCCGTCGAAGTACCGCGCACAAGCCCTCGCGCACTGAGCTTCAACGCGCAGTCTGCACGCGAGTCCCATAGGGCGTGCACGCCAGTGCAAGTGGCGGCGCATCGATCTTCCTAAGCTTCGGAAACGCAGGGGCCGGGCATCTACCGGCCTCGTACAACGCTCAATCCAAGACAGGAGACTTCGTGTCCGCCACCGCAGCCTATTCCACCCAGCACTTCATCGCCGGCCAGAAGCGTGACGCTTCCAACGGCGCCCGCTTCGACAAGTTCGAGCCCGCCAGCGGCCAGGTGCTCGCGCGCGTCGCGGCCGGCACGACCAGCGACGTCGATGCCGCCGTCGCCGCCGCACGCGCACAGTTCGATGGTGGCGCCTGGAGCAAGCTGCCCGGCGCGCAACGCGGCAAGTTGCTGAACAAGCTGGCCGACCTGCTGGAGCGCGACGCGGAGAAGATGGTCGAGGTGCTGGCCCGCGAGCAAGGCCGACCGCTGATGGAAATGCGCATGCTCGACTTGCCCGTGTCGATCGACACGCTGCGCTACTTCGCCGGCTGGGCCGACAAGCTCGAAGGCCGCCAGATCCCGACCGGCGGCTTCATGGGCCGCCCGACCCTCAACTACACCGTGCGCGAAGCGGTCGGCGTGGCCGCGTTGATCGTGCCGTGGAACGCGCCGCTGATGATCGCTTGCTGGAAGCTCGCGCCCGCGTTGGCCGCAGGCTGCACCGTGGTGCTCAAGCCTTCGGAAGATGCACCATTGGCGGTCGCCGCGCTCGTGGAACTGGCGCATGAAGCGGGCTTTCCGGACGGCGTGGTCAACCTCGTGCACGGCATCGGCGCCAGCGTCGGCAGTGCGCTGGTCAACCATCCCGGCGTGGACAAGGTCAGCTTCACCGGCAGCACCGAAGTCGGCCGCAGCATCGCGCGCGAAGCGGGTCCGAAGTTCAAGCGCCTCACGCTGGAACTCGGCGGCAAGGCGCCGCAGATCGTGCTGGAAGACGCGGACATCGGGAAGGCCATCGGCGGCGTGGCGATGGGCCTGTTCGTCGACCAGGGCCAGACCTGCGCGGCCGGCACGCGCGTGCTGGTGCATCGCTCGCGCTATGAGGAGTTCGTCGGCGCGATCGGTGGCGCGGCGCGTTCGATCCAGCTCGGCTGTCCCTTCGACGCGACGACGCAGATGGGCGCGCTGATCAGCGCCAAGCACCAGGCCCGCGTGAAGGCCCACATCGACAACGCGGTTCGCCAGGGTGCGCGCATGGTGGCCGGCGAAGAGGCGCTGCCGGAGAACGGCTTCTTCGTGCGCCCGACGATCTTTGCGGACGTGAATCCGTCGATGGCGATTGCACGCGACGAGGTGTTCGGCCCGGTCGGCACGATCATGCCCTTCGATACCGAGGAAGAAGCGATCGCCATGGCGAACGACACGGTCTATGGGTTGTCGGCTTCGCTGTGGACGCAGAACGTGGCCAAGGCGCACCAGATCGCGGGGCGGTTGCGCGTCGGTGCTGTGGCTGTCAACGGCTGGAGCCCGCTCGATGCGCGCCTGCCCTGGGGTGGGCGCGGCGACAGCGGCATCGGCCGCGACCTGTCGCAGAGCGCGCTGGATGGGTTCCTGGAAGAGAAGGTCGTGACTGTCGTGATGTGACGATGCGGGTCGCCTGACCAGCGGGCGACCCGTTCCGTGCGAAGCCGTCAAAGCGGAATGCGCGCGGCGCCGTCGAACTGCCGCATCAGTTCCGCCACTTGTGCCGTGCCGAGGCCCCCGTCGACCAGCGAAGCGTAGACCTGCCTGGCCGCCGTGGTCAGCGGCAGCGCCAGGCCGGCCGAGCGCGCGAGCGCCTGCACACCGTCCACGTCCTTCAGCACGAGGCTGAGGGCGCCGGTCGGCGGATAGTGGCGCGCCGCCATCTGCGGCGCGAACTCCTGCAAGATGTTGCTGTCGGCCCGGCCGCCGCGCAGGGCATCAGCCAACCTGCCGGCATCGACGCCGCCCATCTCGGCCAGGCGCACGGCTTCGGCCATGGCCTGGAAGCCCAGCGCGCACAGCACCTGGTTGACGAGCTTGGTGGTCTGGCCAGCGCCGCTGGGTCCCATGTGCGTGTAGTTGGCGCAAAGGTCCTGCATCAGCGCATGGGCATGGGCCACGGCGTCCGCGTCACCGCCCGCCATGACTGTGAGCTGGCCCTTCGCGGCCTTGGCCGCGCCGCCCGAGAGCGGCGCATCGACCCACGCGACTTTGCAGCGTCCGCGCAGTTCCTGTGCAAGCTGGCGCGTGGAAGCCGGGTCGATCGAGGACATGTCGATCAGCACGGCAGGCGGCGCGATGACCTCGGCCACGCCGCCCCCACCGAACACCACGCTGCGCACGATGTCGGCCGAATTCACGCAGGTGATGACGAAATCGCAACCGCGCGCTGCATCGGCCGGCGAGGCAGCGGCGCGGGCGCCCTGGTCGACCAGCGGGCGCAGCTTTTCAAGGCTGCGCGTGTGCAGGCTCAGTTGGTGGCCGCAATCGATGAAGCGCTGCGCAATGGCGGTGCCCATCATGCCGACGCCGATGACGGCGACACGGAAAGTCTGTCGATGAATTTCAGTGGAAGCCATCGCCGCGTGCCGCCTTTGGTCGATCCTAGTGACCGGCGCCTTGCAAAGGAATTGCACCTTGGGGCAATTGGCGGTGCGCCCAGTCGCAATGGGCGTTTGGGACAGGCTGCGGGTCGGGCGATGGCCACGCGCGTCGCATGCGCGCAGCCTCGGATGCCTCATTCCGGCTCAATCCCCGCAGCCCGAATGAAGCGACCCCAGGTGGCCGCTTCGCAAGTCTGATACGCCACCATCTCCTGAGGCGTCGAGGTTCTGACGGCCGTGCCGCTCGGGGCGGTGTGGGTGGTGGTACCGCACAACAGCAGCGTGTAGCCGTCCGGAGGCGCAGGGGCCACGCTCTGCACGGCGAGAAGCCCGGCGGCGCCTGTCTTGTTCTCCACCAGGCGCAACGCGCGCCGGCCTGAACTATTTCTCCGGATTCGCCGCGGCGCGCGCTGCATCCAGGTGCAGCTTGGCCCGCTCGGCCAGCGCCATCTCGCCGGGCGTGCCGGGCGCGAAAGGCCCCACCGGCAGCGGTCGTCCATGCGAATCGACCGAGACGAACACAATCAGGCATTCCGTGGTCTTGGTCAGGATGCCGCCCTTCATGTCCCCGCTGCGCACCTCCACCGAGATGTTCATGCTGGTCGTGCCCGTGTAGGCCAACCGCGCCTCCACTTCGACCAGGTCGCCAATCATGATGGGATGGTGGAAGCGGATGCCGCCGATGAAGGCCGTCACGCAATAGCGCTTGGCCCAGCTCGTGGCGCAGGCGTAGCCCGCTTCGTCGATCCACTTCATGACCGTGCCGCCATGGACCTTGCCGCCGAAATTGACGGTGTTGGGTTCGGCGAGAAAACGAAGCGTGATGGAAGACATGGAACCCTTTGCGTACGGCCAACGGTGGCGATGTTCCGGATTATCCAGAGGACACGCCGGCACGCTACTTCAACGCGCGCGCATTTCCGCCAGATGCGGCCTCATACGCGCAACTTGGCGGTCGCAAAAGGCCCAGCTTGCGCTATTTCTTGTCCGCCAACACGCATTCCGCTCGTCAGAACTGACGCGGCGCTGCAACAAGACGCGTCCTACAGATCCGATTGTTGCGCACTTGCAACGCGATAACTGCCTCAAACGTGACCAAAAATGCGTACTTTCGGCGCACTTTTATCGCTTGTAACCCCAATTTGTTTCTGAAACCCGGAAATGTGCCTGAAGCGGAACCAATGCCTCCGAGTGAAGGACCGCACCTTTATGAACGGATTGTGAATATGTAACTAACAATCGTTGCTGCAATGCAGCATACAGAAAACGTTTGCAAGAGAAGTTGCCTGGCCAGGGGGTGCTATGTACCAATAAGTAGTTACAAAGTAAGGCAATCGACTAAAACGTAATGAAGACGACAACACTTCCAGCTCTGCTTGTCCTGTCCAGCTTGGCCGCCTGTGGCGGCGGAAGCAGTGGCGGCGGCACCTCAATCCTGCCCAGCACCCTCGGCGCCATCGAAAAACCGACCGTCGCGGCTGCCGAGGAAAGCACCACCTCCAGCGTCGTTGCGCAGGATGCCAAGTCCAGCAGCACCCGCGAGAAGACCATCACCGCGCCCTTGGCACGGGAAGGCGAGCTCTTCAGCAAGACCGTGACGGCACGGGTGCGCTTTGGCAGCGGCAGCAATTGGCGCGAGCTCACCATTCCCGCCCACACCCCCGTGACCTGTGGCGCCGCCGCCTTTGGCGAGCCAGGCGCTGCGGCGCCCCGGATCTGCGAGACGATCGAAGAGGTGCCGACGGTGGAGACGGGAAAGATCATCACGCCGCTGGCCAACGAAGGACAACTCTTCAAGTTGTCCGTGGACACGCCGGTGCGTTTCGGCAGTGGCAACAACTGGCGCGAGATCCTCATGCCCGCCAATGTCTCGATCAATTGCCATGTCAACATCTTTGGTGACCCTGGCGTTCCGGCGCCCAGGGTCTGCGTGACGGCAGTCGATGGGGTGGCGCCTGCCCCGGCAGCACCGGCCCCAGCGCCGGCGCCGGCGACATCGCCGAAGGTCATTACCTCGCCCTTGGCCAAGGAAGGCCAGATGTTCCACAAGGAGGAGCCAACCCGCGTGCGCTTCGGCAGTGGCAACAACTGGCGCGAGGTGACCCTTGCCGCCAACCAGGTCGTGACCTGCGGCACCGGCGTGTTCGGAGACCCCGGTGTTCCCGCGCCCCGCGTGTGCGAGACGATCGTCAATGTCCCTGCGGTGGAAACCGGAAAGATCATCACGCCGCTCGTCAACGAAGGGCAGCTCTTCCAGTTGCCCAAGGCGACCCTCGTGCGTTTCGGCAGCGGCAACAACTGGCGCGAGATCGAGATGCCCGCCAACCTGTCGATCAATTGCCATGTCAACATCTTCGGCAATCCTGGTGTTGCGGCTCCCAGGACTTGCGTGACGGTCGTCGACGGCGTGGCGCCAGCGCCGGCCCCGGCCCCAGTGGCACCCGCACCTGCCGCCCCGGCGCCCTCACCCGCACCCGCACCGGCTGCTCCAGCCCCGGCGCCCTCAGGTTCGGGCCAGGCCGTGTCCGGCGACGTCGTGGACGCTTCCGGGAAGGTCGTCTCGTCGGCCTACAAGGCAGTGGCTGCGGCCATGAGCGGCCCGACCGGGATTACCTACCGCTACGGCTCGAATGCTGCGTCGTACGGCGCCAGCGGGGGTAGCCAGTTGTATGGCCCGCGCCCGAACAACCTGACGCCCAACTACCCGTACATGGCGGCAGCGTACCAAAACGTCTGGCAGGTCGGAACGCGCGGATCCAACCCTGGCCTGTACTCCAGCAACCAGGCCAACGTGACCTTCGTTGCAGATAACCCGGCCAACGTGGGCATCACCGACTTCCAGACCACCAATCACATCCTGGGCACCTTCGCCCAATTGCCGCAGCTGAGCTGGACCCTCTACGGCGGTGGCCTGGACAGCATCAACGTGAAGGCCTACAAGGCCGAAGGCATCGTGAACGGCGAGCCGATCGCGGTCGCCCGTTGCGGTGGCCGCGCAGGCGGCTGCATCTCCGGCGTGGCGGCGTTCCAGAACGGCGTGATCGCCTCCGTGGGCAACAACACCGCGCTCAACAGGGCGTCCGTCAAGCTGCCGGCCAACAAGGTGCCGACAGGCATCGCCATGACCAACGGCAGCGAGTTCGCGCTGGTCACGGTGTGGGACACCGACGCGCTCAAGGGCCAGGTGGCGGTGGTGTCGCTGGCCGGCCTGTGCGACAACTGCAACCCGTACAACCGCAACGCCAACGGCAACTACAAGGCCTGGTATGAATGGTGGGGAGGTTGGATGGGCGTGTATCCGGGGCTGCCGAGCATGGGCAACATCGCCTTCATGAAGATCCTGGGCTATGTCGACCTGGTCGCGCCGGATGGCTCCGCCATGAATGCGCCCACCGAGATTGCCGTGACCACTGGGCTGGACCCGTTCAACTCGATGGTGGGAGGCGTTGGCTTCATGGGCTATACCTATCCCTTGACCAACCAGGGCAACCGGCAGGCCTTCCTGGATGGCGGCCTCAACTACAAATACGCCAAGGGCGGCATGGCCGTGGTGATCTCCAAGTCGGAAAAGAAGGCCGCCTTCATCGACCTGAAGCCCCTGTTCAGCTACGCCAACAGCGTCTACTTCGGCGGCGACATCGGCACCTTCAACGCCCGCATGGCCAGCCTGGGCCAGGCCGACAACCAATGGCCGTACACCTTTGCCAACCAACCGCAGCAGAAGCCGACCACGGTCAGCATGCTTGCACTGGCCGACAAGCCGACCGCAGTCCGGACCACCGTCTGGGGCCCGAACCAGCGGGCCTGGATCGCGACGCACGACGGCATGTTGCGCGTCTACAGCCTGGGCAACTATGCGTCGGGCGAGAACGTGTCGACGGGCACGCCTGCTTCGATTGCGGAAATCAAGTCTTACGCGATCAATGTCGGCCGCAATCCGACATCGCTGGCCTGGTCGAAGGGCGAACCGGATATTCCCACGACCTACGCCGATCCCAACATGCAAGTGCTGGTGAATTCGCGCGGCGATCGCAAGATCTCGTGGGTTCGCTTCAGCGGCAATGGCACCAGCAGCATCCCGCGCACGTTCCAGGACCCGCGGATGGCGGACCCGATCGCGATCGAGGAGGCGGACAACTTCGCGAACTGGGCCCACGTGGTGACGGTCGCCGACTATGACGGCAGGGCGGTTCACAACTTCCGCTATGGCCCGGTCACGTTCATCGACGGGAGTGCCTGCAACGGCGGCTGCCAAGTGGTCGCGACCAACGGGACCCGGGTGGAATATGGCGGCAAGATGGACTTGCCAGGCCGGCCGTTCCAGGTCAGTGGCGCCAACGTGCCCTGACAAGAACCTGTCCAACTGCCCCGAAGACCCGCCTTGTGCGGGTCTTTTTTTTTGCGCTTGGCATGTGCCGGTTGGTGTGGGAGGGGTCCGGCCTTCGTTGACCGGACCTATCCCGATTGGCGCAATGGTTCCGCCACATGAGGTTCGTCCGATCGGCTCGAGGTCATGAGCCGCCGCTCTTATAACGCGCATGACGCATTCTGTTGGGTCAATCCAACGTCTATAGGCTCTCAACGTGTGAGAAAAGTGGATCACTTGTCCTCAATTCACGTATCTGAGCACCTGGCTTGTAACAGTGGCTCCGTGTCGTACCCTAGGAAGATCAACACGTTCATGGGACTCCGGCGTTCCATCCAGACTTTTTTCTTACAAGTTTGATGGCCGCGGCCGCGGGTCGTCCAGACGAAAACATTTGCAAGCGAAGTTGCTTTGCCAGAAATGCTATGTACAAATAAGTAGTTACAGGGAACGTAAATAAGTAAAAGCGTAATGAAGAAGTTAGCGACACTCGCGCTCGTCCTGTCCACCTTGACCGCGTGCGGTGGTGGATCCAGCGGCAGCCTCCCCTCATCTTCTGCCAGCACGATCGGCATCGGTGCACAGTCTTCTTACTCGGAAGCTGCCACCACCTCTGGTTCCAGCGCCAACGCCAAGGACAGGACCCGCCAGAAGACGACCACCGGGCCCTTGGTCAGGGAAGGCGAGCCCTTCGTTCTTTCCACGACATCCCAAGTGCGCTTTGGCAGCGGCAGCAACTGGCGCGAACGAACCATATTCGCGCAAGACCTCGTGACTTGCGACGTCGCTACCTTCGGCGACCCTGGCGTTCCGGCGCCCCGCGTCTGCGAAACCTTGGCCGAGCTGCCGGAGGTGGAGCCGGGGAAGACCCTCTCGCACTTGGCCAACGAAGGGGAATTCTTCAAGTTGACGGCGGCAACGCCGGTGCGTTTTGGCCGGGCTGACAAATGGCGCGAGATTGTCATGCCTGCTGGCATCGCGGTGAATTGCCACGCCTCTATTTTTGGCGACCCGGGTATTGCGGCGCCCAGGGAGTGCGTGTCGGTGGTCGATTCGGGGGCAACCCCCTCGCCGGGGACGGGGAAGACCATCACCGCGCCCCTGGAAAGGGAGGGTCAGATCTTCACCGTCTTCGAGACACGCCGCGTGCGATTTGGCAGCGGCAGCAACTGGCGCGAGGCGACCATTCCCGCCCACAAGGTCGTGACTTGCAGCGTCGCCACCTTTGGTGATCCTGGCGCTGCGGCCCCCCGAGTCTGCGAGACAGTGACCGAGGTGCCGGCAGTGGAAGCGGGGAAGACCATCACGCACCTTGTCAACGAAGGTCAGTTCTTCAATTTGCCAGTGGCGACGACGGTGCGCTTTGGCAGTGGCAACCATTGGCGCGAGTTCGTCATGCCGGCCAACCTCACGGTGAGCTGCCATGTCGATATCTTTGGTGGCCCGGGCGTCCCGGCTCCCCGGGTCTGCGTCACGGTCGTGGACGGGACGCCGCCTGCGCCGGGAACGGAGACCGGGAAGACCATCACTGCGCCCCTGGAAACGGAAGGCCGTATCTTCTCTTTGCAAGTTTCCACTCGGGTGCGGTTCGGCAGCGGCGGCAACTGGCGCGAGGCAACGATTGCCGCTCACAGCGTCGTGACTTGCGGCGTCGCCACCTTTGGCGACCCTGGCGTGCCGGCGCCCCGAGTCTGCGAGACGGTGGCCCAGGTGCCGGCGGTGGAGCCGGGGAAGACCATCTCGCGCCTGGTCAACGAAGGGGAATTCTTCAAGTTGACGGAGGCGACGGCGGTGCGCTTTGGCAGCGGCAACTACTGGCGCCAGGTCGTCATGCCCGCCGACACCCTGGTGAAGTGCCAAGTCAACTTCTTTGGCGAACCTGGTGTTCCGGCACCCCGGGAGTGCGTCACGGTGGTCGATTCGGGGACGACGTCGCCGACGGCAGGGAAGACAATCACTTCGCCGTTCATCGCAGAGGGCCTGCCCTTTGTCTTGCCCGAGTCGAGCCGCGTGCGATTTGGCCGCGGCAGCAACTGGACCGAGAGGAACGTTCCCTCCCACCGCCTCGTGACTTGCGATCTCGCGACCTTTGGCGACCCCGGCGTTCCGGCGCCGCGCGTCTGCGAGAAGGTGGCCGAGGTGCCAGCGGTGGAATGGGCAAAGATCCTGTCGCCTTTGGCAAACGAAGGTGAGTTCTTCAATTTGACGACCGCGACGGCTGTACGCTTTGGCAGCGGCAACTACTGGCGCGAGATCGTCATGCCCGCCAACACCTTGGTGAAGTGCCACGTCGCCATCTTTGGTGACCCTGGCGTTGCGGCGCCTCGGGCGTGCATCACGGCGGTGGCTGACCCGAATGCAAAGGCTCCCGACCCCTCGCTTTCTGATTCGGGAGGCAATCTGCCTGAGGACGTGGTGGATGCTTCCGGCAATATCGTTGCGTCCGACTACACCCGCATGGCAGCAGTGATGAGCAAGCCGGCCGGCATGAAGTACCGCTACGGTACGAATTCCGCGTCGTATGGCGCCAGTGGCGGCGTTCAGCTGTATGGGCCGCGTCCGGACAACCTGACGCCTGACTACAAGCCCATGCATGCAAACCATCAGAATCTCTGGCAGATTGGCATTCGCACTGTGGAGCCAGGGCTGTACTCCAGCAACCAGGCCAATGTGACCTTCGTGGCCGACAGCGCGGACAACGTGGGCATCGCCGACTTCCAGACTTCCAACCATATTCTTGGCACCTTCGCCCAGTTGCCGCAACTCAGCTGGACCCGCTATGGCGGCGGCATCGACAGCTTCAATGTGGTGGACTACAAGTTCGAGGGCATTGTCAGCGGTGATCCGATCGCGGTCGCGCGTTGCGGTGGTCGCGCAGGCGGCTGCATCTCCGGCGTGGCGGCATTCCAGAACGGCGTGATCGCCACCGTGGGCAACAACACGGCGATCAACAAGGCGTCGGTCAAGCTGCCAGCCAACAAGGTGCCTACTGGCATCGCCATGACCAATGGCAGCGAGTTCGCGCTGGTCACGGTGTGGGACACCGACGCCCTCAAGGGCCAGGTGGCAGTGGTGGCGCTGGCCGGCCTGTGCGACAACTGCAGCGCGTCCGATCGCAACGCCAACGGCACCCACAGCGCCTGGTATGAATGGTGGCAGGAGTGGATGGGCGTGTATCCGGGGCTGCCGAACATGGGCAACATTGCCTTCATGAAGATCCTGGGCTACGTCGACCTGGTCGCACCGGATGGCTCCGCGATGAAAGCACCGACCGAGATCGCAGTGACCACCGGCCACGATCCGTTCGACTCGATGATCGGCGGCATTGGCTTCATGGGCCACTCCCTTCCCTTGACCAGCCAGGCCAACCGGCAGGCCTTCCTGAACGGCGAACATTCCCACAGGTACGCCAAGGGCGGGATGGCGGTGGTGATCTCCAAGTCGGAGAAGAAGGCGGCCTTCATCGACCTGAAGCCCTTGTTCACCCAGCTCAACAGCGCCTACTTTGGTGGCGACCTCGGCACCTTCAACGCGCGCATGGCCAGCCTCGGCCAAGGCGACAACCAATGGCCGTACACCTTCGCCAGCCAGTCGCTGCAGAGGCCGACCGTGGTGAAGATGATTTCGTTGCCTGACAAGCCCACCGCCGTCAAGACCACCGTGTGGGGCCCGAACCAGCGGGCGTGGATCGCCACGCAAGAAGGCACCTTGCGCGTCTACAGCCTCGGCAACTACGCGCCAGGCCGTACGGCGATGCCAACGACGGCCTCCTCGATCGCCGAATTGCCGCAGTTCGCGATCGCCGTCGGGCGCAATCCGACATCGCTGGCGTGGTCCAAGGGCGAGCCGGATGACCTTGACTTTGCCAACGTCCACAATCAATACGCCGATCCCAACAAGCAGGTGATCGTGAATTCGCGGGGTGATCGCAAGGTCTCATGGGTGCGCTTCGGCGCCAATGGCAGCAGCATCGTGCGCGTGTTGCAGGACCCGCGCATGCAGGATCCGATCGCCATCGAAGATGCGGACAACTTCGCCAATTGGGGCTTTGTGCTGACCGTCGCAGACCATGACGGCAGGGCGGTCCACAACTTCCGCTATGGCCCGGTGACCTTCTCCGATCCGGGCTCCGCGTGCCAGATGGCCAGAGGTGGATGTCCGGTGGTGGCGACGGGGTCGACCAAGATCGAGTACGGCGGCAAGTTGGCCTTGCCGGGCAAGCCGTTCCAGGTGAGCGGCTCCAACGTGCCCTGAGGCCAGGCTGCCAATCTGAAAGACCCGCGGCGCGGGTCTTTTTTCCTGGCCGCCAACCGGCACGATGCAGTCACGGCAAACCGTTCCGTGTTTCAGGCCGGATCCGTCATGATCGAACACGCGAAGAAGTCGACTTGCCGCGCGAGGCGCCCAGTTGACGCACCGACGTCCTTCGATCTTGCGCAGGTGCGAAGAACGACGTGAGATCATGCCGCCCATGTCAATTTCCCGTCGAAACCTCCTGCTTGCGGCGACTGCCGCGCCCCTCACCAGCCATGCCCAAAGCGGCACATGGCCGACCCGGCCGGTGCATCTTGTCGTCGGCTTTCCGGGCGGCTCCACGCCCGACATCGCGGCGCGCGTGCTGGCCGAACCGCGGGCGCATGCGCTGGGCCAGCCGGTCATCGTGGACAACAAGCCGGGCGCCTCCGGCAACATCGCGGCCGACTTCGTGGCCAAGTCGACGGACGACCACACGCTGGGCATCGTGATCAACGGCAACCTGACCTCGTCGAAGCTTCTCTACCCGAGCCTGCCTTACGACCCGGAGCGCGACTTCACTGCCTTGTCGCTGCTGGTCACTGCCCCGCTGGTTCTGGTGGCCTTGCCCAATCTGCCTTCGGGCGCCGCGTTCTTCGATGCGGCCCGGACTGCGGGTGACAAGTGGAACTACGGCTCGGTCGGCATCGGCTCGGTCGGGCACCTCGGCATGGAACTGCTCAAGACGCGCGTGCGTGGACTGGCGCCGGTGCACGTGCCGTTCCAGGGCAATCCGCAGGTGGTCACCGCGATGCTGGGCGGGCAGGTCCAGATGGCGCTGATTCCACCCGGGATTGCGATGCCGCAGGTGCGCGCCGGCAAGCTCAAGGCCATCGGCCTGACCAGCGGTCGCAGTCCGCTCGTGCCCGATGTGGCGCCACTGGCCAATGAAGGCGTGCGCGACTTCGACCTGGAAGTGTGGGCTGCGCTGCTCGGGCCGGCGAGCCTGTCGAAGGCGGAGCAGCAACGCATCGCGCGCGAACTCGGCCCGATCATGAAGTCTGCCGAGGTGCGGCAGAAGCTGTTCGAGCAGGGCTGGCAGGCCGTGGGCACCTCGGCCGACGGCATGCGCGCTCGCGTCAGGAAAGAGGCGGCCATCATGGCGAGCATCATCAACGCCAAGGGCATCAAGCTTGAATAGTGGGGGCGCCATGCTGACGGAACCGGCGCGCAGCTTGCCGGTGTTCGGCGAGTACGACGTGGTTGTGATCGGGGGCGGTCCGGCCGGCTTGGCCGCGAGCGCCAGCGCGGCGCGTCACGGTGCGCGCACGCTGGTGGTGGAGCGCTACGGTTTCCTGGGCGGCATGGGCACTGCCGGCGGCGTGACCAACTTCGCCGGTCTCTACGGGCGGCGCGGCGGCGAGATGACGCAGGTGGTCCACGGCGTGGTCGACGAACTGCTGGCGCGCATCGATGCGCTCGGCGGCCTCAACAAGCCGCAGGATGGCATGCAGGGCCGCATCCGCGTGCGCTCCTACGATGTGTCGGCCTACAAGTGCGCGGCGGACCAGTTGTTGCTGGCGGCCGGCGTGGACGTGCTGTTCCACGCATGGGCCGCGGCTGTGCTGATGATGGACGCGGCGGAAGGTGCGAAGCGCATCGATGCCTTGGTGGTCGAGACCAAGTCGGGTCGGCAGGCCATTCGGGCCACGACGTTCATCGACTGCTCAGGCGACGCCGACGTGGCCGCCTTTGCCGGCGTGCCCTTCGAGGTAGGCGACGGGCAGGGCAGCAGCCTGTTTCCGACCACGATGTTCCGCATCGGCCATGTCGATCCGCAGCCCGCGCTCGCGGCCATCGGCGAGTTCAAGGCCATCAACGACCTCATGGAAGCCGCCCTGCGCGACGAGCCCGGCCGCTACAAGTTTCCGCGCGAGGGCGCCATCGTGCGCCCGCAGATGAACCCGACGGAATGGCGGGCCAACGTCACGCAGATCTGCAACGCGGAGGGCCGTGCGATGAGCGGTGTGGACGCGCGGCAGCTCAGCGCCGGTGAGACCGAGGGCCGGCGCCAGATCGTCGAGTACTTCCGCTTCATGCGCGGCAAGGTGCCTGGCTTTGCAGAGGCACAGATCGTCGACATCGCGCCGCAGGTCGGCATCCGCGAGACCCGGCGCATCGAGGGTGCCTATGCGCTGACCGGCGAGGACATCCTGTCGTCGGCCCGCTTCGACGACGCGATCGGCATCAACGCCTGGCCGATGGAATTGCACCGCGACGGCCGCATCGACTGGGGCTTTCCGCGCGATGCCGACAACGCCTGCAACGACCTGCCCTGGCGCATGCTGGTGCCCGCCAAGGTCGACAACCTGCTGGTGGCCGGCCGTTGTGCGTCGATGACGCACGAAGGTCAATCGGCTGCGCGGGCCAGCGGTGGCTGCTTCGTGATGGGGCAGGCCGCGGGGACCGCAGCGGCCCTGGCACGCGGTGCGGCGATGCGATCGGTCGACGTGGCGGCGTTGCAAGGGGCGCTGCAGGCGGATGGCGTGATTCTTTCGAAGGGGTAGTCAGCCCTCATGTCCGGCTCCATGCGTCGTTCCATTCTGGTGACCTCGCTCCTCGCGGGCACGCCGTTGCTCGCGTTGTCACAGAGCGGCTCGATTTCCATTCGTGCCAACGCGTCCAGTGCCTCCGATATCCAAGCCATCTCGAAAGTGCTTCAGGCTCGCGCGGATGAACTCCGGACCGCCTGGTTTGGATCGACCTCCGCGAAGGTCGAGGGCAACGTCGTGGTCTTGTCTTTCTCCGGCTGGGCGCCAAGGCCGAAGCTCGTCGAAGCCATTGCGGTATCCAGTCGAAGCCTGCGACTCGTCGTTGAGCCCTCAGCGACAGACGTCCTGCTGACAGAGGCGGATGTCGCCGATGCCCAGCCGGGAATGGGGAAGGAGCCTGAACTTGCCATTCGACTCAACGACTCAGGCGTGGCGAAGCTGCGCGCCCGTGGGAACGCACTCCTCGGGAGGGTCGTTTCCATCTACTGGGATGATCGACTGGTGTCTCGACCGAAGGTCAACGCAACCCTCGTACGGGACATTTCCATCACTGTGCCGAGCGCGGATGACGCCATGCTCATGGCGATCGTCTTGCGGTCCGGCCCCTTGCCCAAGGGCACTTCGCTGACCTTGGTCCGGTGACCCGCGGGGCTAGGCTCCACGCGATGACTCCCCCGTTCCTTCGTCCCCTGAACTCGCTTCGATGGATGGCATGCGGCTCGCAGTGCACGACAGCGCGCTGCCACCAAGGCGACCCTTCGCCCTCGTCCGCTCGCGCGATGCCGGCAAAATCAACCGCATGAGCCCCACCGCCGCCCACGCCGACCGCATCGTCAACGACCTCGTCACGCTGCTGCGGCTCGAGCAGCTCGGGCCTGACCGCTTTCGGGGCGCCAGCGAGGACATCGGCACGCGCAACGTGTTCGGCGGACAGGTGCTGGGCCAGTCCGTGATGGCGGCCTGCCGCACCGTCGATCTCGAGCGGCCGATCCATTCGCTGCATGCCTACTTCCTGCTGCCTGGCGACAAGCGCGAAGCCATCGACTACGAGGTCGATCGGGTGCGCGACGGCCGCAGCTTTGCCACGCGGCGCGTGTCGGCCTGGCAGAAGGGCCGCGTCATCTTCACGATGATGGCTTCGTTCCAGGCGCCGGAAGTGGGCGCCTTCGAGCACCAGCACCCCATGCCGCCGGCGCCCTCGCCGGACACGCTGGTGAGCGACGCCGCGTTGCGCCGCGCGCTGGGTGACCGCCTGCCTTCGACCATCGCCCGCGCCAAGTTCGACGCGGAGCGGCCCATCGAATACCGCACCGTCGACCCGACCGATCCGCTCGAACCCGAACCGCGCTCGTCCGACTACCAGCTCTGGCTGCGCTCGCTCAGCAAGCTCCCGGACGACCCGGTGCTGCATTGCGCGCTGCTGGCCTACGCGTCCGACCACGGCCTGCTGCGCGCCGCGCTGCTGCCGCATGGCCTGAGCTTCATGCAGCCCAACCTGATGGCTGCGAGCCTGGACCATGCGATGTGGTTCCACCGCGATTTCCGCCTCGACGACTGGCTGCTGTATGCGATCGATTCGCCCAACGGCGTGGGCTCGCGCGGGCTGTGCCGCGGCCAGATCTTTTCGCGTGACGGGCGGCTGGTGGCGTCGGTGGCGCAGGAGGGCGTCGTGCGCGTCCTCGATGACAGCGCGGGCTGATCAGCCCAGTTCGAAAGAGGTCACGCCGAAGACGCGTTCGATCTCGCAAGCCGGCGTCGCGCCGGCATACATGCGCGCCGTCTCGAACACGCGCTGCATGCCCAGCGAAGTGGCCAGCGTGGCCGCCTCTGCATTGCGCAGCGGCACGTCGAGGAACACCGTGTCGCCCACCGGCACGCTGCGGCACAGCGCTAGGTAGAGCGACTTGGCCACGTCGCGGCTGTCGGCCACGAGCGGGCCGATCTTGTGGCCTTCGCGGCAGCGGCGGATCATCCCCCAGCCGGCCAGGCGCTTGCGCTCCATCCAGGCCAGGCCGGTGGCGTCGGGCATGCCGATCCAGGCGCGCAGGAATTCGTCGCGCGCGGCCGGGAACACGCGGCGGTCGTCGCCGCGGATCAGCTTGAAGTCGACGCTGGACAGCGGCACGATCTGCCCCGCCACGGCCTGCCCCGCGGGACGTGCCACGCCGGCGAAGCGCGCGTTGTTCCAGGCCAGCGTGAAGCCGCTGCGTCGGTAGTTGTCCTGCTGCGCCGGCACGCCGTCCAGGCCGATCACGCGCCCTTCCAGCCGCGCCATCCCCGCCTGCCACAGCTTCAGCCCGAAGCCCTTGCCGCGCCACGGCGGAGCCACCACGTAGAAGCCGATGAAGCCGAAATGCGCCTCGTAGCGCACCGCGGCGATGCAGCCGACGGGCTTGCCCTCGTGCTCGCCGATCAGGAAGCCCTCCGGGTCGGCCGCATGAAAGCAGACGCCGTCGTGCAGGCCCGGATTCCAGCCCTCCAGCGCGGCGAAGTCGATGGCCAGGCGCATTTCATTCGGGCGCAAGGTGCGGATGTGCAGGTCCATGGACCCGATTGGACGACAAACACGGGGCCATGTCTGCGTTCTGGCTTGCGCTGCATCAACCCCGGAACGGATTCGAGGTCGCGAACCAGAGCCCGATGCCGGTGGCGATGATGAAGGCGCCATCGGTCACGCCCGCGATCAGGAAGAACTTGGTCTGCAGCGTGTCGACCAGTTCCGGCTGCCGCGCGGTGCCTTCGAGGAACTTCGAGCCGACGATGCCGATGCCGATGCAGGAGCCGAAGGCGGCGATGCCGATGAGCAGCGAGACGCCGAGGGGGAGGATGTCGAAGCCGTTCATGGCTGGAGTTCCTTTGTGGGAGTTGTGAGTCGTGGCTTCACTGTCGCGGCGTGGCGTCGTGGCGTCGATGACGCTGCAGGTCATGTCGGGAGAGTTGGTCAGCGCCTCCCTGGCGGTGTAAGGTCGCGCCACCGCTTGGATACTTCTTGCAATGAATTCAATGCTGCCGACCCATTCGCTCCCAACGCGCCGGATGTTCTCTGCGCGCCTTGCGCTCAGCGCTGCCGCGCTCGGTTGCGTCGCCAGCGGCTGGGCGCGGGGGCCTACAGCGCCTCCCGCAACGCCCACGATCGAATTCATCTACGAAGGCGCGCTGGGCACCGATGCGATCGGCATGACGCTGGTGCCGGTCAAGGGTGCAGAGGGCCAGCTGACGGGGCACTACTTCCTCGGCAAGGCGCTCGCGGACATCCCGTTGACCGGCAGCCAGCAAGCCGGGCGCCTGCTGCTTCTGGAGGCGGGCGGCGGCGTGTTCGACCTGGAGCTTGTCGGCGCGGGCAACGGCAGCGGCCCGCCACCGGAACTGGGCAACAGCATCGGCGCGACCGGGACGTGGACGCAGGGTAAGCGTCGGCTCGACGTGACCTTGGGCAATACCGGCAAGCGCGAAAGCAGCGCCCGCCGATACGAGAAGGTGACCAGCGAGACCGACGCGGCCTTCGAGGCGCGCGTGCAGGACTTCCACAAGGCCGTGCTGGCCAGCGAGCGCGCCGAGGCCGCGCGCTTCGTCGACTATCCGCTGAAGGTCAAGCAGGGCGGCAAGACGCGCCAGATCGCGACCGCCGAGCAACTGGTCGCAGGATGGGACCAGGTCTTCACCAAGCCCTTCATCGAGGCGCTGAAGGTCGCGCTGCCGCATGACATGTACGTCGCGAACGGGCAGGCGATGATGGGGAGCGGGGTGATCTGGTTTGGGGCGAAGGGGGCGGCGGTGATCAACTTGCCTTAGAGGGCATCGATTGGGCGAAGCGATGGCGGACTATTCCGCTCCCTGGCTTGGCCTCAAAGTCCCCGGGCTGCCCTGAGGCTCTCGCGGAGTGCCTGCTCCAGGGCCATGGTGGGCAGTTGGCCGCGCAGGCCGATCGCGACGAGGGTGTTGTCGGTTGCGTCGTCGGGATGGGGCATCGTGGCAGGCCACGCGCGCAGGGAGCCGTGGCGGCCTGCGAACTGAAGCACGGCCCATGCGTTTGCATCGGTGCGCACCACACCCTTGAGGCGCATCACGCCCGGGGGCATGGCGCGCAGCAGTGATCGCAGCGCATCGGCGCGGAACACGCCGGGCGCGGAGAAGGACCAGGTATCGAACTGCGCGCCGTGGTCGGGTGCGTGATCGTGGCTGTGGTCATGGTCGGTGTGCGTGCAGCCGGCGGCGCAATGCGGTCCGTGCGCTGTGTCGCGCGTCGCATGCGATAGCGCACCTCCCAGCAGTGCCACAGGCACCTCGCCGAAACGCGTTTCGAAGCGGGGTGTGTCGGGGAGGTGCTTGTCGAACCACGCGCGCACGGCGGCCAACGTTTCAGCATCCGCGCGGTCGCACTGGTTCAGCACCAGCAGGTCGGCGGCGCGAAGCTGGCGGTCCACGGTGTCGGCGAGCAAGGGGTCGGCGACTTGCGCGAGCACGCTCGTCACGTCGACCAGCACGATCACGCCATCGAGTGCGAGCGCAGGATCGGCGAGGCTCACCTGCGCGATGCGCCACGGGTCCGATACGCCGCTGGCCTCGATCACGATGGCGTCAGGCTTCGGCTTGCTGTCGATGACGCGGATCAGCGCATCGGTGAGGTCGCCGCCGATCTGGCAGCAGATGCAGCCATTGGCCAGGCTGATCATGTCGGCACCGCGTGCACTGACCAGCGATGCATCGATGTTGATGGCGCCGAAGTCGTTGACCAGCACGGCCTGGCGTCGGCCGTCATTGGCTTGCAGCATGCGGTTGAGCAGCGTGGTCTTGCCGCTGCCGAGGAAGCCGCCGATCACCGTCAGCGGGATGCGGCCGGCGTGGAAGCTGTCGGTCATGTCGCCCGCGGCAACGGCACCACGCGACCGCCGATGACAGTGCCCAGCACCGGCACATCCTTGAGCTTCTCCGGCGCCACTGCGAGCGGGTCTTCGCCGAGCACGCAGAAGTCGGCGTACTTGCCGATCTCGATGGAACCGATCAAGTGATCCATCGACAGCGTGAAGGCCGCGCCCATGGTGATGGCATGCAGCGCATCGGGCACGGAGATGCATTCCGCCTCGCCGAGCTTATGGCCGGTGGAGGTCAGGCGGTTGACCGCGCACCAGGCGGTGAACAAGGGCGCGAGCGGCGTGATCGGCGCGTCGGAGTGAATGGCCAGCGGCACGCCGTGGGCGAGCGCGGTGGCGCAGGCGTCCATGCGCAGCGCGCGGTCGGGGCCCATGGTGAGCTCTCGGTGCGCATCGCCCCAGTAGTAGATGTGGTTGGCGAACAGGTTCACGCACATGCCCAGCCGCGCCATGCGCGCGAACTGCGCGGCGTCGGCCATCTGGCAGTGCTGCAAGGTGTGGCGATGGTCGGCGCGCGGGTGGGCTTCGAGCGCGGCCTCGATCGCGTCGAGTGCGAGTTCGGTGGCTTCGTCGCCGTTGGTGTGGATGTGCAGCTGGAAGCCGGCGGCGTGGAAGCCGGCGATGGCGGCCTTGAGTTGGGCGGGCGGCTGGATCCAGATGCCGTTCGGTGCGCCGTTGAAATAGCCGGGCCAGCGCACGCGCGCGGTGAAGCCCTGGATGCTTCCGTCCACCACGATCTTGACCAGGCCGTAGTGCAGCTTGTCGTTGCCGCCGTTGGCTTGCCGGTCGCGGATACGCGCCGCGCCGGCATCCACGCTCAGCGCCTCCATCATGCTCAGGAAGGCCGGCACGATGCGCACGGGGAAGTCGGGCTCCGAGGTGACTTCGGCCAAGCCGGCGGCGTTGTAGTCGGAGAGATCATTGACCAGGTCGGTAGCGGTAGTCACGCCGACGTGCTGCGCCATCTGACCGAACAGGCGCAGGCTCTGCGGATCGGCACCCGCGATGCGGAAGATGTTGCCGGTGAGCCGCGACACCGGAAACATCGCGGCGAACTCCTGCAACTCGCCGCTGGGCTCGCCGTCCTCGTAGCGGGCGATGCCTTCGATGTCGGTGTCGCGCGTGATGCCGGACTGCACGAGGGCCGGCGTGTTGACGTTCATCAGGTGCTGGCTCGCATGCAGGATGACGACGGGGCGCGTGGTCGAGACCTGGTCGAGGTGGCGCGTGGTCATGCGCTCCTTGCCGAAGAAGATCGGGTCGAAGCCCCAGGCCAGCAGCGGCTTGGCGGGGTCTTGCATGGTGGCCTCGATGGCGCGCAGGCGTTCGATCACGGACTCGAAATCCGTGCAGCCGGTCCAGACCTTGCCATCGGGCGCGGTGCGGGCGTGGAAGCCGACGAAGGGGAATTGCCAAAGACCGCCGGCCATCAGGTGCGAGTGGCCTTCGACGAGGCCGGGCATCAGCACCTTGTCCTCGAAGCGCGTGTCGAGCGTGAACGTGCCCCAGGCCTGCATGCGCGCGAGGTCGCCCACCGCGAGCACCTGGCCGTCGCGCACGGCGACGTGCGTGGCCTCGGGTTGCATCGGGTTCATCGTGAGGATCTTGCGGGCCTGGAAGACGGTGATGTCGGTCATCTGTTGAGCAGTGATTGGAATGAGGATCACGCGGCCATGGCCGGCGACGACAGCGATTCTGGCGAAGGGAGCGAAAGCGGCGCGACTGGCTTGCCGTCGACCATCTCCACGCGGCGGCATCGCACCCAGTGGCCGGGTTGCACTTCCGTGAGCGGCGGGAGCGCCTCGGCGCATTGCGGCTCAGCCACGGGGCAGCGGCCGGCAAAGCGACAACCCTTTGGCGGATTGATCGGACTCGGCGGATCGCCGGTGAGCTTGATGCGTTGCGCCGCACGTGCACGCCCGCCGCTCACCGTAGGCACGGCCGACATCAGGGCCACGCTGTAGGGATGCAACGGGTTCGCGAAGAAGGCCTTGCGCGGCCCGCGCTCGACGATCTGGCCGAGGTACATCACGGCGATGTCATCGCAGATGTGCTCGACGACGGCCATGTCGTGCGAGATGAAGAGGTAGGTCAGGCCCAGTTCGCGTTGCAGGCGGGCCAGCAGGTTGAGGATCTGCGCGCGGATCGCGATGTCGAGTGCCGACACGGGTTCGTCGCAGACCACGAGTTCGGGGTTGGTGGCGAGTGCGCGCGCGATGTTGATGCGCTGGCGTTGGCCGCCGGAGAACTGGTGCGGGAACAGGTGCTGCTGCTCGGGCCGCAGGCCGACGGCGGTGAAGAGTTCGGCCACGCGGGCCGTGCGTTCTGCCGGTGTGCCGACATTCATGAGGTCCAGCGGCGCACGCACCGCGGCGCCGGCGCGCTCCCGTGGGTTGAGCGAGGAGAAGGGGTCCTGGAAGATGATCTGCAAGCGGCTGCGCGCGCGGCGCAGCTCTTCGCCCTTCAGCGCGCCGAGGTCGGTGTCGCCGAGCTGGATACGTCCGGCCGTGACCGGCGACAGCCGCATCACCGCGAGCGCCGTCGTGGTCTTGCCCGAGCCCGATTCGCCGACGATGGCCAGCGTGGTGCCGCGCTTCACGGTGAACGACACGCCGTCGACCGCCTTCACCACTTCGGGCTTGGAGAACATGCCGGACTTGGCGCGGGGGAAGTGGACCTTCAGATCGTCGACGGACAGCAGTGTTTCGGACGCATCACTCATTGGGCAATCTCCGTGCTGCGCGTTGCGGTGCGAGCGCCTGCGTGCAAGGGGCGGTGCTCAAGCTGCTACCTCTTCCTGCGCATGCAGCCAGCAGGCCGCGCCATGCGTCGCACCATCGTCCATCGCGAACATCGGCGGCACCTCCTGCGCGCAGCGTGGCTTGGCATAGGGGCAGCGCTCGCGGAAGGCGCAGCCGCTGCCCAGCTCCCAGATCGACGGGACCATGCCATCGATCTCGGCAAGCTCGATGCGGTCGTTGTCGGTGACCGCAAAGGCGCTGCTTCCGAGTTCGGGCAGGCAGGCGATCAGGCCGTGCGTGTAGGGATGGCCGGGGTTGCCGAGCACTTCGGCGGTGGTGCCTTGCTCGATGACGCGGCCGGCGTACATCACCATCACGCGATCGGCCATCTCGGCGACGGCGCCCATGTCGTGCGTGATGAGCAGGATGGCCGTGCCCTTGTCGCGTTGGAGGTCGCGCAGCAGGTCGAAGATCTGCGCCTGCACGGTGACGTCGAGCGCGGTGGTGGGCTCGTCGGCGATGAGGATGTCGGGCCGGCAGGCGAGCGCCATCGCGATCATCACGCGCTGGCGCATGCCGCCGGAGAGCTGGTGCGGGTACTCGTCGACGCGGCGCTCGGGCGCGGGGATGCCGACCTGTTGCAGCATTTCGATGGCCCTCGCGCGCGCGGCTGCCGCATCCAGGCCCGCATGCAGCCGCAGCGATTCGCCGATCTGGTCGCCCACGGTGAGCACCGGGTTGAGCGAGGTCATCGGTTCCTGGAAGATCATCGAGATGCGGTTGCCTCGCACCTCGCGCATGCGCTCCAGGCTGACCTTGACCAGGTCTTCGCCGCCGAACAGGATGCTGCCGCTGCTGATACGGCCGGGTGGCGAGGGGATCAGCCGCAGCAGCGCCAGCGCGGTCATGCTCTTGCCGCAGCCGGACTCGCCGACCACGCAGAGGGTCTCGCCTCCGTGGATCTCGAAGTCGACGCCGTTGAGGACCATGGCGTTGCCGCGGCGCGTCTTGAATTCGACGCGCAGGTCTTTGACTTGAAGCAGAGGTTGCGTCGTCATGTCAGCGCTCGCGAAGCTTGGGGTTGAGGGCATCGTTGAGCCCGTCGCCGATGAGGCTCACCGCCAGCACCGTGATGAAGATCGCCGCGCCCGGAAACGCCACGGCCCACCAGCATGACAGCACGTACTGACGGCTCGAACCGATCATCAATCCCCAGCTCATCTGGTTCGGATCGCCGAGGCCCAGGAAGGAAAGGCCGGCTTCAAAGAGGATTGCCGCGCCGACTGCCAGCGTGGCCGACACGATCAGCGGCGGCAGCGCGTTCGGCAGGATCACCTTCCAGATGATGCGGCGGTCCCGCGCCCCGATCGCATGCTCGGCGCGCACGAATTCGAGGTCGCGGTACTTCATGAACTCGGCCCGCGTGAGGCGCGCGGTGCCGGTCCAGCTCACGATGCCGATGGCCAGTGTGACCGTCACGAGCGAAGGCGAGAACAGCGTGACCACGACCATCGCGAACAGCAGCGCCGGCAGCACCTGGAAGAACTCGGTGACGCGCATCAGCGCCGCATCGACACGGCCGCGGTAGTAGCCCGCCATCGCGCCGAGCGTGATGCCGATCAGCACCGACAGCAATGCAGCGACCGCGCCCACCAGCAGCGTCGCGCGGCCACCGTAGATCAGCGTGGTCAGCACATCGCGGCCGAGGTAGTCGCTGCCGAGGATCGCGTCTTCCGAGAAGGGCGGCGTGAGCGGCGCGGTGCGGATCTCGAAGGGATCGGCCGGGTACACCCATGGGCCCACAATGGACACCGCGAGCACGATGAACAACATCACCATGCCGGCGATGGCGGAAGGGTTGCGCATGAACATGCGCAGCGCTTCGGCGGCTGGGTGCTCGACCTTCGGCAGCGGTTTGGCGGTGGTTGCGGCAACGCTGTTCATTGCTGCCCCCACGCTCGGCACTTCGTGTCCTCGCTGCCCCCCGAGGGGGCGCGAGCTTGCTTGGGGCGGCCCGGCGCGGCGCTCATGACGCCTTGATCCGCGGATCGATCAACCGGTACGCCACGTCCGTCAACAGGTTCATCACGATCACCACGATCGACGAGAACAGCAACACGCCCAGGATCGTCGGATAGTCCCGCCGCAGCACCGCCTCGAACGCAAGCCGCCCCAGCCCCGGCCAATTGAACACCGTCTCGACGAGGATCGCCCCCGCCATCACATTGCCGAACTGCAATCCCAGCACCGTCACCACCGGCAGCAGCGCATTGCGCAGCGCATGCTTGTAGAGCACCACGCGATCGGCCAGTCCCTTCGCACGCGCGGTGCGGATGAAGTCCGAGCCCAGCACGTCCAGCATCGACGAGCGCGCGAGCCGGCTGTACTGCGCGAGGTAGACCAGCGCCAGCGTCAGCGTCGGCAGCACCAGGTGGTGTGCCACGTCGACGATGTCCCCGATGCCGCCACCGCTCGAGTCCAGCGCCCGCATGCCCGACACCGGCATGATCGGCAACACCGAGGCGAACAGGATCACCAGCATGATCCCCATCCAGAACACCGGCGCCGCAAAGCCCACCATGCTCAGCACCGTGATGAACTGCGACAGCACGCCATTCGGCTTGCGCGCCGACAGCACGCCCAGGGCCGTGCCGATGACGAAAGCCGACAGCACCGCGCTCAGCACCAGCAGCAAGGTGGCTGGCACGCGCTCGCCGATCATCTGCGTCACCGGCAGGTTGAAGAAGTACGAGTAGCCGAGGTCACCCGTCACCACGCGCCCGACGTACACGCCCAGTTGCACATACAGCGGCTTGTCCAGCCCGTACTGCTTGCGCAGGTCGGCCATCATCTCCTCGCTCATGCCGCCGCTCGCGCCCGCGATCGTCTCCACCGGGTCGCCCGGTGCGGCATGCACCAGCACGAAGTTCAGCACCACCACCGCCAGCACCAGGGCCAGGCCCTGGATCAGCCGTGATGCCACGGCGCGGGCGAGGCTCACTTCAGGTACACCTCGTCGTACGGTGACATCGGGCCCCAGATGGTCATCGGCACGTTGCCTACCTTCTTGCTCGTGACGGTGCGCGCCGGCACCGTGTTGATGAAGACGATGGGCGCGTCGTCGGTCACGATCTTCTCGAAGGTCGCGTAGTAGGCCTTGCGCTTGACCGGGTCGAGGATCTGGCCGGCGCTGTTGAGCAGCTCGTCGACCTTGGGGTTGTTGTACGACTGCGTGTTGGTCCAGACGATGGGCTTGATGTTGGTCGACAGGTAGGTGCGGTGCACGCCGATGATCGGGTCGCCCCAGTTGTAGACCTGGTCCATCGACATGTCGAAGTCGTGCGTGGCCATGCGCTTGGCCCAGGACGGGAAGTCGGCCGAGGCGCGCACTTCCACGGTGATGCCGACCTTCTTCAGCGTGGTGCGGATGTACTCGGCCACATTCTTCTGCTGGTCGTCCACGCCCGGCAGGTAGTCGATGGTGAGCTTGAAGCGCTCGCCGCCGTCGTTGACCTTGTAGCCCGCCTCGTCGAGCATCGCGGCGGCCTTCTTCAGGTCGAAGGGATAGAGCGTGACGTCCGCCGAGGCCAGCGGGCTGCTCGCGGAGATGGGGCCGTTGGCCACCTGCGCGAAGCCGCCCATCAATGCCTTGGTGATGAAGTTCTTGTCGATGGCCGTGGCAATGGCCTTGCGCACCTTCACGTCGTTGAGCGGCTTCTTCGTCGTGTTGAAGGCCAGCCAGTTGATCGAGCCGATGCCCTCGAAGCCCTTGGCCGTGACAACAGCGTTCGGGTCCTTCGTGACGCGGGCGATGTCGGTGGGTGCGGACACCTGGATCATCTGCATGTCGCCGCGCTCGAAGGAGAGGATCTGGCTCGCCATGTCGGGCTGGATGCTGAAGATCACCTTGTCGAGGTACGGTTTGTTCGGCATGAAGAATTTGTCGAAGCGCTCCAGCACCACGCGCTGTCCGGGCTTGAACTCGACGAACTTGAAGGGGCCGGAGCCGACCACGTCGGTGCTGTTGCGCGGATGGGTCTTGAGGTCCTGGCCGTCGCCGTAGATGTGCTTGGGCAGGATCGGGCACAGGGCCGGGCTCATCGCCAGCACGATGGCCGGATGCGGCACGCTCATGCGCACGATGGCGGTGTAGGCGTCGGGCGTGTCGACCTTGTCGACCGGGCCCATCATCGTGGTGAACGGGTGGTTGGCCTTGATGGCCATGATCGAGAAGGCCACGTCGGCCGAGGTGACCGGCTTGCCGTCATGGAACACCGCGTTCTTGCGCAGGTTGAGCGTGAGGGACTTGCCGTCTTCGTCGAGCTTCCAGGTCTCGGCGAGGTAGGGCTGCGGCGCCCACTTGTCATCGAAGCGCAACGGGCTCGCGAAGAGCTGCGTCGACGGCTCGGCCGTGGCGAAGCCGGATTGCACGGCACCGTTCAAGTGGCGCGGCGCCTGGGTCAGGCCGACGACGAAGGTGCCGCCCTTCTTGGCCTCCTGCGCCTGCGCCAATGGCAGTCGACCGAGCATGAAGGCACCGGAGCCAGCCAGGCAGAGCGTGCGACGGGTGATGAGACTTGAGTTCAACGAGACCTCCTTGAGTTCGGACGTGATGCACGAGGTTTGCAAGATACGGTCCAGCGCCGCGCGCATCGTGGAGCCAGATGCAAGCGATCGATGGGTCCAAGGGTTTTCACATACTCAGAGCACCTCGTCACGTAGGTAATACCAGCGGTACAGCATGCTCTGTCCGAAGCGGCGGAAGGGCGCGGCCCACTCACCTTGTCGCGGGAATTGCAAGGGGCTGTTGTAGATCGGCAGGTCGAAGGCCGCATCGCCTTCGCCCGCAATGCGTTGCGCCATGCGCCGGCCCGCATGCGCGGAGAAGGACACGCCGTTGCCGCCATAGCCCAGCGCATAGAACACGCTCTGCTTCGGGTCGGGCTGCACCACGCGCGGCATCATGTCGTGGGCCACGTCGACCCAGCCCCACCAGGAGTAGTCGATGGGGATGCCCTTCAACGGCGGGAACTTGCGTGCGAGGCCGTCGACCAACAGCTTGTAGTGCGCGTCGCGGCTCGCATCGGCGCCGGTGATGGCGCTGCGGCTGCCGATCTGCACGCGCTTGTCGGGCAGCAAGCGGTAATAGAAGCGCAGCGTGCGCGTGTCGGTGATGGCTTCGTGCGTGAGGAAGTTGGTGGCCTTCAATTCGGCATCGGTGAGCGTGCGCGTGACGATGGAATTCGACAGCACCGGGAAGTAGCGATTCGTCAACGTCGGGTGCAGGCCGGGCGCTGTGTAGGCGCCTGTTGCGATGCCCACCGTCTTGGCGCGCACCGTGCCGCCGGGTGTCTTCAGGTGGTGCGCGCCGTTCTTCGTTTCCCAACCGATGACAGGGCTCGACGGATGCACGCGCGCACCGCCGGCACGCGCACGCTTCAGGTAGCTGTACGCCAGCTTGAGCGGGTGCACGCAGATGCCTTCGGCCTCGTGCATCGCGCCGGCCGCGTCCTGGTCGTTGCAGTACTCCTCGCGCACCTGCTCGGCCGTGAGGATGCGCGTCGCATAGCCGAAGTGATCGGCCATCACGCGTGCCTCGTTGCGCAGGAAGGCCATCTTCTTCTCGCGGTGCGCGATGTAGAGATGGCCGCCGGGTTGCGGGTCGCAGTCGGCCTCGGCGACGAGTTCCTTGAAGGTGTCGAAGCCGAAGCGGATCTCGGCATCGAGACGCTGTGCGGTGGCCAGGCCCCAGCGGTCGATCCACTGGGAGCGGTAGAGCCGGCCGCTGGCGTTCTGGCCCTGGCCGCCGTTGCGGCTGGTGCAGCCCCAGGCGACGCGGTTGGCTTCCAGTACCACCGCCTTGATGCCGTGTTCCTTGGCGAGGAAGAGCGCCGTCGCAAGGCCGGTGAAGCCGGAGCCGATGATGACCACGTCGGCATCGACGTCGCCTTGCACCGGGCCGTCGTCATCGGGTGCCGGCCCGGCGGTGGCGGCCCAGTAGGTGGGGGCGTAGTCGCGGTTGCGGCCGGGGCCGTCGGACACCAGCGGGTCGTAGGCGGGGTCGTAGGGCGCGAAGAGTTCGCGCGGGGTGGCGATGCTCATCCGGGGGCCCTCGTTCAGACCGCTGGAAGCAGCGGGCGCGCCTTGCGGAACACGTTCTTGACGAGGATCTTGCCGTCCTTGAAGGTGAACAGGTCGACGCCATCGGACTCGCTGCGCTGGCCGTCCGGAGCGGTGCCGGTGAAGGTCCATTCGGACATGCCGCGATCACCCATCACGAGGTGTCTGCCGTTTCGCCACTGCGCATCCGGGAAGTTCGTCCACGCAGCGGCGAAGGCCTTGGCGACCGCTTCATGGCCGGTGTGGCGCGTGCCCCAGGCGTCGTTGCCGGCGGCGGTCTCGAACACGCAGTCGGGGTGCATGAAGGACATCAGCGCGGGCAGGTCGTGGCGGTTCCAGGCGTCGGAAAAGGCTTCGAGTGTGGCGGTGGTGACGGCGGTCAATGGGGCTCCTGCGGCGGGTCGAATCTTGCGCAAAGGTTAAGCTCGCCTCACCCCTCGTCATAGAGCCAGTCGAGCCTTATCGTGAAAGCCAGATGCACATTTGCAGTGCGCCGATGAACGCCACCGTGAACCCCAAGCTCCCCCCGACGACACCTTTGTGGGCGCAACTCTTCGCGCTGGACGACCACACCGGGTTGCCCCTGCAATCGCGCCTGCGACTCAAGGTGGTGCAGGTGATCCTCGATGGCCGGCTGGCGGCGGGCGCGGCTTTGCCATCGTCGCGCGACCTCGCGCAGGCGCTGGGCCTGAGCCGCAACACCGTCACCGCCGTGTACCAGCAACTGGTGGACGAGGGCTACCTGGAATCGCGTCCGCGCTCGGGCGTGTTCGTGAATGCGGGCGCGTTGCCGGCATCGATCGTCTCGGCCGACAAGTTCATCGACCCGTTCAAGGGCGACGGTGCCGGCGCTGGCGCACCGCCGCAATGGGACGCGCGCGTGTTGCGTTCCCTGCGCGAGCAGCCGACGCTGTCGAAGCCCGCGCAATGGCGCAAGTTCCCGTACCCCTTCGTCTACGGCACGCACGATGCGCAGCTCTTTCCGACCGAAGACTTCCGCGAATGCTGCGTGCGCAGCTTGGCCCGCTCGCAACTGCCGAACTGGACGCCGGACTTCGAGACCGACGACATGCCCGACCTGGTCGAGCAGATCCGCATCCGCCTGCTGCCCAAGCGCGGCGTGTTCGCGCGGCCCGAGGAGATCCTGGTGACGGTGGGCGCGCAGCATGCGCTGTACCTCGTGGCCGAGGCGCTGTTCGACCGCGGCACGCGCATCGGCTTCGAGGAGCCCGGCTATCCGCATGCGCGCAATGCCTTCTCGCTGCGCACCTCGGAAATGATCGGCATCCCGGTCGATGACGAAGGCCTGGTGGTCGATGCACTGCCAGCATTGGACTATGTGTTCGTCACGCCCTCGCACCAGAGCCCGACCACGCGCACGCTGAGCCTGGAGCGACGCCAGTGGCTGCTGCGCAAGGCGGCGCTGCAGGACTTCGTGGTCATCGAGGACGACTACGAGGCCGAGAACCTCTATGCCGGCGAACCCACGCCCGCGCTCAAGAGCCTGGACAAGACCGGGCGTGTGATCTACATCGGCTCGCTGTCCAAGAGCCTGGCACCGGCCATGCGGCTCGGCTACATCGTGGCCTCGAAGGAATTGATCAGCGAGTTGCGTGTGCTGCGGCATGCGATGGTGCGGCATCCGAGCGCCTTCCTCCAGCATGCGTATGCGCTGTTCCTGTCGCTGGGGCATCACGACTCGCATGCGCGCCGTGTGAACCAGGTGCTGCGGCAGCGCATGGATGCGGTGATGCAGGCGCTGGCGCGGCACATTCCCGAGTTCGAGGCGACGGTGCCGAACGGCGGTGCCTCGGTGTGGGTGAAGACGCCGGACTGGCTCGATGGCGCGGCGTTGTCCTTGCGTGCGCGTGCGCATGGCGTGCTGATCGAGCCGGGCGATGTGTTCTTCGCGCAGCCGCCGCGGCCTTGTCCTTACTTCCGGCTGCGGCTGTCGTCGATCGACGTGGCGCAGATCGAGCTTGGCATTCTTGCGTTGCGGGATGCGGTGCGGGCGATGGCGGGCGAACGCTGAGCGGCACGCCTTGCTCCTCGCCCGATTGCAAAGTCGTACGAAACCCCGCGAAAGTCCCGCGCCAAGCGCGCGCAAGGCGGCCCCGATATAAAGGCATCGCTGTGCAGGCCGTCCGGGCTTGACGCGCACTTTTGCAGCGATGCCCCAACCTGTCACTTCGCGACCAGGAATCCCATGAGCTCACTCTTCTCCGCCGGCGCGCTCGGCCCGCTCGAATTGCGCAACCGCATCGTCATCGCGCCGATGTGCCAGTACACCGCGCAGGACGGCAATGCGGGCGACTGGCACCTGATGCATCTCGGGCAGTTGGCGCTGTCGGGTGCGGGGCTGCTGATCATCGAGGCGACCGCCGTGGAGGAGATCGGCCGCATCACGCGCGGCTGCCTCGGCCTGTATTCCGATGACAACGAGGCCGCGCTCAAGCGCGTGCTCGACGCGGTGCGCGCGCATTCGAAGATGCCCATCGGCATCCAGCTCGCGCATGCGGGCCGCAAGGCGTCGAGCCACAAGCCGTGGGACGGCGGCCAGAGCCTGCGTCCGGACGAAGGCGCATGGCAGACGGAAGGCCCATCGGCGCTGCCGCATGCCGCCGGCGAGCCGCCGCCCCTTGCGCTCGACGCGGCAGGGCTGGCGCGCGTCAAGTCCGCATTCGTGCGCGCTGCGCAGCGCGCGGTCGCGCTGGGGCTCGACGCCATCGAACTGCATGCGGCCCACGGCTACCTGCTGCACCAGTTCCTGTCGCCGATCGCGAACCAGCGCACCGACGAATACGGCGGCTCGCTCGCCAACCGCATGCGCTATCCGCTGGAAGTGTTCGATGCGGTACGTGCCGCGGTGCCGGCGCACATCGCCGTGGGCATGCGCCTTTCGGCCAGCGACTGGGTCGACGAAGGCGAGACCTGGACGCTGGACCAGAGCGTGCAGTTCGCCAAGGCCCTGGCGGCGCGCGGCGGCAGCTTCATCCATGTGTCCTCGGGCGGCGTCTCGCAGAAGCAGAAGATTCCGCTGGTCGACGGCTACCAGGTCCCGTTCGCCGAACGCATCCGGCGCGAGAGTGGGCTGCCGACGATCGCCGTGGGCCTCATCACCGATGCAAAACAAGCCGACGCCATCATCGCCAACGGTCAGGCCGACTTCGTGGCGATTGCGCGGGCGATCCTGTTCGAGCCGCACTGGCCGTGGCGCGCTGCCGCGGAGTTGGGCGCGACGGTGGAGGCGCCGCAGCAGTACTGGCGCTCGCAGCCGCGCGAGATGAAGGGGTTGTTTGGCGAGGGCGCGAAGATCGGAATGCGCTAGGGGCGCAGCGCCGTCGGCGCACGTGCAGTCGACGGTGTGCCTTGGTAGTCTGGAGAGTGGCTCGCCCTGTACGTCCGCGGTGATGCGGCATGCAGGCCTTGTCCGCTTCAAGCACGGCGAAGTGGCTCAGAATGGAGCGCCATGAAATCCAGACGCCTGTATTGGGTTGCAGCGCTTGTAGCGGTGCTGGTCGCCGCGGCGCTCTACTTCGGCCCGCACTGGACCGTCTATCGCATGCGCAAGGCCATCGAGGCCCGGGATGCCACGGCTCTTGCCAGCCAGGTTGACTTCCCCGCGCTCAAGGAAAGCGTCAAGGCGCAGCTCATGACGAAGATGAGCGGCCTGATGAACTCGAGCGGCTTGAAGGACGGCCCGCTCGCGGGCGTGGGACAAATGCTCGGGACGGGCCTGATCAACCAGACGGTCGACGCACTGGTCACGCCCACGGGTGTCATGCTGCTGATGCAGCAGGGCAAGTTCCCCGCGCCCGGCACGCCCGGCACGCCCGGCACGTCGCCGCCACCGGCGTCGAAGGATCCTTCCACCGCACCAAGGTATGCGCTCGACTTCCTCGACTTCTCGACGGTGGAGATTCGCGCGCGAGACGGATTGCCAGCCAGATTCGTCCTTCGGCGACACGGCGTTTTCTTCTGGAAGCTCTCGGCAGTCGAACTGCCGATGTGAGCAGGAAAGGCAAAGCCAGGCGCCTTGCGCCATTCGCAAAGCTGAAATGAGCGATGTGCGCTTGCAGGTGCGTGACCCGTACCTAGACTTCCTTGCATGAATGTCAACGCACACTTCCATGTATCGCTTGGCGAATGCCCGGTGGCCACGAGCATTGCATACAAGAAATGGGGCGATCTCGGGCACCCGCTGGTCCTGTGCGTGCATGGCCTGAGCCGCAATGCCACCGATTTCGATGAACTCGCCCAGGCGCTGGCCGGGCAGTACTGCGTCGTGTGCATCGACCTGCCCGGCCGCGGCCAGAGCGACTGGCTGTCCAATGCCAGCCTCTACACCAACCGCACCTACCTGAGGGTGCTGGAGGAGCTCATCGCGCACCTGGGCGTGCACGCCGTGCATTGGGTCGGCACCTCGCTGGGCGGCCTGCTCGGATTGCAGATGGCGGCGCGTCATCCGCAGCTCGTGCGCTCGCTGGTGCTCAACGACGTGGGGGCCGAACTGGATGGCGGGGAGCTGCAGCGCCTGCGCGACCAGGCCGCCACGCCGGTGGAGTTCGAGGACCTGCGCGAAGCCGCGCTGTACTTCCGGGCCACGCTCGGCGGCTTCGGCAAGCTGGATGTGGCCCGCTGGGAAGCGCTGGCGCGTTCCAGCGTGGCGGCCGACGTGCGGGGCCGCCTGTGCAGCCGCTTCGATGTGCGCGCCGTGCCGCCGGAGCCGGTGACCAGCCGGGTCTACCTGTGGTCGATCTGGAACGCCGTCGCGTGCCCGGTGCTGATCCTGCGCGGCGAGCATTCCAGGCTCCTGAGCCGGGCGGTGTGCATGCGCATGGAGCACGAGCATGCCGACGCGCGCTGGCTCGAGATTCCCGGTACGGGCCATGCCCCGCTTTTCGTCGATGAGAGGACAATCGGGCCGATCGGCATGTTCCTCCATCGCGCCATGCGACTGGCGCACTACCAGGACGCATTACAGGGTTGAAGTCCAGTCCACTGCTGCTTCTCGTCCTCACTGCCGCGCTCGCGATCCCGCTCCAGGCCCTTGGCGCCGACGAGCTCGCCGCGACGCGCATCGTCGTGGGCTACCCGCCGGGTGGCGGCGCGGACGGCCTGGCCCGCGCGTATGCGCAGGCGATGAGCAAGACGCTGCGCCACCCCGTGATCGTCGAGAACCGGCCCGGCGCCGGCGGCACCCTCGCCGCTGTCGCGGTGAAGACCGCGCCGGCCGATGGCACGGTGCTGCTGCTGGGCAACATCCTGACAAACGTCCTCGCCGAGTTCACCTACGAGAAGCTCCCCTACGACGCCAAGGCCGATTTCGTGCCGGTCGGCCAGGCCGCCCGGCTGGAGATTGCGATGGCGGTGCCGCCCGGCTCCGCCGCCCGGACAGTGGCGGACTACGTGGCCGCCGCGAAAGCCGACCCGGACAACGCCAGCTTCGCGTCACCCGCGGCCGGCAGCCTGCCGCACTTCTTCGGCCTGCTGCTGGGCCGCGCGGCCGGCGTGGCGCTGATGCACGTGCCCTACAAGGGCGGCGCACCGATGAACATGGACCTGATGGCTGGCCGTGTGCCGGCGGCGTTCAGCGCCGCGTCGGAGTTCGTGCAACTCCACCGCACGGGACGCGTGCGCATGCTGGCCACCAGCGGCGACACGCGCGACGCCCAGACACCCGACGTGCCCACCTTCGCCGAGGCCGGCTATCCGACAGTCCACGGCAGCAGCTGGCTCGCCCTGTTCGCGCCCGCCGGGATGCGGCTGGAAACGCTGGCACGGATGGCCGCCGCGGTGGAAGCCGCGTCCGCGGATCCGGAGGTGCGCGGCGCGATCGACAACCTGAACATGGAATATCCGAACGTGTCGCTGGCGGCGTTTGGCCCGCAAATCGAGGAAGAGCGGCGACGCTGGGGCGCGATCGTGAAGGCTTCGGGATTCAAGGCGGACTGACAGGGCGACCCTCCTCGCGTCACGCGCGGCCCGCGTCGGCCATCAGGGCGCCTGCGCACCTTCCTGCGCCGCCCCCGACGCCAGCTCCACCAGCAGCCGTTGCACCACCCGCGCAGCCGCATCGACCGGATGTGCGCTCGTCGTCGCCAGCCATGTGTACTGCACCAGCGTCGGCTCCACGATCTGCGACCAGGCAAAGCGTTCCTCGCCATAGTCGCGCAACGCCACATGCAGCGGCACGATGGTGAACAGGCCGCCGCTCCCCACCGCGCTGCGGATGATCGTGTCGGAGGTGCTCTCGAAAGCGAAGTCCAGCGTGATCTTGCAGCGCTTCGCAGCGCCTTCGAGCAAGGTCAGCAGCGCGTTGGGCTTGTTCGCAATGGCCAGCGGCATGCCATGCAGCTTGCGGAAGGCGGTCGTGGGCGCGGTCTTCACGCTGTTGCGCAGGCCCAGCACGACCAGTGGCGCGCGCAGCAGGGCATCCGCGTTCTTGAGCGGCGCCGGGCTGTAGCGGTTGAACATGCCGATGTCGACCTTGCCATTGGCCAGCCAATCCTCGACCTGCCCGCTGTAGGCCTCGCGCGTGCGCAGCTTGATGCGGGGATGCTTCGCCTGCAGCGCCTTGAACACCTGCACTGCCAGCGGCCGGACCGAAGGAACCGTCGCCAGTTCCACCAGGCCGGCAGGGTCGGCGCGCTCACCGCGCATCTCGGCGACCAGGGCATCGATGCCGCGCAGCAACTGGGCGGCCTGCGGCAGGATACGCAGGCCCAGCTCGGTGGGAGCGACGCCGCGCCCGGTGCGGTGCAGCAGCTTCGCGCCGACATGTGCCTCCAGCGCCGCGATCTGCCGGCTCAGGATGGACTGGGTCACGCCAAGCGCCACCGACCCGCGCGTCAGGCTGCCATGTTCCGCGACGGCGCAAAGCGCCTTCAGGCTGCTCAGGAGGTCCATCGAGCGAGAGGTCGGTTCAGGAAGACGCGATCCTAGCGAGGGTGGGCGGGTTGCGCCAGAAGGCGCGACACCCATGGCCTATCGCACTCCATGCCGCCGGGATTCAAAAACGGAGAACGGATCCTGATGCCGTGGGTACCGGGCCCTGCACGCGGCGCGGCGCTCGGTCAGGTCACGCCAGCAATCGCTTCAGGTACTTGCCCGTATGGCTCGCCTCGTTCGCCGCGATGTCCTCCGGCGTGCCCTCGCCCACCACCGTGCCGCCGCCCGCGCCGCCTTCCGGCCCCATGTCGATGAGCCAGTCAGCCGTCTTGATGACGTCGAGGTTGTGCTCGATCACGACGATGGTGTTGCCCGCGTCGCGCAACTGATGCAAGACCTTCAGCAGCAATTCGATGTCCGCGAAGTGCAGGCCGGTGGTCGGCTCGTCGAGGATGTAGAGGGTGCGGCCGGTGTCGCGTTTGCTCAACTCCAGCGCGAGCTTCACGCGCTGCGCCTCGCCGCCTGAGAGCGTGGTCGCGGCCTGGCCGAGCTTGATGTAGCTCAGGCCCACGTCCAGCAGCGTGTGCAGCTTGCGCTCGATGGTCGGCACAGCCTTGAGGAATTCGTAGGCCGTCTCGACCGTCATCTCGAGGATCTGCGCGATGTTCTTGCCCTTGTACTGGACCTCGAGCGTCTCGCGGTTGTAGCGCTGGCCATGGCAGACCTCGCAGGGCACGTACACGTCGGGCAGGAAGTGCATCTCGACCTTCACGACGCCGTCACCCTGGCAGGCCTCGCAGCGCCCACCTGCCACGTTGAAGCTGAAGCGCCCCGGGCCGTAGCCGCGTTCGCGTGCGGTGTTGGTCTCGGCCATCAGTTCGCGGATCGGCGTGAAGAGACCCGTGTAGGTCGCAGGGTTGCTGCGCGGCGTGCGGCCGATGGGCGACTGGTCGACGTTGATGACCTTGTCGAAGTACTCGATGCCTTCGACCGACTCATGCGCGGCCGGTTCTTCGTGCGCGCGGTAGAGCGTGCGGGCGACGGCGGTGTAGAGCGTGTCGTTGACCAGCGTCGACTTGCCCGAGCCCGACACGCCCGTCACGCAGGTCAGCAGGCCGACCGGGAAGGCAACGCTGACGTTCTTGAGGTTGTTGCCGCTCGCGCCGATGACGCGGATCTCCTGCAAGTCGGTCTGTGTCGCCAGATGCGCGGCCTCGCGTGCCTGCCGCTTCAACGCGGCTGGGCTCGGCGGGAACTTGGGCTTGATCGGCGCCTTCTTCGCTTCGTCCTCCGGCTTGCGCAGCACCGGCAGCCAGGGCGTGCGGCGCTTGGGCACTTCGATCTTCTTGGTGCCGAGCAAATATTGGCCGGTCAGCGATTCGGGGTTGTCGCGCACCTGTTCGAAGGTGCCCTGCGCCATCACGCGTCCGCCATGCACGCCGGCGCCCGGACCCATGTCGATGACGTGGTCAGCCGAGTGGATCATGTCCTCGTCATGCTCGACCACGATCACGCTGTTGCCGATGTCGCGCAGGTGTTTCAGCGTGCCGATGAGGCGGTCGTTGTCGCGCTGGTGCAGGCCGATGCTGGGTTCGTCGAGCACGTACATCACGCCGGTCAAGCCGGAGCCGATCTGCGAGGCCAGGCGGATGCGCTGCGCCTCGCCGCCGGACAGCGTTTCCGCACTGCGGTCCAGGCTCAGGTAGTTGAGCCCTACGTCGTTGAGAAACTTGAGCCGCAGCCCGATCTCGCGGATCACCTTGTCGGCGATCTCCGCCTTCGCGCCGCGCAACTTCAGCGTCTGGAAGTAAGCGAGGCTGTCGCGCAAGGTGACGTGGCTGATCGCGAAGATGCTCATGCGCTTCGATTCGCCGCCCGTCTCGTCGACGAGGAACACGTTGCGCGCCTCGCGCCGCAGCCGCGTGCCGTGGCAATCCGGGCAGGGCTGGTTGTTGCGGTAGCGGGCGAGCTCTTCGCGCACCGGGACCGAATCGGTCTCGCGGTAGCGGCGCTCCATGTTCGGGATGATTCCTTCGAAGGGATGCTTGCGCGTGAGCTTGCGGCCTGCGTTGGCGCCCGACTCCATCACGTAGCTGAACTTGATCTCTTCCTCGCCGGACCCGTGCAGGATCGCGTTGCGTGCGTTCTCCGGCAGGTCCTCGAAGGCCTTGTCGATGTCCACGCCATAGTGCTTCGCCACGCACTCCAGCATGCTGAAGTAATAGCCGTTGCGACGGTCCCAGCCCTTGACCGCGCCGCTCGCGAGCGAGAGCGACGGAAACGCCACCACGCGGGTCCAGTCGAACACCTCGCGGTTGCCCAGGCCGTCGCAGCTCGGGCAGGCACCCACCGGCGAGTTGAAGGAGAACAGCCGCGGCTCCAGTTCGGCCAGCGAGTAGTGGCAGATCGGGCAGGCGAACTTGGCGTTGTAGAGGTGCTCCTTGTCGGGTGCGCCCTCCGCGCCGAGTTGCAGCGCGATCGCGCGGCCATCGGCCAGGCGCAATGCGGTCTCGAAGCTCTCGGCCAGGCGCTGCTGCACGTCGGGACGTGCGCGCAGGCGGTCGATGACGACGTCGATGTCGTGCTTCTCGGTCTTCTTGAGCTTGGGCAGGTCGTTGTATTCGTAGGTCTGCCCGTCGACGCGGAAGCGCACGTAGCCCTGCGCCTGCATCTCGGCGAACAGCTCCAGGAATTCGCCCTTCTTCTCGCGCGCGACGGGTGCCAGGATCATCAGGCGCGGCTCGTCGGGGATGGCCAGCACCGCATCGACCATCTGCGACACGGTCTGCGCCTGCAGCGGCAGGTCATGGTCGGGGCAATACGGCGTGCCGGCGCGCGCATACAGCAGCCGCAGGTAGTCGTGGATCTCGGTCACCGTCCCCACGGTGGAGCGCGGGTTGTGGCTGGTCGCCTTCTGCTCGATGCTGATCGCCGGCGACAGGCCCTCGATCACGTCGACATCGGGCTTGTCCATCAGCTGCAGGAACTGCCGCGCATAGGCCGACAGGCTCTCGACATAGCGGCGCTGGCCTTCGGCATACAGCGTGTCGAAGGCCAGGCTCGACTTGCCCGAGCCCGACAGGCCGGTGATGACCACCAGCTTGTTGCGCGGGATGTCGAGGTCGATGTTCTTGAGGTTGTGCGTGCGCGCGCCACGGATGCTGATCCGCTGCTGCGCGAGCAGGGCGCCGAGGTAGGCGCGATCGATGTGATCGACGTTGTCCGGGGTGGGGAGATTCACTTGGCGGTCGGTTTTGGGCAACCGAGCATCATAAATCCCCGGGGCTTTTCAGCGGGTCGGGCCGGATTCGGGCTCCGGTGGGGGAAGGGTATCGATGCGGGGCGCGTCCGGGCCGACGCCGAGGCTGGGGCTGGGGCTGGGGCTGGGGCCGCGATCGGGATCGGGCGAAGAGGCTGACTCTGACTCGGGCTTCAGCGCAGCGGGGGATTCGGGCGCGGCACTGACCGGCATCGGCGACCCGATCGCCGCCGCCACCATGTGCTCCGCCAGCGTGTCGTACAGCGGCCGGCTGATCATGCGCGACACCAGGCTCGCCAGCATCGCTCCCGCCATCAGGCTCAGCACCATCGCGTGGCCGTCGACCATCTCCATGACGATGATGAAGGAGGTCAGCGGCGCCTGCGTCACGGCGGCCAGGAAGCCGGCCATGCCGATGGCGATCAACGCAGGCGCGAGGTTGGCGCTGGAGACCTGCGACACCACCTGCCCGATGCCCGCGCCGATCGACAGCGATGGCGCAAAGATCCCGCCCGGCACCCCGGCCCAGGCGCTGAGCCAGGTGGCGACGAACTTCAGCAGCGTGTCGATGGCCGGCATGCGGTCATGACCCTCGAGCATCTCCTTGACCGCCTCCGAGCCTGCGCCGAAGGTCGTGCCGCCGGTGGCCACGCCGATGACCGCCACGCCCAGCCCGCAGGCCGCCGCAAAGCGCAGCGGAAAGCGTGCGCGCCATTGGTTGAACCGCCCCGGCACCCCGGTGAGCGAAGCGATGAACAAGCGCCCGAACAGCCCGCCCGCCAGCCCGCTCGCCAGCGTCACCAGCAGCCCGGGCAGCAGCGCCTCCCAGCCGAACGGCGGCACCTTGATCACGCCGAAATAGCTCGTATTGCCGAAGGCCGACACCGCCACCAGCCCGGCCAGCACGATGGCCGTGATGATCAGCCCGCTGGCGCGCGACTCGATGCGCCCCGACAGTTCCTCGATGGCGAACACCACCCCGGCCAGCGGCGCATTGAAGGCCGCCGCGATCCCGGCCGCGCCGCCGGCCATCAGCAGGGCGCGCGAGTCGATCGTGGTGTTGGGCGAGAGCCAGCGGCGCGCATGCTGCATCACACCCGCGGCGATCTGCACCGACGGACCCTCGCGCCCGATCGACAACCCCGCCGCAAAGCCCGCGACCGTGAGCCCCATCTTGCCGGCCGCGAGCCGCAGCGAGACGAACAAGACGCGCCGCTCGGGCGGCAGGGCCGGATTGAGCGCCGCCTTCACCTGCGGAATGCCCGACCCGCCGGCGGCCCCGAAGAAGCGCCGCGTGGCCCACACGATGCCGACCGTGATCAGTGGCGTGGTGATGAGCGGCAGCCACGGATGCAACGCAAAGGTACGCTGGAAGTGGCCGAAGACCCAATCCACCGCCATCGTCAGCGCCACCACCGCCAGCCCCGCCGCGACCGCATAGCCCAGCACGATGGCCCGGTCCAGCCACATCCGGCCGCCGCGCAACTCGTTGCGCAGGTGCTCGAAGAAGTCGGGTTCGTGGTTCATGCGGCGGGAGCCATTCTGACCGTGCGCATTGGTTGTGCCCATCCCCAGAAATAGACGGCCCCGTCGATCGGGCACAATCCTGCCTCGCGTTTTCTCGTTAAAACCTCCTCTTTCATCCATTCATCAGGGGCAGTGCACATGGCATCGGTCAATAAAGTCATCCTCGTCGGCAATCTCGGGCGCGACCCGGAAACCCGTACCTTCCCAAGCGGCGATTCGATCTGCAACGTGACGATCGCAACCACCGACAAGTGGAAAGACAAGCAAAGCGGCGAAATGCGCGAGGCCACCGAGTGGCACCGCCTCGTGTTCAACGGCCGCTTGGCCGAAATCGCCGCGCAATACCTGCGCAAGGGCTCGCAGATCTACGTCGAAGGCTCGATCCGCACCCGCAAGTACCAGGACAAGGACGGCGTCGAGAAGTACGCCACCGACATCCGCGTCGACCAGATGCAGATGCTGGGCAGCCGGCAAGGCCAGGGCGGTCCGTCGTCCGGTGGCGGCGGCGGTGGTGATGACGAATACGGCCAGGGTGGCGGTGGCGGCTACTCCCAAGGTGGCGGCGGTGGTGGCGGCAATTACTCGCGCCCCCCGGCAGCCGCACCGCGCGCACCGGCACCGGCTCCGCGCCAGGCCCCGGCCAAGTCGTCGTCGGGATTCGACGACATGGACGACGACATTCCGTTCTGAAGCCGACTTTCGGTCTTTCTGACTGAGGCCCGCAGCGTTGCCGCTGCGGGCCTTTTTCTCGTGCGGCGCGAGATCGCCAACTTGATGATCCGTTGTGCCGAGAGCGTTGCCGATCTGCATCGTGCGCCGGGGCATCGCCCCGGTCGAGCGCGCCTCAGGGTGCAATCTGACGCGCATTCCCGGCGCTTGTCATCCCCACGCGTGAGTACTGCGATCGGCGGATGACGTCGGGGTTATGGACCATCGCGCTTCGACAGCCCACAGTGCCCCCACGTGCCCTACCGTCGGCACGGAGGAACGACGCTGTGGCGGCTGAATTTCAGATCAAGAGCGAATCGCCTGTTGCATCAGACTTGATGTTCTGGAGCATCGCGGGGCACGAAGGGCTCTCGCGCGCCTCGTTCTACGAATTGACGGTGCTGTCCGAAAACGGTGCCATCACGGCCAAGGACATCCTTGGCCATGCCTTCGACATCGTCATCCAGTTCCAGGACAGCGAGAGCACGGCGCATCAGCGCCATTGCCAGGGCCATGCGACGCGCTTCATCCGCCTGAACAGTGTCGGGCGCTACTTCGAATACCGCATCACGCTGCGCTCCTGGTTCTGGCTGCTGACCAAGCGCACCAACTCGCGCATCCTGCAGGACAAGGCGGTGCTCGCCGTGATGGACGAGGTGATCGAGGACAGCCCCATCAAGCGCCTCAAGAAGCTCAAGTCCAAGGACGTGATCGGCACGCACAAGCCGCACACGTACTGCGTGCAGTACCAGGAGAGCGACCATGCGTTCCTGTCGCGCCTGCTGGAGGAAGAGGGCATCTACTACTGGTTCGACGCGCACGATGCGCCGGGCACCATGTACCTCTCCGACGCGATCGACCTGGCGCACGAAAAGCTGCCGGCTGCGGACACGCTGAAGTTCGATCCGCACGGCGCCAGCGAGTCGCGCTTCAACGAGATCACGCGCTGGGCCAGCATGCGGCAGTTCGACACCGGAAAGTTCGCTTCGCGCGACAACGACTTCACGGTCGTCAGCAAGGAACTCAGCGCCGACAAGGGCGACCCCGATTCGCATGAACTCGCCGACCTGGAGGCCTTCGAATTCCCCGGCGGCTACATCGATGGCGACGACACCGACAGCATCGCAACCGTGCGCGTCGACGAACTGGTGGGCCGCCGCCAGCGGCATTGGGCCTTCACCCACTGGCCCGACGTGGCGGTCGGCAAGCGCTTCGAATACAAGGGCAATGGCGACGGCTCGAACGACGGCGAATACGTCATCGCCGGCTGCACCTTCGTGGCCAGTCACCCGGGCCATGAAGGACTCCAGCCCAACGATGTCGCGCGCTCGCTGGTGGCCGTGCTGCAGGGCGCGCTGGACGACGACGCGGTCAATGCAGATTCACGCCGCGCCTTCGAGGACCTGATCGACGAACTGCCGGAACTGCGCACAGGCATCCAGGGCAGCAGCGCCTTCCTGCTGACGCTGTTGCCCATCGACATGCCCTGGCGCCCGCCGCGCCTCACACCACGCGCGCGCATGCCGGGCCCGCAGTGCGCGATCGTCGTGGGCAAGTCCGGCGAGGAGATCTGGACCGACAAGTACGGCCGCGTGAAGGTGCAGTTCCATTGGGACCGCTACGGCAAGCGCGATGAAAACAGCTCGTGCTGGATCCGCGTCTCGCAACCTTGGGCCGGCAAGGGCTGGGGCTCGGTCAGCATCCCGCGCATCGGGCAGGAGGTGATCGTCGACTTCCTCGAGGGCGACCCCGACCAGCCCATCATCGTCGGGCGCTTCTACAACGGCGAGAGCATGCCGCCCTACAACTTGCCGGGCGATGCGGTGGTCAGCGGCCTCAAGACCAACACGCACAAGGGCAAGGGCTACAACGAGATGTCGATGAACGACACGGCCGGCAAGGAGGGCATCACGATCCACGGGCAGTACGACATGAACACCACCGTGGAGCACGACCAGAGCAGCACGATCAAGAACGACAAGACCAACACCGTCAAGAACAAGTTCACCGAGACCATCACCAGCGACACGAAGATCACCGTCGAGAGCGGCACCTACACCCACGACGTCGCGGGCAACGCGGCCAGCTATCACGTGAAGGGGCCGCTGATGGAGAGCTACGACAACATCCAGACGACGGTCGTCAAGAACAACATCACCACCGTCTCGACGGGCGGCGCCATTGCCATCGCATCGGACACGCAGCACATCTACATCCACGCGGCGACCAGCATCCAGCTGCATGTCGGCGAAAGCATGATCTGGATGGACAGCGGCGGCCAGATCAAGATCAAGGGCGTGAACGTGGCGATCGAGGGCTCGTCGATCGTCACGATTGCAGGCGGCATCGTGCATTCGGAAGCCAAGGACGAGAACCAGACCACCGGTGCGATCGTGCTGTCCAAGGCCACGGGCAGCAACACGATCGTGGGCAACATGGTCATGCTGAACCCCTGAATGGGAAGGCGGCGCAAATGTCCGAAACCTTGCTCAGACCCGATGCCGGCGTGGTGCAGGTCGTCGCCGGCCGCACCCGTTCGGGCGAGTGCACGTTCAGCGTGCTGGTCAAGCGCAGCTACAACATCGTGCATGGCCGCGCCGCCGCGCGCAGCGAACGCGATGCGCCGCTGCGCCTGATCGACCAGTACTACGACGGCGGCGATCCGGAGTGGTCTGTGGTCGAGCACGAGTACGACATGGCGCCGGTCAAGGCGGCCACCGACGTCGTCGTCATCGGCAAGGCGCATGCGCCCGGCGGCCAGCCGGTGCAGGCCATGTCCGTGGGCGTGCGTGTCGGCACGCAGAAGAAGGTGCTGCGCGTGACTGGCGACAGGCGCTGCATCTGGCGCGCCGACGATGTACCGCTGTTCTCCGAGCCCGAGCCGTTCGTGGACATGGAGATCCGCTACGACCGCGCCTACGGAGGGCGGGACACGGTGAGCGATCCCAATTTGCCGTTTTATTACCCGCGCAACGACATGGGCCGCGGCGTCGCGCTGCGCAACGTGCGCGAAGTCGTCGATGGCCTTGCGCTGCCGAACATCGAAGGCCCTGACGACCTGCTCACACCCGAGCGAGTCGTCATCGAAGACCCGCTGCGATGGCCCGAGCAGCCCTTGCCGCAGGGCTTCGGCTGGCGGCAGCGCACCTGGTATCCGCGCAGCGCGCTGCTCGGCTCGCTGCCGGCCTTCCTGCAGCCCGGCACGGTCACGGCGGAAGAGCGCATGAAGATGCTGCCGGCCAACCATGTCGCGCTGGCACGGCGCATGCGGCTGCCGCCGTTCGAGGCGCAGTTCCTCAATGGTGCGTCGATCGGGCTGGTCCTGCCGGGCCTGAAGGATGACGAGACGATCTGCCTGCGCGGCCTCACGCACACCGGCACGCTCGACTTCCAGCTGCCGGGCGAGACACCCCGCATCGGGCTCGACACCGGCGCGGGCGCGCAGGCGCTGGAGACCCGGCTGCATACCGTGAGCATCCGGCCCGACGACCTGGCCCTCGACATGGTGTGGGCCGGTGTCATGACTTTCGGTCCGGCTTCAAGACTCTCGACCCTCCGCACGCTGGAGGCGCACGTGCAATGACTGCCGATACCGCCACCGCCATCGACGGCCGCTACGTCGTGCTTCCCGGACAGACACCGGAGGGCGGCGAGATCCTCAGCGTGCTGCTGAAGCGAACTTTCACCATCGAACATGGCCGTGACTGTGTGCGCGCCGACGAGGACCAGCCGATCACGAGCGGCGAGGTGTTCTGGGACACGCCGATGAACTCGACCGTGCGCTTCGAGAGCGACTTCGCACCCTGGAAGCCGCAGACCGACGTGGTGTTCATTGCCCGCGCCTGGGCGTCGGACGGCGAGCCCGTGCAACGCTGCGACGTCAGCGTGCAGGTCGGCGATCGGCGCAAGGTCATCCAGGTCACCGGCGACCGCCGCGCCTTGTTCACCGGCCCCGACAGCGACCCGGTCTTCACCGACCCCGAGCCCTTCACCGACATGGGTCTGCGCTACGAGCGCGCCTATGGCGGCATCGATGTGTTCAGCGACAAGTCCACGCTCTATCCGTACCCGCGCAATCCGATGGGCAGCGGCTTCGTGCTGCTGAACACGAAGGAATCGGTGGACCAGATGCTGCTGCCCAATCTCGAAGACCCGGCCGACCCGCTCACGCCGCAGCGCCTGTGCATCGGCGAATTCGCCCGCTGGTCCGGCCAGCCGATGCCGATGGGCTTCGGCTGGGTGCCCAAGACCAACCAGCCGCGCAGCCTCCTCGCCGGCATCCTGCCCGCCGACCGCGCCGTCGAACAGCAGATGCGCGCCGCCTACGCCCTGCTCGTGCCCACGGACCAGCGCGAGGCCTACCTGCAGAACGGCCTCCCGGACATGGACTTCCGCTTCTTCAACGGCGCGTCCGAGGGGCTGGCCTTCCCGTACCTGCAAGGCGGCGAAGTGGTGCGCACCGAGAACCTGTCGCCGGAAGGCCGGCTTGCCTTCAGGCTGCCCGCGGACCGGCCGCGCATCGGCCTGCACATCGGCAAGGGCATCGAGTCGCCCGAGGTGGTCCTGCACACCGTGCAGGTCCGCCTGGAGGAGCGCGAGGTCGACCTGGTCTGGCGTGCCGCCGTGCCCTACCCGGGTCGCGACTGGCTGCCGCAGATGCGCAAGTTCGAGGTCTTCGTGGAGTGACGGCGATGACGAATCCCGCCAGCAACAAGCCGATGACGCCCTTCACCGCGAACCCCTTCATCTTCATCTTCAGCGTGGTGCTGCTGGTGGCGGTGCTGGGGTACTACGCATGGGGCGCCGTGGATCATCTCGGCCTGACCCAACAGCAGGCCAGCGCGACCGTGGTCGACAAGCACTACAACCCGCCGGGCGAAACCTACCGCACCACCATCGCGGCGGGCCGGGCCTGGACGCAGGCCGACCCGACCCCCGACACCCATGTCCTCGCGCTGGATGTCGCCGGCCAGGAGCCCACGGTCGCCATCGTCGGCAAGGACCTGTACGACGCGCTGCAACCCGGCGACAAGGTCAATGTGCGCATGCACCGCACGCGCCTGACGCGGCGGCTCGAAGTGACCGACGTCACCCGGTGAAGCAAGGAGACCGCCATGCTCTTCCCCGCCGCCAAGATGAACGACATGGTGATCGGCCTCGACTTCCACGCAGTGATCATCCCGCCCGTGGTGGCGCCGATCCCGATGGTGCCGCACCCCTACTTCGGCCCGATCTACCTGTGGATGACGCCGACCTTCCCGACCTGCAACGTGCTGATCAACGGCCAGCCGGCGGTCACGGCGGGCGGGATGGGGTACTACGTGCACATCCCGATGGGCCTGCCCGCGCCGCCGTCGGTGCTGAACCTGGCCTACTGGACGCGCTATCTCACGAACATTCCGAAGTCGTTGATGCTGGTGGCGCTGACGCTGCTGGCCAACCTCGCGATCTCCGGCATCTCGTCGATGTTCGTCAAGCCGGACTCGGCCACCGGCCAGTTCGTGAAGGACGTGACGGGCGTCGATACCTCGAGCTGGAGCGGAGTGTGGGACACGATCAAGGGCAGCTTCGCGGCGTACACGAAATGGCAGACCTGGGTGAAGCTGCTGATGCCGCCGGTGCCGTACCCGGGCGGACAGGGATCGGCCGCGATCGGCAGTCCCAGCGTCACCGTCAACGGCGGCCCGCTGGGCTTCGTGTGCCCGCTGATGGCGACCTCGTGCAGTGACCTCCCGATCGTGCCGAATGCGGCGACGGTGGGGTTCAGCAATGTGATGGTCGGGGTGAGCCTCGGGGCGATGGTGCGGGCGCTGGCGGTGAATGCGGCGCAGGGGGCGGTGAGCGCCGGGGTCTCGAAAGGGGTGGAGAAGCTGGGCGAGCGTGGCAAGCGGCAGGGCGCAGAGGGTTGCGGTTGCGAACCCCCAGCGTGAGCCAGCCATGCCCATCGACATCGCCTCGGGCAACGTCTCGGGGGAATTCATCGATCTTTCAGTCCCGGGCAAGGTCGCGCTGGTTTGGCAACGTCGATACAGCGGCGCGCTCATCCCCTTCGCGCCAGGAGCGCTGGGTAGAGGCTGGACGCACTCGTACGCGAGTTCGCTGACAAGATTCTCTGGAGGCTTCAGATTCATCACGCCTTCGGGTGCAACCGAATTGCTTGCCGATGCGGACGGTGCGGTGGAACGAGGTGGACGCGTCAGACATCTTGGCGCCTTCTTCGAGATTTTCATGCGGGAGCACCGCTACGTCGTCCAGACCTGGGATGTGGACAACGGTGAAGTGCTTCGATACATCTTCAAGTCCGGGGAGCAAGGCGTCGCCATGCTCCTGGACAGCGTGGAGGATGTCAGCGGCCAGGGACTTGACCTGGAATGGGACGAGTCTCGGCAACTGAGATGCGTGCGTCAACGCCTGGAGCGGCGGGAACTGGACCTGAGCTACAACCGCCAGGGCCTGATCGATGCACTGACCCTTGTCTCGCCGAACGGTGAGCGGCACGGCGTTGCGAAGTACGAATATGACGCTGCGGGGCGGCTGGTTGCCGCATACGATGCGGCCGATTTCGCCGACCGGTTCGCTTACGACGAGAAGCATCGATGGGCCCGGCAGATCATCAAGGACGGCGGTGTCTTCAGCTATCGCTATGACGGCAAGGGCCGATGCGTCCTGCGTACCGGGCTGAACCACTACGATGAGAAGCGGCTGCGCTACCTCGAAGCTGTGCGGATCACCGAGGTCACCAACAGCTATGGCGCAACATCGCGATTCCTGGCCTTGCCTACCGGGCAAATCGTCGGCGAATGGAGCGCCACCGGTGCGCAACGCCGGACAGAGTACGACGAACACGGTCGCATCAGCACCATCACCGACAGCGTTGGAGGCACGACGCGCTACGGCTATGACGAAGACGGCAATAGAGCGGTCGTCGTTGATGCGCTTGAACAGGTTACGCACCAGAACTTCACGCCAGACCACTTGCCGCAGACGCTGACCGATGCCGCGGGTCAGGTCTGGCAGCGCCACTATGACGTCGCAAACCGCCTGGTTGCTTCCGTCGATCCAGACGGGCATCGCTGGGTGTATGAGTACGACGACGAAGGCAACGTGAGCGCGCTCGTCGACCCCTTGGGCGCACGCATATCCCAGACCTTCGACGCCGGAATCCTGAGTGCCGTCACCGATTGGATTGGCAATCGCCGGGAATTCGAATTCGATGCGTTCGGCCGGGTAGTGATGCGTCGTGACGCGATGGGCGAGGTCACGAGGATTCGATACGACGACCTCGGACGCCCGATTCAGATTGCGCATCCGGACGGGTCGTTGATCCATGCCACCTACGACCATGCCGGCAACCTGACGCGGTACATCGATCCGAATGGCAGCGTCACGCGCTGGCGCTACGGCCCCTGCAACCGACTCATGGAACGCGTCGATCCAATCGGAAACAGCGTGCGCTATGTCTGGGGAAGCGAGCAAGGACGACTGGACGAAGTGATCAACTCGAACGGCGACCGCTTCCAGTTCTTTCGCGACGACGGCGGACGTGTCGTGCGCGAAATATCGTTTGACGGGAGGGAGCGCCGGTTCGAGTACAACGGCGAGGACCGCGTCACCCGCTTCGTGAACGGCAACGGTGAAGCGGTGGTACTGGAGCGCGACCTGCTTCATCGCATCGTTGCACAGGTGCTGCCCGATGGCGACACGGTTCAATTCCGGTTCAGCGCGGTTGGCCTGTTGGAGCACGCGCAGACTGCCGACATTGCGATCGGTATTGAGCGCGATGCGGCAGGTCGCGTGACGCGCGAGGTCCAGGGCGACCAATGGGTCCGAAGCCGCTACGACGCCGCGGGCAGGCTGATCCAGACGACAACCAGCCTGGGGCTGGAGGTTGGCTACAAGAACGATGGCAACGGTGGAGTGGTTGGCATCGCAGTCGGCGGGCAGGTCTATCACATCGAACGCAATGCGCATGGCCATGAGACTGCGCGAACGCTCGCCGATGGGTTGTATCTCGAGCAGCGTTTCGACAGTTTGGGCAGGATGGTGGAGCAGGTCGCGGGCGACGCGTCCGTCCAAGAGAGCCTGGTACATCGTCGCTACCTCTATGACCCCGCCGGGCAACTGCGGGCACTGGATGACGCGCGATGGGGCCGTACCGACTACGTCTATGACCCCGCGGAACGTCTGATCCAGACCTTGAAGTCTCGGGGCGGCAGCGAAAGCTTCGAATACGACAGCACCGGCAATATCACTCACATGCGCGCCGCGGGTGCGCATGCCGTGGACGAGGCCAGGCTCTACGCACAAGGCGATCAACTGATCGAGCAGGGTGACACTCGTTTCGAATACGACGCCGAAGGGCGGCTGATCAGGAAGACAGAGCATTCGCAATCCGAGGAGCCACGCCTCTGGACCTACCAATGGAATGCCCTGGATCGACTGAAGAGCCTGACCGACCCGGATGGTCAAACCTGGCGATACGGCTATGACGCGCTCGCGCGCCGGGTTTCAAAGGAACGGGTCGGCGACGCGCCAGCGCTCAGGCGGACCTTCCTGTGGGACAAGGAGCGCGTGATCCATGAGGCGGATGCAGCCCATGGGTCGCGCTCGGCCTGGGTCTATGGCGACGCACGGTATGCGCCGCTGCTGACCGTTCAGAACGGGCAGGTCTTCAGTATCGTGCTCGACCAGATCGGCACGCCCCGCGAGTTGATAAGTCCGGATGGCCGCGTGGCACTCAGCCGCACCTACACCGCCTGGGGAACGATCGACGCCGAGTATGTTTCGACGCAATTCAGCGTGCGTTGTCCCGTGGGCTTTCAGGGACAGTGGCGCGACGAGGAATCAGGCCTTTGCTACAACAAGTTCAGGTACTACGCGCCGGAGAGTGGTCGCTATATCTCGCAGGATCCGCTGGAATTGCTGGGGGGCGCCAACTTCTACGCCTATGGTGCGAATCCAGTCAACTGGCTCGATCCGCTTGGGCTGTGCGCGTCGCACGACAGCGGCAAGCGCGGAACCGATCAGGCCGAGAAGGACTTGATTGCCAATGACCACGAGATCCTGGCCCGCGAAGTGACCATGGTCGTCAACGGTCAGCGCGTGCGGGCCGACTTCGTGACGCGCGGGCCAGACGGCGTCACCATCCACGTGTTCGAGGTCAAGAACGGCACTGGCAGGCTCACGCCGAACCAGGACAACTCCGGGGTCTACAACGCGGGCATGGACCACCCGGCCAACTCGTCTCCCAGTGGGGGAGGAACGATCGATACCAAGGGCCCCGGAAGCAAGGCAGACACCCTGACGGTCGCGACGGGGAACCCTGCCAAGACGACAGCCGCGGGCCTGCCGGCCAAGGGTGGAACGCAGCCGGCCACGTTCTCGGTGTTGAAATACGATGTCTAGACGCCGTCGGGCGGTCCGATTTGTTGAAAGGTCAAAGATGCGGGATCTTGCCGAAACGAAAAAGAAAATGGGCCAGGCCATCAAGTCCCATTTCTCGAGCTTGACGCTTCCTGGCGGCGTGTCGGCGAAAGTCAGCACGAAGATGCTATTGGAGGCCAAGCTGGAGTCGGGCGCCGACCTCCTCATCGCCTGCGCCGACTTCAAGGGTGGACGTGCCCCCGGCTACTACGGTCTGTACTGGATATTCTCAATCGGCGGTGGCGTCATTTTCGACGCGATGGCGGCCTGCGGCCTGAGTGAACATCCCGGATTCCAGCCCCCCATCATCTTCACGTGCACCTCGCACTACCTGGGGGAGAGCGCACATTTCGAGGTCGGCCCCAACGCGGATGTCGATGCCATTGCCTCAGCAATCTGCCAGAGCATCCGCACACATGCCGTCCCGATCATCGAGGCGTTCGACAGCAGACCCAACGATGCGCTCGATTACGTTCTCGCTGGCCGCCCAGGCTCGGTACGCAATCCCTTCACCACCTGCATCATCCTCATGCATCTGGGAAATCGACGCGACCGACTGGAAGAGATCATCAAGGTCGCCTCCACCGCAACAAAGGGCTTTCATGACTTCAAGGGCGCCGCTGATCCGATAGCGCAGATCGTGGAGCCGCTGGCCAAGTGGTTTGAGTCACAGCGCTGAAGCATGGAGCGCGGCGAGGGCGATCGTTCGGCGAGCCTCTACGCCGCCGCCATCGATGCAACACGCGATACGCTGAGGCAGCGCGCCTCCCGCTACCGATGGTTGGTGGTCTCGATCGCGATCCTCTTCGTGACGTCACTCATTGGCGCGGTGGGCTGGCGCGACTGGCGACCGCTTTTTCTTCTCCTGTACCAGCCCAGCGCAGTGCTGCTCTTCTGCGCAATCGACACAATGGCGGTGCAGCGTTGGCGCGCCGATGTCCTTGCCGGCTGGTTCGACGGTCGCCTCGGCTTGAATGTCCTCGTCAGTTTCCTGCGCCAAGTCCCAGGATTGCCGCCGAGAACGCTCGAGGGCATGCTGGCCAGCTTGCCGGCGCAGCACGCGTGTGAAGTCCCGATTCCGGTACGTTTGTCGTTGAAATTCGCGCAAGCCGACATCGCCCGCGGCGCATCCGCGCGACTTGTCGGATCCGCCTTGGGCTGGGCGATCGCTGCAACGGTTCTGGGCGCCGCGTCGATTTGGAGGACCCCGCTTTTGCTGCCACCCATCGTGGTGGCGCTCGCGATTGCAATTGCGATGGCAGTGCGCCATCGTCGGCGGCTGCGCGATGCGAGTGCTACGGTCGAACGGGCATGCCGCGATGCGGGCCTCGACACGACAACCGCCAGCGCATTGTGGGGTCATCCGGATTGGCGCGGCGTTGACAACAGCCGCACGTGATGCGAGGCAAACCGGGTGGCTGGCGCGGCTGGGTCAGAACTTCAAATTCGACTGGGCGAAGCCTCATCGTCGGGCCATACTGAACCCCAACTGCTTGCAAGTGCCGCAAGGGCTTCCCGTGATCGATCTGCTCGCCTGGACCATCGCCGCCGTCATGGTCGCCGTCTCCGTGCTCGTGCACTTCGAGACGATGACGCTCATCTCCGACCGTGTCGTTCCCTGGGGCGTCCGACGCAAACAAGGGCGCCGTACCCTCGTCTTCGCCTTGATGGCCCTCATGCTCGGCCACGTCGTCCAGATCTGGCTGTTTGCCGTGGCGATCCGCGTGATGCTGTGGTTCCCCGCATTCGGCGGCATCGGCGGAGGCTTCGAGGGCAAGGTCGGCGATTACCTGTATTTTTCGGCCGTCAACTACACGTCGCTGGGCTATGGCGAGGTGTTTCCGGTCGGCAGCATCCGCGCACTGGCCGTGACCGAGGCTTTGACCGGCCTGATGATGATCGGCTGGTCCGCCTCCTTCACCTACCTGAAGATGGAGCAGCTCTGGCAGTCGCGCGCTACCCGTCCCAAGGACCATCCCGGACATCGACCGTGACGGGGCGCCGGGCATCGCCGGTGCCGGGGCGACGACCATCGTTGCATGCGGCGATGCGCATGCGGTCGGTGCAGTGAAGGGGCACTGGCCAGCGCGCCGGAACAACGTACGGTGCATGTCGTCGAACAGCCGTCCCGCGCGCCGGCATCCCGATTCGGCTATGGTGCCGGCTTCGTCCGACTTCGTATCAACCTCGCGGAGACCCCATGCCACCTGACCTGCTCCCCCACGAGAAGTTCGACCAGGAACTGCTGACCCTCTTCGACGCCTACGTCCATGGCGACGTCGACCGCCGCGGCTTTCTCGACAAGGCCCGCCGCTTTGCCAAGGCCGGCATGACGGCGGCCGGCCTGCTGGCCGCGTTGAGCCCCGACTTCGCGGCCGGCCAGCAGGTCAAGCCCGACGATGCCCGCCTCAAGATCGAATGGATCAACGTGCCATCGCCCGCGGGCAACGGCACCATCCGCGGCTACCTGGTGCGGCCCGCTTCGGCAGGCACATCGAAGCTGCCCGCCGTGCTGGTCATCCACGAGAACCGCGGCCTGAACCCGCACATCGAGGACATCGCGCGCCGCCTGGCGCTGGACGGATTCATGGCTTTCGCGCCCGATGCATTGACGACTTCAGGCGGCTATCCCGGCGACGAGGACAAGGCGCGCGACGCCTTCGGCAAGCTCGACCAGACCAAGACCCGCGAGGACTTCCTGGCCGCCGCCGGCTGGCTGCGTGGTCGCCCCGATGGCAACGGCAAGATGGGCGCGGTCGGCTTCTGCTGGGGCGGCGGCATGGTGCACTTCCTGTCGACGCGCCTGCCCGACCTCAATGCCGGCGTGCCCTTCTACGGCAACACGCCCGCGCCCTCGGAGGCGGCCAAGGTGAAGGCGCCGCTGCTGGTGCAGCAGGCCGCGATCGACGAGCGCATCAACGCGGCCTGGCCCGAGTACGAAGCCGCGCTGAAGGCCGTCGGCGCGAAGTACACGGCGTACCGCTACCCCGACACGCAGCACGGCTTCAACAACGACACCACGCCGCGCTACGACCCGGGCGCGGCCAAGCTGGCGTGGGAGCGGACAGTCGCCTTCCTGAAGGCCAACCTGGCCTGAGGCCGTCATACGACTTTGCATTCAAGCGCAGAACAAGGCGATCCAACACAGTGATGCGCTTGAAGGCGTAGTCGTTTCACCCATCCACCGGCTGCGCAGGCGTGTCCAGCACCAGCTGGTAGAAGCCCAGGTCCAGCCACCGGCCGAACTTGAACGCGGCCTGCACGATCGTCCCCGCATGCGAGAAGCCCAGCTTCTTGTGCAGCGCGATGCTGCCGGTGTTGGCAACATCGATGGCGCCGACCATGACGTGCACATCCTGCTTGCGGGCCGCCGCGATGAGCTCCTTCATCAGCGCGATGCCGATGCCCTCGCCGCGATGGTCACGGTGCACGTAGACCGAATGCTCGACCGTGTACTTGTAGGCCGGCCACGCGCGAAAGGTGCCGTAGCTCGCGAAGCCCAGCAGCCTTCCGTCCGGCCCGGTCGCGCCGATCACGGGAAAGCGCCCCGACTCCTTCGCCTTGAACCAGCCGACCATGCTTTCCGGCGTACGCGGCTTGTAGTCGTACAGCGCCGTCGAACTGACGATGGCCTCGTTGAAGATCTCCAGGATGTCTGCGGCGTGGGATGCGTAGGTACAGGCGACGATCTGCATGGGTGGGCCTCCGGACGATCGATGGTAATGAGGGATTCCGTGCGATGCCATACCTGGTCAACGGCGCAATCCTTCCGTCGCGTGTGCAAGAAAGGGCATGACCTCGGCGTGCATGGATGCCGGGCAGCGCGATGGACAGGAAGTTGCCGAAGGCATTCGCGAAACCCGCAATTTCGCTGGCCAGGCATTGATGCCGGAGCACGTCTCGTCCCCATAATCCCTGCACATCGCCACAAGGGAGGAATGCAGTGATCGATCTGCTTGCATGGGTCATCTCCATCGCCATGATCGGCGTCTCGGTCGAGGTGCACTACCGGGCCATGACGCTGATCTCGGATCGCTTCATTCCATGGGGCCTCCAGCGCTTCGATGCGCGGCGCACGTTGCTGCTGGCGATGATGGCGCTCATGCTCGGGCACTTCGCCGAGATCGGGTTGTATGGCCTGGCGCTGCACGCGATGTCCCTGTTCCCGCAGTTCGGGAGCCTCGCCGGAACCTTCGATGGCAAGGTCGGCGACTTCGTCTACTACTCCGCCGTCAACTACACCTCGCTCGGCTACGGCGAGGTCTATCCGGTCGGCCCCATCCGCGTGCTCGCGGTGACGGAGTGCCTGACCGGGCTGATGATGATCGGCTGGTCCACCTCCTTCACGTACCTCAAGATGGAGCAGCTCTGGCAGGCGCGCGCCGCCAAGGTCGCGGGCGGGCATGCGGGGCAGGACACGCATTGATGGCCTGGCCCCATCGCCGCGCGCACTACGTTCACACGACTTTGCATTCGAGCGCAGAACAAGGCGGAGCGCCGCAGACAGTGCTGTAGCACGGCAGGGCGATCCAACTCAGCGCTGCGCCTGAGGGCGAAGCCGGATCAAAGTTGCTTCCGGTAGAACACGCGGTCATACCCAGCCTGCGCGCGGCGGTCGTATTCGACGTAGCCGATGCGGGGATAGAACACCTGGTTCTCCGTCATCATCGAATTGGTGCAGAGGTAGAGAGACCCATGGCCTCGCGCACGCGCCTCGGCCTCCGCGAACACCAGCAAGGCGCGGCCCACGCCGGTGCCATGCGTGTGCGGCGAGGCCGCCACGGTGTCGATGTAGAACCCGTCCCCGGTCTCGTACTGCACCAGGACACCCACCACCTCGCCCTCCAGTTCCGCGACCCACACCTGGTGTTGCGCGATGGCGGCCGGGTAGTCCAGCAGCATCGGTGCCGGCGGCCGGCCGATGCGCGGCACGTAGCACTCGAAGGCCGCGTGGACGCAGGCCGCTGCTGCAGCCGCATCGTCTGCGCGTGCCGCGCGAACCTTCACTTCCGGAGATGTCATGAGAAAGCCTCGACCGTTTTCGCAGTTGACCCGGGGATGAAGATACCCCTTCATTCCTCTGGCGCCATCGGCCCGGCCATGGGCGCCCCTTTTTTTTCCGGGCGTCCCCGGTTCGCGCTTGCCGACCCGAGGGTTTACGCAAATCGCCAAAACGCCAAGTTGATGTCTACAATATGGACCAACATCCACAATATGGACAAACAAAATGCCCGTCGATGAATCGGACCCCAATCCCAAGACCCCGTACCAGTACCCGAACCCGCCGGATGCGCTGCCCGAGATCGTGGTGCAGCACGCCATCCCGACGGACGAGCGGCTCTGGGTGCCGCAGGCGGAGAACGTCTGGTTCCGCCCGCTCTGCCTCAACGCGAGCCAGGGCTACTGGATGAACTTGCTGCGCGTGCGCAAGTCGGGGGTGCTGAGCCGTCATCGGCATCCGCAGGCGGTACATGGCTTCGTGCTCAAGGGCCGCTGGCGCTACCTGGAACACGACTGGGAAGCCACCGAGGGCAGCTACGTCTTCGAGCCGCCCGGCGAGACGCACACACTCTATGTGCCGGAAGACGTCGAGGAAATGATCACGTACTTCCAGGTCAACGGCGTCATGTACTACACCGACCCGTGGGGCAAGGGCATGGGCTACGAGGACGTGTTCACCAAGATCGACATGTGCCGCAAGCACTTCGAAGCGGTCGGCCTCGGCGCCGACTACACCAAGCAGTTCATCCGATAGGCTCCAATGACTTACGAGGCAGGACTTTTCACGGGCAAGCGCGCGCTGGTCTCCGGCGCCACGCAGGGCATCGGCGCGGTCATCGCCAACCACCTGGCCGCGCTCGGCGCACAGGTGACGGCCATCGGGTTGGGCCCGGGTGACGGCACGCTGGATTCGGCGGTCGAGGCACGGCAGGCCGATGTGACATCGGAGGCCAGCCTCGCCGGGGCACTGGGCGACATCGACACGCTCGACATCGTCTTCAACTGCGCGGGCATCATCCAGCGCGGCGCGGAGCACGACCTCGCGGTCTTCGAGAAGGTCCTGGCCGTGAACCTCACCGGCACCATGCGCGTGTGCAGCATGACGCGCGAGCGGCTCAAGGCCAGCGGCGGCTGCATCGTCAACACCGCCTCGATGCTGAGCTTCTTCGGTGGCGGGCTGGTGCCGGGGTATTCGGCCAGCAAGGGCGGGGTGGCGCAGCTCACCAAGTCGCTGGCCATCGCCTATGCGCCAGACGGCATCCGCGTGAATGCGGTGGCTCCGGGGTGGATCGCAACGCCTCTGACGAAGCCCCTGCAGGACGACCCTGCGCGCGCCGGTCCGATCCTGGCCCGTACGCCGCTGGCGCGCTGGGGCACGCCGGACGACGTGGCGCGCGCGGCGATGTTCCTGTGCACGCCCGCTGCGTCGTTCATGACGGGGGTGATCCTGCCGGTGGATGGCGGCTACATGGTGTCCTGAAGGCGTTGCACGGGCACGCGAACCGGTGCGCGACGCCGCGTCACCCTCGCGAAACGCGCAGGGATAATCACCGGCCTTCCCCCGTCGCACGCCGGCTTCGCCCCCTCATCCTCCCTCGCCTTGGCTGTCGATCTCACAGCTCCGCCCATGCCCGCACCCGCCACCCCATCGCCCGCCGAGTCGCCCCTGCAAGCGCAGGTTGCGGGCACCGCATCCTTCTCGAAGTTCATGCATGTGCTGCAACTGGTGGCCGATGCCGAGGAACCGGTGAACGTCGCCGCACTGATGCGCGCCAGCGGCTACCCGCGGCCCACCGTGCACCGCATCGTGCAGGCGCTCATCGCCGAGCGAATGCTGGCCGAGAACCAGGGCACCGCGACGCTGGCGCTGGGCCCGCGCCTGATCCAGCTCGCCAGCCGCAGCTGGGGTCGCTCCGAGTTGCGACTGGCCGCCGTCGACGAACTCAAGCGACTGCGCGACCTGACCGGCGAGACCGTGCACCTCGCGGTGCCCAACGGCACCAGCATGGTCTACATCGAGAAGCTCGAAAGCCCGAGCGCCGTGCGCATGGCCTCGCGCATCGGCACCAGCGTGTCGCTGCATTCGACGGCCGTCGGCAAGGCCTACCTTGCCGCGCTCGACGACAAGCACTTCAAGGCGCTGGTCAAGGGACTGCCCCTGCCCCGCCATGCCGCCAACACCGTGACGGACGCCGCGGCGCTGCGCGCGCAGGTCGAGCAGGTGCGCGAACGGGGCTGGTCGGTGGACAACGAAGAAAACGAGGCGGGCATCTTCTGCTTTGGCGCGGCCATCCGCAACGCCGCAGGCCAGCCGGTCGCCGCCATCAGCGTGAGCACCCTGTTGTTCCGCCAGAAGGAAAGCCCCGAGCAAGTCTATGTCGCACCCTTGCTGGAAGCCTGCCGCGTGATATCGGAACGCATTGCGCAGACGCCGTCGCTGCAGGTAGGGGACGTGCTGTAGCGAAAGCGGCCTGCCATCGGGTCGCAGACGATGCAGTCATCAAGCAGCAGCGCGCAGACCTTGGCAAGGCCCGGGTTGAAGCGACGAACTGGAATGCGGGAGAAGTCGCCCGTGTCCTTGCGCAGCACGACAGCCGTGTCCTCGATCACCTGCGAACTGGGGGCAGATTGCGTTCCACCCAGCCGCGCTTGCTCCTTTTCGCGGACACGCCATCCCAGGCCAGGATGGCGGCGACCCCGCTGAACGGGTCGCCAACGGGCGTTGCCATCGCGTTTCGCAAGCCCCGTTGCAGGCGAACCAGTTCCTGGTGATTGCGACCGAAGTCCGCATCGCCATCCGGGCTTAGGCATCGATGGGTCGCAATGGGACAAAGGCGTGGGGTGCATGAAGGGATCGCCATGACGGAACATCGCGCGCGTGCCGCCGCGAACGCTTCCATCACGACAGGCAAACCGTCCCGAGGCTCAATAGCCGCCAAGGTTCTTTTGCACAGGAACCGAAGCGAATACCATGGCGCTCTCGCGTCCGCGAACCCGGCCGCACTGGCTCTTCCAGGAGGTTCCATGTCGAAAAAGGTGCTCTTCGTTGGCGCAATCGATGGCAAGGTCGAACTGGAGTTCCTGACCCGGATGGGGATCGAGAACTGCGAGGTCTACCTCACCTCCTACCTTGCCGGACCGGAGCTGCATACGTTGGCCGAGAAATACGACGGAAAGCACACCTTGCATGTCAAGGAGGGCGTCGACGGCACCAAGCTGGAAACCAGATTCAAGACCCGGCGCTTCGACGCCATCGCTTGGCTGGGCCCGACCAACGACGACGACAAGGGGGCGACGGCCGCGCTGGTCCAGAGCTTCACGCAGAGCGCCGCGCGGGTGTTGAAGCCCGGCGGCGTCGTGTACGTGCTCCAGGACCTCAGGACGCCCAACTTCCGACCCATCGTCAAGATCCCGGGTGCGTACTTTCTCTGCGAAGTGAGCCTGGAAGGCCGCACGGTGACGCAGAGTGCCACCAGCACGTCGAAGAAGGTCATGGAAGGCCGCAAGGATCACCTGTTCGGCTTCAAGTTCGACGAAAGCGCCCAGCCCAAGGACGTCAACAACGTCGGCAACGCGCAGTTCGAGGAAATCCTGTCGATGCTGATGTCGAGCAAGAGCGACATGCTGAAGAAGGGCAGCTACAAGCAGGGCCAGGGCGCGCACAGCAAGAAGGAGATCTCGGACCTGATCTTCGAGTTCGCCAGTCGGTGAACTGAGCACACCCCCGCAGCGCCTGCGGCGCCCGGGCGGCCGCCAGAGGCGGCTGCTCTTGCGGGCCGTCCAGCCATGCGCAGGCAGGCTTGGAGCCGCGGCCCTCAGCCCCTGAATGGGGCGCACCCAGCGACCCGGCAAAGCCGGTTCCGCGGATGCCCACGAACAGGCATCGCCCGCTCTCGCTCATCGCAACAGCCCTGCCGCTGCATCGGCCCGCGTCCTGCGGCATCATGCCGCGATGCTTCCCCTTTCCATCCTCGACCTCTCGCCCATCTGCGAAGGCGGCGACGCCGCGCATTCCTTCCGCAACTCGCTCGCGCTCGCCCAGCATGGCGAAAGGCTCGGCTACCGCCGCTACTGGCTGGCCGAGCACCACGGCATGCCCGGCATCGCCAGCGCGGCGACCGCCGTGCTGCTCGCGTACGTCGGCGCCGGCACCTCGACCATCCGCATCGGCGCCGGCGGCGTGATGCTGCCGAACCATTCGCCACTCGTCATCGCGGAGCAATTCGGCACGCTCGAGTCGCTCTACCCCGGCCGCATCGACCTCGGCCTCGGCCGCGCGCCGGGCTCCGACCAGCGCACCGCGCAGGCGCTGCGGCGCAACCTCGATTCCGACTCGGACCAGTTCCCGCAGGACGTGGTCGAACTGATGGACTTCATGTCGAAGAGCCCGCGGCAGGCCGTGCGCGCGGTGCCGGGGATGGGTCTGGAAGTGCCGGTGTGGATCCTCGGCTCCAGCACCTTCGGCGCGCAACTGGCGGCGCACCTGGGCCTGCCCTATGCCTTTGCCTCGCACTTCGCGCCGCAGCAGATGATGCAGGCCGTCGAGATCTACCGGAAGACCTTCAAGCCCTCGGCGCAATTGCAGAAGCCGTACGTGATGCTGGGCTTCAACGTGTTCGTGGCCGACACCGACGAGCAGGCGCGCTTCCACGCGACGTCCTGGCAGCAGGCCTTCGTGAACTTGCGCAGCGGCCGGCCGGGTCGCCTGCCGGCGCCGGTGGAGGGGTACTACGAGCGCGTCGGTCCTTCCGAGCGGGCCTTGCTCGATTCGGTGCTGGCCTGCTCGGCGGTCGGCGCGCCCGACACGGTGCGCGAGTCGGTCAACGCCTTCATCGCGCGCACCGGCGCCGATGAATTGATGATCACCTCGCAGGTGTTCGACCACCAGGCGCGGCTGCATTCCTATGGGTTGCTCGCGGAAGTGCGGGAGAGTGCGCTGTCGAAGGTGTAGGCCGGATCCGCTGCATCTCTCGCATGGCGCGTACGCCGGCCCGGCCCGCCTGGCGGATTCGTCGTCGTCCTGGCAGCCTGGCGACCGCTGCGTCCCGGTTTGATTTAGCTTCGCGGCATGCCCGCATCCATCCTCGCTGACCTCGCCCTCGGCCTGCGCGACGAGCTTCGAGCGTTCTCGTGGCGCAGTCCGCGCGCGTTGCACGCCGCGCGGCCGGTGCTGTCGGTGCTGATCGCGGTGACCGCGGCCCACGCGCTGGACCTGCACGATGCATGGTGGGCGGCCATCACTGCGTTCATGGTGATGCAGGCCGACTTTGGCGCGTCCCTCTACCGGGGCACCCTGCGCATCGCGGGCACGTTGTTTGGAGCGGCGCTTGGCTTCGTGCTGGGGCCGCTTGGTGCATCGCATCCGTTGCTGTTCGTCGTCCTCATGACGATGGCCGCATGGGGCGGCCTCTATGCCGCGCTGCGCTGGCCCCACAGCTACGCCTGGGTGCTGGCCCTGGTGACCTTCGCGATGGTGATGTGCGAGGCGCTGGCGGGCCCGGCCGGCCTCGGTGCTTTTGCGCTGGAACGCATCGCGAACATCCTGCTCGGCACCCTGGCCTGCATCGTCGTGGCAGTGCTGACCGACCAGCGCGTGTTGTCCACGGTCTTCCGGCGCAGCGCCGCGGTCCCCGCGATCGATCCTGGCTCGCACTGGCTCGCCGGCCGCCTTTCCGAATCGCCGGCGCAGGCGCGCGGCATCGCGCTGCATGCGCTCCACGGCGCCGTCGTCGTGGCGATCCTCTCGGTCATCCTGCTGGTCGAGCACCTCGGCTCATTTGCCCAGGCGCTGGTGACCACCATCGCGGTGCTGGTGGTGCCGCTCGAAGCCGGTGCGGCGATGCCGGATGTGCAGGGCCGCGTCGTGCAGCGCATGGCGCAGCGCGTCTCGGGATGCCTCGCCGCGGGCGCCATCGCCTGGGCCTTGCTACCGCTGCTCGAAGGGCACGCGCTGGGGTGCCTGCTCACCCTGTGCGCGGGCGCCTGGCTCGGTGCGTATCTCCAGGGCGGCGCGCCCGTCGTGCGCTACATGGCAACGCAATTCAGCGTCGCCTTCCTGATGGTGTTCGTGCAGGACAGTGGCTGGACCATCGACAGCCGGCCTGCATTCGAGCGACTGGTGGGCGTGCTCGCCGGCATTGGTGCGCTGGGCGTGGTGTTGCTGCTGTCAGGCGCCGTGAGAAAACTCTGCTGTCGCAACGCCCCGTCAGCCGACGCGTGACCGGCGCCTACCAGACGAACGGCTGCGTCCTGCAAGTCTTGCAGTAGAGCGTTTGCTCGGCTTGCCCATCAAAGGTCAGTGACCCGACGCGAAACTGTGTCACGGACCAGCGCGCCTGCCGTCCATCCGCAAAGCGCACGGTGCCCGCGGCATGGCAGGGCGACCAGTCCAGCGTCGAATGCCCTGCATCGCCGGGAACACGCTTCGCTTGTCGCAGGAAGCGCCGGACCAAGCGCTCCGACACAACGAATCCCGAGCACTTCACCGAGGGATCGCTTTCCAACCTGGACTTCGCGCCGTTCTCCGTGATGACGAGCTGTTGGATGGATGCCAGGGAAAGCGGACACACAGGTGGTTCAGTCTCTGATCCCTGTGTGCAATGCCCATCAGCACAAGCGTCGACAGAAATCGCAGCAAGAAGCGCCGCTGTCAACAAAGTGCGCGTCACCACGTGCCTGTGAACCCGTGGCTCACGCTTCACGCAGAACCTCCTGATGAACATGAGCCCGGTCCATCGCGATCAGCGAACGATCGCGTTGCACAACTCGCCGCTACTCCCCCAACCCCATCACCGCCATCCGCCCTTGCGCAGCCGCCACGTCATGACTCAGCATCACGATGTCGTGCTTGCGCCCGCTGCGGTCGCGCACGTGCGCGGCCAGCAGCGCCTCGGGCCGGAAGCCCATGCTCTCGAACAGCGCGATCGCGCCGCGCTGGTCGGTCGTCATCTGGGCCACGAGCTTCTCCAGGCCGATCGACAGCGCCTGCACGAAGCCTTCCTGGATCAGGTGCCGGCCCAGTCCCAGGCCGCGCGCGTCGGCGCTGACCACCACGCGCAACTCGCCCATGTGCGGCGACCACGAATGGTCGTCGTGCATCAGCGCGGTGCAGCCGATCACCTTGCCGCGGGCGCGTGCGACCAGGCTCGGCATGCGGCGCAGTTCCACGGATTCGCGGATCCAGGCCTTCATCACGCGCGGCTGCCCGATGTCGCGCGACATGAACAGCAGGTCGTGTTCCGGCAGTGCTTGCGCAAAGGCCATCAGCTCGTCCTCGTCGCCGGCGCGCAGCAGGTCGATCTGCACGTCGGTGCCATTGCAGTCCAGGTTGTGCGGGTAGGTGTGCGCCGCGTCTGCCTTGGGGGCGCTTGTCGCCTTCTTCATGTCGATCGTCCTCCGAGCCATTGGTCCAGCTTCGGCCACATGCGCTTGACGGCGTTCGGTCCCGCCACCAGGCTCACGTGTCCTCCCTTCAGAATCACTTCTTCCTTGTCGGTCGAGCCGACCTTTTCCATCAGCGGATGCGCGGCGGCATACGGCACGATGTGGTCGTGCTCGGCCACGATCGACAGCAACGGCAGCTTGATGTTGCCCAGGTCGACCGTCTTGCCGCCGACCTTCAGCGTGCCCTTGTAGAGCTCGTTGCCCCACATCAGCGTCTTGATGGTCTGCGCGAAATACGCGCCCGCCAGCGGCAGCGTCTCGGCACCCCAGCGGTCCATCATGCGGTACTGCCTGACGTACTCGTCGTTCCAGAGGTTGTCCCAGAGGCGGATGTTGCCGGTCAGGCGACCGGTGGGCCGCAATGCATCGAAGCCGCCGGTGATGATCGGCGCCGGCACGATGCCGAACGCGTTGGCCATCTTGTCGACCTTGAAGTGCCGCTTGTCCGACCAGACCTGGAAGTCCGTCATCTTGCTGAAGTCGACCGGCGTGGTGAAGCACACCAGGTTCTTCACCGGCCCGTCCGTGTGCGTCGCCGCGTACATGGTCGCCAGCACGCCCCCCATGCAGTAGCCGATCATGTTGACGTCCTGCACGCCGGAGTCTTCCTGCACCCGGCGCACGCAGTCCGGGATGAAGCGCTGCGTGTAGTCCTCGAAGCGCAAGCCGGCCTCGTCGGGGCGCGGCGGATTCCAGTCCATCACGTAGACGTCATAGCCGGCCTTGAGCAGGAACTCCACCAGGCTCTGCCCCGGCGCCAGGTCGAAGATGTAGGCCTTGTTGGTGGTGGCCATGACCAGCAGCAACGGGATCCGGTAGATCTCGTCGGCCATCGGCCGGTAGTGGTAGAGGCTCAGCGTGCCGCGGCTGTAGATCACGTCCTTGGGGGTGGTGCCGACCGTCGCCGGCTCCGCGGTCAGGAATTGCGCGGCCTTGATGCTGCGCTTGACGGCGCGGTCGATCTCTTCGCGTGCACGCGAGACCCACGATGGGTCCGGCGCCGCTTCCGCCTTGGGACTGCTGGACATGGTCAGGCCTTCTTGCGGGCCGGGCGCTTTGTCGCTGGCGCTGCCTCGGTGGCGCGTTTTGCGACAGCCTTGACCTTGGGCTTGGCCGGGGCCTTGGGCGGCACGCTGGCGACGCTCGTCGTGGTCGCTTCCACCGCAGGCGCTGCGGCAGCCGGGACGGCGGGCGTGGGCGCGGGGGCGGGCGCTGCACCGGCCGTCGGCGGCACGCGTGTGCGCGGCGGCATCGGTGCCGGGGCGGATGCCGCTGGCGACTTGCCGCTCACCTGGCGGCACAGGAACTCCAGCATGTCCTCGATGCGATGCAGACGCTCGCCGATCTCGGTCAGGTCGTCGCGGCTGGCCAGGTTCATTTCCTTGAGCACGGTCTTGTTGGCCTTGGTGAGGGCCTGCTGCATGCTCATCGTCGCGCCCGACACCGAGTGCAGCACCTTCGTGAACTCTTCCGTCTTCAACTGCTTGCCGGCCACCTTGTTGGCCGTGCCTTCCCATTGCGCGAGCGCGTCGCGCCACATCTCCAATGGGTCGAGGATTGATAGTCCGCTCTTGGCCATGTTGCCTTCTCCTTGAGTGTTGTCCCGTCGGGCGATGCTACTCGCTGGATGAGCGCATGCGCAGGGCTTTTGTGCGCGGCGTGTCGCTCACGCGCCCCCGCAGTCGCTTTGCGCTTGGGCTTGTTCAGCCGGCCAGTGCGATGACGCCGCCGCCGAGGCAAACCTCGCCGTCGTACAGAACGGCCGACTGCCCCGGCGTCACGGCCCACTGCGCATGCGGAAAGTCGAGCCGGATGCGGCCGTTGGCGCCGTCGCCCAGCGCGCAATCCGCATCGGCCTGCCGGTAGCGCGACTTGGCCGCGTATTCGCCCGCGACCGGCGCCGGCCCGGCCACCCAGCTCGTGTCGTCGGCTTCCAGCGAATGGCTCAGCAGCCAGGGATGGTCATGGCCTTGCACCACCCACAGCGTGTTCTTCTCGACATCTTTGCGCGCCACGAACCACGGCGAGTGGTCGCCGCTGCCGCGCTGCGCGCCCTTCTCCTTCACGCCGCCGATGCCCAGTCCCTGGCGCTGCCCCAGCGTGTAGAAGCTCAGGCCCTGGTGCTCGCCGATGGTGCGTCCGCGCGCATCCTTGATCGGGCCCGGCGCCTTGCTGATGTAGCGGTTGAGGAACTCGCGGAAGGGCCGTTCGCCGATGAAGCAGATGCCGGTCGAGTCCTTCTTCTTCGCATTCGGCAGGCCGATCTCGTCGGCGATGCGGCGCACCTCGGTCTTGTGCAGTTCGCCGACCGGGAACAGCGTCTTCGACAACTGAGCCTGGTTCAGGCGGTGCAGGAAGTAGCTCTGGTCCTTCGACGGGTCCAGGCCCTTCAGCAGCTCATGCTTCTGCGTGGCCTCGTTGAAGCGCGCCCGGGCGTAGTGGCCCGTCGCGATCTTCCCGGCGCCCAGGCGCATCGCATGGTCGAGGAAGGCCTTGAACTTGATCTCGGCATTGCACAGCACGTCGGGGTTGGGCGTGCGGCCGGCCTGGTACTCGCGCAGGAACTCGGCGAAGACGCGGTCCTTGTAGTCGGCCGCGAAGTTGACGTGCTCGATCTCGATGCCCAGCACGTCGGCCACCGCGGCGGCATCCACGAAGTCGATGTTCGACGAGCAGTATTCGCTGTCGTCATCGTCCTCCCAGTTCTTCATGAAGATGCCGATGACCTCGTGGCCCTGCTGCTTGAGCAGGTGCGCCGTGACCGCGGAGTCGACTCCGCCACTCAGACCGACAACGATGCGCTGCTTTTTTTGCATGACCGCGCGATTGTCCCAGCCTCGGCCAAGGTGGCGCCGCCGTGCGGAGATTGTTGCTCGCCCCCAGGTCACCGCTTCGCGGCTCTCACCCCTACCGGGGGCAACACCAGCGGCCCTGCACAGTCGGTTCCGCCGTGCTTCAGGAAGGGAAACGGTCGCTGCGTCGCTTACGCCGTGAGATTTGGCAGCGTGACGGACGGATCGACATGGATCAGCCCCAGCGGATAGCGCTGGCCGGCCAGGTAGTCCTCGATGCATTGCAGCAGCAGCGGGCTGCGGTGCCGCTCGGTGCTGGCGCGGATTTCGTCGATGGTGAGCCAGAGCGTGCGCACGATGCCGGTGTCGAGCGGGCGCTCGGGTTCGAAGGCGCCCAGATCGCCGCTGAAGGCGAAGCGCATATAGGTCACGTCCTCGCCGCCCGCGACCTTCTGGAAGCGCGCCATGTACACCCCCACCAGCGCGGTCGGCGTGAAGTGATGCGCAGTCTCTTCCAGCGCCTCGCGGGCGCAGCCCTCGGCCGGCGATTCGCCGGGGTCGAGGTGGCCGGCCGGCGTGTTGAGCTTGAGGCCGCCCGCGGTGTGCTCCTCCACCAGCAGGAAGCGCCCGTCGCGCTCGATCACCGCGGCAACGGTCACGTTGGGCTTCCAGCGCACCGGGCTGGCGGGCATCTCGGGGTTGTGCATCGTGCTACCTCAGGAGATAACCGCTGAACCGCCAGATCTTGTCGCGGTCCAGGTGAAAGCTCACCAGCTCGCGCATCGTGGGATTGCTCTTGCCGGCCATGTTGGTGAAGCGGGTCTCGTACTCGACGCTGACGTACTGCCCGGCCACGTCGGCATTGTTGTCGGCCACCACCTGCCGGTTGACCGCGACCCAGGTACGCTGCAGCGGCGCACCCAGCGGCCCACGCGCCTTGGAGATCTGGGTCATGAATTCGCTGCGGGCCACCTGCTTCTTCGCCGCCGCCGTGGCGCCGTCCCACAGCTCGCCGGTCTTGCCCTGGTCGACCATCTGGATCACCTGCATGCCGCCGCGCACCATGTCGCTGGCTTCCACTTCCTGTGCGTGGGCCGGGGCCAGCCAGCCGATGAGCAGCGTCAAGCCGAGCAGCATGGGGATCGTCAGGGGTCGATTCATAGGTCTTCCTTGTCGTCGCCGAGTGCGGCAAGCTCCGCAGCGGTGGGCTTGGGCAGCACCAGCGTCACGGTACAGCCCTCATTCTCCACGCTGTCGATCTCGACAGTGCCGCCGTGGCGCTGCGCCACGGTGCGCACAAGCAACAGTCCCAGGCCGACACCATGCACCTCGGGATGCGACTCGCTGTGCAGGCGGTGGAAGGGCTGGAACAGCTGCGACTGCATCGCCAGCGGAATGCCGGGTCCGTGGTCCTGGATGGCCAGCGCCCAGTGCTCCGGGCGCTCGATGACATGGCAGCGCAGGTCCGCGCCGGAGGGCGAGTACTTCAGCGCATTGCTCAGCACGTTCTTCAGCGCGCGCATCAGCAGGCTGCGGTCGACAAGGCACAGGGCCTCTTCGACGTTGTTGACCAGCACGATCTGCACGTTGCGCTTGCGGGCCTGCGCCCAGGCGTCGTCGACGGTCTGTTCCAGCAGGCTGACGACGTCGAGCATCTCGGGGTGGAAGGGTTGCGCCTCGGCGCGCGCCAGGTTCACGAAGCCGTCGGCCAGTTCCAGGCCGGTCTCCGCATGGCGCCGGATGCGCTGCTGCACCTGCGCGTCGCTCAGCGCACCAGGGTTGGCGCGCAGCAGTTCCAGGATGGTGAGGATCGCCGCGCTCGGCTCGCGGATGTCATGCGAGATGAAACGCAGCGCCTCGTCGCGCTGGCTCTGTATCTGGCGCATGCGCGTGATGTCGACCAGCGCCACCATCCAACCCGCGTGCGAATTGGCGGCGTTGTGGAAGGGCACGCAACGCAGCAGCAAGGAGCGCCCCTGCGAATCCTGCCCCTCGCCGAGGATCGGCTTCGGATCGCGTCCCACCAGCGCGCCCGGCGGCATCATCGGCGCCTCGGTGGTGCGCCAGCGCAGGTCGGCCAACAGTTCGTGGGCGTCGCGGCCGACCAGCCCGTTCGGTCCGGCCTGCCAGTGCCGCGATGCCGCAATGTTGCCGAGGAAGACCATCCCGACGGGGCTCAGGATCATGGTCGCGTCGGGCAGGTGGTCGATGCCGTCGCGGATGAAGCGCTGCAGGTCGCGCATGCGCAGGCCGGCCTGCGAAGTGACGGCCATCTCGCGGTCGAGGAAGTCGCCGCTCAGCGGGCGCAGCGGCCGCGGCGGCAGGCCGCTCATCGCCTGGTTGAGTTGCTCGGTGCCCCAGCGCAGGTAGCGGATGGCGGCCGTCAGCCGCATCAGGCTCCACAAGGGATACACCAGCAGCAGCCCGAAGAATCCCGCCGCCGGCGCGAACTGGATGCCGACCAGCGGCCGCGACGCATGCAGTCCCAGGCGCAACGCCAGCATCGAACAGATCAGGATCACCACGCCGACCGGGCGCAGCCACAGCAGGCCCAGCAGCGCCACCACCAGCGGGCCTAGGTTGAACGCCAGGTCCTGCGCCGTCGTCGCCAGCACCACTTGCCGGTCAGTGATCAGGCCCTGCAGCACGCTGCCGAAGATCGTGACGCCGGGCGTGAGGCCCCGCGCCGAAGTTGCCGAGGTGGCGTAGAGGTCGCCCAGCCCGGCGGCTGTGGTACCGACCAATACGTAGCGGTTGGTGAAAGTGCCCTTGGGCACCGCGCCACGGATCACGTCGACATACGAGACCGTCTTGAAAGGCGGGTCGCCCCGTGTGAACACGACAACCTGATGGTCCTCGCGCAGCCAGGGGCCGGTCGGTTCGCTGGGCTGGGTGTGCGGATTGGGGGCAGGCGGCAAGGGCGTGCCCTTGGCGTAGGCATTGGCCGCTTCCTCGATGGCCTTGGTGAAGTGCGGCCAGAAGCGGCCCGCGAAGCCCTCGTGCATGTAGACCGTGCGAGCCACGCCGTCCTCGTCGATGGACACGTGGCTATGACCCAGGGCCGTCGCCGCGTCGGCCAGCGCCGGCAGCGGAAGCAACTCGTATTGCATGTTGCCACCGCGCACCTGCAGCGCCATCGGCAGCACCACGCAGCCGCTGTCCGAGATGCCGTTGGCCAGCACCCGGTCGTCGCCGGGATGCTCGTTGTCGGGCTCCGTCATCAGCAGGTCGAGGCCGATGCACCGCGGCGAATCGGCGGCGATGCGGCGCAGCAACTCCGCGTGCAGTGCGCGGCGCCAAGGCCAGCGGCCGATCGCCTCGATGCTCTTCTCGTCGATCGCGACGATCACGATGTCGCTGGTGGGGGCCTGGCTGACCTCGGCCCGCGCGTTGTCCTGCAGCATGCGGTCGACGCGCGGCAGCGGCTGCGTGATGACCAGGAACGCGACGAAGCTGAGCATGCCGACCGACAGCAAGAGCCACGGAACCCGCTTGCGGACACTGCGCCACCATCGCTGGCGGAGGCTGGACTCAGAAGGCGCAGGCGGCTGGTACGGCATGGAAGGTGGGCACTGCGCGCAATCTTAGGTCAAGCCGAACAAGTCCCTCATGTGCCGGAACCGCGCTGCGGGCGGCCTCCGGCGTTGCCTTGGCGCGTGCCGGAAAGGCACGGTCTACGGCCGCTCGATGGGCGCGCCGTCGCTCGTCGTCAGTCCGCCGCCAAAGCCGTCGCGCACCACGGCGCCAATGCGCACGCGGCGTGCCGGCGAAAACGGCCCCGCCAGCCCGTCGGCGTCGCGTGCCTGCAGTCGCACGAAATACTGGCCGCGCGGCTGGCCGCTCAGGGTCCACGCGGGCGATGCCAGTTCGACATCGGCCACCACTTGGGTGAAGGCCTCGTCCCGTGCCAACTGGCCGCGGAACTTGTCGCCAGTGCCGGCTTGCCAGCGCAAGGTCGGGCTTTCGCCGCTGTCGTCGATGTCGACGGCGCCGGTCGTCGGCGCCACGGCGATGGTGAAAGCCTGCCCGGCCGCGAACGGGCCGCGCTGCGCTTCCCCGCCGCCCTTCGGCAGCGAAGCCACGCGCCACCAGTAGTTGCCGGGCGGCAGCGCGGCAATGCCGATGCGGCAATCGCCCGAGCGCACGTCGTGCAGTCGCACGTTGCGGAAGTCGGCATCGCTCGCCACCTCGAACAGCACGCCACCGGCGCCCGCCACTTCGGAACAGACCAGTTGGCCGGTTTCACTGGTGACGCGGCCGCCAGGCGCCGGGCTCTGGTAGAGCGGTGGAACCGGGTTGGCATGCACGCGGATCGCACGGTGCGACTCCGGCCCGGCCAGGCCATCGGGATTGATCGTCCGGACGCCGACCGTGTAGTTGCCGTCCTCGAGTGCCGCGAACCTCACCTTCTCGCTCTTGAAGACGCCATTGCGCACGACCTCGTGCAGCCGTTCGTCGCGCGCGATGCGCACTTCGTAGCCACTGCCGGTCACGGTCAGTGGCGCCATCGCCATCGCGAGTGCGTTCGGGTCCTGGAATTCCTGCGGCAGCGGCGAGAGGTCGGGTGCATCCGGCAGCGACTGGCGCGAAGCCAGCTTGCCCTTGCCATCGAACACGGCCCCTTGCCCGGCCGCCACCATCGCCGTCTTGCCGTTCTTGCGCGCCTTGCGCGGCTTCATCAGCACCGTGCCTTCGGTGACCGCGGCGCACATCTGGCCTTCATGGCCGATGGCCACGTCGAACCGGGTGCCGCGCACGCTGGCAACCGCGCCCGGCGCCTGCACCTCGAAGGTCCGGCCCTTGGGCTGCGGCGCCACCTCGGACTCGACCTTGCCCTTGTGCACCTCGATCACCGACTGGTAGGAGGCGCCGGGGCGCTTGCCGCGCAGGCGCTTGAGTTCCACATCGGAATCGGCCAGCACCCGCACCACCGAACCGTCCGCCAGCTTGAGCCGGAGGTAGCCGTCTTCGGGGACGTTGAGCTTGGTGCCCTCGGTGACCGCGTCGCCGGTGGCGAGCGGCGTTGGCGCGACGTCCTTGGCTGCCGGCATGGCTCCCGTGGTCGCGCCCTGCACAAACTCCACCTGCGCAACCGCCAGGCCCGCCGGACGCACCAGCCGACGTGGCAGCTTCACGATGCTGCCCGGCACGAGCTTCTGCGGATCGGCGATGTTGTTGATCGATTGAAGCTCGCGCCAGAGGGTCGGCGTACGGAGGTAGCGCTCGCCGATGGATGCCAGGGTCTCGCCCGCGATCACGCGGTGCTGCACGAAACCCGCGGGGGCGGCCCAAACGCCGGTGCCCCCCAGCACCGTCGTCAGCAGCAACGCTGCAGCCGCGCGTGACCAGCCTGGCGTGGACATGGCGAACTCAGGCGATCGCGCTGAGGGAGCCGGGTTGGCTCGACGGCATCGAGTTGAGCGAATCGACGTCGATGGCTTCGAGGCGATAGCCCAGGCCGTAGACTGCCGATAGCAGGAAGCCGTTGGACGGGCGCAGGTCGAGCTTGGTGCGCAGGCGCGACATGTGCGTGTCCAGCGAGCGGGAGGGCGCGTCCGGACCCATGCCCCAGACCGCTTCACGCAGATGCTCGCGCGACAGCAACCGGCCGATGTTCTGGAACAGGAACAGCGCGAGTTCGTATTCGCGGTGCTTCAGCTCGATCGGTGCGCCGTTGACGTGAAGGGTGCGCGAATTGAGGTGAAAGTGGTAGGGCCCGAACAGGACTTCGGCCTCGTGCTGGCTCGGATATGCGCGACGCAACAGCGCCTTGACGCGCGCTTCGAGTTCGCCCACGCGGATCGGCTTGACCATGAAGTCGTCGGCACCGGCGCTGAGGCCCTCGACCATGTCGGCTTCTTCGCGACGGTTCGTCACGAACAGGATGGGCAGTCGGCTGGCGAGATCCTGGCGGATCCACTTGACGATCGTCGGGCCGGAGACTTCCGGCAGCGTCCAGTCAAGGATGAGGAGGTCGAAGCTTTGCTGTCGTAGATCGCGCAGCAGTGTCTTCCCTTCGGTGTACCCATGGCATTCGTGTCCGATGCCTTCCATCGTGTGCCGTATCAGCTCGAGCTGTGACGGCTCATCATCGAGCGCTGCGATTCGCATTCCAATCCCTTGCGTTTTATTAGAACTTCCGAGTCTAGGGGTTGTCTTTGTGACGCGACACACTCCCGACCGATTTCAACTGTCAACTTCCGCACGAAGCGCGGCTTCAAACGTCAACTACAGTCAGAATTAGTCAAAAGTACCAATTTTCGGTCCCCGACAGCATTAAACCGCAACCGGAACATTCGCTATCAAAAATGTAGCTGGACGTTCAAATGCAGCACAAAGCGTGACAAGAGGGGGTCCTAAGTTAAAGTCTGCGCCGAATGTCATCGAGGTACCGAGGGGCTTGGCCCGAGGAGAAATAACTATGCTGATTGGTGTGCCCGGCGAAACAACCGCCGGCGAGACCCGCGTGGCGGTCACGCCCGAAACGGCGAAAAAACTCACAGCGCAGGGCCATACGGTCCGCGTGCAATCGGGCGCCGGCGTTGCTGCCAGCGTCACTGACGCCGCCTACCAGGCGGCGGGCGCCGAGATCACCGATGCCGATGGCGCCTTCGCCGCCGACATCGTGCTGAAGGTGCGAACGCCGAGCGATGCCGAAGCCGCGCGCATGAAGCCCGGCACCGTCGTTGTCGGCATGCTCAATCCGTTCGATGCCGCTGGGCTGCAACGCCTGGCGAGCGCCGGCCTCACCAGCTTCGCGCTGGAAGCCGCACCCCGCACCACCCGCGCGCAAAGCATGGACGTGCTCTCTTCGCAAGCCAACATCGCTGGCTACAAGGCCGTGATGATCGCGGCGGACCGCTACCAACGCTTCTTCCCGATGCTGATGACGGCGGCCGGTACCGTGAAGGCCGCGCGTGTAGTGATCCTCGGCGTCGGCGTGGCCGGCCTGCAGGCCATTGCCACGGCCAAGCGCCTGGGCGCGGTCATCGAGGCCAGCGACGTGCGCCCGAGCGTGAAGGAACAGATCGAATCCTTGGGCGCCAAGTTCATCGAGGTCTCCTACGACACCGATGAAGAGAAGGAAGCCGCGGTCGGCGTCGGCGGCTATGCAAAGCCGATGCCGCCGAGTTGGCTCGCACGCCAGCAGGTCGAGGTGGCCAAGCGCGTGGCGCTGGCCGACATCGTGATCAGCACCGCGCTGATCCCGGGTCGCGCGGCACCGACGCTGATTTCCGAGGACATGGTCAAGTCGATGAAGGCCGGCTCGGTCATCGTCGACATCGCCGCGGGCAAGGGTCCTGACGGCATCGGCGGCAACTGCCCGCTTTCCGAAGCCGACAAGACGGTGATCAAGCATGGTGTGACGCTGGTGGGTGAGACCAACCTCGCCGCGCTCGTCGCAGCCGACGCCTCGGCCCTCTACGCGCGCAACGTGCTCGACTTCCTGAAGCTGGTCATCACCAAGGAAGGCGCGCTGAAGATCGACCTCGAGGACGACATCGTCGCCGCCTGCCGCATGACGCAGGACGGCCAGGTCACCCGCACATAACGAGGAGGAAGAAGCCATGGATCCCGTCTCCCACACAGTCATCAACCTGATCATCTTCGTGCTGGCCATCTACGTGGGCTACCACGTGGTCTGGACCGTCACGCCCGCGCTGCACACGCCGCTGATGGCCGTGACCAATGCGATTTCCGCGATCGTCATCGTCGGCGCGATGCTGGCGGCCGCGATGACCAGCTCCGTCTTCGGCAAGACCATGGGCGTGCTGGCCGTGGCGCTGGCCGCGGTGAATGTCTTCGGTGGCTTCCTTGTCACGCGGCGAATGCTGGAGATGTTCAAGAAGAAAGAGAAGAAGGCTCCGGCCGCCAAGGAGGCAGCCAAATGAGCATGAACGTCGTCACGCTGCTGTACCTCGTCGCCAGCATCTGCTTCATCCAGGCCTTGAAGGGCCTGTCGCATCCCACGACCTCGATCCGCGGGAACATGTTCGGCATGGTCGGCATGGCCATCGCCATCCTGACCACGGCCGCGCTGGTCCTGCAGCTCTCTGCCGGAAACCTGGTCGGCATGGGCTGGGTGCTGCTGGGCCTGCTGGCCGGCGGCGGCTACGGCGCCTACCGGGCCAAGACGGTCGAGATGACGGCCATGCCCGAACTGGTCGCGTTCTTCCACAGCATGATCGGTATGGCGGCGGTGTTCATCGCCGTGGCCGCGGTGGTCGAGCCCTGGGCCTTCGGCATCACGCCGCTGCCAGTGCAGGCGGCGGGCACGGTCAACACGCCGGAAGGCGCGATGATCGTCGACGGCTTCCTGCGCTTCGCGATTCCCGCCGGCAACCGACTGGAACTGTTCCTGGGTGCGGCCATCGGCGCGATCACCTTCAGCGGCTCGGTCATCGCCTTCGGCAAGCTCTCGGGCAAGTACAAGTTCCGCCTGTTCCAGGGCGCGCCGGTGCAGTTCAAGGGCCAGCACATGGTCAACCTGGTGCTGGGCCTGATCACCATCGGCCTGGGCCTGGTGTTCGTCTTCACCGAAAGCTGGCTGGCCTTCTTCCTGATGGTGCTGCTGTCCTTCGTGATGGGCGTGCTGATCATCATCCCGATCGGCGGCGCGGACATGCCGGTGGTGGTGTCGATGCTCAACAGCTATTCGGGCTGGGCGGCGGCGGGCATCGGCTTCTCGCTGAACAACGCGATGCTGATCGTGGCCGGTTCGCTGGTGGGCTCCTCGGGTGCGATCCTGAGCTACATCATGTGCAAGGCGATGAACCGCTCGTTCTTCAGCGTGATCCTGGGCGGCTTCGGCGGCGAGGCGGTCGCTGCGACCAGCGGCGCCAAGGAGCAGCGCCCGGTCAAGAGCGGCAGCGCCGACGACGCGGCCTACATGCTGTCCAACGCCGAGACCGTGATCATCGTGCCGGGCTACGGCCTTGCGGTGGCGCGGGCGCAGCACGCGGTCAATGAACTGGCCGAGAAGCTGATCCACAAGGGCGTGACCGTGAAGTACGCGATCCACCCGGTGGCCGGCCGCATGCCAGGCCACATGAACGTGCTGCTGGCCGAGGCCGAGGTGCCCTACGACCAGGTCTTCGAGATGGAAGACATCAACGGCGAGTTCGCGCAGGCCGACGTGGCCATCATCCTGGGCGCCAACGACGTGGTGAACCCGGCCGCGCTCACCAAGGGCACGCCGATCTACGGCATGCCGATCCTGGAGGCCTACAAGGCCAAGACGGTGATCGTGAACAAGCGCTCCATGGCCGCCGGTTACGCCGGCTTGGACAACGAGCTGTTCTACATGGACAAGACCATGATGGTCTTCGGCGACGCCAAGAAGGTGGTCGAGGACATGGGCAAGGCGATCGAGTAGGGGCCTGTTCGCGCGATATCCGGAGTCGCGAAGGCATGCCACGGCGTGACCATCAAGGCGCGTGACGCCGCGTGTGCATTGGCACACGCAAGGAGCGCAACGCAGAGGGGCGCGCCGTGGCGTGCCTTCCCTTCGGGTTGCGTGGCCAAGGGGCCGTCTGCGGCGTTGCCCGCGCTTGCAAGGCCGAAGCCTTGCTGCGCACGGGCGCCTTGCATCCAACCCCTTGGCCGCGCAACGCGATCTCCGGATATCGCGCGATCAGGCCCCCGCCCCCTGTCGCCGGGCTGACAATGCCCGGTCGACCCCTTCGCGGCTTTGGTCTAATACCGGCATGCGCACGCCCAGCGGCTGCGCATGCCTTTTCCCGTTTTGGAGATTCAAAAAATGACCGATCGTCCTTGGCTCGCGAGCTATCCCGAAGGCGTGCCTGCCGACATCGATGCCTCGCAATACACCTCCCTGGTGGGATTGATGGAGGAGAGCTTCTCGCGCTACTCCGAGCGCATTGCCTACAGCTTCATGGGCAAGGACTTGAGTTACGCGCAGACCGACAAGATGAGCGCGGCGCTCGCGGCGTATTTCCAGAACCTCGGCCTGGTCAAGGGCGACCGCGTCGCGCTGATGATGCCGAACATCCCGCAGTACCCGATCGCTGTGGCCGCCGTGCTACGCGCGGGCCTGGTGATCGTCAACGTGAATCCGCTCTACACGCCGCGCGAGCTGGAGCACCAGTTGAAGGATTCCGGCGCCAAGGCGATCGTGATCATCGAGAACTTCGCGTCCACGCTGCAGCAGTGCGTTGCGGCGACGCAGGTCAAGCACATCGTCCTGTGCGCGATGGGCGACCAGCTCGGCTTCCCGAAGGGCCTCATCGTCAACTACGTCGTGCGCAACGTGAAGAAGATGGTGCCGTCGTACAGCCTGCCGGGCGCCGTGCGCTTCAACGACGCGGTCGAGAAGGGCAGCGTGCGCAAGCTCGACAAGCATGCGATCGGCCCCGATGACGTGGCCCTGCTGCAGTACACCGGCGGCACCACCGGCGTGTCGAAGGGGGCGGTGCTGCTGCATCGCAACGTGATCGCCAACGTGCTGCAGTCGGAGGCGTGGAACGACCCGGTCATGCGCGCGATCCCGGCCAACGAGCAATCCACCAGCGTCTGCGCGCTGCCGCTGTATCACATCTTCGCCTTCACGGTGAACATGATGCTGGGCATGCGCACCGGCGGAAAGACCATCCTCATTCCCAACCCGCGCGACTTGCCGGCCGTGCTGAAGGAACTGTCGAAGCACACCTTCCACAGCTTTCCCGCGGTCAACACGCTGTTCAACGGCCTGGCCAATCACCCGGACTTCGGCCTGGTCAACTGGCGCAACCTGAAGGTGTCGGTCGGCGGCGGCACGGCGGTGCAGGGCGCTGTCGCCAAGCTGTGGCTCGACAAGACCGGCTGCCCGATCGTCGAGGGCTACGGCCTGTCGGAAACCTCGCCATCGGTCACTTGCAACCCGGTCACCAGCAAGGCGTTCTCCGGCACCATCGGCATGCCGCTGTCCAGCACCTACATCAAGCTGCTCGACGACGACGGCAACGAAGTCCCGCACGGCGAGCGCGGCGAGATTGCCATCAAGGGCCCGCAGGTGATGGCCGGCTACTGGCAGCGCCCCGACGAGACGGCCAAGGTCATGACGCCCGACGGCTACTTCAAGACCGGCGACGTCGGCACCGTGGACGATCGCGGCTACTTCAAGGTGGTCGACCGCAAGAAGGACATGGTGATCGTCAGCGGCTTCAACGTGTTCCCGAACGAGGTCGAGGAAGTGGTCGCGATGATGCCCGGCGTGATGGAATGCGCGGTGGTCGGCGTGCCCGACGACAAGACCGGCGAAGCCGTCAAGCTGGTCATCGTGAAGAAGGCGGAGGAACTCACCGAGCAGCAGGTGCGCGACTTCTGCCGCACCAACCTCACGGGCTACAAGCAGCCGCGCCTGATCGAGTTCCGCACCGACCTGCCGAAGACGCCGGTGGGCAAGATCCTGCGTCGAGAGCTGCGCTGATAACGCCCGGCCCAAGTCCGCGTCACAACGGGGCGCTCATTCCATCTCCCTGACGGAGCAGGGGTTGTCCATCCGAGTGGTTGCGCGATCAAAGCGAGCGCAGCGACGCCGTTCGCGGGCATCCGCGGAACCGGCTTCGCCGGGCCGCTGGATGCGCGCCCGGTAGGGGGTTGGAGGAGCGCACGCAGTGCGCAGATCACGGGGGCGAGCCAGAGTTTGTACAAAGGTCGTAAGGGTTCAGCCGGAGGTCGAGGCCGGCATTGGACTTGCATAGTCACTGCCGAATGCTTCGCTTCATCTTCACGCGCCTGAGCCTGCTCGTGCCGACCTTCATCGGCATGACGATGCTGGCCTTCTTCCTGATCCGGCTGGTGCCGGGCGACCCGATCGAGACGCTCGCCGGCGAGCGCGGCATCGACGCGGCGCGCCATGCCGAATTGCTCAAGGCCTATGGGCTCGACCAGCCGCTGATCACGCAATACGGTATCTACGTGTGGCGCGTGCTGCAGGGCGACCTCGGCAAGTCGATGATCACGCAGGAGCCGGTGATGAGCGAGTTCCTGTCGCTGTTCCCGGCGACGGTGGAACTGGCGGTGTGCGCCATCCTGTTCGCGCTGCTGCTGGGCATTCCGGCCGGCATCATCGCGGCGGTGCGGCGCAACTCGGTGTTCGACCATGGCGTGATGGCCGTGTCGCTGACCGGTTATTCGATGCCGATCTTCTGGTGGGGGCTGCTGCTGATCCTGTTCTTCTCGGTGCAGTTGGGATGGACGCCGGTGTCGGGCCGCATCGCGGTGCAGTACTTCGTCGAGCCGAGCACCGGCTTCCTGCTGATCGACTCGCTCAAGTCGGACGAGCCGGGCGCCTTCTGGTCGGCGCTCAAGCACCTGATCCTGCCGGCCATCGTGCTCGGCACCAATCCGCTGGCGGTGATCGCGCGCATGACGCGATCGGCCATGCTCGAAGTGCTCGGCGAGGACTACATCCGCACGGCGCGCGCCAAGGGCCTGTCGAAGTTCCGCGTGGTGGCGCTGCATGCGCTGCGCAATGCGCTGATCCCGGTGGTGACCGTGATCGGCTTGCAGGTCGGCGTCCTGTTCACCGGCGCGATCCTGACCGAGACGATCTTCTCCTGGCCGGGTGTGGGCAAGTGGCTGATCGAGGCGATCGGGCGGCGCGACTATCCGGTGCTGCAAGGCGGCATGCTGTTGCTGGGCGTGATCGTGATGCTGGTCAACCTGCTCGTCGACGTTGCCTATGGCGTCATCAATCCGAGGATCAGGAAGTGACCGAACTCGCATCCCCCGTTGTCAACGGCGCGTCCGCGCCGCCCGGCCCGCTGCGCGAGTTCTGGACCTCGTTCTCGGCCAACAAGGGCGCAGTCATGGGACTGGCCGTGATCGTGGTGCTGCTGGTCGTGGCCGTGTTCGCGCCGTGGATCGCGCCGCATGCGCCCAACGAGACCGACAGCGCCGCCTTCCTGCGGCCGCCGGCCTGGCAGGAGGGGGGGTCGATGCGGTTCCTTCTCGGCACCGACGCCATCGGCCGCGACATCCTGTCGCGCCTGATGTGGGGCTCGCGGCTCTCGCTGTCGATCGGCGTCGCGGTGGTGGCGCTGTCGATGGCGGTCGGCATTGCGCTGGGCCTGATCGCCGGTTTCTTCCGCGGCATCGTCGAGATCGCGATCATGCGGCTCATGGACATCGTGCTGACGCTGCCGAGCCTGCTGCTGGCCATCGTGATCGTGGCGATCCTTGGCCCCGGACTGATCAACGCGATGCTCGCAGTGGCGGTCGTCGTGCTGCCGCACTACGTGCGCATCACGCGTGCGGCGGTCATCTCGGAAGTCTCGCGCGACTACGTCACGGCCGCGCGCCTGAGCGGCGCCGGCCTGCTGCGGCTGATGTTCCGCGAGGTGCTGCCGAACTGCGCCGCGCCGTTGATCGTGCAGGCGTCGCTCGGCGTGTCGACCGCGATCCTGGACGCTGCCGCATTGGGCTTCCTCGGCCTCGGCGCGCAGCCGCCTTCGCCGGAGTGGGGCACGATGCTGGCGGACGCGCGTGAGTTCGTGTTGCGCGCCTGGTGGGTCGTGACCTTCCCGGGCCTCGCCATCCTGGCCGCGGTGCTGGCCTTCAACCTGGTGGGCGACGGCCTGCGCGATGCGCTGGACCCGAAGCTGAAGCGATAGAACCCATGGCACTTCTGGAAATCCAGGACCTCCACGTCGAGTTCCCCACGCAGGGCGGCATCATGCATGCCGTCGATGGCGTGAGCCTTCAGGTCGACGAGGGCGAGGTGCTCGGCATCGTCGGCGAATCGGGCTCCGGCAAGAGCGTGACGATGATGGCCTTGATGGGACTCATCGGTTCCCCCGGCAAGGTGCGCGCCAAGCACCTGCGCTTTGCCGGCCAGGACCTGCTCGGCCTGTCCGACCGCGCGCGCCGCACGCTGGTCGGCAAGGACGTGGCGATGATCTTCCAGGAGCCGACGACGAGCCTGAATCCGTGCTTCACGATCGGCTTCCAGATCATCGAGACGCTGCGCCTGCACCTGAACCTGGACAAGCGCGCCGCGCACAAGCGAGCGATCGAGTTGCTGGAGCAGGTCGGCATCCCCGCGCCGGCGACGCGCATCAACTCCTTCCCGCACCAGCTGTCCGGCGGCATGAACCAGCGCGTGATGATCGCGATGGCCATCGCCTGCAATCCGCGCCTGCTGATCGCCGACGAGCCGACCACTGCCCTCGACGTCACCATCCAGGCGCAGATCCTCGACCTGTTGCGCAGCCTGCAGAAGGAGCGCGGCATGGCGCTGGTGCTCATCACCCACAACATGGGCGTGGTGGCCGACATGGCACAACGCGTGGCCGTGATGTATGCGGGCCAGGTGGTGGAGCAGCAGCGCGTCGACCGCCTCTTCGCAAGGCCGCAGCATCCGTACACCGAGGCCCTGCTCGCCGCCCTGCCCGAACGTGCCGCGCCCGAGGGCCGACTCGCCACCATCGCCGGTGTCGTGCCCGGGGTGCATGACCGCCCGGCCGGCTGCCTGTTCGCCCCCCGCTGCAGCTACGCCACCGCCCATTCGCGCGCCGTCCGCCCTGAGCTGCGTCCCATTGCCGCAGGCGAAGGCGGCGAGGTGCGCTGCCACTACGCCCTGGGTGACCCGAACCGCGAAGTCCTGATCCAGCGCGATGGTCCGCAACCGGTGGATGCGCTGCAATGACGACGGAACTCGTCGCCGAAGCCAAGGGCCTGCGCAAGGTCTACGACATCAAGCGCGGCCTGTTCAAGGCGCCTGCGCATCTTCAGGCCGTGGGCCAAGTCTCGTTCCGGCTCGAACGGGGCCGCACGCTGGCGGTGGTCGGCGAATCGGGCTGCGGCAAGTCCACGCTGGCGCGCATGGTCACGCTGATCGAGAAGCCGACCGCGGGCCAGCTCAGCATCGTCGGCATGGATGCAGTGAATCCGCCAGCGGAACGCAAGCGCGAGTTGCGGCAGGCGGTGCAACTGGTGTTCCAGAACCCCTACGGCTCGCTCAATCCGCGCAAGAAGATCTCAGCGGTGCTGGAAGATCCGCTGGCCATCAACACCAGCCTCGGCAAGACCGAGCGCGCAGCCAAGGCGCGCGAGATGTTGTCGCGCGTCGGCCTGCGCCCCGAGCATGCCAACCGCTATCCGCACATGTTCTCGGGCGGGCAGCGCCAGCGCATCGCCATCGCGCGTGCATTGATGCTGTCGCCACGCCTGCTGGTGGCGGACGAGCCGGTGTCCGCGCTCGACGTGTCGATCCAGGCGCAAGTGCTGAACCTGCTGGCCGACCTGCAGCATGAACTCGGCCTGGCCTACCTGTTCATCTCGCACGACCTTGGTGTGGTGCGCCACATCGCGCATGACCTGATGGTGATGTACCTCGGCCACGTCGTCGAGCAGGGCGCCAAGTCGCGCATCTTCGCGCGGCCGCTGCATCCGTACACGCAGGCGCTGCTCGCCTCGACGCCGGGTCTCGCCGCGGGCCAGCGCATCGTGCTGCAGGGCGAACTGCCTTCGCCGCTGAACCCGCCCACGGGCTGCGTCTTCAACACGCGCTGCTCCCACGCCACCGAGCGTTGCCGCGCCGAGCGCCCAGTGCTGCGCGCGCTCGACGAACGCATGGTGTCCTGCCATCACGCCGAGAAATTCCTGGATGGCGCCGCGCCTGTCGGTGCCCATAATCCGCAACTTGCGCCGGCCTGATGGTTGGCGTGCAGACCTTTTCCCGTTTCCCGTCTGAAGGAGTTTCCGCAATGAAAGCCAAGTCCCGCGTTGCGCGCCGCATTCGTGCCGCTGCCACCCTGATCGTTCCCGCTGCGTTTGCGCTTGCCTGTGGCGCCGCAGCGGCCAAGACGCTCGTCTATTGCTCCGAGGGCAGCCCGGAGAATTTCTATCCTGGCGTGAACACCACGGGCACTTCCTTCGACGTGACCACGCAGGTCTACAACACCATCGTCGAGTTCGAGCGCGGCGGCACCAAGGTCATACCTGGGCTGGCAGAGAAGTGGGACATCTCGGCCGACGGGACCGAGTACACCTTCCACTTGCGCAAGGGCGTGAAGTGGCACACCACGAGCAAGAGCTTCAAGCCCACGCGCGACTTCAACGCCGACGACTTCATCTTCATGCTCGAGCGCCAATGGAAGGAGAACGACCCCTTCTTCAAGGTCACGAGCCCGAACCATTCGTACTTCAACGACATGGGCATGTCCAAGCTGCTGAAGTCGGTCGACCGCGTTGACGACTACACGGTCAAGATCGTGCTCAACAAGGCCGAGGCGCCGTTCCTGTCGAACCTGGCCATGCAGTACGCGGGCATCCAGTCGAAGGAATACGCCATCGCCATGCTGAAGGCCGGCACGCCCGAGAAGGTGGACCAGGACCCGATCGGCACCGGTCCGTTCTACCTCGTGCAGTACCAGAAGGACGCGATCATCCGCTTCAAGGCCTTCCCGCAATACTGGGGCGGCAAGGCCAAGATCGATGACCTGATCTTCGCCATCACGCCCGATGCGTCGGTGCGCTGGGCCAAGCTGCAAAAGGGCGAGTGCCACGTCATGCCGTACCCCAATCCGGCTGACCTCGATGCGATCCGCAAGGACCCGAACGTGCAGGTGCTCGAGCAACCCGGCCTGAACGTCGGCTACCTCGCCTACAACACCACCAAGAAGCCCTTCGACGACGTGCGCGTGCGCAAGGCCATCAACATGGCCATCAACAAGAAGGCCATCATCGATGGCGTGTACCTCACGGCCGGCGTCGCCGCCAAGAATCCGATCCCGCCGACGATGTGGTCCTACAACGACGCGATCAAGGACGATCCGTACGATCCGGAAGGCGCCAAGAAGCTGCTGGCCGCCGCCGGCCACCCGGACGGCTTCACCACCGACCTGTGGGCCATGCCGGTGCAGCGCCCGTACAACCCGAACGCCAAGCGCATCGCCGAGCTGATGCAGGCCGACCTCGCCAAGGTGGGCGTCAAGGCCGAGATCAAGACCTTCGAATGGGGTGAGTACCGCAAGCGCATGCAGGCCGGCGAACATCAGATGGGCATGCTCGGCTGGACCGGCGACAACGGCGATCCGGACAACTTCATGTACACGCTGCTCGGCTGCGCATCGGCCCAGTCCAACGGCTCGAACGTCGCCAAATTCTGCTACCAGCCTTACGAGGAACTGGTGCTGAAGGCCAAGAACGTGCCCAAGCAGGCCGATCGCGACGCGCTCTACAAGAAGGCGCAGGTGATCTTCAAGGAGCAGGCGCCGTGGTTCACCATCGCGCACGCCGTGCAGTTGAAGCCGGTGCGCAAGGAAGTCATCGACTTCAAGTTGAGCCCGTTCGGCCGCCACACCTTCTATGGCGTGGACATCAAATAAACCTAAAAACGGCAGTTACCCCCGTCCGATAGTGCGGGAATCCAGCACTGGCGGGGAGTTAGGCTGATTTGGCAGACTCACCCGATGGGTGAAGCCAAACGCAAACGACA